>NZ_JBEXEP010000010.1:0-252038 GCF_040606315.1 Streptomyces sp. NPDC005438
CCCCTTCGGGACCCTACCCCAACCGGGGGGGGCGCCCCCCCCGGCGCCGCCCCCCCACTTCACCGTTCGCTCGTCCGGGTCATTCCGGGACGCTGGCCACCCCGGGGGCGAGGAACCTGCCTCCGGCGGCGCGCTCGCTGACCCCCTCACGGTCCAGGTACGGGGTGATCCCGCCCAGGTGGAAGGGCCAGCCGGCGCCGGTGATCAGACACAGGTCGATGTCCTGCGCCTCGGCCACCACACCCTCGTCCAGCATCAGCCGGACCTCCTGGGCGATGGCGTCCAGGGCACGGTCGCGGACCTGCTCCTCGGTGAGGGCCACGTCGCCGGTCTGGAACAGCGCCGCCACCTCGGGGTCCAGCTCCGGCTTGCCGGAGTCGTAGACGTACAGGTTGCGCTTGCCGGCCTCGACCACCCGGCCCAGGTTGTCCGAGACGCCGAAGCGGTCCGGGAATGCCTGGTGCAGGGTGCCCGCCACGTGGTGGGCCACCGCCGGGCCCACCAGCTCCAGCAGCACGATCGGCGACATCGGCAGGCCCATCGGGGCCAGCGCGCGGTCGGCGACCTCCACCGGGGTGCCCTCGTCGATGGCGCGCAGCACCTCGCCGAGGAAGCGGGTGAGGATGCGGTTGACCACGAAGGCCGGGGCGTCCTTGACCAGCACCGAGGTCTTCTTGAGGGACTTGGCCACGGCGAACGCGGTCGCCAGGGAGGCGTCGTCGGTGCGCTCGCCGCGCACGATCTCCAGCAGGGGCAGGACGGCCACCGGGTTGAAGAAGTGGAAGCCCACCACCCGCTCCGGGTGCCGGAGCTGGGAGGCCATCTCGGTCACCGACAGCGAGGAGGTGTTGGTGGCGAGGATGGCGTGCTCGGGCACCACCGCCTCGACCTCGGCGAACACCTTCTGCTTGACGCCCATCTCCTCGAACACGGCCTCGATGACGAAGTCCGCGTCGGCGAAGGCGGTGGCCTTGTCCAGGGAACCGGTGACCAGGGCCTTGAGGCGGTTCGCCTTGTCCTGGTTGACCCGGCCCTTGAGGAGCAGCTTGTCGATCTCCTCGTGGACGTAGCCCACGCCCTTGTCCACCCGCTCCTGGTCGATGTCGGTGAGCACCACCGGCACCTCCAGCCGCCGGGCGAACAGCAGCGCCAGCTGGGAGGCCATCAGCCCGGCACCGACCACACCGACCTTGGTCACCGGCCTGGCCAGGGACTTGTCGGGGGCGCCGGCCGGACGCTTGGCCCGCTTCTGCACCAGGTTGAACGCGTAGATGCCGCTGCGGAGTTCGCTGCCCATGATCAGGTCGGCCAGCGCCTGGTCCTCGGCCTGGAAGCCGGCGTCCAGGTCACCGTCCTTGGCGGCGGCGATGATGTCCAGGGCGCGGTAGGCGGCGGGGGCGGCGCCGTGCACCTTGCCGTCCGCGATCTCCCGGCCGCGTGCCACCGCCTGGTCCCAGGCCTCGCCGCGGTCCACCTCGGGGCGGGCCACCTCGATCTCGCCGCGCAGTACGGCGGAGGTCCAGTGCAGGGACTGCTCCAGGAAGTCGGCGCCCTCGAACAGGGCGTCGGCGACGCCGAGTTCGTGGACCTGGGGGCCCTTGAGCTGTCGGTTCTGGTTGAGGGAGTTCTCGATGATCATCGAGATGGCCCGGTCGGGTCCGATCAGGTTGGGCAGCAGCACACAGCCGCCCCAGCCGGGGACCAGTCCGAGGAAGACCTCGGGTAGGGAGAAGGCGGGTACGGCCTGGGAGATGGTGCGGTAGGTGCAGTGCAGGCCCACCTCCACACCGCCGCCCATGGCCGCGCCGTTGTAGTAGGCGAAGGTGGGTACGGCCAGCTGGGACAGCCGCCGGAACACGTCGTGGCCGCCCTTGCCGATGGCCAGGGCGTCCTGGTGCTCCTTGATGACCTCCACGCCCTTGAGGTCGGCGCCGACCGCGAAGATGAACGGCTTGCCGGTGATCCCGACGCCGACGATCTCGCCGTTCGCGGCCTCTCGCTCGACCTGGTCCAGGGCCTCGTTGAGGTGGGCGAGCGAGCCGGGGCCGAAGGTGGTGGGCTTGGAGTGGTCGAACCCGTTGTCCAGGGTGATCAGGGCGAACCGGCCCGCCTGGGAGGGGAGTTCGAGGTGGCGTACGTGCGCCTGGGTGACGACCTCGTCCGGGAACAGGGAGGCCGCGCCCTTCAACAGCTCGGTGGTGGACGTCACTTGCCTGCTCCCTCGTAGTGCGGGTTCTCCCAGATCACGGTGCCGCCCATGCCGAAGCCCACGCACATGGTGGTGATGCCGTAGCGGACGTGCGGCTGGTCCTCGAACTGTCGGGCCAGCTGGGTCATCAGCCGTACGCCGGAGGAGGCCAGCGGGTGGCCGAAGGCGATGGCCCCGCCGTACTGGTTGACGCGTGGGTCGTCGTCGGCGATGCCGTAGTGGTCCAGCAGGGCCAGGACCTGTACCGCGAAGGCCTCGTTGATCTCGAACAGGCCGATGTCGTCGATGCCCAGGCCCGCCTTGGCGAGTGCCTTCTCGGTGGAGGGCACCGGGCCGATGCCCATCACCTCGGGCTCGACCCCGGCGAAGGCGTAGGACACCAGCCGCATCCGTACCGGCAGTTCCAGGTCCCGGGCCACGTCCTCGGCGGCGATCAGCGAGGCGGTGGCGCCGTCGTTGAGTCCGGCGGCGTTGCCCGGGGTGACCCGGCCGTGCGGGCGGAACGGGGTCTTGAGCCCGGCGAGGCTCTCCAGGGTGGTGCCGGGGCGCATCGGCTCGTCGGCGGTGGCCAGACCCCAGCCGGTCTCGCCGGCCTCCGGGTCGGTGCGGCGGACCGAGATCGGCACCAGGTCCTGCTGGATCCTGCCGTCGGCGTACGCCTTGGCGGCCTTCTCCTGACTGCGCACCGCGAACTCGTCGGCGCGGGCCTTGGTCAGGTGGGGGAAACGGTCGTGGAGGTTCTCCGCGGTCATGCCCATGAACAGCGCGGACTGGTCGACCAGCTTCTCCGACACGAACCGGGGGTTGGGGTCGACGCCCTCGCCCATCGGGTGGCGGCCCATGTGCTCCACGCCGCCGGCCACGACCACGTCGTAGGCGCCGAAGGAGACGGAGCCGGCGGTGGTGGTGACGGCGGTCATGGCGCCGGCGCACATCCGGTCGATGGAGTAGCCCGGTACGGAGCTGGGCAGGCCGGCGAGGATGCCGGCGGTACGGCCGATGGTCAGGCCCTGGTCACCGATCTGGGTGGTGGCGGCGACGGCGACCTCGTCGACGCGCTCGGGCGGCAGGTTGGGGTTCCGGCGCAGCAACTCCCGGATGCACTTGACGACCAGGTCGTCAGCGCGGGTCTCGTGGTAGATACCCTTCGGGCCCGCTTTGCCGAACGGGGTGCGGACGCCGTCGACGAAGACGACGTCCCTAGCGGTACGAGGCACGTTGGCTCTCCTCCATGTGCGCCGGTGCGGGGGTTCGCCCCCGGGTCCGCGAGGGGCCGGGGTGGCTTTACGCACCATGCTACTTGTCGGTAACTGATGGGCAAGGCCGGTCCCCCCACAGGGGCGTGGATCACATTCCCCGGTGCCCGCGCTCCCGGCCCGGCGGGCCCGGGCGCACCGTTCGCGCGCCCGGGTCGCACCACCGTCAGGCGGTACCCGCTCAGCTGGCGGGGGCGGGCTGGTCCAACGCCTCCACCAGCAGGTCCACGGTCTGCTCCACCTGCCAGGGGCGCGCCCCGCGTTCCCGCAGCGACGCGGCCACCGCCTCCCGGGTGGGCTCCTCCGGGGGTTCCCAGCAGAGCCGGCGCACGGTGTCCGGGGTCAGCAGGTTCTCCTGGGGCAACCTCAGCTCCTCGGCCCGGGCGGTCACCGCGGACCGGGCCGCCGTCAGCCGGGCCGCCGCCACCGGGTCCTTGTCGGCCCAGGCGCGCGGGGGCGGCGGGCCGTTGGACGCCTGGCTGGGCGTCGGCAGCTCCCGGTCCGGCAGGTGCCGGGCCCGCTCCACCGCCTCCTGCCACTGGGTCAGTTGACGCCGGCCCATCCGGTGCCCGAAGCCGGGCAGCGCGCACAGCGCCCGTACGTCGGTGGGCATGGCCAGGGCGGCGGCCACGATCGCCGCGTCGCTGAGGACCTTGCCGGGGGAGATGTCACGTCGCTGGGCGATGTGGTCGCGGGCGGTCCACAGCTCCCGTACCGCCGCCATCTGGCGGCGACGGCGCACCTTGTGCATCCCCGACGTACGGCGCCAGGGCTCCTTGCGGGGCGGGGCCGGGGGAGCGGAGCAGATCGCCTCGAACTCCTGGCGGGCCCACTCGCCCTTGCCCTGTTCGCCGAGTTCGGCCTCCAGGGCGTCCCGCAGGTCGACCAGCAGTTCCACGTCCAGGGCCGCGTACCGCAGCCACGGCTCGGGCAGCGGGCGGGTGGACCAGTCGACGGCCGAGTGCCCCTTCTCCAGGGCGTAGCCCAGGACGTGCTCCACCATCGGTCCCAGTCCCACGCGGGCGAAGCCGGCGAGCCGCCCGGCCAGCTCGGTGTCGAACAGCTGGCGGGGCACCATCCCTATCTCCCGGAGGCAGGGCAGGTCCTGGGTGGCGGCGTGCAGCACCCACTCGGTGTCGGCGAGGGCGTCGCCCAGGGTGGTGAGGTCGGGGCAGCCCACCGGGTCGATCAGGGCGCTGCCGGCGCCCTCGCGGCGGAGCTGGATGAGGTAGGCGCGCTGCCCGTAGCGGTAGCCGGAGGCCCGTTCGGCGTCCACCGCGACCGGGCCGGAGCCCTCGGCGAAGCGCTGGACGACCTTGTCGAGGTCCTCCTCGGTAGCGGTGACCGGCGGGATGCCCTCCCGGGGTTCCAGCAGGGGGACCGGCGCCGGACCCGTCGGTTCGGTGACGGGTGGGGCCGCGGAGGAGCTGGTGGACTGGGGGGCCTTCGGTTCGGTGTCTTCGGCGTCGGTCACCCGACAAGGGTAGCCGCGCCCCTCGGCGCGGACCGTCGGCCCGCTCACACGGCACGCGCGAGGGCGCCCACGGGTGTGGGCGCCCTCGGGGTGGCGGGGTGACGGGTGGGTCAGTGGATGATGCCGGTGCGCAGGGCGACCGCGACCATGCCGGCCCGGTCTCCGGTGCCCAACTTGCGGGCGATGCGGGCGAGGTGGCTCTTGACGGTGAGGGCGGACAGCCCCATGGAGACGCCGATGGCCTTGTTGGACTGGCCCTCCGCCACCAGTCGGAGCACCTCGACCTCGCGGCCGGACAGTTCGCGGTAGCCGCCGGGGTGGCCGGGGCCACCGGGGCCGGGGCGGCGGTGCATCCGGGCGGCGGCGGCCCCGACGGGTGCGGCGCCGGGGCGGTTGGGCAGGCCCAGCGCGGCGCGGGTGCCGGTGACGACGTAGCCCTTGACGCCGCCGGCCAGGGCGTTGCGTACGGCGCCGATGTCGTCGGCGGCCGACAGGGCGAGCCCGTTGGGCCAGCCCGCCGCGCGGGTCTCGGACAGCAGGGTGAGGCCGGAACCGTCCGGCAGGTGGACGTCGGCGACGCAGATGTCGCGCGGGTTGGTGACTCGGGGTCGTGCCTCCGCGATGGACGACGCCTCGATCACGTCGCGTACCCCGAGGGCCCACAGGTGGCGGGTCACGGTGGAACGGACACGAGGGTCGGCTACGACGACCATGGCGGTCGGCTTGTTGGGGCGGTAGGCGCCGAGGCTTGTGGGGTGCTCAAGCAGAACAGACACCGGGCCTCCTGGGGAGTGGCGAGGCGGTACGCCCATCCCGGACAAACCGGATAGTGATGGACGTTCCGTGTGGAAGGGTCATAGCTTCCTTCGGCAGCACGGAGGCCCAGCTTTAGAGAATGATCACGAATCGGTGACCGAGGCCGTCCCGGATTCGGACGGCCGCTCGATCCGGCTGCCCGGCCGGGTGGTGGCCGGCCGGCGCACCGGCGCGGTTACCCCTCGAACCGGTTCCGAAGTGCTACCACCCGGGCCTCGCCCTCCACCGATTCCCCCTCCCCACCGACCGGGGGCAGCCCCGCGCACTGGCACAGCAGCTCGCACCAGGCCGCCAGATGGGAGGCCACCTCCCCGGGGTCCTCCGCCTCGGGGGTCCAGCTCGCGCGCAGCTCCAGCTCGGCGTGCGGTTCCCGGTCGGCCATCCCCCCGAAGTAGTGCGAGCCGGCCCGGGTCACTGTCCCGGACAGTTCCCGTACCGACAGCCCGTGGGCCCGCTGGGCTCCCAGCAGCCAGGACCAGGTGACCTCGGGGAGCAGGGGGTCCTGGCCCATCTCGGGTTCCACGTTCGCCCGGGCGAGGGTGACCACCCGGAACGGTCCCTGCCAGGTGGACTCCTGGTCCGGGTCGTACAGCAGCACGAAGCGCCCGTCGGCCAGCTCGGCCGGCTCCTGCTCGGACCGCGCCGAGGGCGCTCCGGCCGGCTCCTCCACGGTCGCGGTCCAGGCGCAGGCGTGCGGCGCCAACCGTCGGGGAGCGGGCATCGGGCGCAGCCGCACGTCCTCCCGGGGGCGGTACGCGCGGAGGGCGGCCAACGCGGCGGTGAAGGCCGGGGGTACCGGCGCCTCCGCCTCGTCGGGTCCACCGTCGCTGTCGGTCACTGGAATTCCCACCGCTGTCATGGGCGGAAAGAGTAGAGGGCGCCGGCGCGGTGGTCCGGGAGCGGGCCGCCGACGGCGGGTCGCCCGATTGGCGGTGCCGCCCGGGGCGCGCCGGCCACTCCGTCACCCCGGCCGGCGGGCCCGGTGCCGTCCGGCGCCCGGTTCGGGGGCACCCGCCACGCGTGGGAGACTGCCCGGGTGAGCGTCGAGCACCGCCCCCAGGGCCCCCTCCAGGACTCCCCCTTCCTCCGCGCCTGCCGCCGTGAACCGGTGCCGCACACCCCGGTGTGGTTCATGCGCCAGGCGGGCCGTTCCCTGCCCGAGTACCGCCAACTGCGGCAGGGCACCGGGATGTTGGAGTCCTGCACGCGCCCGGAGATGGTCACCGAGATCACCCTCCAGCCGGTGCGCCGGCACGGGGTCGACGCCGCCATCTACTTCAGCGACATCGTGGTCCCGCTCAAGGCGCTCGGCCTGGACCTGGACATCAAGCCCGGGGTCGGGCCGGTGGTGGCCGAGCCCGTCCGGTCCGAGGCCGACCTCGCCCGGCTGCGGCCCCTGGAGCCGGACGACGTGTCCTATGTGTCCGAGGCCATCGGGATGCTGGTCAAGGAGCTGGGGGACACCCCGCTGATCGGCTTCGCCGGTGCTCCGTTCACCCTGGCCAGCTATCTGGTGGAGGGCGGCCCGTCCCGCAACCACGAGCGCACCAAGGCCATGATGTACGGCCAACCCCGGCTGTGGGCCGCCCTGTTGGAGCGGCTGGCGCGGATCACCTCCACCTTCCTACAGGTGCAGATCGAGGCCGGGGCCAGCGCGGTCCAGCTGTTCGACTCCTGGGTGGGCGCCCTGGCTCCCGAGGACTACCGCCGGCGGGTCATGCCCGCCTCGGCCAGCGTCTTCGAGGCGGTCGCCGGGTACGGCGTACCCCGCATCCACTTCGGGGTGGGTACCGGCGAACTGCTCGGGCTGCTCGGCGAGGCGGGTGCCGACGTGGTGGGCGTGGACTGGCGGGTGCCGCTGGACGAGGCGGCCCGCCGGATCGGACCGGGCAAGGCCGTGCAGGGCAACCTCGACCCGGCCGTGCTGTTCGCCCCGCGTGAGGCGGTGGAGGAACAGGCCGGCCGGGTGCTGGAGTCGGCCCGTGGCCTGGAGGGGCACGTGTTCAACCTCGGGCACGGGGTGCTGCCGGACACCGACCCCGGAGCGCTGACCGCGCTGGTGGAGTACGTCCACCAGCGCACCGCCCGCTGAGTCCGGGTCAGTCGCCCCGTACGGCCGCCAGCGCTCGGCGCGCGGCCACCAGTACCGGGTCCCACACCGGGGAGAACGGCGGCGCGTAACCCAGGTCGAGCTGGGTCATCTGCTCCACCGTCATCCGGGCGGTCAGGGCCACGGCGGCGATGTCCACCCGCTTCGCCGCCCCCTCACGCCCCACGATCTGGGTGCCCAGCAGGCGCCCGGTGTGCCGTTCGGCGAGCATCTTGACGTGCATCGGGCTGGCCCCGGGGTAGTAGCCGGCCCGGCTGGTGGCCTCCACGGTCACCGTGTGGAAGTCCAGTCCGGCCTCGGTGGCCTGGCGTTCCAGCAGGCCGGTACGTCCGATCTCTAGGTCGCAGACCTTGCTCACGGCCGTACCCACCACCCCGGGGAAGGTGGCGTGGACGCCGCCGAGGTTGGAGCCGATCACCTGGCCGTGCTTGTTGGCGTGGGTGCCCAGCGGGACGTACCGGTGCTCGCCGGACACCAGGTCGTACACCTCCACGCAGTCGCCGCCGGCCCACACGTTCTCGTGCCCGCGCACCCGCTGGGTGACGTCGGTGAGCAGCCCGCCGGAGGCGCCGAGGGGCAGTTCCGCCTCCCGGGCCAGCTCGGTCGCCGGCCGGACTCCCAGGCCCAGCACCACCACGTCGGCCGGGTACCGGTCCCGGTCGGTGACCACCCCGACCGCCCTGCCGTCCTCGGTGGCGATCTCGCTGACCGTGGCCCCACGTACCGTCTCGATGCCCATACCGCACATGGCCTCGTGCACCAGGGCGCCCATGTCCGGGTCCAGGGTGGTCATCGGCTGCTCGGCCTGGTCCACCACGGTCACCCGGTAGCCCCGGCGGATCAGGGCCTCGGCCATCTCCACGCCGATGTAGCCGGCGCCGACCACCACCGCCCGGTCGCCCTCGGTGCGGGCCAGGGTGTCCAGCAGGGCCTGGCCGTCCTCCAGGCTCTGCACTCCGTGGACGCCGTCGGCGTCGATGCCGGGCAGCCGGGGACGCACCGGGTGGGCGCCGGTGGCGAGGACCAACTCGTCGTAGTCCAGCCACAGTTCCTCGCCGGAGTCCAGTCGGCGGGCGCGTACCTGGCCCCGGTCCAGGTCCAGGGCGGTGGCCTCGGTGCGGGTGCGTACGTCGACCCCGCGCCGACGGTGCTCGGCCGGGTCCCGGGCGATCAGCTGGTCGCGGTCCTCGACCTGTCCGCCCACCCAGTACGGGATACCGCAGGCCGAGTACGAGGTGAACTCGCCCCGCTCCAGGGCCACGACCTCGCACTCCTCGCCGCACAGTCGGCGCGCCCGGGAGGCCGCCGCCATTCCGGCGGCGTCGCCGCCGATCACCAGAATCCGTCGGGTGGTAGCCATACCGGTTCCTCTCCGTCGGGTCGCGCCGCCCGGCGCCGTGCGCCCACCACGCTAGGGCGCCTCGTTCGGAACACCGAGAGGCTCGCGTGCCCTGGCGCCGTACAGCGCCGGGTTGTCGCTCCGTCGTCGCCGGGGGTCGCCCCTTGCCGCCGGGGCGGCCGGGGCACCGACGCACCGGACTCCCTTCCGCCCGGCGCTGTCCCACGGCGCGTGACACGCTCACCGACCCTCCCCAGGATCCGCGCGTGCCACGGCGGCGCCTCCTGTTCCCACCCCCACGAGGTGTGGCACCGGAACGTGTTCACGGATCTTCCCCGGTCCAAACGGCGCGCCGTGGAGTCACCGTGGAGTGGTGTCGGGCAGGGGAGGTTCCGGTGCCGTGACCGGCCGGCCCGGGCGCCGACCGGTCACCTGGTGCCCTCAGCTCCCGGGTCGGGGTCGCCGGTGTCCGTCGTCGCGCCGTCGGCGCCCACCGGAGCGGGGGCCGGGGCGGCCGGCGGGCCCCAGGGGCTGACCGGTACCACCCGGGGACGGCGGCGCAGCCAGCGGGGCCGGCGCGGTTCCAGCACCCGCCACAGCAGGGTCAGCAGTGCTCCGGCGAGTACGAAGGGCAGCAGGGCGCCCAGCACCACGGCGAACCAGCGCATGGTGAACAGCAGCGCGCCCCAGCCCCCGGCCAGCGCGTCGACGAAGCCGGGGCTCTCGTCCCGGTCACCGCCACCGAGGGTCCCGTCGGGTTCCCTCAGGGAGAGGATGACGGTGGCCATGTCGGTGCTGTCCGAGAGGTTCTTCTGCTCGGCCAGCAGGGTCTCCAGGGTGGTCTGCCGGCTGGTGAGCTGGCCCTCCAGGCGGACGACCTCGCTCAGGTCGTCGGCCTCGTCCATCAGTTCGCGCACCCTGCGGACGCTGGCCCGCTGGGAGGAGATCTGGCTCTTGAGGTCCACCACCCGGTCGGTCACGTCCTGGGTGGAGACGTTGCGGCGTTCCAGGGTGCCCAGGTCGGAGAGGTCGGCCAGGACCGAGGAGTGCTTCCGGGGCGGCACCTTGAGCGTGATGCGGGAGCGCTCGTGCCCCTCGGGGTCCCGGTCGGTGGTCTCGCTGGCGGTGTAGCCGCCGGCCTTCTCGGCCGTCTCGCGGGCCCGCTCCAGCTTCCCGGGCACGTCCTTGGCGACCACGGTGAGCTGTGCGGTGCGCACCAACTCCCGGGAGGCGGCCGGGTACTTCTGCCGCCCCGGACTCTGGTCGGTCCCGTCGGAGGCGCCCGGGCTCGGGTCAGAGCCCGGTTGCCGGGTCTCCGCGGTACCGTCCCGCTCTGGTGAGCGCTTCCCCTGTTCACCGGCGGACGGCCGTTGGTCCGACGCGCCCGCGCTGTCGTCGTCGGAGGCGCTGCACCCGGTCACCGCCAGGGTGGCGACCAGTACCGCCAGTACGGCCCTGCGCGCCGTCGGCGCCACCACCGCCGCCCGGGCCCGGGCGAACCGTGACCCGTTTCCCGCCCCGCCGTCGGGTCGGCCCCATCCGTCGTGCCGTGTGTTCCTCACGCGATCCCCCAAGGTCCCCTGTCCTGTGGCAGGTTGGACGGGCGACGCGCGGTGACCGGTTGCCGTCACCCGGTCGCGATCTCGTCACGGAACGGGTGCGTGCGGGCCACGTCCCACGGTCTGGGACAGTGGGCACATGCGCGTGATCGTCATCGGTGCGGGGATCTCCGGGCTTGCCGCCGCCCACCGTCTGCTGGACCGGGGAGCACGGGTGACCGTGCTGGAGGCCGACTCCCGGGTGGGCGGAAAACTGCGGGTGGGGGAGATCGCCGGCCAGCCGGTGGACCTGGGCGCGGAGGCGATGTTGGCCCGCCGCCCGGAGGGGTCACGGCTGGCCGAGGCGGTGGGGCTGGGCCCCGACCTGTGCGCCCCGCGCGCGGTGGGCTCGGCGTTGTGGTCCCGGGGGGCGCTGCGCCCGCTGCCCAGGGGCCAGGTGATGGGGGTGCCCGACGACCCGGCCCAGGTGGCTGAGGTGATCTCCCCCGAGGGGCGGCGGCGTATCGCGGCCGAAGTGGGCCTTCCGGCCCTGGAGTTGGGCCGGCCCGGCGGGCCCGACGACGTGGCCATCGGGGAGCTGGTCGCCGAGCGGCTGGGGCCGGAGGTGGTGGACCGGCTGGTGGAGCCGCTGCTGGGCGGCGTCTACGCGGGCGACCCCTACCGCATCTCGTTGCGGGCCGCCGTACCGGCCCTGTTCGAGGCGGCCCGCCACGAGAGCTCCCTGGCCGACGCGGTGCGTCGGGTGCGGGGCGCGGCGGTCGGCGTGGCGGGCGGGCCGGTGTTCCACGGCGTCCGGGGCGGGGTGGGGCGGCTGCCGCAGGAGGTGGCCCGGTCCTGCCGGGAGCGGGGTGCCGAGCTGCGTCACGGCGCGGAGGTACGGGAGGTGCTGAGGGTCGGTCAGGAGTGGCGGGTCGCGCTCGGGGGCGGTGAGGCACTGTCGGCGGACGCGGTGGTGCTGGCGGTGCCGGCTCCGGTGGCGGGCCGGCTGTTGGCGGGGCGACTGCCCCGGGTGGCGGGGGAGTTGGAAGCCGTGGAGTACGCCCCGATGGCCCTGGTCACGCTCGCCTTCCGCCGTACCGAGGTGGCCGGACTGCCCGAGGTCAGCGGCTTCCTGGTGCCTCCGGTGGAGGGGCGGGGCATCAAGGCGGCGACCTTCTCGGGCACCAAGTGGGAGTGGGTGGGCGAGGGGGACGAGGAGCTGTACCTCCTGCGTACCTCGCTCGGGCGGCTGGGGGACGCGCGGCCCCTGTCCTGGGAGGACGAGGAACTGGTCCGGGTCTCGCTGCGGGACCTGGAGGCCGCCGTGGGGCTGCGGGCCCGTCCGGTGCGCTCGCTGGTGACCCGCTGGCCGGGCGGGCTGCCGCAGTACCCGGTCGGGCACCTGGACCGGGTGGCGGCGGTACGCCGGGAGGTGGCCGCGCTCCCGGGGCTGGCCCTGTGCGGGGCCGCCTACGACGGGGTGGGCATCCCCGCCTGTGTGGCCAGCGGGGAGTCGGCCGCCGACGCGGTGCTCCCCTCGGAGGGGCAGGGCTGACCCGGTACGGTCGGGGCATGTCCCAACAGGTGGTGTGGGCGGCCAGCGTGGTCGTCACGGACGAGGCCGGCCGGGTGCTGCTGGTCCGGCGGGGCACCGAACCGGGGCGCGGACTGTGGTCGGTGCCCGGCGGTTCGGTGGAGGCCGGGGAGAGCCTCCGGGAGGCGGCGGCCCGTGAGGCGCTGGAGGAGACCGGTCTACGGGTCCGGGTCGGCCGGGAACTGTGGAACCTGCGGGTACCGGTCGGCGACGGCCGGGTGTACGAGATCCACGACTTCGCCGCCACCGTCCTCGGCGGCACCCTGGTGGCCGGCGACGACGCCGACGAGGTCCGGTGGGTCGCCCCCGAGGAGATCGACGCGCTGCCGCTGACCGACGACCTCGCCGGCTATCTGCGTCGGGGCGGCGTCATCCCGCCCCGCGCCGAGGGCTGAACCCGGCCGGGCACGCGGACCGCCCGGGCACCGTGTCGGTGACGGCCGCCCCCGTGGGCGGGGCCGGCTTCGGGGTGGGCGACAATGCGGGCGACAATGGGGCCATGACTGCGAGCAACGACGCCACCCACGCCCCCGAGGTCCCGGACGACCGGTCGCCCGGCAAGCGCGCCAAGGACCTCAACGAGGTGATCCGCTACACCCTGTGGTCGGTCTTCCGGGTCCGCCCCCCGCTGCCGGCGGACCGGGCCACCCTCGCCGGCGAGGTGGAGAAACTGTTCGCCGACCTGGGCACCGAGGACGTGACCGTACGCGGGATCTACGACCTGTCCGGCCTGCGGGCCGACGCGGACGTGATGGTCTGGTGGCACTCCGGCGACTCCGACGCCCTCCAGTCCGCCTACAACCGGCTGCGGCGCACCGCCTTCGGTGCGCACCTGGAGCCGGTGTGGTCCAACATGGCGCTGCACCGCCCAGCGGAGTTCAACAAGTCCCACATCCCGGCCTTCCTGGCCGACGAGCGGGCCCGTGACTACGTGAGCGTCTACCCCTTCGTGCGCTCCTACGAGTGGTACCTGCTGCCCGACGAGGACCGTCGCCGGATGCTCGCCGACCACGGCAAGATGGCGCGCGGCTTCCCCGACGTACGGGCCAACACGGTGCCCTCGTTCTCCCTCGGGGACTACGAGTGGATCCTCGCCTTCGAGGCGGACGAACTCCACCGCATCGTGGACCTGATGCGCCACCTGCGCGGCTCCGAGGCGCGGATGCACGTACGGGAGGAGGTGCCCTTCTACACCGGGCGCCGCCGCCCGGTCGGGGACCTCCTGGCCGACCTGCCCTGACCCTCACCGGGTGACCGGGCGCCCGCCCTCGCGTACGGGGGCCGGCGCCCCCCGGTGACCGCCCGCGCGGCTCAGCCGCCGCACCCTCCACAGCCGCCGCACCCGCCAGAGCAGCCTCCGCCGTCGCCACCGCACCAGGCGCCCTCGGCGGAGCCGCTCACCGCGCTGGTGGTGCTGTGGGCGGCGGCGAGTTCGGTACCGGCCAGGCCCTGGACCAGTTCGCCCTTCAACTCCGCGTCGCCCACCGCCAGCAGCCCGCCCACCGCGACCGCCGTGGAGGCGGCGCCCACCCCGGTGACCGCGAACGGCTTGGTGATCCGCAGCACCTCGGTCTCCAGCCGCCCCCGGGGGGTACGGCGACGGCGGTCCGGTGCCCCCAGCAGGCCCAGCCCCGCCAGGAGCAGCGCGGCGAGGGGGAGCACCAGCAGCCGTACCAGCAGGGAGACGTCCCCGAGGATCAGACAGCACAGGTAGCCCAGCAGGCAGATCCACAGATGGCGGCGGGTCGCCCGTCGCCAGGGCCGGTGGATCTCCGGCCGGAACAGCAGCCCCCGCTCGGCCAGTTCGTCACCGATGCGCTGCACCGGCGCCGAGGACATCAGCCGTGGCCGCAGCGACTTCCAGGACGAGGAGCCGCCGTCGGCCGCGCACAGGTGGAGGAGTTCCCGCTCCACCGGCTCCCGCCCGTGGGCGCCCTCGACGGCGGTCACCCGCCCGTGGTCGGCGCGGAGCCGACCGTCCTCCAGCAGCAGGCAGAACACGGTGTCGGCGACCCGGCCGGGGCCGCCCCCCAGGAACGCGGCCTCCCGTACGTTGCGCGGCGGCGCGGCGTCGACCCGGGGTACCGACGCCAGGGCGCGGTGGTGGGCCCACCACACCGAGACCAGGGACCCGGTGACGGCGGCGAGGGTCAGCCACATGGCGAGGTTCATCTCAGCCCTCCGAGGTGGTGAGGGCGTCCCGCATCCACCGCAGGGCACGGCGTACCGGACGACGTGGGGGAGTGGGCCGGGCGCGGTCCTTCCACCAGCGGCGCAGTCGCCGCCGGGCGCGGGCGTTCTCCTTCGGCTGGCCGTGCTCCAGCATCCAGGCGGCGAAGCGCATGGCGTCCAGGCGGTACCCGCCGGTCATGGCCCGCCCGTCGGCGTAACGGCGGAAGGCCTTACGGAACCGTTCGGGGCCCAGGATCTCCGGCAACTCCGGGGCCACCGTGGCGACCACCGAGGTCCGCTTGGCGAGCAGCGCCCGGCGCTGCACCTCCCAGCGTTCGCGGTCGAAGCCGCTCGGCACGGGGGCGCCGTCCACCAGGGAGGACAGCAGGGCGTGTTGGGCGGCGGCCAGCCGTCGGCGGGCCGCCTCGACGTCCGCCCCGGACGCCGGGTCCAGGGTGTCCGGCTCAGACACGGGTCACCCCCTCCCGGTGCCGGTCCAGCACGGCCCGGATACCGGCCAACTCCCCGGCCAGCTCGTCGAACTCGGGGAAGTCCTCGTCGCGTTCCAGCATCACCCCGGGCGGTACGGTGCGCGCGCACAGGGCGTCCAGCACCTCCCAGACCGGCTCGCTGACGGCGTGCGCGTGACTGTCGTGCCACACGCCGTCCCGCTCCACGCCACCGGCCACGTGCACGTAGGCCAGCGCCTCCAGGGGCAGGGCGTCCAGGGTGCGCCCGGGGTCCTCGGCCCGGTTGACGCGGTTGGTGTGCAGGTTGGCGACGTCCACCAGCAGGCGGACCCCGGTGCGCTCCACCAGTTCGTGGAGGAACTGCCCCTCGGTCAGCTCCTCGTCGGGCCAGTTGACCAGGGCGGCGATGTTCTCCACGGCCAACGGCACCGGCAGGGAGTCCTGGGCCACCCGTACGTTCTCGCACAGCACCGCCAGGGCATCCCGGGTACGGGGCACCGGCAGCAGGTGTCCCGCCTCGATGGTGTCGGTGCCCAGCAGGGGGCCGCCGGAGCGCACGAACGCGAGGTGTTCGGTGACCAGGGGAGACCCCAAGGCCTCGGCACGCGCGGCCAGTGCGGCCAGCCGGCCGGGGTCGGGGCGGTCGGCGCCTCCCAGGCCGAGGCTCACCCCGTGCGGGATGACCGTGGTGCCCCGTTCCCGCAACGCCATCAGGTCGGTGGGCGGATGGTCGGGGCAGACGTTCTCCGCGACCACTTCCACCCAGTCCAGATCCGGTAGCCGGGCGATGCCCTCCGCGATCTCCGGTCGCCAGCCGATACCGATCCCCAGTGGCCCCACCGTGTCCCCCTTTCACACCCCTGTGCACTTTCTGACCGCGCGGCGGGGGGACGAATCCCCCTTCGCCCCGGTTCAGAGGAGGATTTGAGCTTCCTCGCCAGGGTGAACCGCGCCGGGCGCCGACGTCCACGGTCAGGGCACGGAGCTGGCCTCAGCCTAGGTGAACGGGGGACGGTGCGCCTTCCGGCGCCGTGGGTGGGGGGCGATCAGGCCACGTGCTGGTACGCGGGGTAGGTGAGGTAACCCCGGTCGCCGCCCTGGAAGTAGGTCTCCGTCTCCGCGCCGGCCAGCGGGAGGCCCAGCCTCAGACGTTCGACCAGGTCGGGGTTGGCGAGGTAGGCGCGGCCGAAGCTGACGAGGTCCGCGCCCCGGGCCAGCCAGCGGTCGGCGTCCGCGCGTTCGGTCCACCGTGGCCCCGTGGGGTCGGTCGGGTTCATGACCAGGGTCCCGGGCCAGGCCGCCCGCAGGCTGTCCAGTACCTCGTCCTCGGTGGTGGCCTCCAGGTGGACGTAGGCCAGGCCGAGAGGCGCCAGCCGCTCCAACAGGAGCCCGTACAGCTCGGGCACCCCGGTCTCCCGTACGCCCCAGAGGGTGCCGCCGGGAGAGAGGCGGATGCCCACGCGTGCGGCGCCCACGGCCTCCACGGTGGCGGTCGCGGCCTCGACGGCGAAGCGCGTGCGGTGGGCGGGCGAGCCACCGTAGGCGTCGGTGCGCAGGTTGGCGTTGCTGGAGAGGAACTGGGAGATCAGATACCCGTTGGCGCCGTGCAGCTCCACCCCGTCGAACCCGGCGTCGACGGCCCGGCGGGCGGCCTCCGCGTAGGCCCGCGCGTGTACCGGCACCTCCTCGGTCTCCAGGGCGCGCGGCACCGGTGCCGGCAGCCGTCCCCGGCGGGTGAACACCTCCCCGACGGCCGCCACCGCCGAGGGGCCCACCGGTGTCTGGCCGATGGTGTCGGGGTGCGAGACCCGTCCCCCGTGCATGAGTTGGGCGAAGATCCGCCCGCCGTTGGCATGTACCGCGTCGGTCACCTGTCGCCAGGAGGCGACCTGTTCGTCGTTGTGCAGCCCGGGGGTTCCCGGGTTGGACTGGCCGACCAGGCTGGGCTGCACGCCCTCGGTGACGATCAGTCCGGCGGTGGCCCGCTGCGCGTAGTAGGTCGCCATCGACGGGGTGGCCAGCCCGTCGGGCGTGGCCCGGCTCCTGGTCATCGGCGCCATCACCACGCGGTTGGGCAGCGTCAGTTCGCCGAGCCGGTGGGGGGTGAACAGGGCGGTCATACGGGCTCCTCACGTCCTCGGCCCGGTTGTCCGGGCGCACTGGTTACGCTAGAACCTGACATCGGTGTGAGCTTCAAGTGTGTGTGTCCCAGCTCACATCCGTGGCCGTGAAGGGAGAGCGGATGCGCATCGGGGAACTGGCGTCGGCGGCGGGGGTCAGCGTGCGGTCACTGCGCTACTACGAGGAGCAGGGCCTGCTCACCCCCACCCGCACCTCGGGAGGCCAACGCCGTTACGGCCAGGCCGACCTGGAGCGGGTGACCTTCGTCCAACGGCTGCTCGCCGCCGGCCTCTCCAGCCGTACCATCGCCGAGCTGATGCCCTGCGTGGACGCCCCCAGTCAGGACCACTCCCTCGTCGCCCTGGAGCGGATGGAACAGGAGCGCGACCGCCTCTCCACCCACATCGACGAACTGTTGCGCACCCGCGAGTCCCTGGAGGAGCTGATCTCGGCGGCCCTCTCCCAACAGGGACGCCCGACCACGGCCGCCGCCCGGGGCTGACCCACCGGGCCCGGCCGGGCGGAGCGGAGGGCGGCGAGTACGACTCCTGACGCCTCCGCTCTGGGTGGTCGGCGTGAGAGCAGCTACCGCAACGGTGATCACGGCGGCTGTGTGGAGGTTGCTGATCGTCACTTTGCCGCTGTTCCGGTGCGGGACAGTAAGGAGCCGGCTGGGCCTGCTCTGTGGGTGGGGTCTTCCGCTGGGGCGGCCTTCGTGGAGGACCTGAAGGGGTGAGCCCAGGCCCGTTCCCGGGAGTGCGGGGCTGGCCGGGTGCGGCTGGCCGCGATGGGGAGCACGGCGAGGTGGGCGGACGCGTGCGCGCTGTGGCTGGGGGCAGGGCACGTCGCCAACCGGGTGGGGTGAGGCGCCGTTTGACGGTGCCCCCGTGCTGGTGCGCTTTGAGGCATCCCTGTCGGAGCGTTGTCAGTGGGCGCGCGTAGGTTGAACGCCGTCTCGCACTTTCGGAGGAAGGCGTTCAGGGTGAAGGCGTACGACCTGGGGTTCGGTGAGTCGGCCGACGCGCTGCTGGTACATCCCGACCGGGATGCCGGCATCGACCTGCCCGATGCCCGGGTGGCCGGGTGGTGCGGCGGCAGGGCACCCGGTATCGGCCCGGCGGCCTGGCCTCGCGGTCCGGTCACCGGCCTGCCGATGACCCATGTGATCACCCTCGAACTGCCCCCGGAATACCGCCGCAAGGGCCAGGACCTGGTGGCCGTCTCCTTCTTCCAGGCCGATGACCATGTCGCCGAGGAGGTCCCCGGGGTCGCTGACCTGCTGGCCGGCTCTCCTCTCACCCCCGAGCAGGCCACTGACCCGTTCCTCGCCTCGGTGGCGTCCGCCCACCAGGCAGGCCATCCCCGACAGCGGGACCTTGAGGACCTGATCGGTGGGGCACACGCGCTGATCTGGTTGACCGAGGCGGAGTTCCGTGCCCCGCGCACCGAACCCCCGGCGGACGTCCGCCTCGCCAAGGACGCCGAACCGTACCGCTTCGGCCGCAACGCCTGGGACCACAGCGCCCCCGAAATGACCGTCTGGACCGGCGAACGTGTCAACGATCCGAACACCGGTGTCGCGCCGTCCGAGGACGACGACGCGTATGTCGACGTCTGGCTCTCGGAGGACCCGACCCTGCGGGAGTTCCGTGACGCCGTCCACCTGCGTTCCCACCTCGGCGGGACCATCGCTCCCTGCCAGGGGATACCGGACGGGCTGACCCCCTACGTCCTTGAGCTGGAGGACGAGGTGGGTGGGGCCAACTTCGGCGGCGGCAACGCGCAGATCGACCTGGAGTCGGACGTCTTCGACTGGGCGCAGTAGGGGTCTGGTTGTACCCGAACACATGCTTAGCTCTCCAGCAGCCTGGCTGCGAGAGCAGCAAGTCCCGTGTCGCTGTGCGAAGTTGGCTTCACCAGCTGACGCCGTGGCCCGAGCCTGTTCAGGGGGCAGTGGTGTCGGGAGCCGGCGGGTTCGTGCCCGGTGCGGGCCGTTGGCGGATGTGGGTGTTTGCCGTGTGCGGTGCGGTGAGGACGCTGTGGCTCGGGATGGCCCGGGCGGCGAGAGTCACACCGCTGGCGATGCGACAGCCACGGCCGATCGCGAGACCGGGGCCGAGGCTGATGCTGTTACCGGTCTGGACTCCGTCGCCGATCAGAGCACCGAACTGTGGTGTGCCGCAGCGGTAGAGACCGGCGGCTGTACGCAGAATGATCTCCCGCTCCGGTCTGCCCATGTGAGGGCTCCACATACTGATGGCCGCGACAACCAGGTTGGCGGACAGGTGGGCGTCCGTGCCGACGAGGGTGCGGTTGATCCCGATGCGGTGACCAAGGACGGCTCGCTCGCCCAAGAATGATCGGGTGACCTCACAGTTGAAGCCGACTGACACATCGGAGCACAGTACGGATCCTGCGCGGACCGTGGAGAACTCCCATACCCGCACACGGGGCCCGATGATCACGTCGTCTCCGATGATCGCGGTCGGGTGGATGCGTGCGGTCGGGTGGATGCGGTGCGGAATGCGCGAGAGGGCTTGCCGGTGCCAGCTCTCCCAGTGCGCGAGGAAGTGTGCCAGGTCTGTCTCCTCCAGGTGCTCATATGGAGTGCCGTCCAACATTCCGCTGGGGGACACGGTGACGTAGTCACCGATGTGAAGGGCTGGCATGGGTGGCCTTCCGGTAAGTGGTCGGTCGCTGGTTCCGGGGCGGTTAGCATCGGCCCACCGGAACTGAGGAAACGGAGAGTTCAGCTGTGCGTCACCCACGCGTTGGCGTCGCCATCTTGACCCTGGGTACGCGACCCACGGAGTTGGCCCTCCTCCTTGAGTCGGTCGCCGGTCAGGAAACACCTGCCACGCGGGTCGTGGTCGTCGGCAACGGAACCCCGCTGCCGACGCTGCCCGAGTGGGTGACTGGCGTCGAACTACCCGAGAACCTGGGGGTATCCGGTGGCCGCAACGCGGCCTTGGCTCGGCTCCGGGAGTTCGGGGATGTCGATGTGGTGGTGGATCTGGACGATGATGGCCTGCTGATCAGTCCAGACGTCTTCACTCGGCTCACGAAGCTGTATGCGGCGGACCATCAACTGGGCATCGTCAGTTTCCGCATTGCCGATGAGCGCGGTCGTACCCAGCGGCGCCACGTTCCACGACTGCGCGCGGCGGACCCGATGCGAGGCGGGCAGGTGACCACGTTCCTCGGTGGGGGACACGGGCTGTCGTTGCGGATGCTCGACCAGATCGGGGACTGGCCCGAGGAGTTCTTCTACGCGCACGAGGAAACCGATCTGGCTTGGAGGGCTCTGGATGCGGGCTGGAAAGTGCTCTACGAACCGGAACTCGTGCTCCAGCATCCGTGGACTTCACCGACGAGGCACGCGGTCTTCCACCGCATGGTCGCTCGCAACCGAGTCTGGCTCGCCAAGAGGCACCTTCCCGCCCTTCTCGTTCCCTTCTATCTCGGCAACTGGACCGTGCTTGCCGTAGCCCGTACCCGGTCCACGGCAGGTCTCAGGGCGTGGTTCGGCGGATTTGCCGAGGGGCTGCGCACCCCGTGTGCGCCTCGTCGTCCGATGAAATGGCCCACCGTGTGGAGGATGACCCGACTGGGCCGACCGCCGATCATCTGAATCAAGTCGACGCGGCTTTGGATTCGGTCCGCAGCCATGCCGGAATCGCTTCCGGAGTCCTGGTGAGCCAGTCCGTGTAGCGGGCGATTCCCTCTTCGACCGTGATGGTTGGTCGCCAGCCGAGCACTGTTTCCATGCGATGGGTGGCGGCATAGCCACCGAGCGGATCGTCAGGCGGTAATGGGGTCTCCCTGAATCGCGAGTTGGGGAATCGTTCGGCGACCAACTGGGCCACTGTGCGTACGCGAGTGGGAACACCGGTACCGATGTTGAGTGTCTCGTTGTGGGCTCGTGGAGCGACGAGGGCCCGTACGGTGGCACTGGCGATGTCGTCCACGTGGACTAGGTCTCGGACCTGGTGTCCGCCGCCGTTGAGATTGAGGGGCAGCCCCAGGGCGGCGCGGGTGGCGAACCAGGCGACCACCCATGAGTGGCTGTTCCGTTTGATGACCTGTGGCTCACCGTAGACGGAGAAGTACCGCACCACTGTGTAGGAGGTGCCCACGCCCCCCAGCGTGAGAGCGGTCTGTCTCTCGCCCCACGCTTTGGTGTTGGCGTAGACGGACGTCGGTCGCAGTCGGGCGTTTTCGTGGAGCTGTGAAGGTAGGCGTCCGTAGACCGCTTCGAGTAACCCGCGCAGAGCGCGGCACTCACCATCTTGCTGTGCCCGGTCCTCGGGGGCGCCGTTCCCATAGACGCTCGCTGACGAGACGAAGATCAGCCGCCGGACTCGCTCAGACCTGGCCACCGCGTCGAGAACCACCTGAGTGCCGGTGATGTTCGTGTGGATGGCTGTCATGGGTTTGCGGGTACAGGCGGCCACGTCCGCGAGAGCAGCGGCGTGGATCACGTAGTCACTTCCGGCAACTGCCTCTCTGACCAGATCTGGTTTCTGGATGTCACCGACGATGACGTCGGGGTCGTCCGGGTCAACGCCGAACAGGTCGCGGTAAGTGCGCCGGGGGTAGGCGTCCAACATGCACAGCGATAGGGGCCGCGCACCCACACCGCGTAGGCATCTGGTGATTCGGCTGCCGATGAGTCCGGCTCCGCCGGTGACGAGTACGGTCCGGCCAGAGAGTTCCTTCAACTGTGTGTCGTGCACGTCAGGACGCCTCCATGCATCGGTAAGGGGCGCCGACCCGGTGCGCTTGCTCCCGCCTGGCGAAGGACTTCGCGAACTGGACCGCGTAGGGCCTGAGCTGGCGTGGAATCAGAACCGGCTCTGCTGCCCTGGCCGAGTCGTCAGAGTCGTGAGTTCCCCAGCCAGAGATCCGCTGGGCGGGATCGCCATGCACCGCTTTTTCTTTGACCGACCTCGCGTCGGTGGCTGATGCCCAGCCGCTTCGGATAACCGGTCTCCTGTCCATGTACTCACCTCTCCGGGAAGGGCTTGCGGCTCGCTTTGTGACGTGCCGTCCGTACCGACAGGACATCGCAGTCGCCCAGGAGGGAGGAGGTGTGGCGCTTCGGCGCGCACGGGGTTTGCACCGGGCGTAAACGCCTTACAACTCCTCGTGCTGGAGGGGGATTTGACGGACAATGGAATCGGCAGGAGGTGAACCGTGGATGGCTTCCACCCGATCTGGCACTCGTCGACGATGCGAGATGCCTTGGCCCGCCGAGACACCGGCACCATCGTCCGGTTAGCCCGTCGTGCGGCCGACGTTACGTTGGCCGACCTGGGCAAGCGGGTGGGCTACACCGCTGCTTCCCTGTCCCGGATGGAACGAGGCAAGCAGCCCCTGCGTGACGTGCTGCTGCTCCAGAACCTGGCAGCCTGCCTCGACATTCCTCCGCACGTGCTGGGCCTCGCGCCGTGCCAACGGCAGGGCCCCGAGAAACGACGTGACGCTACTAGGGTGGCCACGCACACCTCTTTCGGCGATGAGGGGGACGATCCGGTGCAGCGCCGAGAACTCCTGGCAGTCCTGGCGGGAGCCACCACCAGCGTGGCCCTTGGAACTCCCGCGGCGGCTCACGAGTCACGGAAACCGGACCTGTCCGGTCTGGAGGACCTACTCCTCCATCGTCACCGCCCTCCTGCCCTCCGCTCAGACCCCACCCGATCCACGGTCGCCGCCGCGGTGAACGCCTCCCGTCAGGAGTTCAGCACCTGTCGCTACGACACCCTCGCTCGTGCTCTCCCGGCTCGGGTCGCGCTCGCCCACGCCTTTGGGCACGAGGGTGAGAGGGAGCAAGGGGCCGCCGCGGTCGCCGAGCTCTACATCATCGCCACCCGTCTGTGCATCAAACTCGGGGAGGACGGCCTGGCCATCGTTACCGCTGACCGGGCGCTCACCGCAGCGTCAGGCGGCGCGGACGCGCTCATCGTCGCGGAAGCCCACCGCATGGTCTCCTCGGCCTGGCGCCGCCAGGGGCACTACGACAGAGCCACGGACATCGCCGTCACCGCTGCCCAGCAACTGAGTGCCGACCGCGCCTCGGATCAGACGGAACGGCTGTCCGCTCAGGGCAACCTGTACGCCACCGCCGCCTACACCGCCGCGAAACAGGGGGACCGACACACCGCGTGCGTTCTCATCGCCGAGGCGGAGGGCACCGCCAGCCGTATGGGGCGTGACGCGTTGCTCCGCGGCACCGTCTTCGGCCCCAGCCAGGTTCTCCTCCACAAGATCTCGATCAGCCACCTCCTGGGCGACGCGGGCCAAGCTGTGGAGCAGGCTCGGCATATCCGTCCTGCCACCCTGCCCACCACCGAGCGCCAGGCCCGCTACTGGATCGATGTCGCCCGGGCCTTCCAGCAGTGGGGAAAACACGACCGTTGTTACCGGGCGTTGCTGGCGGCCGAACAGGCGGCTCCCCAGGAGGTCCGTCGCGGTTCCGTCCGTTCCGTCGCCGTGGGGCTCATGCGGCACGACCGCACTCTTCCGGGAGTACGAGCCTTCGCTCACCGTATTGACGCTTTGGCGTAGGCGAACTCGCGCAGTCCGAAGGGCATCCGGCACCGGACTGGCACCGCCCCCGAGGAGTTGCCGAACGCGCGCAACCAGGGGTGGGCTTCGCCGGTCCCAGAGTCGTAGGCGGTACCCGACGGTGGGAGTGAGTTGTGCCCAAGCGTGCCAGGGGGCCCGTGGTGGCCGGACTGGGTGTGGTGACGGCCGGGGTGGTCCTCGCGGCGGGATGCACCGGCTCCGGTGAGGCCGACGGCCAGGGGCCCGACGCGTCGAAGTCCCCCGGTTTCCGGGCGAACCCCGTCCAGCAGGTCACCTCGAAGGACGGCCGCGTCCGCGAGGACTTCAACGGCGACGGTTACAACGACCTCGCCGTGACCTCCTCCACCCGGGGCGACTCCGGGGCGGCGGTCGTCGTGGTGTACGGCTCCGCGCGGGGGCTGGACCCGCGTACCCGGCAGACCCTCCGGCCGGACCGGTTGCGGGCGCGGCACTCCGTGGAGGGGATCGGCGCCCCGCTCACGGTCGGGGACCTGGACGGTGACGGGGTGACCGACCTGGTGGTGCAGGCGGGCTGGAAGCACGATGCCGGCATCGCCCTGTGGGGAGCCAGGGGGAAGCGGCTCAGCGAGACCAGGGCGTCGACCGTGCACTCCGGCCGGCGCGCGGTGGCCGGTGACTTCGACGGTGACGGACACCGTGACCTGCTGGTCAGCGGCCGGTTCGAGGTCACCTGGCACCGGGGGCCGTTCTCCCGCGACGGTACGCCGACGAAGAAGCGGAGGATCCCGCTGCGGGACTCCGAGGACGGGGTGGGGGACTTCGCCGTCGGTGACATCGACGGCGATGGCACCGACGACGTGGTGGCCCGCCAGGACTTCGAGGAGGTCGACGGGAACGCCACGCTGCTCATGGGCGGCGGGAACGGACCGACCCAGCGGAAGTGGAAGGGGCCCAGGACCGGTTCCCCGGTGATCGGCGACTTCGACGGCGACGGCCACGGTGACCTGGCGTACCGGCCGCTGGAGGACTCCCTGGAGGGGGACCCGCTGGGCGACCCCGGCGCGGTCCGGGTGATCTACGGCGACCGGCGGGGGCTGAGCGGCCGTACCGCCACCGTCACCCAGAACAGCCCCGGAATCCCCGGGAGCGGTCAGAAGGGCGACTGGTTCGGCGGTTCCCTCGCCGTCGGCGACGTGGACGGCGACGGCCGGGACGACCTGGCCGTCGGGGTGCCCGGCAGGACGGTCGCCGGAGTGGACAGGGCGGGCGCGACCGTACTGCTGCGGGGGTCGGCGCGCGGACTCACCAGCGCCGGGGCCCGCACCTTCGCCCTCGGCCGCCCGGGGGCGAAGGGCCAGCCGGAGGCCAGGGCCCTCTTCGGGGGTGCCGTGCGGTTGCTGGACCTCGACGACGACCAACGTGCCGAACTGGTGAACAGCGCCCCCGGAGCTGACGACGGCGCCGGCGCGGTCTGGGTCTTCCCCCACCGGGCCGGACACCCCGACCAGGGGCGGGCTCTGGTCCTCCGACCCGGGCGGAGCGTGCCCCGGCCGAAGGCCTTCGGGCTGGGGCTCCAGGAGGGGAGCGGTTCCCCGGTGCTGGACCTGCGCCAGGACTGACGGCGCTCGTCCGGGCGTCGACGGGCCGCCTGCGGGACGGCCACGTCCAGATGCAGGTGCAGCGTCGATGGCGCGAGGTCCCGACGACGTCGACGACAGCCACGACGACGCTCGGTCGCATAGGGCGCCACCCGTGTCCGGCAGCTGCCCGCCGGGGCCAGCCACAACAGGCGCGTGGGCACCCGCCAAGAGTTCGCGGCCTGCGGGACTCCCGCCGTACCGGTACGGCGGCCCCGGCCGCGTTACCCCGCCACTCGGTCGTCCTGGCTGGCGGGGCCAACGTGGCCCCAACACCCCGGCGAGGTCAGGAGGTTGGGGCCCCGCGTGGTTCCGTCGACGGGGACGCCGTGGGCGCGTGGCCCGGGGGATGAGCGCCGGCGCTCCACCACGGTCACCGCCGGACGCCGCCTTCGAGGGCCCGTCCGATCCGCGCCGTACCGCTCGGGCACGGGGATGGTCCTCCCCGGTCACTGGCCGGGTCGGGTCACGGGGAGTACCGCTCGGGCGCGTGGGGATGGTCCGTGGGCGACGTGGTCTTCCAGCACGCCCGGGATGGTCCCGGTCCGCCACGGACCGTCCGGTGTCCGCCAGCCTGCTCGCCGCCGCGCGGCGGTCACCGCCCCGGGGCGCGGGCCGGTACCGCCTACCGCCGCCCTCCGGCCAGGGCGGGATGCTCCATCAGCGCCGTGCTCGAACCGGGGGCGACCTCGGTGAAGCCGGCGTCCCGCACCAACGGCAGCCCGGAGGTGAGCAGTTGGTCCCACCGGCCGGGTGCGGCCGACCGTACGGCCAGGGGGTAGCCGTCCGCCCGCCACCGCTCGCGGTCCGGGGCGGACAGCTCCCACCAGGCCAGCTGGGCCGCGTGACCGGTCTGCGCCATGGCCTTGCCGGCCGACATCTCCACCTCGGGGTTCAGCCAGCACACCGGTACGCCCTCCGGGGGCGGGCCCACCGGCTCGGGGTCGGACAGCTCGGTACCGGACACCTGGAGCGCCGCCAGCTCGGGCGGCCAACCGTCCAGCGGCACCGGGGGGTACACCCGCACCAGGGCCTCGCGCCCCCGGACCGTCACCCCCTCCAGGGCCTCCGCCCGGGCCCAGGCCGCGCCCCGGGCCCGGCGTACCACCTTGCGGATCCGGGCGTCCTCCCACGCCCGCACCAACGGGGCCCAGGGGCCGCCCGGTTGGGAGCGTTCGTCCCCCAGCAGGGTCAGTACCGCGCGGGCCGAGGTCTCCAGGGCGTCGGTCAACGCCGGGGGGTCGGCCTTCTCCCTCCGCAGGACCAGCGGCAGTACGTACTGAAGCTCCTGGTCACGGACGGAAGGGCGCACCTGGAACGGGTCGTCGGGGGCGGGAGTGCTCACCCGGCACAGTCTGCCAGCCGCCCCCGAGGACCCCCGCCGTCGGCCCCACCAGGTCGACTACCCTTCGTCGCCATGAGTGACGGGACACGGCTGGAGGGCGTGGGGCGCCGCTACGGCCTGCGGGGGCCCTGGGTGCTGCGGGACGTCGACCTGACGGTGCCGCCCGGACGGCTGCTGCGGATCGAGGGCGACAACGGCAGCGGCAAGTCCACCCTGCTGCGGCTGATCGCCGGTATCGACGCCCCCAACGCCGGCCGGGTCCTCGGCCGGCCACGGCGCAGCGCCTACGTACCCGAGCGCTTCCCCGCCTCCCTGCCGTTCACCGCCCTGGAATACCTCACCCACCTCGGGCGGGTGCACGGGCTGGGCCGGGCCGTGGTGGAGCCGACCGCCCGGGAGTGGCTGGAGCGGCTGGGTGCCGGCCAGCACGCCGGCACCCCCCTGACGGAGCTGTCCAAGGGCAGCCGGCAGAAGGTGGCCGTGGCCCAGGCGCTGCTGGCCGCACCGGAGTTGCTGGTGCTGGACGAGGCGTGGACGGGCCTGGACCAGGAGGCCCGGGCGGTGCTGGAGGAGGCGGTGACCGAACGGTTGGCCGCCCGGGCCGCCGTGGTGTTCGTCGACCACGAACCGCGACGGCTCTCCGGCGTCGTCCACACCGCCTACCGGGTGCGCCGGGGCCAGCTCGACCAGTGCCACGGCGACACCACGCGACCCGAGCCGCGCACCACCGTGGAGGCCGCCCCACCGCACGGCGCCCCACCCCCGGAGCGCCTGCCCTGGCCCTCGCGCCCCCTGCCGGGAGGCCGGTACGCCTTCACGGTTGCCTCCGCCCGGTCCGACGAACTGCTGCGGACCCTGCTGACCGCCCGACCGCCCTGGCACGTCCACGCGGTACGTCCACCCGCTCCCGAGCGGCCCGAGGAGGACCTGGGATCGTGAACGCGCTGCTGCGTTACCACTGGGCGCTGTTGCTGCGCTCCTACCGCTGGCTGCCCCCGCTGATCCTCTACGCGGTGTTCCTGGCCATCGGCGTGCAGTACGGACAGCCGGTACTGGACGGACTGGGCTACACCGCCGCCGCCGTGCTCCCGGTGACCGCCTGGTTGGTGAGGGCCGTGGTGACCATGGAACCGGTCGGGGCCCGCCACTGCGTGGCCGCCGCCCGGGGAGGTCAACGGGCCCATCTGGCGGGCCTGTTGGTCGCCGGACAGGCCGGTGTCGTCCTCGGACTGGCCGGGGTGCTGGCCACGGTGGCGGTCAGCGACCCGCACAGCACCGTGGGACAGGTACCGGTACGCCCCCTCACCGCCCTGCCCGCCGGGGTGCTGGCCACCCTGGTCTGCGTACTGCTGGGGTTGGCCGTCGGGGCGCTGTGCAACCGGCCGGTGCTCCGTGGCCCGGGGTGGCCGGTGCCGGCCACCATGCTGGCGGCGCTGCTGGTACTGGTGCCCAGCGGGTCACCGGCCAACGCCGCCGTGACCGGTCTGGTCACCGGCTCCCGGGACGGCACGGTCGACCTTCCCTGGCTGCCCCTGCTGATCGCCCTGGGGGCGGCCGGCGCCGTGACGGCCGGGGTGGCGGCCCTGGTCACCCGGCGGGGGTGAGCCGGGCCTCCGCCCGCCCCGTACCGGAGCCCCCGGTACGCGCCGAGGCGCCACCCCGTGCGGAGCGGCGCCTCGGTACGACCCTCAGTGGTGCCAGGGGCCGGTGATGGCGAAGGTGGTGCCCGGGTCGTAGACGTTGACGTACATGGTGCGCTGGTCGGGGGAGAAGGTGACTCCGGCGAACTCGCCCCAGGCCGGTTCGCCGTCCTCGCCCACGTCCTGCCGGTTGCGGGCCATCGGGTACACGTCGCCGTGCCGGGTCAGCCCGAACACGTGCTGGGCGCCCTCGCCGTCCTCGCAGACCATCAGCCCGCCGCTGGGCGCCAGGCAGATGTTGTCCGGCTCCTCGCCCGGCAGTTCCAGGTCGGTGTCCGGTCCGAAGACCACCACCAGGGTCAGCTTTCCGCTGCGGGGCTCGTAGCGCCAGATCTGGCCGTAGTGGTCGGCGGCCGAGCCCTCCTCGCTCTTGGCGAAGCTGGACACGAAGTACACGCAGCGCCCGCCCCAGTAACAGCCCTCCAGCTTCTGGGCGTGGGTGATGCCGCCCTTGCCGAAGTCCTGGAAGCGGATCGCGGTCTCCCGGGCGAGCGGATCGGGTACCTCCACCCACTCCACCCGGTCGAAGGTGGTGCCCGGTTCCTGCACCACCGACAGGTCCGGTACGCCCGGCACCCGCATCGCCTCCAGGGTGCCGCCGGCCCGCAGCGAGTCGAACCCGCCCTCGGGCTTCTTCGGCAGGAAGCGGTAGAACAGCCCGAAGGGCTTGTCGAAGGCGTCCTCGGTCTCGTACACGATCCCGGTACGCGGATCGATGGCGATCGCCTCGTGCTGGAAGCGGCCCATCGCCTCCAGCGGCTCGGGGATGATCTCCCGCCGGTCGCCGAAGGGCACCTCGAAGATGAAGCCGTGGTCCTTGGTGTAGCCGTTGGTGCCGGCCTTGTCCTCGGTCTCCTCGCAGGTCAGCCAGGTGCCCCAAGGGGTGGGCCCGCCCGCGCAGTTGACCGCCGTACCGGCGATCCCCACCCGCTCCTCCAGCACCTTGTTGTGCCGGTCCAGCCGCAGCAGGGTGCAGCCACCCTTGCCCTCCGGGTCGTAGGTGCGGCCCTCCACCACCGGGACCGGCACCTTGCCGTCGGCCCGGTTCTCGTGGTTGCGGACCAGCCACACCCCGCCGCGGGTACGGTCGCCGTGTGCCGCGAAGGCCGCCATGCCGTCGGCGTTGCTGGGCACCTTGCCCTCGCCCGACAGCAGGTCGTCCCCGGTACGGGAGAGCACCCGGTAACGGAAGCCCTTGGGCAGGTCCAGCAGGCCGTCCGGGTCGGGGACCAGGGGGCCGTACCCGGAGCGGCCACCGGTGGACTGGGCCTGGGCGGTACCGGCGAAGACCTCGGAGATGCTGCCGGCGAAGGCGATCCCGGCCCCCATAGCCCCCGCGCGTTGGAACAGTTGACGTCGTGAAGTGGACATCTGGTTACTCCCTGTTGGCGGACAGGTGCGTGTCCCAGGTGTCTACCACGCGGTGGGCGACGCGGGAACGACGCCGACCCGCCGGCTTCACCGCCCGGCGGCGGCACGTCGATGGGGTGACCGCCGCGTCAGGACAGGTGCGCCGCGTCCCGCGCCAGGGCGGTCAGCCGGGAGACGGCCCGGAAGTACTTCTTACGGTAACCACCGCGCAGCATCGCCTCACTGAACAGCCGGTCGAAGGGCTCGCCGGAGGCCAGCACCGGCACCTCACGGTCGTACAGCCGGTCCGCCAGCACCACCAGCCGCAGCGCGGTGGACTCGTCGGTGACCTGCTCCACCCCGGTCAGACACACCGCGCGTACGTTCTCGGTCAACGCCCCGTACCGGCTGGGGTGCACCCGCGACAGGTGCTCCAGCAGCGCGGGGAAGGCGTCCAGGGAGGCCCCCGGCACACCGTGCGCCCAGGCGGTGACCGACTCCTCGTCGGCGGGCTCCGGCGCCTCGGGCAGCCCCCGGTGGCGGTAGTCCTCACCGTCGATGCGCAGCGGGCGGAAGTGGGCGCTCAGCCCCTGGATCTCCCGCAGGAAGTCGGCGGCGGCGAACCGTCCCTCACCCAGCTTGCCGGGCAGGGTGTTGGAGGTGGCGGCCAGTGCCACCCCGGCCTCCACCAGCCGGCCCAGCAGCGAGGACACCAGCACGGTGTCCCCGGGGTCGTCCAGCTCGAACTCGTCGATGCACAGCAGCCGGTGGCCGGACAGGGTGCTCACCGCCTGTTGGAAGCCCAACGCCCCCACCAGGTTGGTGAGTTCCACGAAGGTGCCGAACGCCTTCCGCTCGGGTGGGGCGTCGGTGGCGTGCCACAGCGAGGCCAGCAGATGGGTCTTGCCCACCCCGTAGCCGCCGTCCAGGTACACGCCCCGGGGAGCGCCGGTCGCCTTGGCCGGACGCCGGAACCACTTGCGGGGACCCGTGGCGGAACCGCCCTCCCCACCCAAGGAGTCGGCGAACCGGCTCAGGACCGTCACCGCCTCCGCCTGACTGGGCTGGGCCGGGTCCGGTACGTAGGTGTCGAAGCGCACCGCGTCGAAGCGCGGGGGCGGCACCATCTCGGCGACCAGGCGTTCCGGGGCCACCTGGGGGTCCCGCTCGCACAGGGACAGCGGCGCCGAACGCCCGTCGTCGCTGGGGGGAACCGGGCCGGGGTCACTGGTGGAGGTGAGGGACACGGCGCCCAGTGTAGGAGTGGCCGTCTCCGGGGACGGCACCGCGTGCCGCCGAGGTGGGCCATGCCACACTGCCGGCCATGCGACGCCTGTTCCCCCCGCCGGGGGCCGACACGGACCCCGGCGACCTCACCGACCGCCAGTGGAGCCTGGACGAACTGGCCGACCTGTACGCCTACCCCCCGTACCCCGGCGAGGGGCGCGGATGGCTGCGGGCCAACATGGTCAGCTCCCTCGACGGTGCCGCCCACCACGAGGGGCGGTCCCAACCCCTGTCCGGCGAGGGGGACATGAGGATCTTCGGGGTGCTCCGTGCCCTGGCCGACGTGATCGTGGTCGGCGCGGAGACGGTGCGCCAGGAGGGCTACCGGGGGGCCAAGGCACGCCGGGCCTTCGCCGAACGGCGCCGGGCGGCCGGCCAGACCCCGGCGGCGGCCATGGCGGTGGTCACCGCCAGCATGGAACTCGACTTCTCCTCGCCCCTGTTCACCACACCGGTCACCCCCACCCTGGTCCTCACCGGGGCCGGGGCACCCCAGGACCGGGTACGGGCCGCGCGGGCGGCCGGGGCCGAGGTACTGCTCGCCGGCGAGGGCACCGGGGTGGACCCCGCCCGCGTCCCGGGCCTGCTCGCCGAACGGGGCCTGTGGCGGCAACTGTCCGAGGGCGGCCCCCGACTGCTGGGGCAACTGAGCGCGGCCGGCGCCCTGGACGAGGCCTGCCTGACCTGGGCGCCCCGGCTCGCACTGGGGGACGCCCCCCGGATCATGGACGGTCCGTCGGTCGACGTTCCGGTGGACCTCACCCTGGTGTCCCTGCTGGAGGAGGCCGGTTTCCTGTTCAGCCGCTACCGTCGTAGTTGATCTCCGGTCGACCCCGGCCGGAGATCACGGCAACGGCAGGCTTCGTCGCCCCGAGGCGGGGCAGTAGCCGCGTAGCAGGAAGCAGCCGTCGCATCCGCCGAGCCGAAGGACGCCCTCCGTGTTTACCACCGTTCTGATGATCGAGAAGCCACTGTCCGCCCCCGACGTGGAGACGGTCACCACCCTGCACGGCGACGAACCGCTGTCGTTCGTGGTGCTGCTCCAACCCCGGGGCGACCAGGACGTGTTGCTCCGGGCCCTGGACGACGTAGCCCTGGGAGAACTGAGTGACGCGGTACGGGAGGGGGAGGAGCCCGAGGGCGGCGAGGCCCGCCAGCTCGCCGAGCGGGCCCTCCAGCACTCGCTGAACGTGCTGCGGAAGACCGGGGCCGAGGCCGTGGGCCGGCTGGTGGAGGACCACCCCCTGCGGCTGCTCGGCTCCGTGGTGGAGGAGGTCGGGGCGGACGAGGTCATCGTGCTCACCGCGCCCCACCTGGTGGAGGAGTTCTTCCACCGGGACTGGGCCTCCCGGGCCCGCCACAAGGTCGGGGTGCCGGTGCTGAAGCTGTTCGCCCACAGCGAGTGAGCGGCGGTGGCCGCCCGTCTCGAAGAGGAGCCCCGTTCCCCGGCGCCGTACCGGTTCGGGGCGCCGCCCCCTCACCGGGGTCACAACGGCCGATCGGCCACGGTCACCCCGTGCCGGCGTCGCTGACGTACCGGTTCGGGGCGCCCTCCTCGGCTGGGCGGAGCGCCAGGGTGGCGGTGGGCGTGGGCTCGGTGGAGGTGTCGAGGAACGGGGCCACTGTCTCGGCGAGCGCCGCCATGCGCGTCCAGAACCGCTCCGACGTCAGCTTCCAGAAGGCGCCGCGAAGAACGAACAGTTCGTCGCCCACGATCTCGATCTGGGTCGACCGGCCGAACGCCATGGCCTGCTCCACGACCCCGCTCTCCAGCAGTTGCCGCAGCAGCGGGTACTCCGGCTTGGTGGACCGGATCAGCAGTTTCCCCGGGCCCGGGACCGGGGTGACCTCGCGCAGCGCCTTGACCCTGACGGGCGTCTTCCGCGCGACCAGGGTGCGGGGGTAGGACTCGCGCAGGCGCAGGATCGCGTACCCGGCTTCGTAGCCGCTGGCCTCCCCGACACCGTCGTCCCAGGTCTCCTCGTAGTTCGCGACGACGAAGCCTCGCGGCCCGGGTACCTCGAACCGGTCCAGGTGCCGACGCTTCGGGGCGGAGGCGAAGAGGTGGGCGGCGGGCCGGGACACCGAGGGCGTGGCCTCGTAGCCCAGGCCGTTGACGCGGGCGAACTCCGTCAGCCGGTGGCGGCGGCCGACGCGGGGCCCCCAGTGGTCGTCACGGAGCAACCACAGCAGCGTGGCCAGGACGAGGGCCCAGGCCACGCACCACAGCAGGGACACGGCGACCGTGAACGAGGTGATCCCCTCGGCCGGGAGGAGCACCGCCGGCAGGCCCACCGCGAGCGGGCCGAGCAGCAGGGCGAGCCAGGTCCGCTCGGCCCGCCACCACCACCGGGGCTCGGTCAGATCGTCGCCGTGCAGCCCGGCCGCCGTCTCCGCCCGGAAGCGCCGGGCGCTCCGGCGCGGCGGACGGTTCGTCAACGGCCGGGTGTCGAACCGCCCGACCCGGTCGACCACCGGGCGGGACTGCTGGGATACGTCACTGTCCGAGACCATGTACGGCACCGCCCCGATTCTGTTCGCTCCGCCTCAGCGTCGCACGGGAACTCCCGGTCGATCCAGAGGGGTTGGGGGCCCAGGAGCCGGATACGACAGCGAACGCTGACTCGGGACACGTCAGAGGTGCTTCACGGTGAACAGCGTGGTCCCGTGCGCCGGGTCCACTTCCTTCCGGTCGGTCTCGGTGAACCCGACCTTGGCCAGTACCCGGCGCGACGCGGTGTTCCAGTCCCAGACCGTGGCCCACAGACGTGCGTACCCGGAGGATCGCGCCCACGCCGACACGGCCCACGACGCCTCGGTGGCGTATCCCTGACGCCATACCCGGCGTAGCAGCTCGAACGCGAGTTCAGGTTCGCCCACCGGTCCCCGCCCGCTGTCCACCAGACCGCAGTAGCCGATGACGTCACGGGACGCCTTCCGTTCGACCGCCAGCAACCCGGTCGACCACACCCTGTCGGTACGGATCGAGTCCGCGAGTTCCCCGACGGTCGGGCGTCCGTCCCCGTCGATGCGGCGGTGCGGTGGCACTCGGGGATCACGTTCGGCCCACAGCTGACGCTGGACGACAGCCTCGGCCACCCGCCAAGGTCGCAGCAGCAGGCGGTTCGTCTCCAGTGCGACCTCGCTGTCCGGCGCCCCAGCCTTCATGGCCGCAACCTTCTCACGGGTGAAGGGCGCCGCCTCGGAACGGTCCGCGCCGTACCCGCCGAGGACGGCCGTCGACGTACGGGGCGCACGGGACGGTACGGCACCCGGTGGGGCGCCCAGCGCATAGGCTGGGCGGGTGCCGCGCCCCGGTCGCGGCCACCCTCAGCACCGCAGATCCAGGAGTACCGTCATGCCTGCCGCCCCCGTACCGTCCCCCCTGGAACGGCCGCACTTCCTCGGCATCGGTGGTGCCGGGATGTCCGGTATCGCCAAGATCCTCGCCCAGCGCGGGGCCACCGTCGCGGGCAGCGACGCCAGGGAGTCCGACGCGGTACGGGCCCTGCGTTCGCTGGGCGCCGCCGTCCACATCGGCCACGCCACCGAACACCTGGCGCCGGACGCCAGCGCGGTGGTGGTCTCCAGCGCCATCCGCCCGGACAACCCGGAGCTGGCCGAGGCCCGCCGCCGGGGGTTGCCGGTGGTGCACCGCTCGGCGGCGCTGGCCGCCGTGATGGAGGCCCGCCGAACCCTGGCCGTGGCCGGCACCCACGGCAAGACCACCACCACCTCGATGCTGGCCGTCGCCCTGGGGGTGCTGGACCTGGACCCCTCGTACGCCATCGGCGGCGACCTCAAGGGGCCGGGCACCAACGCCCACGAGGGGGCGGGCGAGATCTTCGTGGCCGAGGCGGACGAGAGCGACCGCAGCTTCCACGCCTACGCGCCCGAGGTCGCCATCATCCTCAACGTGGAGTTGGACCACCACGCCAACTACGCGTCCATGGAGGAGATCTACGAGTCGTTCCTCACCTTCGTGGACCGGGTCCGCCCCGGCGGCACCCTGGTGATCTGCGCCGACCACGAGGGGGCCCGGGAGCTGACCCGCAGGGTGCGGGCGGCCTCCGACCTGAGGGTGCTCACCTACGGCGAGGCCCCGGACGCCGACCTCCGCCTGGTCGAGGTGGAGCCCCGTGGCATGGCCAGCGAGGTGACCGTGGAGTGGGAGGGCCAGCGGCTGAGCTTCAACCTCCAGGTCCCCGGCCGCCACAACGCCCTCAACGCGATGGCCGCCCTCGCGGCCGGGGACGCCATGGGGGTGCCGCCGAAGGAGCTGGCCATCGGCCTGGGCGCCTACACCGGGGTGGGGCGCCGGCTCCAGCTCAAGGGGGAGGCCCGGGGGGTGCGGGTGATCGACTCCTACGCCCACCACCCCACCGAGATGGCCGCCGACCTGGAAGCGGTACGGGCCGGGGTGGGGGAGGGCCGGGTGCTGGTGGTCTTCCAGCCCCATCTGTTCAGCCGTACCCAGGAGCTGGGCGTGGAGATGGGCCACGCCCTGGCCCTGGCCGACGCCTCCTGGGTGCTGGAGATCTATCCCGCGCGGGAGGACCCCATCCCCGGGGTGACCAGCGAACTGATCGTCCAGGCCGCCCGGGGCGCCGGGGCCGTGGTGACCCCGGTGGCCTCGGCGGAGGAGGTGCCCGGACTGCTGGCGGGAATGACCAGGCCCGGTGACCTCGTTCTGACCATGGGCGCCGGCGACGTCACCGAGCTGGGCCCACTGGTTCTGACCGCGTTGGAGAGGTGAGGATTCCCATGGGTTACGAGGTGGAGAAGTCCGACGACCAGTGGCGGGCGGACCTGAGCGAGGCCGAGTACCAGGTGCTGCGCCGCTCGGGCACCGAGCCGGCGTTCACCGGTGAGTACACCGACACCAAGACCGAGGGCGTCTACGAGTGCCGGGGCTGTGGGGCCGAGCTGTTCCGCTCCGACACCAAGTTCTCCTCGCACTGCGGCTGGCCCAGCTTCTACGACCCGGCCGACTCCCAGGCGGTGGAGCTGATCCCGGACCACTCGTTCGGCATGACCCGGATCGAGGTCCGCTGCGCCCGCTGCGGCTCGCATCTGGGCCACGTCTTCGAGGGCGAGGGCTACCCGACCCCGACCGACCAGCGGTACTGCATCAACTCCGTCTCCCTGCGTCTGGTGCCCGTCGAGGGCTGAGGGGCGCTGAGCTGAGCCGAGCTGTGGGCCCCTGTCCGGGTGGCGGTATCCGTTTGACGCCCGCCGAGACGGGGGCCGCATCATGGCGGCATGAACCACACCCTCCTGCCCTTCCTCGGTGCCTGCCTGCTGATCGCCCTGTCACCGGGGCCCAGCACCGTGCTGATCCTGCGGAACTCGTTGCGGGGCCGGCGTCCGGGGATGCTCACCGTGCTGGGCAACGAGACCGGGGTGTTCGTCTGGGGCGTGGTAGCGGCCCTCGGGCTGACCGCGCTGCTGGCGGCCTCCCAACTGGCGTACACCGTGATGCGGTTCGTCGGGGCCGGGGTGCTGGTGGTGTTCGGCGTACAGGCGCTGTGGTCGGCCCGCCGGTCCAAGGAGCGGGAGCGGCTGGGCGTACCCCTGGACCAGGCCCCGCTGTCCGGTTGGCGCTGCTACCGGTCCGGGCTGCTGATGAACCTCGCCAACCCCAAGGCCGCGCTGTTCGCCCTGTCGTTCCTGCCGCAGTTCGTACCGGCCGGGGCGCCCCAACTGCCCACCATGGTGGCGCTGGCCGCGCTGTGGGCGGTGTTCGAGACGGCCTACTACAGCACCTACGTGTGGGGGGTGGGCCTGCTGCGGGGCGTGCTGTCCCGGGCGGGTGCCCGCAGGTGGCTGGAGCGGGTCTCCGGCGGGGTGCTGGTGGCCCTCGGCGCCCGCCTCGCGCTCCAGGGCTGACCCCACGGTCGGCGCGCGGGACGCCCCGTACCCGGTGTCGGCCCGTGGCTCGTGAGGCGGCTGCTTCGGGAGGTACGCCCACGAGGTACGGCCGTGACCACCGGAGACGGTGGTCGGCCCACCCTCGGTGAGGACGGCGGGTGTCCGTCCCGGAAGCGCCAACACCCGCACCGCGCGGGAGAGTTGGCGTGATCTTCCCGTACGGGGCGGGGGAACCGGCCCCTCCGGTCCGGGAGCCGGCGCGCTGTCCACCCGTGGTGGGCGGGCGCGCATGTCACAGCCCTGCCATGGGCCCTGACGAGCGCTGGACAGCTCCGTCACCGTTCTCCGAAGATGGTCGCCATGATGTCTTCCGAACTTGAGGGTTCCTTCGCGCCGCGCGTCTCCGACGCGGACCGGGAAGGCGCGCTGGAGATGCTTCGGGAAGGCGTCACCGCCGGCCGGATCTCCCAGGACACCTTTGTCCAGCGCACCGAGGCGGTCCTCCAGGCCCAGCAGTACGAGCAGTTGGAGGACGCCGTCAACGACCTGCGGCTGCCCTACCAGCCGCGTGCCGAGGTCGAACCGGACGGGCGGCTGCTGTTCCGCATGGTGGGTGCGGTCTCGGGGTTGCCGTCCCGCATCCGCCGGGCCTGGCGCAACGGGGCCTCGGCCCCGGAGCTGCTGCTGCCGGCCCCCGCCCCCCAGCCTCTGTCGATCGGGCGCTCCTCGGGCTCGATGCTCCGGCTCAACCACTACACCGTCTCCCGCAACCACGCCCAGATGAGGGCCACCCGCCAGGGGTGGACGTTGCGCGATCTCGGCTCCAGCAACGGCACCTGGGTCAACGGCAGACGGGTCACCGGCAAGGTGGTGGTGCGCCCCGGCGACCTGGTGCGCTTCGGCGACATGGCGTTCCGTCTGGTGGCCCCGCCCCCCGACGACCTACGCCAACTCTCCTCCTCCCGCTGAGACATCGGCGGGTTCGCGCGGCGGTTCAGTGAGGCTCCCGGTGCCGCGAGCCGCCCGCGACCTCGCGGCACGCCGGACCCCGGGCCCGTCAGGCCCCCGGGACGTCCTCGCGCACCAGCAGGGTCACCGGACAGGAGCCCAGCAGTGCGGCGAGGGGTGCCCCCTCCGGCACCGGGTCGCCCGAGGCGAGGTCGCGCCAGTGGCCCTCGGGCAGCGGCAGGTGGGTGTCGCGCCAGCCCCCGGACTCCGCCAGCCGTACCGACAGCCGGGTGGTGACCGCCACCACCGCGTCCGAGCGGACGAAGGCCAGGCAGTGCGCGGCCCCGGGGCCGCGGGCGGTGAGCGGCTCGTAGTGCGCCCGGGCACCGAACCACTCGCGGTGGTCGCGCCGCAGCCGGAGGGCCTGTGCCGTCCACCGGAGTTTCTCCGCCTCCAGGGAGGCGGGGGGTTCGCCCTCGTCCAGGGACCGGAGCAGTTCGGGGCGTGGGGTGAAGGGGCGGCGGTTGTCCGGGTCGACCAGGGCGCGGGTGTGCAGCTCGTCCCCCTGGTAGAGGTCGGGCACTCCGGGGGACAGCAGGTGCAGCAGGGTCTGGCCCAGTACGTTGGCGCGCAGGTGGGGCGCCAACTCGGCCGCCAGCCGGGCCAGTTGGGGCGGCCAGTCGGCGGCCGGCCCGCTCTCGCAGAACCTGCGCAGGTCCCGTTCGTACTCCTCGTCCGGGTCGGACCAACAGGTGCGCAGCCCGGCCTCCCGTTCGGACTTCACCATCGCCTGGGTGAGCCGCTGGCCGGAGTGCGGGCCCATGGCCCAGGCGGTCTGCCAGGCGCACCACTCCAGTCGGCGTTCCGGGGCCGGGTATCTCGGGCTCAGTTCCTCCAGCAGCGCCGACCAGCGGTCCGGGCACTGGGACAGCACGGCCATCGCCGCCCGTACGTCGCCGCTGCGCTTGGTGTCGTGGGTGCTGGCCAGGGTTCCGGTGAGGGGCCAGTCCCGTTGCAGTCGGGTCGCGTGCCGGTGGAACTCCTCGGTGGACAGCGCGGGGCGGCTGGGATCCCCGCCGACCTCGTTGGCGCTCAGCAGCGGGGTGTAGCGGTAGAAGGCGGTGTCCTCCACGGACTTCGCGCGTAGAGCGGAGGAGAGCTGGGCGAACCTGGTGAGGAACTCCGCCTCCTCGCGGCCCTCGCCCAGCCGTCCCAGGGCCAGGTCGCGCACCACGTCCACCGCCTCGGACTCGGCCGGCACGGCGAACTCCGCCCGGGCGCCGCTGGCCGCGCGGGCCAGCATCCGGGTGTCGACCTCGCGGGCGGGGGCGCCGGGGACCGCGTACGGGCGGTAGACCGGGAGCCGTACCAGCAGTTCGACCAGTGCGGTGCGCAGGGCCCAGGGCGCGTGGTCGCGCAGTCCCAGGGCCCAGGAGCGGGCGCAGATCCGGGCCGCCAGCCGGGCCAACCTCTCGGTCTCGGCGGCCAGTTCGCCGTTCAGCAGCTGGTGGGCGGCGGTGTGCGCGGTGCTGGGCCAGTCCCCGCCGAGCTGGTCGGCGAGTCGGGTGAAGTCGCGGTACCGCCGCTCCAGTTGGGCCGCTCCCTGGCCGTCGGTGAGCACCGCGTCCACCCGGCGGAGGGTGTCGTAGCCGGTGGTGCCGGCCACCGGCCAGCCCAGGGGCAGCCGTTCCTGGTCGGCGAGGATCTTCTCGGCCACCACCCAGCACCCCTCGGTGGCCTTGTGCAGCCGCTCCAGGTAGGCGCGGGGTTGGGCCAGTCCGTCCGGGTGGTCCACTCTCAGCCCCTGGATGATCCCCTCCCGTACCAGGCGGAGGATGGTGCGGTGGGTCTCCTCGAAGACGCCCGGATCCTCCACCCGTAGGGCGATCAGGTCCGAGACGGTGAAGAAGCGGCGGTAGTTCAGCTCGGTGCGGGCCAGCCGCCACCAGGCCAGGCGGTAGTGCTGGGCGTCCAGGAGCCGGGGCAGCGGCAGGATCTCGGTGCCCTCGCGCAGCGGGAAGACATGGGTGCCGTAGCGCAGGGTGTCGCCGCGCACCTGGAGCTGGGGGAGTTCGCCGCGCAGCGGGCCGGCGAGCACGGGCAGCAGCACCCGGCCGTCCTGGGCGGACCAGTCGATGTCGAACCAGCGGGCGTAGGGGGAGTGGGGGCCCTCGCGGAGGACCTCCCACAGGGGACGGTTGAGGCGGGTGTCGCGGGGGAGGGCCATGTGGTTGGGGACGATGTCCACCACCAGGCCCATCCGCCGGTCCTGTACGGCGCGGGCCAGGGACCGCAGACCCTCCTCGCCGCCGAGTTCCTCCCGTACCCGCTGGTGGTCGGTCACGTCGTAACCGTGGCTGGAGCCGGGCTGGGCGGTGAGGAGGGGGGACAGGTGCAGGTGGCTGACACCGAGGTCGGCCAGGTAGGGGACCGTCCGCTCCACGGCGGCGAACGGCAGACGGGGAGAGAGCTGAACGCGATAGGTCGCCGTGGGCACCTCGGGCGGGGCAAACGTCATACAAGGGTACGTACCCCGCTTCGCCCCTTCCCAGAGCCGGCCGGCGAGGCGAACCGCCAAGCCGGGGGCGGTAGTTCACCCGATGGCGCCATCGGCTCCCGAGGGCCGGTGCAGCACGGTCAGGCTGTGTTCCACCAGGACCAGTGACTGGCCGGAGGCCAGCTCCCGTTCCCGGTCCGGGTGCCCGGTCTCGCTGACGGTGTCCAGCGCCGGCCGCCAGCCGGGCCCCAGTCCGGGCGGCACCGTGAACTCCCGGGCCCGGCCGTGGGCGTTGAACAGCAGCAGGAAGGAGTCGTCCACCACCCGTTCCCCCCGGGGGCCGGGCTCGGAGATGGCCCCGCCCCCCAGGAAGACGGTGAGCGCGTTGGCCTGGCGGTCCCAGTCCTCGGGGCTCATGGGCGGGCCCTCGGGGGTGAACCAGGCGATGTCGGCCAGCTGGCCGGCCCGGTCGTCGGGTGGCCCGCCCCGGAAGAAGCGGCGCCGCCGGAAGACCGGGTGCGCCTGCCGCAGCCGTACCAGCGACCGTACGAAGTCCCGTTGGCGGAGCCGTTCGTCGCCCTCCTTGGGCCAGTGCACCCAGGACAGCGGGCCGTCCTGGCAGTAGGCGTTGTTGTTGCCGTGCTGGGTGCGGGCGAACTCGTCGCCGTGGCTGAGCATCGGCACGCCCTGGGAGAGCATCAGGGTGGCCAGCAGGTTGCGCATCTGACGCCGGCGCAGCGTCAGGACGCGTGGATCGTTGGTCTCGCCCTCGGCGCCGCAGTTCCAGGAGCGGTTGTGGTTCTCGCCGTCGCGGTTGTCCTCGCCGTTGTCCTGGTTGCGCTTGTGGTGGTAGGCGACCAGGTCGTGGAGGGTGAACCCGTCGTGGCAGGTGACGAAGTTGACCGAGGCCAGGGGGCGCCGACCGTCGTGCTGGTAGAGGTCGGAGGAGCCGGTCAGCCGGGAGGCGAACTCGGACAGCGAGCCGGGTTCGCCGCGCCACACGTCCCGTACCGCGTCCCGGTAGCGGCCGTTCCACTCGGTCCACAGCGGGGGGAAGTTGCCCACCTGGTAGCCGCCCTCGCCCAGGTCCCAGGGTTCGGCGATCAGCTTGACCTGGCTGACCACGGGGTCCTGCTGCACCAGGTCGAAGAACGAGGAGAGCCGGTCCACCTCGTGGAACTGGCGTGCCAGGGTGGCCGCCAGATCGAACCGGAAGCCGTCCACCCGCATCTCGGTGACCCAGTAGCGCAGCGAGTCCATGATGAGCTGGAGCACGTGGGGATTGCGCATCAGCAGTGAATTACCGGTGCCAGTGGTATCCATGTAGTAGCGCGGGTCGTCCGTGAGGCGGTAGTACGAGGCGTTGTCCAGGCCACGGAAGGAGAGGGTGGGCCCGAGGTGGTTACCCTCCGCGGTGTGGTTGTAGACCACGTCCAGGATCACCTCGATCCCGGCCTTGTGGAGGGCCCGTACGGCGTGCTTGAACTCCAGCACCTGCTCCCCGCGGTCCCCCCAGGAAGCGTAGGAGTTGTGTGGAGCGAAGAAGCCGATGGTGTTGTAGCCCCAGTAGTTGGTCAGCCCGGCGCTGGCCAGCCGGTGGTCGGTGACGAACTGGTGCACCGGCATCAACTCCAGCGCGGTCACGCCCAGTTCGGTCAGGTGCTCCAGGATCGCCGGGTGTGCCAGCCCCGCGTAGGTGCCGCGCAGCTCCTCGGGCAGCGCGGGGTGGGTCATGGTCAGGCCCTTCACATGGGCCTCGTACAGCACCGTGTGGTGGTAGTCGGTGCGCGGGGGCCGGTCGTCGCCCCAGTCGAAGTACGGGTTGACCACCACCGAGGCCATGGTGTGCGGGCCCGAGTCCAGGTCGTTGGGCTGGTCCGGGTCGTCCAGGCGGTGCCCGTACAGCGCCTCGTGCCAGCGCGGCCGTCCGCTGACCGCCTTGGCGTAGGGGTCCAGCAGCAGCTTGGCGTGCTGGCAGCGGTGGCCGCGCCCCGGGTCGTAGGGCCCGTGCACCCGGAACCCGTACCGCTGACCGGGCATCACCCCCGGCACGTAGGCGTGCCGGACCAGGGCGTCGGACTCCCGCAGCTCCACCGAGGTCTCCACGCCGTCCTCGTCCAGCAGGCACAGCTCGACGCGTTCGGCCACCTCGGAGAACACCGCGAAGTTGGTGCCCGCACCGTCGAAGGTGGCGCCCAGCGGATAGCCGCGCCCCGGCCAGACCTGCATACGACCCCTCTCGGTTGCTGGTCACCCGGGGTGGGCGACCGGTCCGATCCTCGCTCAGGGCGGCGTCCACGGTGGCGGTGTCGGCGCGGGTTCGCCCGTACGGACGCGGGCCCGGGGGGCTGCCGTCACGGGGTTCACACCGCCGCAGTACCCTTCCTTGATCGAATCCCAGGCTCCGAAAGGCGGTGCGTAGGTGGGCTCGGGAGGGCTTGAGCTGCCCCCAGGTGAAGCGGACGGGGGCGACGCGGGCACGCCCGGTCCCGCGGCCGTCTCCCTCGCCCAGCCCCTGGAGGTCGGCGCGGAGCTGGAGTGGGGCGCCGAGACCTGGGCCGAGGTGCGCACCCGGGCCCAGCGGGCCGGCCGCGCCTACATCTGGCTGAACCTGGTCGAACAGCGCCTGCGGGCGGTGATCTCCGCCGTGCTGCGCCCGGTGTACGAGCCGGTGCACGGGGACGAGTGGGTGATCGCCGCGGCCGGGCCGGCCGGCCAGGAGTGGGTGCAGCGCGCGGTGGCCGTCCGTGAGGTGAGCCGGCGCAAGGGCTACCTGCTGGACCCGGCCGACGACAACCTGCTGTCCTTCCTGACGCTGCCCCAGCTACGGGAGCTGATGGTGCAGCACTGGCCCTGTTTCGAGCCGCACTTCGCCGAGCGCCGGGAGATGGAACTGGCCCTGGACGAGCTGGAGGTCGCCCGCAGCGCGGTGGCCCGCAACCGGGCGCTGTCCACCACGGTGCTGGCCCAGGCGGAGCGGACCTGTGAACGGCTGCTGGAACTGCTGGGCCGGGGTTCCGAACGGGACCGGCGGGTGCCGGTGGACGCGGTGGAGGAACTGGTGGGGGACCGGTTCGCCGACGTCATAGGGGTGCACCCGGACCGGGTGCGGCTGCAACGCCGGTTGCCGGCCGAGGAGTTGTTCGGTGGGGCCCGGCGTCTGGACGCCATCGGGATAGGCCTCAACCTGCTGGTGCAGAACTACTCCGGCCGCCGGCTGCTGCGGCTGGCGGAGGCGGGCGCCCGCGTGCGGTTGCTGTTCCTCAACCCGGCCAGTTCGGCGGTGCGCCGACGGGAACGCGAACTGGGCATGAAGAAGGGCGAGTTGAGCCGCTCGGTGGAGAACAACATCCTGCACGTACGGCGGGTGCGCGCCCGGCTGCGGGACCCGGGGGCCTTCGAGATCCACGTGTTCGACGAGACGCCCCGGTTCACCGCCTACCTGGTGGACGGGGACAGCGTGGACGGACTGGCCGTGGTGCAGTCGTACCTGCGGAGGGTGCGGGGGATGGAGGCGCCGGTGCTGGTGCTGCGCGGCGGCAGCCGTGGCCCCCTGCGGCAGTCCAGCGACGGGCGGCCGGCGGACGAGGAGCAGCACGGGCTGCTGGAGACCTACCGCGAGGAGTTCGAGGCGAGCTGGCAGGACTCCCGGCCGGTGTCCTGAGCGCCCTGAACGGGGGGTGCCGGGCTCCCCTCCGTGAAGCCCGGCACCGGAGGGCCAATCCATGGGATGACCCTGTGCCAAGCCATCCCCTAAGGGGCCCGGGGCGTAGGGTACGCAACCGCCGACGATCCGCGTACCGTCCGGCCGTGGCTGTCGGGAACCGCACAGTCCGCCCCGGCCGGGGGCAAAACCCGTCTGCCCGCTCCGTGGTGTTGCCCCGCCGTTCTCCTTCCGTCCATCCGGCTGGCCAACAGTGTGCGGGTGGTCAACGAAGCAGTCGCCCAACCCCAGCAGCAGTCCGCCCAGGTCACCGGGGAGCCGCCGTCCAGGCCCGCCCGGGAGCACCGCTACGACGTGGACCTGATGCGGCTGCTGTGTTCCTGCGCGGTGATGCTGGGACACGTCGGCGCCACCTTCATCGCGGCCACCGACGGCCAGCCGGACAACGGCTCCGGCGCCTACTGGGTCGGGCACGTCGCCGAGGGCTTCAACGCCTTCGCGGTACCGATGTACTTCGCCATCGCCGGCTGGGCCGTGCTGGTCGGGGCACCGCCGGCGGACGGCGCCCGGATGTGGCGGCGGGTGGTGCGCAACACGGTCCCGCTGTTCGTGTGGACCGCCCTGTACCTGGTGTGGGCCTGGGTGCGGGACCGCAACGAGGAGCCGATGACCCGGCTGGGCGTGGACGCGCTGTTCGGCTCGGTGCGGCCGGCGTACCACCTGTGGTTCATGTACAGCTACATCCCCATCATCGTCATGCTGGCCTTCGCCGTACTGGTACGGGCCGGCCAACGCCCCTGGCGCCTGGGCGCCGCGCTGCTCGCGGTCGCCCTCGCCCCCCAGGTCCTGGGCACGCTGGGGGAGTTGACCGGCTGGCACGTCCCCGAGGTGGGCTGGGGCTTCGGTACCTACGCGGTCGTCTACGCCGTCGGCGGTGCCCTGCTGTTCGGCCTCCCGGAACGGATGCCGCGCCGGGTGCGGCTGGCGCTGCCGCTGGTGTGGCTGGGCGCGGTCGCCGGATGCGTGTGGTACGACACCCAGATCCACTACGTCATCGCCAACGCCCACGTGTTCGTGGCCGCGATGACCGTGGCCGTCCTGCTGATGGTGCACCGGCTGCCGATCCCCGTCCGCCTGCGCCCCACCCTGGCGAAACTGGCCAACGCCGCCCTGGGCGCCTACCTGGTGCACGTGTTCTTCGTGGAGGAACTGGTACGCCGCATGGTCAGCCCCGACCTCAGCGCCCCGCTCGCGGCACTGGTGCTGGTGGTCGGCCTGTCCCTGACCATGGTGCTGTCCTACGCCGCCAGCCTCGCCTGGGGCGCCCTGAAGCTGCGCCGCTACCTGGGCTGAGCCGCCCACCCCGGCTCCCGCGCCGGCAGCCCGCGCAGCAGGACGTCCAGGAACAGGTCGAAGCGGGGCGCGTCCGGGCCGAGGTCGTGGCCCCTCTGCTGGGCGCCCAGCCACTGCACGACGCCCAGCCCGAAGACGTACCAGCTCTGTTCCGCCAACTCGTCGGACGCGCCCGCGAGTCGGAACGCCGAGACCGCGCGGTCGCGTAGGCGGCCGAACGCCTGCGCGTTGTGCCGGTGCGGCATCGCCACGTGGGTCGCGTACCCGGGTACGGCGAGGAACTGGTCATGCATCCGCCAGGCGAGGTCCGCCAGCCACTGCCGCCAGGTGTCGGCCGTCGGCTCGGCGGTCGGCAGGATGCGTTCGACGATGACCTCGCCGACGAGGTCGAGGAGTTCGTCGCGGTTGCCGACCCAGCGGTAGAGCGCCGAGTGGGAGACGCCGAGCCGCTCCGCGATGTCGCGCATGGTCACGGTCCGCAGGTCGCTGCTCAGGGTGGCGTCCACGATCCGCTCTCGACTCAGCCGTGCCGGGCGGCCGGGCTTGGGGGTTCTCGCCTTCACGCACGCCAGTCTACGAATCCGGTCAGGCTATTTAGTGACCGTTGGTCTCTAATGGGTTAGGGTCACCTCACCTAGCATCGAGGAGGAGTGAGGATGAGCCGCGTCACCGACACCGCGCTCGCCCGGTGGCCCCTGGTCACACTGGACGTGGGGCAACTCGACCCCGTGACCGGGGCCCGCCAGGTGGGCGAGGTCCTGACCGCCGCACTGGAGCGCCGTGAACCCTTCAGCGCCGTGATCCGTATGCCCGAGGACAGGCCGCGCGGGATGGCCGGCGCCGGCGAGCGGGTGCGGCTGCTGAAGACCCTCCGCCCCGGCCTACGGGAACGCTGCGCCGGTCTCGCGTTCGTGCTCTCGCCCGAGGCGCAGCGGGCCAACGCCAAGACGATCAGGGCCGGCGCGAAGGTGTGGGGCTGCCCGACCACGGCCACCGACGACCCGGCCGCCGCCCTGGCCTGGGCGCGACGGCGACTGGCCCCGCTGACGCCGGGCACTGGTGAGGAGTACTGATGTGGGTCCTGGCCGGCCTGACGGCCGCCGTGGTGTTCGTCTCCGACAGGTTCGGGCGGAGCCGCTCGGGGCGGGCCGCCGGCCACGGCGCGGTGGCGCTGTTGCTCGCGGCCTTCGCGGTGGCGATCGCGCAGACGATCGTGCTCGCCGCGCTGGCGGTGTTCGCCCGCCAACTCGACGTCTCCGCGACCGGTGCGACCTGGCTCCTGACCGCCTTCATGCTCGCCTCCGCTGTGGCGACACCGGTGGCGGGGCGGCTCGGAGACCTGTTCGGCCACCGGCGGATCATCGTCACCGGTCTCGCACTGCTGCTGGTCGGCTCCCTGGTGGCGGCGGTGGGCACCCAACTGGACCTGTACGCCGGAGTGGTGGCGGGCCGGGTGCTCCAGGGGCTCTCCGGGGGCGTCTTCCCCTGCGCCTTCGGGCTGGCCCGTCAGACCGTCCCCGCCGCACGGCTGGGAGGTGTCATCGCGGCGCTCTCCGCGATGTTCGGGGTCGGTGGGGCGTTCGGCATGGTCGTCGCCGGTCCGCTCGTCGATGTCGCCGGCCCCGCCGCGCTCTTCTGGTCGCTCGCGGTGCTGGCCCTGCTGGCCTTGGCGGGGGTGCTCCGGGTGCCGCCGCCCCGGGGTCCCGTCCCGTCCACGGGCCGGGTCGACCTGACCGGCGCGCTCCTGCTCGCGGGCACACTGGTCGCCCTTCTGCTGGCCCTCAGTCAGGGCCGCGCGTGGGGTTGGTCCTCGCCGGTGATCGTCACGTTGTTCGTCACCTCGGCCGTACTCGCCGCCGCGTTCGGGTTCGTGGAACGGCGCGTGGCGGCACCGCTGGTCGATCCGCGCCTCCTGACCGGGCCACGACTGCTCACCACCAACGTCGCCACCCTGGTGGTCAGCGCGGGGATGTTCGCGGCGGTGACGCTCCTACCGCTGTTCGTCCAGACCCCCACCGCCCTCGGCTACGGCTTCGGTTACTCCCCGGCCCGCACCGGGCTGTTGATGGCCCCCATCGCCGTCGGGATGCTTCTCGCCGCGCCGCTGGCGGCACGGATGTCGCGCGCCCGGGGGCCGAAGACCACCTTCCGCTCGGGTGCCGTCCTCGCGACGCTCGCCCTGAGCGGGCTCGGTCTCCTCCACCAGCACCTCCCGGAGGTGCTGGTCTGGGGTGCCCTTCTGGGGCTGTCCTACGGTCTGGTCTTCGCCTCGCTCGGCGGCCTGGTCGTCGGTGCCGTCAAGCGGGAGCAGACGGGCTCGGCCACCGGGGTCAACACCATCCTGCGCACCGTCGGCGGTGCTCTCGGCTCCGTACTCGCCGCCGTCGTCGTGGCGTCGTCCGCGAGTGCGCCCGGACAGCCGCCCCGGGAGTCGGGCTACACGACGGGATTCCTCGTCGCCGGCGCGATCGCCCTCTGCGCGGCTGCCGTGACCTGGCGCCGTGGCACCACCCAGCCCGACCCCGAGGCCCACCACGCGGAACTCGGCGGGGGCCGCTGAACCACGGGCGGCGTCAACTCGCCGTTCCGCCGCCCCAGTTCACGGGGGCCGGACACGCCCCGGACGTACGGCCGGCCCCGACCGCCGGGCCGGCCCGGTCCGGGGTGCCACTGTGGTCCTACGCCCGAGGGTGGTCGGACCGGTCCCGATCCCGCGCGGCGTCCTGGCGCCGACCGTGATCCGGCGCGAGGAACACACCGGTCGGCCCCTCCCGGGCGGGACCGTCCCCGCCCTACGTTCCCAGTGGGCCGTGCAGGGCGGCCAGGTTGGCCCGGGTCACCTGCCAGAGCAGCTCCTGCCGGTCCCGTACGTCGGCGACCGCCGCGTCCTGGTCCCGCAGCACGGCCAGCGCCCGCTCGCACAGCCGCTCCGCCAGCCGGGGGTCGTGCACCGACAGCCCCCACTCGGGGCGGTCGATGTCGTCGAGGAAGTACCCCAGCTTGGGGTGCGAGACCAGGCTCAGGATCGGGGTGCCGCAGCCGAAGGGGATCATGCCGGCGTGACCGCGCATCCCGATCACCAGCCGGGCCCTGCGGAAGACGTCCCGCACCTGGTCGTTGTCCCGGTCGTACAGCGGTTCCACCGGCAGGGTCAGCCCGTGTTCGCGTCGCAGGTCGTGGACGAACCGCTCGTCGGCCACCATGTGGGGCGCGTACCGGACCTCGGTGTGCCGGCGCAGCGTCCTGACCGCCCGGGCCATCCGGGCCAGGAAGCCGGCGTAGTCCCCCTGGAAGCGTGAACCGGCGCGGTCGTAGGCGCAGTTGAGCAGGACGTGGTCCGCGCGTTCGGTGACATCGGTCCAGCCCGGGGTGATCCGCCGGGTGACGGTGGTGGGGCAGGGCTGGTAGACCACCCGGTCCCGCAGCTCCTCCGGGAGCAGCTCCCGTACCCGCTCCACCGAACCGTGGTTGCGCAGCCCCACGAAGGTGGCCCGCTCCACCAGGGTGGTGAGCGAGTCCCGGAAGCGGTCCCGGTGGTAGCGCTGCCCGGGGAAGAGGTTGAACCCCACCGCGAACACCACCAACGGCACCCGCAGCGCGCGCAGTGCCCGGTCCGGTACGTTCCACTGCCAGGCGCTGTTGCCGTTGGGCCAGGTGTCGGGCAGGAACAGTCCGCCCCCGCCGACCACCACCCCGGCGCCGGCGTTGGCACGTTCCAGGGCGGCCCCGTCGAACAGCCGGTGCGCCTGCACCGAGGACCAGTCCCGTTCCCCCAACCGGTGCTCCAGACAGTGCCGCACCGCCTGGGGCAGCACCTTGTCCCCGGCGTTCTCCTGTCCACCGGCGTACAGCGCCACATGGGTCAACCGCCCCGCACCGGCGGCCGGTTGGTCCCCCTCGGGCGCCCACTTCGGGGCCGCCTCCCGGACGTACAGCGCCCGGCAGGTGCGGTTCACCGGCTCGGCGTCCAGCCCCTCCCCGGCGTAGTGGCGGGCCCGCTCGTCCTCGCCGCGCAGCCAGGCCAGCCGGGCGAGTTGGCTGAACGCCCGGGGCGCCACCTGCGGGGAGGCGGAGGCCAGCAGCAGATGGGTCTCGGCCTCCTCGTGACGGGAGAGGGCCATCAGAGCGCTGCCCAGGGTCTCGTGGAAGCGCGGTTGGTCGACCCCGGGGGTGACCCGTTCCAGCACCTCCACGGCCTCCTCGTAGCGGCCCCGCTCCCGCAGTACCAGGGCGGCGGCCCGGGCCAGGTCGACCGTGGGCCGGTGTTCCAGCAGGGGCCGGGCGAAGTGCCACAGCAACTCCGGGTGCCGCGCCCCGGGCAGGGCGCAGTAGCGGGACCAGAACGCGGTGTCGCCCAGCTGGTACGGCTTCCGCTGGTCGACCTCCGGGTCCCGGACGACGGCCCGCCCGGGGGCCATCAACCAGTGCGGCTCCAGCGGCACCACCTCGGCGTACGCCGTCACCTCGCCGCCCACCACGATCCGGGGGTGCAGCCGGTGCAGGGCCGCCCACCCCTCGGGCGGCAGGTCCAGGTCCGGCAGCAGCAGGTCCTCGCACACCGTGGGGTTGGTCAGCGCCATGCTCCGCAACAGCTCCGGCAGCCGCTCCACCCCGGCCCGGTCGGTGGGGCACCAGAAGGCCCGCCCCCGGCCGGTGCCCCCGGTGTCGTGTCGGTGCCCGCTCATCGGACGGTCACCCCCGGCCCGTGGCCCTCGACCCGGTGCGCGGCCACCCACTCCCGCTCCCGTGCCGCGAGCCGGGGTTCGCCCCACAGCTCGACCCGGGGGCTCACGTCGAGGAAGCACAGCAACCGCAGTACGGAGTAGGCCACCCCCGGTTCGTCCCCGTCCTCGGGCGGCTGCTCGGCCAGCAGCAGGGGATCGGTCACCGGATGCCGCAAGGAGTCGTCGCCCAGCCACTGTTGGGCACCGGGCACCACCCGCCGTAGCGCCTCCCGCCACTCGGCCAGGGGGCCGCCGCACACCAGCCGGGCGGTGACCGGGCGGTCCCAGCAGGTGGTGGAGCGGTACGACACCGCGTGCAGGTCGGCCCGGTCCCGGGCGGGGAAGTCACCGCAGCGCACCACCACCGCCTCGTCGGTCAGCGCCTCGGCCGGCGCCGGCCCGACGACCACGCGCACCACCCGTCCGCTCACCAGCTCCCGCAGCTCCGGTACGCCCATCGGCCGCACCCCGCCCAGTGAGGGGTCGGGCAGCCGCCCGTGGGCCAGCAGCCGGCAGTAGGTCGCGTACGACTCGGCGAGCCGCCGTACCTCCGGCCGGGCCGCGCCCCGTGCCGCCAGCACCTCCCGGAGCCCGGCGGTGAAGGCGGCGCGGACCTCCTCGCCGGGTGCCTCCTCCCGTACGAGCCGGGTGAACTCCCGGGCCCGCTCGCCCTGTTCGGGCAGCAGGTCCACCGCCTCGGCCAGCAGCCGGCGCTTCTCCCGGGTCACGGCCAGCCGGGCCTCCTCGGCGGCGCGGGCGGGGGAGGGGCCGTCGGCCAGCTCCAGGTGGCGCGCCCAGGCCTCCTCGGCCTCCCCGGCGCGGCCGAGGGCGTCCAGCGCGTGGGCCCTCAGCCGCCAGGCACCCCGGGAACGCCGCCGGCAGGCGAGCGCGACATCGGCGAGTGCGAGGGCGAGTGCCCGTTCCGTCGCGGCGTCCACCTCCAGGGCGGTCCAGCCGGCCTGGAGGGTCAGGTCGAACAGCTCGGCGCTCACCGGCTCGTCCGTGCCGGCCTCCCGGGTCCGGTGTGCCGACAGCCACCGGCCGAACACCGCGACCAGCCCGGCCTGCTGGGGGCTCGGCCGGGTGGGCAGCCCGGACAAGTACGCCGTACAGCGGTCGGCCCCCTCGGCCAGGGCCGCCCCGGTGTGGTCGGTGGACCTTCGGCGGCCCGTGCCGGGGGTGGCGCGCCGGAGCACTGCTCGTGCGGTGGTTCTGGCTGACATCGCTCCCACTCGTGACGGACGAACGTCCACCCTCCCGCCTGCCGGGCCCGGGCGGGTGACCCGGACCCGAGGGGCGGGTGAACTCCTCGCGAACGGCACCCGGACCGGCCCGGGCGGCTCAGCGCAGCTTGCGCCGTACCTTGCGGGCCGCGCGCAGGGCCGCGCCACTGCCGGGGAGTTGGCGCAGCGGACCGGGCGCGAACCCTCCGGGGAGGCCCAGGGCGGTGAGCCGGCGCCGTTTGAAGTAGCGGGCGGTCCGCTCGTCCAGCCGTTCCCGGAGCCAGTGTTCGGCCTCGGTACGCAGCCAGGGGTACCGCTCGGACTGCATACAGAAGCCGACCGTGCGCACCAGTGGGGCCACCCGCTCGCCGACTCCCGGGTCCTCGGTGACCAGGGCACCGCCCCGTTCCACCGGCGGCACCAGGGCGTCGACCAGGGTCACCGGCACGCGGTTGCTGTTCTGGTAGGGGGCGAGCCGGTCCAGCAGCAGTTCGGTACCCACCCGGGCGACGGGGATGTCGTAGCAGGCGGCGGCGGTCATCATCGCGGTGGAGAAGCAGCCGACCACCAGTCGGGGGCGCAGCTGGGCGAACACGGTCTCGGCGAGCATCGGCCGCTCCAGCACCGTCAGTTGGACGCCCGCGTCGGCGGCGGCCTTCTCCAACACCCTGGAGTAGCTGGCCGGGGCGGTGGGGTGCGGCTTGAACAGCAGCACCTCGTGCCCGTCGGCGGCGGCTCCGCGCACCATCCGGGCGTGCAGTTCCTCCTCCTCGGCCACGCTGAGGATGCCCAGGGCCGCCAGGTACTGGCCCAGCAGTACGGCGGTGGGGGCGGGGTCGTGGTGCAGCTCCTCGCCCTCGGACAGTTCCCGGAGCACCTCGCGGAAGGCGGCGGTGGGCACCAGTACGGCGGGTACGTCGAACTCCGACAGCAGCAGTGGACGCAGCCCGGGCACCAGGTCCAGGTGCAGCAGCCGTTGGACGCGGCAGGCCGTGGCCGGGGGGAGCTTGTCCCGGGTGGGTCCGTAGCTCATCAGCCCGTCCGCGTAGACGTGGATGTCCGCCTCGGCGAACAGCGCGCACAGCGTCCTGGCCGGGCTGACGTGGACCGACTCCACGACCAGTTCGACCGGTCCGTCACCCAGGTCCCAGGCCAGCCGCAACAGCCGTTCCCACACCGGGGAGTCGTTGGGGGAGGGGTGCCAACCGCTGGGGTGGTGGGGCCGGATGGTCTCGTTCCAGTCGACCACCTGGTCGAAACGGGCCGCGACGCGGGACCAGCCGGCCATGTCGGACAGGTGGCCGGCGGTCTCGGGCACCGCGGCGTTCTGGGACACCAGCAGCACCCGTCGGCCGGAGTCGGGCGGGCCGAACAGGCCGGCGTCCAGGGCCGCCGCGAGGGTGGCGGCGCCGTAGAGGGTGGAGACCTCGAACAGCTGGATACGCTCGCCGGTACGGGCGTTCACGCCCCCACCACCTTCCGGGTACCGCCCATCAGTCGCCGTAGGGTTCCGCGGCGCTCCGGGTTGAGTTCGGCGAGGGTCCGTTCCAGCACCGCCCGGGGCATCCGCCGCAGCGCGGCGGCGGACTCCCGGCGCAGGGTGCGGGCGGCGGCCGGCTCGTACCGTTCCGCGCTCTGGGCGTGGAAGGCGATCATGGCGCAGTAGGTGCGGACGATCTTGGGCAGGAACCGCTCGGCCTGGGGGTGCCGCTCCACCTCACGCAGGATCAGGTCGTGGGCGGGGATGAAGTCCAGCTGTCGGGCGTCCCGGATCTGGGTGAGCGAGGTGGTCACGCCCCTGCGGTAGAAGACGCCCAGCAGTCCGGCCGCCGCGAAGGTGCGGGCCCGCAGGTGCAGTTGCCACACGAACACCCGGTCCTCGGCGGTACGCAACGAGGGGTGGAAGCGCAGCGCCCCGCCGGGGTGGTCGTCCTCGAACAGCCGCCGGTGGTAGACGCCGGCCCAGACGAAGGGGTAGTCCACCATCGTCTCCCGGTGGGCGGGCGCGACGGAGTCGAGCGGGTCCAGCACCACGCCCCGACGGGGGGCGGGGGCGCGGCGCACCACCCGTTCCGAGCCCGTGCAGCGCACGTGGTCCACGCGCAGGAAGTCGCAGTCCAACTCCTCGACGGTGCGCAGGAGTCGGGGCAGGTAGCCGGGGGCGTACCAGTCGTCCCCGTCGAGGAAGGTGAGGTACTCGCCCCGCGCGGCCTCGATACCGGTGTTGCGCGCGGCGGAGATGCCCAGGTTGGTGCGGTGGTGGAGGACCCGGGTACGCGGCAGCTCGGCTGCCGCCCGTTCGAAGAGTTGGGGCGTGGCGTCCGTGGAGCGGTCGTCCACGAGGAGGAACTCCACGTCGGGGCCGACGTTGTTGGCCAGTCCGCGGAGGGCGTCCGGCGCGAACTCCTGGACGTTGCGGCAGGGGATGATGACAGAGAGCTTGGGCACGGGTCTTCCAGACGCTGCGGACAGAGCGGGAGCAGTCGGGCGTGACCCGGCTCCGTGCTGGAGCGTAACCAGCCGTTCACCACGGCGGATGCCGCTGAGGGAACGTGGCGGTGAACTCTGCGCGTACGGCCCCCGAACCGGACCGGCCCGTACCGCTCACCCGGGGTGGGCAGTGCGTATACCACGAGTCGTGAGGCGGACGGTCCACGCCGTCATGCGGACACTCGGTCCGCGAAGCTATCGCCCGGGGCTATATACCCCCCGGACCTCGAACGTTGCCGGCACGTTGCAGCGGAACCGTCCGTTCGCCCGTACGTATCCCGACATAGCTGGCGTGGCAAGTGTTGTGTATCTCACACAACTCTCAAGCGCTTGAGCTGAGCGCGCCAATCCGACATGGTTTCGAACCAACCCGAGCGGATCTTTCGCTGGCCGTTCGGGTCGCTCGCACCTGGTGCGAGCTTCCCCCCACAACCAACACGAGGAGAGGATCCCTCGTCATGGCAACTCGCAAGCGGAGCAACAAGGTTCGTATAGGCGTCGCAGTCGCGGCAGCCGCGGCGATGACCGCCGGTGTGACCGTGATGGCCGGAGCGGCTGGCGCCGCCCCCGCCGAGGGCACCGTCTACGGCACCAACGCCAAGACCGCTATCGACGGTAGCTACATCGTTCTGCTGAAGGACGCCAAGGGCATCAAGGCCTCCGCTGAGAGCAAGGACCTGGCCAAGGAGTTCGGTGGCAAGGTCACCAGCACCTACAAGTCCGCCGTCAACGGCTTCGCCGTGAAGGGTCTCAGCGAGACCGAGGCCAAGCAGCTGGCCGCCGACAGCAAGGTCGAGAAGGTCGTCCAGAACAAGACGGTCAAGATCAGCGAGACCCAGGACAGCCCGCCGTCCTGGGGCCTGGACCGTATCGACCAGGCTGAGACCGAAGGTGACGACGCCTACAACTACCCCGACACCGCGGGTGAGGGCGTGAACGCCTACGTCATCGACACCGGTGTGCGCATCAGCCACAGCGACTTCGAGGACCGCGCCACCTACGGCTACGACGCCGTGGACGACGACGACGAGGCGGACGACGGCCAGGGTCACGGCACCCACGTGGCCGGCACCATCGCCGGTGCCGAGCACGGTGTCGCCAAGAAGGCCAACATCGTCGCCGTCCGTGTCCTGGACGACAACGGCTCCGGCACCACCGAGGGCGTCGTCAAGGGCATCGACTGGGTGACCGAGAACCACGAGGGCCCCTCCGTGGCCAACATGAGCCTCGGTGGCCCGCAGGACGAGGCGCTTGACGCCGCCGTCCAGAAGTCCATCGAAGCCGGCGTGACCTACGCGGTCGCCGCGGGCAACGAGAGCTCGGACGCCAGCACCACCTCGCCGGCCCGTGTGCCCGAGGCCCTGACCGTCGCGGCCAGCGACGACCAGGACGCTCAGGCGGACTTCTCCAACTTCGGTGAGGGCGTGGACATCTACGCCCCGGGCGTGGACATCGTCTCGGCCACCAACACCGGTGACGACGCCACCGCCACCCTGTCCGGCACCTCGATGGCCTCCCCGCACGTCGCGGGCGGCGCCGCCCTGTACCTGGGCGACAACCCGGACGCCACCCCGGACGACGTGGCCAAGGGCCTGGTGGACAACGCCACCCCGGACGCCATCACCAACCCGAGCGAGGGCACCCCGAACAAGCTGCTGAACGTGGCTGGCGAGTGACCACCGCCTCCCTTCGGTAGAGCCTTGGCTCGTACAACTTCATAAGGAAACACGTCGGCCCGGCATCCTCTCGGGGGGAAGCCGGGCCGACGGCTGTTCGGCCCCGGACCCGCGCTCCCACGCGGTACCGGGGCCGGTCCGTGGGAGGTGGGGCACAGCTTTGCCGGAGCACCCCGCCTCCGGTGCCGTCGTCAACCTCCGGTTCTCCGGGGACTGTTCGGGGCCGGCCCGTCCCACCCGCTGGCCCTCGGCGCGGGGGTTCCCCCGGGACACGGGTGCGCGTGCGGTGGGCCGTACGTTCCGGGGCGGCCTCCGGGGCCCGGCGGGTCCTCGCTCGTACGGTGACGGTTCGTCAGACAACCGGGTGGCGGTCGCCGTGAGCCATCCGTCCTTCCGCCATGCGAGACGCCCTCCGGCCGTCATTGACGAACGCCGGAGCCGGCTGGCACGCTCGGAAGCGTGAGCCTGGTGGAGATTCTTGTGACGCGTCGGCACGTCGATCTTCGACGTCATGCCAGCGCCCTCTGTGCGCGCGCCCTCTGAGCCGGCGCGCGAATCCCGCTCACTGTTTCTCGTAGGCCCGTAGCCCCGTAGTCCACGCCGCCGCACCCGGCGCCGTGTTTCCCGGTCTACGGCCACGCGCTGACGCGGAGGGCGATGCGGGTTCCGCGCCCCTCCTTCGCCGGTCACCCAGCCTGACCAGGGCCGCCCGCTGACGTTCGGGAACGCTTCCCGAACATCCGGGCACCCCGTCCCGGTCGGATCTCCACCCCCTCCGCCCTCTCCTGGGAGTTCCTCGTGTCTGTCGCCGTTTCCCCCGCCATGGGTCTCCGCGCCCCGTGGGAGAACGACGGCCGCTGTCGGCCCCGCTGTCCGGGGTGTACGCCGAAGTCGGCGCGCACGCCCGGAGCCTGAGCGCCCGTCGCGGACCTCGCGACCCCGGCGCAGCACCCCGGCGCACCACGGCCCCCGACCCGCCGGTGACGGCCCGGGACCGGCACCGCGTGCCGCGCGGGATGGCGTACCGCCTGCCACCGAGCGACCCGCACCGCAGCCGTAAGAGCAGCCACACGAGCAGCCACAGAAGGGGAACCACCATGTCCGAGAACCGACTTGAGGTCCGCCGCATCGGCGGCCGTATCGGAGCGGAGGTCCTGGGCGTCGACCTCTCCGGTCGACTGGAGCCCGGAACCGTGGCGGAGATCGACTCCGCCCTGCTGGCACACAAGGCCCTGGTCTTCCGCGACCAGCGGCTGGAGGACGAGGACCAGCTCCGTTTCGCCCGCCTGTTCGGCGAGTTGACCACCGCCCATCCCACGGTGCCCTCGGTGGAGGGCCAGCCGCACGTCCTGCCGGTGGACGCCGAGGAGGGCGTGCGCTCCAACCACTGGCACACCGACGTCACCTTCCTACGCACCCCGCCCCGGGTCAGCACCCTGCGCGCCCTCGTGGTGCCTCCGTACGGCGGCGACACCCTCGTCGCCAACGCGGCGACCGCCTACCAGGACCTGCCCGAACCGCTGCGGGACCTCGCGGACCGGCTGTGGGCGGTGCACACCAACGACCACGACTACGCCGAGCCCCGGAGCGCCAAGGCCGCCGAGCAACGGCGGATCTTCACCTCCCGCACCTGGAAGACCGCCCACCCGGTGGTGCGGGTGCACCCGGTCAGCGGTGAACGCGGCCTGTTCATCGGGGGGTTCGCCCAGACCGTGGTGGGGCTGAGCCACTCCGAGTCCCGGGACGTGCTGCGTCTCCTCCAGGCGTACGTGACCCGGCCGGAGAACGTCGTACGGATCTCCTGGCGGCCGGGCGACCTGGTGCTGTTCGACAACCGGATCACCCAGCACTACGCGCCCGACGACTTCGGCGACCTGCCGCGCGAGCTGCACCGGGTCACCGTGGCCGGCGACGTCCCGGTGGGCGTCGACGGGCGGCACAGCCACCTGGTCGAGGGCGACGACGCCGTCCACTACACCCCGGTCGCGGCCTGAACCGCGCCCCTCGGGGGACGGCCGCCGACGTCCGAACCCCACACCCCCTCACACCCCGTCACCTCCTGTCACGCCCGTTCGTTCCGACACCGCGGCCCCGAGGTGGGCCCCGTCCCAAGGAGTAGTCATGACCGTTCCGTTGTCCGAACCGCCCGCGCTGGCTGCCCGTTCACCCCGACTCCGGGTGGTGCGGGAGCGGGCCGCCCAGGCCGCCCCGGCAGGAGGGCTGTCCGGTTACCTGATCCTGGTCCCCGAGGGCGTCGACCCCCGCAGCCTGCTGGACCCCGGTGGGGTGCCCGTCGAGATCCGGCCGGTCGGCCTCGGAGGACGACCGACCTCGCCCGATACCGGCGCCACCGGGAACGAGGCCGACACCGCCCCCGACACCGGCCCCGAGGAGCCGGCGGGGGGAGGAGGTGACCCGGTCCGGGTCGACAGCGGCCGGCACCTCGCCGAGGTCGACGGCCGCCCCCTGGACCTGACCTACCTGGAGTTCCAGTTGCTGGAGCACCTGGTGCGCCACCCCCACCGGGTCCACTCCCGGGAACAGCTGGTCAGCACCGTCTGGGGCTACGGGCACATCGGGGACGGCCGCACCGTGGACGTCCATGTGGCCCGGCTGCGGCGCAAGTTGGGCCCCTCCTTCCGCGATCGCATCGTTACGGTGCGCAGAGTGGGGTACAAGTACGTCCCGTAGGCCCCCTCCAGGGACCCAACTCCCGTGAAGCCACCGGGGTTTCACCACCACGTGATCCACGGGCAACAGCGAGGGTGTCCGATGGCCCCAGGCCGTCGGACACCACCCGGGGGCCTCGTGACCGTAGGGACAGCGGAGAGGGGTTGCCGTGCCGTGGCCGGCGAAGGGGCCGAGGTCGTTGGTGGGCGGCGCCCACCCCGGGGCGGCGAGGGTGGTGCGACCCCTGGCCCGGCTGCTGGTGCTGGCGCTGGTGGCCGCCCTGCTGTCCGGCTCGCAGGCCGGTGCCTCCGAGGTCACCGTACGGTCCTGGGTGACCGACGGTGAGGGCACCCGGGCGCTGAGCCCCGCCCCGCCCACCGACTTCGACGCCGAGCGCCTGGACGACGACGTACTGGTCGACCCGGCCCGACGCGGGCAACGGTTCCAGGGCGCCGGGGCCTCGGTGACCGAGTCCTCCGCCGAACTGCTGGGCCGGCTCCCCGAGGAACGGCGCCGGAAACTGGTGACCGAGCTGTTCACCACCGAGGGCCTCGGCCTCAGCTACCTGCGCCAACCGCTGGGCGCCAGCGACTTCGTGGCCCGACTGCCGTACTACACCTACGAGGACGAGCGCGGGACGTTCTCCGTGGCCAGGGACGAGAAGGCGATCCTCCCCCTGTTGCGCGAGGCCCGGAGGGTCAACCCCGGGCTGCGGATCATGGCCTCCCCCTGGTCCGCCCCGGCCTGGATGAAGGAGAACGGGACCCTCTCCGGCGGCCGGCTGAGCCCTGACCACTACGACGACTTCGCGGACTACCTGGTCCGCTCCCTGCGCGCCTACGCCAAGGCCGGGGTGCCGGTGCAGGACCTGAGCGTCGCCAACGAGCCGATGTTCGAGGCGATCTACCCCTCCATGGCGATGTCCTCCGGCCAACAGGCCCGGCTGCTGCGGGTGGTGGACGAGAAGCTGACCGCCGCCGGCCTGGACACCACCCTCTACGTCTTCGAGCACAACTGGGACCACCCGGAGTACCCGCTGGATGTCCTGCGGAAGACCTCCGACCTGTCCCGGGTACGCGGAGCCGCCTTCCACTGCTACAAGGGCGAACCCGAGCGGCAGTCGGAGGTCCGTCGGGCCGGCTATCCGGTGCTGTTCACCGAGTGCAGCGGCACCGACGGGGAGGACGGTACCCAGGACCTGGCCGCCGCCCTGCGCTGGCAGACCGAGAACTGGGTGATCCGCCCGCTCCGGGCCGGGGCGGAGACGGTGGTGCTGTGGAACCTCGCCCTCGACCAGGACGGCGGACCCCACGCGGGGTACTGCCAGGACTGCAACGGCGTGGTCGAGGTCCGGGGCGAGAAGGTGCACCGCAACGCCGAGTACTACGCCCTGGGCCACCTCGGCAGGTTCGTACGCCCCGGCGCCCGGCGGATCGCCTCCGACGGTCGGGGCCCGCACGCGCCGCACAGCGTCGCCTTCCGCAACCCCGACGGCTCCCGGGTACTGCTGGTCCTCAACAAGGGCGAGGAGGCCCGCACCTTCTCGGTGACCGAGAACGGCGCCTCGGCCCGCTACGAGCTGCCTCCCGGGGGCGTCGCCACCCTCAAGTGGCCCGGCCCGCCCACCGGTTGACGGCACCCGCCCTCCAGGTGTTCGGAGATGCCGTAGGGGTGCCGCACAACCTCCGCCCCGGCAACGTTGTCCTCTGTGCGTAGGCGTTCCCCCGGGCCGGTCGACCACGGTCGGGGCGAGCGCGCGGACACCGGAGACGGCCCCGTCCGGGGCCGCTTACCCCCGCGCACCCGAGGCACGAGGAGCAGATCCCCCTTGGCAGGTACAGCACCCCAGCACAGCCGACGACGACCCCGCCGATGGACCCTGTGGGGCGCCGCCACCCTGGTGGTCGTGAGCGGGGCCACCACCGGTGTGGTGACCGTCGCCTCGGCCGACGACGGCCGGAAGGCGCCCACGGCCGACGCACCCGACTTCAACGGCGACGGATACGGCGACCTGGCCGTCGGAGCACCGGAGACCACCGTCGCGGGAGCGAAGGAGGCCGGCCAGGTCACCGTCCACTGGGGCGGCCCGGACGGCCCCGGCAACGGACAGCGGGAGGCCGTACGACAGGGCCGTGCCGGAGTGCCCGGCACCGCCGAGAAGGGTGACCGGTTCGGCGCCTCGGTGGACACCGCCGACGTCAACGGCGACGGCTACACCGACCTGGTCGTGGGCAGCCCCGGCGAGGAACACGGTGCCGAGGGACGGGGCATCGTCACCGTCGTGTGGGGCGGAGACGGCGGACTGGACGGGGCGACCACCGTCACCAAGGACGTCGCACCGTACGGGCACCTGGGTGGCGCGGTGATCGCCCGCGACTTCGACGGCGACGGCGCGGTGGACGTGGCCTTCGACTCCCACACCGAGGAGTCCGGTGGACTGGCCTACGTCTCCGGCCCGTTGAAGCCCGGGGGGAAGCCGCAGCCGGCGAGGAAGATCGCCCGACTGTCGATGGGCGGAGAGGTGGCGCGGCTCGCCGCCGGGGACTTCAACGGCGACGGCACCCCGGAACTGGCCGCCACCGCCGGGGCCATGGACGTCCCCAGCACCGGGGTCTACGACTGGGTCAAGGGCAAGCCCGAACACCTCTGGGGCATGGCCAACCACGGCAGCTCGGTGGCGGCCGGGGACTTCGACGGCGACGGACTGGACGACCTGGCGGTGGGCGGATGCCGGGTGACCGAGGAGCCGGGCCGTTGCGGAGAGGGCGAGTCGCTGGGCGGCCGGGTGCACCTGCTGTTCGGCTCCAGGGACGAGCTGGGCGACCGGACCCAGACCGTGGACCAGGACACCCCCGGCCTGCCCGGTGGGGCGACGCGGGACGACGCCTTCGGCGCCTCCCTCGCCGCCCGCGACACCGACGGTGACGGCAGGGCCGAACTGGCCGTGGGAAGCCCCGGCAAGGCCGTCGGCAGCCAACGGGAGGCCGGCCAGGTCTTCGTGTTGTACGGAGGCGGGAACGGGTTGCTGGACTCCTCCGGCAGGGCCCGGTCCACCTTCTTCCACCAGGACACCCACCCGGTGCCCGGGAACGCCGAGGCCGAGGACGTGTTCGGCGCGGCGGTGGAACTGCGTGACCTGAACCAGGACGGCGCGCCCGAACTGCTGGTCGGGGCCCCGGGGGAGAACGAGGACACCGGCGGTGTCTGGGTGCTGCCGGGTGGCGCCGAGGGCCCACGCTCCGAGGGCTCGGTGGCTCTGCGCCCCGGTGCCGGTGTGTCCCGCTTCGGCGAGGTACTGGCCGGCTGACGCCACCACTCGGCCGGGTGGTCGGGCATCGCGCCCACCACCCGGCCTGAGGGCCGGGCTCCGGTTCGGCGCGGTCGCCGACCGCTGTCGGGGTGGGTGTCGCGTGGTCCCGCGTGGGGGGGGACTCACCAGGGCGTCACGCAGCCCCAGTTGCCGGCTCGACCCCGGCCGGGGAGCGAGCCGCCTGGGCGTACCCGCCCTGTTCGGGCCTCTCCCCGGTGGTGGCGCCCTCGCCACCAGGCCCCTTACGACGGGCTCGGGCCCACCACCGGGCCGCACCCGTGGAGGGCCGCGACCGGGGCCAACGGGACTGGTGCGCGGTGACCGCGTACGGGGCGAGCCGGTGACCCTGTCCAGCATCGGGGGCCGAGAGGTTGCCTCCATGCGGGGCGCGCGCCCGGCGTTGCTCCGACCACCCGGCCATGCGGCCCTCTTCGACCGACCGGGGTTCGCCCGTGGTGGGAGGGGCGCCCGTGGTGGGAGGGGCGAGGGGAAGGGCCAGGGGTGGGCGGTGGGTTCAGTGGACAGCCGTGTCAGGGCGGCCCCGTGCGCTCGGTCCCGCGTGTTCGAGGCGCCGGGGCGGGACCCCTGGTGCCTCGGGGCTCAGGCGGAGGCCGCCGTCCCGACCCGCCGGCTGGCTTGGGCGGCGGTGTAGCAGTGTTGGGCGAGACGTACCAACTCCGGTGCGGCGCCGAGGGCGTCGGGCATCCGGTCCGCGCCGGCCGGTTGTGCCGGGGCAAGGCCGGGGGTGGGATGTGGGTTCAGTGGACGGTCGTGTCGGGGTGCCCCCGTGCGCTCGGTCCCGCGTGTTCGAGGCGCCGGGGCGGGACCCCTGGTGCCTCGGGGCTCAGGCGGAGGCCGCCGTCCCGACCCGCCGGCTGGCTCGGGCTGCGGTGTAGCGGTGCAGGGTCAGGTCCACCAACTCCGGGCCGGCGCCCAGCACTTCGGCCACCCCGTCCGCGCCGGCCCGCCGTGCCGAGGCCACGATGCGGTCCGGCAACCGGCCCGGGGCCAGGACGTACGGGGCGACCACCACCCGGGAGGCGCCCCGGGCCCGCAGGGCGGTCACCGCCTCCTCCGGGGCGCCGTAGGGCGGGGAGCCGGTGGCGAAGGCCGGCCGTACCGCGTACCAGCCACCGGAGCGGGCCCAGTCCTCGGCCACCTCACCGATCACGGCGGCGGCCCGGGGGTCGCTGGTGCCGGCGGCGGCCAGCACCACCCCGGTACCGGACCGGTCGTGACCGTGGCCGGCCTCGCCCAGCCGCCGTTCCAGGGCCGAGACCAGCAGCGGGTGCGGGCCCAGCACGCCGGCCCGGGTGACCGTGAGTCCGGGGAGCCGGGCACAGGACTGGCGCAGCACCCCGGGGATGTCGGTCTTGGAGTGGTAGGCGTGGGTGAGCAGCCACGGCAGGGCGACCACCTCCCGTTCCCCCTCGTGCCAGAGCCGCTCCAGCAGCCCGGGCACCGAGGGGGCGTTGAACTCCAGGAAGCCCAACTCCACGCGGGGCGCGTCGGGTCGGGCCCGGAGCTGTTCACGCAGCGACCAGGCGGTGGCGGCGTGTCGGGGGTCGCGGCTGCCGTGGGCGATCAGCAGCAGGGTGGGTCGGTTCATGGGTACCGGCTCTCAGCGGCTGACCAGCAGGCCGCGACCACGCAGGACGCGGCGCTCGACGGGTGCGAACAACAGCAGCTCGACGAAGATCCCGACGAACAGGATCAGCAGGATGCTCGCCAGCACCGAGGACATGTCCTGCAACTCCCGGCTCTGCTCCAGCAGTTGGCCCAGGCCGGTGCCCAGCGAGGCGACGTTGACGATCAGTTCGGCGGCCATCAGGGAACGCCAGGAGAACGCCCAGCCCTGTTTCAGCCCGGCCAGGAAGCCCGGGAGGGCGGCCGGCAGCAGTACGTGCCGTATCCCGGCCCAGCCGGTGGCGCCCAGGGTGCGGCCGGCCCTCAGGTACAGCGGCGAGATCTGGTCCACCCCGGCGATCAGCCCGTTGGCGATGGACGGTACGGCGCCCAGCAGCACCACCGCGTAGATGGTGGCCTCGCTGAGCCCGAACCAGATGATCGCCGCCGGTACCCAGGCCACCGAGGGCAGCGACTGGAGCCCGGACAGGATGGGCCCGATGGCCGCCCGGACCCAGCGCACCCGGGCCACCAGCAGCCCCAGCGGGGCGCCGATCACCACCGAGACGGCGAAGCCGAGCGCCCCCCGGGACAGGCTGGTCCACACATAGCCCAGCAGGGTGCCGTCCAGCCACTTCTCCCGCAGGGAGGCGGCGACGTCGGCGGGGCCGGGCAGCAGGTGGTGGGGCTTGACCTCCAGGACGTAGGCGAGCTGCCACAGGGCCAGCACCAGGAGCACGGCCACCAGTGGGGGCACCGCCTTGTCCAGCAGTACCCGGCCCAACGGCGGGCGGTCGGTGGTCCGGGACTCCAGGGCGTCCAACCCGGCCTCCAGGCCGGCGAGTTGGTCGCCGCTGTCGCCCTTCGGACGGTCGGGGGTGTCCGGCCGGGAGGTGGTGTCAGTGCTGGCCATGGCGGCGGATCTCCCCCCGGAGTTGTTCGGTGATCTCCACGGACAGGTCGGCGACCGCCGCGTCCTCGATACGGCGGGGCTGGGGGATGTCGACCTCCCACTCCCGGGCGATCCGGCCCGGCCGGGAGGAGAGCAGGACGACCCGCTGGGCGAGTCGTACCGCCTCCCGGACGTTGTGGGTGACGAACAGCACCGACAGTCCGGTCTCCTCCCACACCCGGGTGAGTTCGTCGTGCAGCACGTCCCGGGTGATGGCGTCCAGGGCCGCGAACGGTTCGTCCATCAGCAGCAGCGGGCTGTTCTGCGCCAACGCCCGGGCCAGCGCCACCCGTTGCCGCATCCCCCCGGACAGCTCGTGCACCCGCTTGCGGTGCGCCCCCTTCAGCCGTACGAGTTCCAGCAGCCGTTCGGACTCGGTACGCCGCTCGGACTTGGGCAGTCCGCGCAGCCTGAGGGCCAGCTCGATGTTGCGGCCGGCGGTCAGCCAGGGGAACAGCGCGTGCTCCTGGAACATCAGCGCCGGCCGGCCGTGGGGGGTGTCGATACTGCCCCTGGTGGGCCGGTCGAGGCCGGCCACCAGGTTGAGCAGGGTCGACTTGCCGCAGCCGGAGGCGCCCAGCAGGCACACGAACTCACCCGGCCGGACGTCGAGGGTGATGTCCTCCAGTACCGACTGGGCGGAGCCCGGCCGGCCGAAGGACTTGGACACCTTCTGCAGCCGTGCCGCGTGGGCCACGGTGGGTTCCTCGGTCGTGGGCTTGACGAGTGTCGAGGCCATCGGGGTCACCTCCGGTGTGGTCGGGGTCGGCACGGGATCACTGCTGGCCCAGTCCGGCGGCGTCCACGGGCTTCTTGCCCTCCGCCCTGAGCACCTTGTTGAGGGGGCGCAGGTCGTAGATGCCGTCCAGGTCGGGCTTCTTCAACAGGCCGGCGGTGACGGCGTGTTCGGCCTCCTCGCGGAGGGTGGAGGCCAGTGGGTCGTCGGTGACGTCCACCTCCTTCACCGCCGGCTTGATGATCTTGTCGGGCAGGGCCTCGCCGGTGTCCTTCTTCAGCGCCGCGTTGATGGTGGTGGCGGCGTCGGCGGGGTTCCCGCCGATCCAGTCGTTGGCCTTCACCGAGCCGCGTAGCACGGCCTGGACCACGTCCGGGTGCTGGCGCAGGAACTTCTGGGAGACGATCACGTTGGTGATGACGAACTTGCCGTCCTTCCACAGCTTGCGTTCGTCCAACAGCCGCTTGCCCCCGACGTCCACCAGCTTGGAGGCGGTGGGCTCGGGCACCCAGGCGCCGTCGATCTCGCCCTGTTCGAAGGCGAGCGGGGTCACCTTGTTCTCGGTGCGCTGTACGGTCACGTCGCCCTTGCCGGTCTTGGCGTCGACCTTGAAGCCCTTGTCGGCGAGGTAGTTGAGCAGGGCCACGTCCTGGGTGTTGCCCAGTTGCGGGGTGGCGATCCGCTTGCCCTTCAGGTCGTCCAGGCTCTTGATCTTCTTGGGGTTGACTACCAGGGCCACGCCCCCGGAGGCGGAGCCGGAGATGATTTTCAGCCCCTTGCCCTTGGACTGGGACCAGCCGTTGATGGCTGGGGAGGGGCCGATCCAGCCGATGTCGATGGCGCCCGCGTTGAGCGCCTCGATCTCCGAGGGGCCGGCGTTGAACACCTTGTAGTCGGCCTGGGTGCCCTTCAGCTCCTTCTGGAAGAAGCCCTTCTCCTTGCCGACCAGGGCGGAGGCGTGGGTGGTGTTGGCGAAGTAGCCGATGTTGACCTTGGCGGCGGACAGCTTCTCACCCTCGGCCTTGGTGTCCTCACCGGAGGACTCCTCGGCCTGGGAGCCGTAGCCGCAGCCGACGGCGAGCAGCAGGGGCAGTACGGCCAGGGCGGTAGCGGTCACGCGGGAACGTCTGACGGGGGCGGTGAACACGGAGGCGGTTCCTTTTCGACGGTGTGGCGCCCCGGACGTTCGGGGCTACGGCTGGTGGGCGGGGGAGCGCCGGGGCGGTGCCACGGCGGTGGGCGGGATCAACGCCGGCATCGGTCGACACCTCCCTGGCCACTGCCGCGCGCGCCGGAGCCGATACGGCCGCCGCGCTGGTCGAAGGTGGCGTAGGCCACCACGGTGGGTCGCATGGTCAGAAGTCCCACCCGTCGTCGTCGGTGGGGGACTTGGCGTCCTGGTCGGGGCGGTCGAAGGCCTCACCGGCCATCCCGGCGGTCAGGGTGGTGCCGTCCACCGGGTCGATCAGCAGGAAGGAGCCGGTACGTCGGGAGCGGGCGTAGTCGTCCACCGGCAGGGGCTCGGAGGTACGGATCACCACCCGGCCGATGTCGTTGGCCTCCAGCCGCCCCGGCTCGGGGTGCTGGGAGAGGTCGCCCAGGGTCAGCCGGGAGGGGATGCCCCGGACGATGGCCTTCACGGTGCGGGTGGCGTGCTTGAGCAGTACCCGGGCACCGGGGGTCAGCGGGGTGTCGTGCAGGTGGCAGACGGTGGCCGTCAGGTCCTGGCTGGACGTCAGCTCGGCGTCGGCGGGGGCGATCAGGTCGCCCCGGGAGACGTCCAGGTCGTCCGCCAGCCGTACGGTCACCGACTGCGGGGCCCAGGCCACGTCGACCGGCTCGCCGAGCCGGTCGATGGCCTCGATGGTGGAGCCGAGGCCCGAGGGGTGGACGGTGACCCGCTGTCCGACCCGCAGCACCCCGGAGGCGACCTGGCCGGCGTACCCCCGGTAGTCGGGGTGCTCGGCGGTCTGGGGACGGATGACGTACTGCACGGGGAACCGGGCCGGATCCCGGGCGGGGTCCAGGGTGACCGGGACGGTCTCCAGGTGTTCCAGCACGGTCGGGCCGCCGTACCAGTCCATGTGGGCCGAGGCGGTCACCACGTTGTCGCCGACCAGGGCGGAGATGGGGATGGTGGTGACCTCTGGTACGCCCAGGGAGGTCGCGTAGGCGGTGAACTCCTCGGCGATGGCGGCGAACACCTCCTCGTGGTAGTCCACCAGGTCCATCTTGTTGACCGCCAGCACCACGTGCGGCACCCGCAGCAGCGCGGCCACCGCCGCGTGCCGCCGGGTCTGCTCGACCACCCCGTTGCGGGCGTCCACCAGCACCACGGCCAGTTCGGCGGTGGAGGCCCCGGTCACCATGTTGCGGGTGTACTGCACGTGGCCGGGGGTGTCGGCCAGGATGAAACGGCGACGCGGGGTGGCGAAGTAGCGGTAGGCCACGTCGATGGTGATGCCCTGCTCCCGCTCGGCACGCAGTCCGTCGGTCAACAGGGCCAGGTCCGGGGCTTGTTGACCCCGGGAACGGGACGCGTGCTCGACGGCCTCCAACTGGTCGGCCAGCACCGACTTGGAGTCGTGCAGCAGCCGGCCCACCAGGGTCGACTTGCCGTCGTCCACCGATCCGGCGGTGGCGAAGCGCAGCAGAGAGGTGGCGGACAGCGCCAGCGGGTCGGTGCCGAGGGCGCCCGAGGCGGGCGTACCGGACGCGGGGGTGCCCATCAGAAGTACCCCTCCCTCTTGCGGTCCTCCATGGCGGCCTCGGACAGCTTGTCGTCGGCCCGGGTGGCTCCGCGCTCGGTGAGCCGGGAGGCGGCGATCTCGGCGATGACCTGGTCGATGGTGGTGGCGTCGGAGTCCACCGCCCCGGTGCAGGACATGTCGCCGACCGTGCGGTAGCGCACCAGGCGGCGGTGTACCGGCTCGTCCCGGCGGGGGCCGCCCCAGTCACCGGGGGCCAGCCACATGCCGTCCCGGGAGAAGACCTCGCGGTGGTGGGCGTAGTAGATGGCGGGCAGTTCGACGCCCTCGCGGGCGATGTACTGCCACACGTCCAGTTCGGTCCAGTTGGACAGCGGGAAGACCCGCACGTGTTCGCCGGGGGAGTGGCGCCCGTTGTACAGCTGCCACAGCTCCGGTCGCTGCCTGCGGGGGTCCCAGCCGCCGAACTCGTCACGCAGGGAGAACACCCGCTCCTTCGCCCGGGCCTTCTCCTCGTCCCGCCGCCCGCCGCCGAACACCGCGTCGAAACGGTTGCCCTCGATGGCCTCCAGCAGCGGCACCGTCTGGAGCGGGTTGCGGGTGCCGTCGGGGCGTTCGCGCAGCCGCCCGTCGTCGATGTACTCCTGTACCGAGGCCACGTGCAGCCGCAGCCCGTGGCGGGCCACCGTACGGTCCCGGTAGTCGATCACCTCGGGGAAGTTGTGGCCGGTGTCCACGTGCAGCAGCGCGAAGGGCACCGGCGCCGGGCGGAAGGCCTTGAGCGCCAGGTGCAGCATCACGATGGAGTCCTTGCCCCCGGAGAAGAGGATCACCGGACGTTCGAACTCGCCGGCGACCTCACGGAAGACGTGCACCGCCTCCGACTCCAGGGCGTCCAGGTGCGACAGCGCGTACGGGCTCTCCGGCACCGCTGGGCCGGGGTCCCTGCGTTCGGCGGCCGTGGTCATGCCAGTCCCCTCTCGACGAGCAGTGACTCCAGCGCGGCGGCGGACTCCGACACGCTCTGGGTGTGGGTCTCGATCCTCAGATCCGGGTGGGCGGGCGGCTCGTACGGGTCGTCCACCCCGGTCAGCCCGCTCAACTCCCCGGCCGCCTGCCGCGCGTACAGCCCCTTGACGTCCCGGGCGGCGCAGACCTCGACCGGGGTGGCCACGTGCACCTCCAGGTAGCCGACCCCGCCGGCCTGGTGGTGCTTGCGCACCGCCTCCCGGGAGTCGGCGTAGGGGGCGATCACCGGCACCAGGGTGACCACCCCGTGGGAGGCCAGCAGCCGGGACACGAAGCCGACGCGGCGGACGTTGGTGTGCCGGTCCTCCCGGCTGAACCCCAGTCCGGCGGAGAGGAACTCGCGTACCTCGTCCCCGTCCAGCACCTCCACGCGCCGTCCGCGTGCGGTCAGTCGTGAGGCCAACTCCCTGGCCAGGGTGGTCTTCCCGGCGCTGGGCAACCCGGTCAGCCACACGGTGGCTCCCTGCTCCATCTCCCGCTCCCGGTGGGTCGTTCGGTCGTGATCGGTCATCAGCCGTGCAGTCCGCACTCGGTCTTGCCGGTACCGGCCCACCGTCCGGCGCGGGCGTCCTCCCCGGCCCGCACCCGACGGGTGCAGGGGGCACAGCCCACGGAGGCGTAACCGTCCTCCAGCAGCGGGTTGGTGAGCACCTGGTGCTCGGCCACGTAGGCGTCCACGTCCGCCTGGGTCCAGCGGGCGATCGGGGACACCTTGACCTTGCCCCGGCGCTCGTCCCAGCCCACCACCGGGGTACCGGCACGGGTGGGGGACTCGTCCCGCCGCAGCCCGGTGGCCCAGGCGTCGTACCCGGCCAGGCCCTGTTCCAGGGGCCGCACCTTGCGCAGCGCGCAGCACAGGTCGGGGTCCCGGTCGTGCAGGCGGGGGCCGTGGCGGGCGTCCTGCTCGGCCACGGTCAGTTCGGGCCGCAGGGTGACCACGGTGACGTCCATGACCGCCTCGACCGCGTCCCGGGTGCCCAGGGTCTCGGGGAAGTGGTAGCCGGTGTCCAGGAACACCACCGGCACCCCGGGGAACACCCGCGAGGCCAGGTGGGCGACCACCGCGTCCTCCATGGAGGAGGTGACGCAGAAGCGGGACCCGAAGGTGTCGGCCGCCCAGCGCAGGACGTCCAGCGCCGGGGCGTCCTCCAGCTCCCGGCCGGCCTCCTCGGCGAGGGCGCGCAGGGTCCGGGCGTCCCGTCGCACGGTGGTGGTCATCGTTCCTCCTCCGGCGCCGCTCCCGGGGTCGCTCCCGGGGTCGGAGTCAGCCCCGAGGCCAGCAGTCCGAGGAAGGCCAGCCGGAAGGCGCGGTTGCAGGCGGCGCACTCCCAGGCCGCTCCGGTGCCCTTGGCGGCCGGGGCGGCCTCGGAGGGACGCAGGTCCTCGTCGCCGCAGTACGGGCAGTAGAAGGGCGCGGCGCGTTCACTCATGGCGGGCCCCCGTAGGGTTCGACGGGTTCGGGGGGCTCGACGGGCGCTGGTGGGCGGTCACTTGAGGGCCCCCTCGTCGGCGCGGGCGGCCCACTGGGAGAAGCGTTCGCCCTCCTCGCGGTCCTCCTGGTAGGCGCGCAGGACCCGCTCGATGTAGTCGGGCAGCTCCCGGGAGGTGACCTTGAGTCCGCGTACCTTGCGGCCGAAGCCGGGTTCCAGTCCGAGCGAGCCGCCCAGGTGGACCTGGTAGCCCTCGACCTGTTCGCCCCGGTCGTCGGTGACCAGCTGGCCCTTGAGCCCGATGTCCGCGACCTGGATGCGGGCGCAGGAGTTGGGGCAGCCGTTGATGTTGATGGTCAACGGTTCGTCGAAGTCCGGGAGCCGGCGCTCCAGTTCGTCGATCAGGTGCGAGCCGCGCGCCTTGGTCTCGACGATGGCCAGCTTGCAGAACTCGATACCGGTGCAGGCCATGGTGCCGCGCCGGAACACCGAGGGGGTGGTGGTCAGGTCCAGGGCGTGCAGGCCCTCGGTGAGCGGGGTGACCTGGTCCTCGGTGACGTCCAGGATGAGCATCTTCTGCTCGACGGTGGTCCTGACCCGGCGTGAGCCGTGCTGTTCGGCGAGGTCGGCGATCTTGCCGAGGGTGGTGCCGTCGACCCGGCCGACCCGGGGGGCGAAGCCCACGTAGAAGCGGCCGTCCCGCTGGGGGTGTACGCCGACGTGGTCCCGCCACCGTTCAAGGGGGGCCTCGGGCGCGGGGCCGTCGTGCAGCCGGCGCAGCAGGTACTCCTCCTCCAGCACCCGCCGGAACCTCTCCGGTCCCCAGTCGGCGACCAGGAACTTCAGCCGGGCGCGGTTCCGCAGTCGCCGGTAGCCGTAGTCGCGGAAGATGGACACCACGGCCTCGTGGACGTCGGCGACCTCCTCCACCGGCACCCAGGCGCCCAGCCGTACCCCGATCTTGGGGTTGGTGGACAGTCCGCCGCCCACCCACACGTCGAAGCCGGGCCCGAGTTCGGGGTGGTGGACGCCGACGAAGGCCACGTCGTTGATCTCGTGCGCGACGTCCAGCAGGGGCGAACCGGAGACCGCCGACTTGAACTTCCTCGGCAGGTTGGAATACGCCTTGTTGCCGACCACCCGCCGCTGGATCTCCTCCACGGCGGGAGTGCCGTCGACGATCTCGTCGGCGGCGATGCCGGCGACCGGGGAGCCCAGCACCACCCGGGGGGTGTCCCCGCAGGCCTCGGTGGTGGACAGGCCCACGCCCTCCAGCCGGCGCCAGATCTCCGGTACGTCCTCGATGCGGATCCAGTGGTACTGGATGTTCTGCCGGTCGGTGATGTCGGCGGTGCCCCGGGCGAACTCCTGGGAGACCTCGGCGATCACCCGCAGCTGCTGGGTGGTGAGTTGGCCGCCGTCGACGCGGACGCGGAGCATGAAGTACTCGTCGTCCAGCTCCTCCGGTTCCAGCACTCCGGTCTTGCCGCCACTGATGCCGGGCTTGCGCTGGGTGTACAGGCCCCACCAACGCATCCGCCCCCGGAGGTCGGCCCCGTCGATGGAGTCGAACCCCCGCTGGGAGTAGATCGTCTCAATACGCGTCCGCACATTGAGACCGTCATCGTCCTTCTTGGTCTGCTCGTTGGCGTTCAGCGGCGTCAGGTGTCCCGCTGCCCACTGCCCCTCGCCACGATGCCGGCCCGCCTTGCGGCGCGCGGGGGTGCGAGGGGTCGGGGCTGGGGTGTCGGCCATGGCGGTTCGTCCTTCGGGCTGACGGGGATGGGCGGCTCGTCCTGGCTGGTACAGCTCTGACCTGCACCTCAACGGGCATGACACGAGGGCCCGTTGGGGGCTGGAGGGGGTGCGTACGACAGGGGGCGCGGGCCCGCGACGGTGAGGGCTGCTAAGAGGCTGGGCGGTGCTGCGGCGGTGTCAGCTCACCGGACAGAAGGAGCTGGACAGGCGACCGAGGTCGACGTGGCGTCGACTCACCAAGGCGATTCCAGCGGCAGGCATGAGGCAGAGAATCCCATGTGCCGATCCGTGGCGTCCATGAGCTTCCAGAATGCGGACGAGAGTGGCTCGCTGGGTGAGACGGGGTGGTCTGGGTCACCGCTCCGTGAGATCGGCGTCCGGCCAGGGGCCCGGTGTCGGCCGCCATGACTCCTCGGCCGTGGTGGTGTCGTAGAGCCGGAAGCCCCGGGCCCGGTAGTTGTCCAACGCGTGCGGCCCGTCCTTGCTGCAGGTGTGCACCCACACCCGCCGGGTCGGCACCCGGCCCTCCCACCGTTCGGCCAGGTCCCAGGCCCGCGCGGTGGCCACCGACAGCAGCCGTCCCCCGACGCCCCGGCCACGGAAGGCGGGCAGCAGTCCGAAGTAGCTGATCTCCACGGTCCCCTCGGGCTGGGAGCCGTCCAACTCGCAGAAACCGGCCGGGGTGTCCCGTACGAAGGCGACCCAGGTCTCCACTCCGGGACGCTCCACAAACTCCCGCCACCGCTCCCGGCTCCAGTCCAGGCGGTCGGTCCAGGTCACGTCCTGCCCGACGGCGGTGTAGAGGAACCGGCTGAACTCGGGGGAGGGCACCTCGGCGCGGGCGATCCTCAGCCCGGTGGGCGCCGGGGCCGACCGCTCGGCGGGCTCGTCCGTCCTCAACTGGGCGGGATCGGTCTGCTCCAGGTACCAGGTGGTGACGGTGACGGTCTCCATGGCGCTCAGTGCACCACACCCGCCGCCCTCCGGCCCAGCGTCTCACCGACTGGAACGCCCCCTGGACCAGGGCTTTCCGCCACGGGCCACGTCCAGACGCGGGTGCGGCGTCGAGGGCGCGAGGTTCCCGAAGGGGGCGACGACGGCGGACAACAGCGGCCACGGCAACGACAACGGCCACGACGGCGCCCGGTCACCAAGAAACCAGCCGCAGCCGGAAACCGCCCACCGGGCGCCGCCGCAAGGGGGCGCGTGGGTACCCGCGAGACGTGCGCGGCCCCGCCGCGCGTACGGGTCTCCCGCACGGGTCACCCCCGGTACGCCGTAACGGCCGAACTACCGACCCGGACCGGGCAGTTCGCCCGATCCCCGGGGCAGCAGCCGTACCGGCACCGTGGTGGTGGCCGCCGCCGCGCGGTCACCGTCCAGCCGGGCCAGGGCGATCCGCGCCGCCTCCACCCCGACCTGCCGGGGGTCCTGGGCGATCACCGTCAGCCCGGGCCGCACCAGGTCGGCCAACGGCATGTCGTCGAAGCCGACCATGGCCACCCGGTCCCGTACCCCGTCCTCGGACAGCGCCTCCATCACCCCCTGGGAGGCGAAGTTGTTGGCGGTGAACACCGCCGTCGGCGGATCACCGCCGGACAGCAGGCGCCGTACCGCGCGGCCGGCCGCGTCCGGGGTGTGGGCGTCGGCCACCAGGGAGCGGTCCAACGGCAGCCCGGCCTCGTCCAGAGCCTGCCGGTAGCCCCGGAACCGTTGCTTGCGGGTGTAGAGACTCGCGGGGCGGTCACCGACGAAGGCGACGCGTCGGTGTCCCCCGGCGATCAGGTGGGCCACGCCTCGCCGGGCGCCCTCCAGGTTGGCGCTGACCACCGCGTCGGCGGTGATCCCCGCGCCCGGCCGGTCCACGAACACCACCGGCAGCCCGCTGCCCCGTTCCTTGCGCAGCGCCCGGTGGTCGCCCCCGGTCGCCGGTACCACCATCAACGCGGACACCCGCCGGGCCAGGAACGCGGCCACCAGGGCGCGTTCCTTGGTCACCGACTCGTCCGAGGAGCCCAGCAGCAGGGTCAGCCCCCGGTCCCCGAGGGCGGACTCCACCCCGCCGGCCACCGAACCGAAGAAGGGGTTGCCGATCTCCGGCACCACCAGGCCGACCGTGGAGTCCCGGGCGCCCACCCGCATGTTGCGGGCCATGAGGTTGGGCTGGAAGCCGAGTTCGGCGACCGCCTCCCGCACCCGGTCCCGGGTCGCGGCGGAGACCGGCCCGTCCTCGTTGAGGACGCGCGAGACGGTCTTGGCGCTGACCCCGACCCTCTTCGCCACGTCGGTCAGTGTGGGTCGCCGCGAGCTGGCCATGGTCCTCGCTTTCCCGCCGACCGTCACCCTGCCCGGGGTCGGTCCCTCACCTGCGGCTCCGGTCCGTACACCGGGCCGTGCTCCCGCCGCGTCGACGGTACCGTTCCCGACCCTCCGCTCCACCCGTGGGGCACCCCACCCCCGACGGCTCCCGAAGGGCCGCCTCTGGAAGGGACACCGCGCCGGCCCGCGTACGGTCAGGCCCACCCGCCCCGTGGGGCGGTACGCCGCCGGCCCGCCCCCGGCTACGGGTCGACGGGTACGTCGAGTTGAGGTGGTGTCCGGGGACCCGTACCGAGTAAGGGTGTGACACCCCGGTCCGCCAGGCCGACAATCGTGCGATGACTGCCAGGACGAGCCGCCTCACCCTCCGCGTTGTCGTTCCCGACGCTCCCCGAAGGGGCGCCACCGTGGAGGTTCGCCCGCTGGTCGACGGTGCGGACATCCTGGCTGGGGCGTTCCCCAGGGGGCCGGCCGGAGAGCCCCGTGACCTCCTGCGGGGAGAGAGCCCGCTCCTGGCCGCCACCGAGCCGCACGAGGTGCGGCTGGCCGAGGCGGGGTGTACCGAGGGGTGTTGCGGCGCGCTCTACGTGACGGTCCGCAGGGACGACGACCAGGTGGTCTGGAGCGCGTGGCGTAACCCCGCCGAAGCCGGCCCGGATCTGCCGGAGTTCCGGTTCGACGCCCGGGAGTACCAGGCCGAGGTCGAGCGGGCCGTCGCGGACCACAGTTGGGAGTGGCCGGCCCACACGGTCGCCCGGCTGTTGGAGTCGAGGCTCAGGAGCCGGCCCGACTGGCCCGCACGGTGGGACTGTGAACTGGAAGGTGTGGCCGCCTGGGTTTGGGAGCCCGAGCGGATCAACCTGTTCCTCCTCCACCCAGGTCACTCAGACATGAGGACGGAGGGTGCCTGGCTCCAGTTCCGCATGGTGCTCGACGTCTCGGGCGACCCTCCTGACGAGCAGGCCGAGAGGCTCGCCGAACGACTGCTGGCGGGGGACCCACGGCAGTCGGCCGAGGTCTGCGGTGGGTCGTGGGAGTACGCCAGACAGCTCGGTTACCCGTGGACGCGGCGACGCCGGGGAGCCTGACGCTCCCTGGCGGTTCTCCCTGAGGCAACCGAGGTGTTCCTCGACGCGTGGGCGAGGGAACCGGCACGGTTGCGCTGGCGGGGCCGGCCCCGGCCTGTCGCCGCGTCGACGGGACCGCCCTCGGTCCTCCGCCCCACTCGTGGGCGGGCCGGCATCGGAGGGTCCGGCTCCGTAGGGGGTACGGTCACCGGCTGGGCTACCGGTCGGCGCGCAGATAGCGCGTGACCATGTCGACAAGTTCCCCTTCCAGTCGTTCGACCTCTACGGGCCCGGGCGCCGCCATCAGCTGGTGGGTGTTCAACTCGATGGTTCCCACGATGAGTTGGGCGGCCATGTCCAGGTCCCGCACCCGGACGTCCGGGTGGCGGGCGAGCAGGTCGCGCAGGTGGGCGACCCGTTCCCGGCCATGTCGGTCGATCGCCTCGACCAGTTCCCCGGAGATCGGCGCCTGCTCGAACATGATCCGCAGCAGCTGCGGGTCGTCCCGGTGGTGGTCGATCGCGTCACGCACCAGGGAGCGCACCGTTTCCCCGAGACTGCCCGGGGACAACGGGAGTTGGTCGGCCTCGACCCAGGGTCCCCGGTCGATGTGGCGCAACAGCAACTCGGCGAGGATGGAGTCCTTGTTCGGGAAGTACTGGTACAGCGAGCCGATGGAGAGGCGGGCCCGCTCGGCGATGCGGTTGGTGGTGCCGGCGGCGTAGCCGTACTCGGCGAAAACGTGAGCAGCGGCGACGAGGATGCGGTCACGGGTGAGTTCGGCGCGCACTTGTCGGGGCTTGCGACGTGGGGTGAGACGACGGTCGGCCGATGCCATCCGGTGGTCCTTCCGGCGCGGGAAAGGCGAGTAGCCAAGGAGCTGAGCTTTTGCTCACAATGGTGCCATGAGCTGCGCAAACGCAGTCCTCTGTGATCCGGGGGTCGAGCGGTGAGGCTGCCGGCCGGTCCTGTCGGGGCTGGCCGGGACCTCCCGTCCGCGCGGGCAACGGCAACCGCGTCGACACCCGCCATGTCCGGCCGGGACGCGTCCGCCAACGGTCCCGGGTGTCCCGTCCGTTCCACGCCTGGCCGATCTCGGAAAGGGAACCCCATGCGGCACGAGTCCTCCTCGGACGCCCTCCACCGGCTCACCACGACTCAGGAGGTCGAGGAGATCATCGGCCGACCGGCCGCGATGATCCTCCGCAAGCAGGTCGGCGCCCTGGACGAGGGCTGTCGCCGGGTCCTGGCCTACAGCCCGGTCGCGGCCTTCGGCTACCGGGACGGCTCCGGCGCCACGCGGACGACCTTCGTCGGGGGCGCCCCCGGCTTCGCCCGGCCGCACACCCCGACGCGGATTTCCTTCGCCGTACCGGAACCGGACGTCGCCCGTGGCCCCGCCTCCCTGTTCTTCCTGCTCCCCGGGGTGGGGGAGGTGCTCCGCGTCAACGGGACTGTGGCCGGCCGCAAGGGCGGGGAGACACTGGTGCAGGTGGCGGAGGCGTACGTCCACTGCGCCCAGGCCGTCATGCGCTCCCGTCTGTGGCAACCCCCGCCCCCGGTGCCGACTGCCGAACCGGTGGTGGGCGAGGGTCCGTTGGCCGGCCCCGGGGTGGCCGACTTCCTGGCCGCCTCCCCCTTCCTGGCCGTCTCCAGCGGGGACGCCAGTGGTGGCGGCGACACCAGTCCGCGCGGTGAACGGGGAGCGGTGGCCCGGATCGTGGACGGCCGCACACTGGTGATGGCCGACCGCAGGGGCAACAGGCGTGCGGACACCCTGTACAACCTGCTCCGGGACGACCGGCTCTCCCTCGCCGCCCTCGTACCCGGCCGTAGCGGGGTGCTGCACGTCCGTGGGCGTGCCGTGATCACCGACGACGCCGCGCTGCTGGAGACCCTGGCGCTCCGAGGGGTACCACCTCACCTGGCCCTGGTCGTCGATGTCGAGTACGCGGAACTGGCCGCCAACGCCGCGCTGGCGAACGCCCGCCTGTGGTCCGTGGCCGGCCGACCGCCGGGCGGTGAGGCGCCGGACATGATGGCCCTGGGCAGCGCGCACCTGACCGCCGAGTCCCCCGACTCCACCGGTGGTTCGGCCCGGTTGCTGCGGGCCCTCACCTCGATCCCGGGGATACACCGCCTGATGCGTCGGGTGATGGACCGCGCCTACGGCACCGCCCTGCGTAAGGAGGGCTACCAGGACGTCAGGCCGCCGACCGCCTCCCGACAGGGCGGTACCGCGCCTCAGGACGTGACCGGCGGCGGACTCCGCCCGGTGCGTGTGGTGGAGGTACGCCAGGAGACGGCGACCGCCCGCACCCTCGTACTGGAGGACCAGGACCCGGAGGAGGCCAGGCCCTTCGACTTCCGTCCCGGACAGTTCTTCACCCTGGTCGCGGACGTGGACGGCCACCCGGTACGACGGGCCTACTCCGCGTCCTCCCTCCCTGGCGCTACGCGGCTGGAGGTGACCGTCAAGCAGGTGGAGGGCGGGCGCTTCTCCTCCCACGTGCACGGGGGGCTGGAGGTCGGTGACCGGCTCGCGCTGCGTGGCCCCTCGGGTACCTTCCACGCGGGTGACCGGACGCCGCCCCACCTCGTCCTCGTCGCGGCCGGCAGCGGGATCACCCCCCTGATGAGCCTGATCCGCGCCCGTCTGACCGACCAGGGCGGCCGTGACCGGATCGCGTTGCTCTACAGCAGCCGTAGCCGGGAGGACGTCATCTTCGCCGACGACCTGTCCCGGTTGGAGGCGGAGCACCCCGACCGTCTCTCGGTCACCCACGTCCTGACCCGGAGTGCGGGGCGGCTCGACGCGGAAGGCGTTCGGCGGTGGGTCACCGCGCTGTCGGTGTCTGACGGAGCGCACTACTACGTCTGCGGGCCCGGCCCGTTGATGGACACCGTCCGGGAGGTGGTCCACGCACTCGGTGTTCCCGAGGAGTGCCTGCACCAGGAGCGTTTCTCCCATGCTCCCGGTGCCGGGGCGGAGGCGACCGGACCCCGGCGGATGCGGATCGAGGAGAACGGCGACCTGGTGGGCGACGCCGTCGTGGAGCCGGGGCAGACCCTCCTCGACGCCGGTTTGGCCGCCGGACTGCCGATGCCGTACTCCTGCACGGTGGGCAGTTGTGGCGAGTGTGTGGTCCGCCTGCTAAGCGGCGAGGTGTCACAGGCCGAACCCCACTGTCTGACGCCGGAGCGCGAGGCCGAGGGATATGTACTGACCTGTGTGGGAGGTCCGCTGTCGCGGGTGACCCTCGACATCGGCCAGCCCGGAGCGGAGGGCTGACGGTGCCCGGGTGGAGGCGCTCCCCGGTGGCCGCTCGTCGTGGGGGACGGTGGAGGTCCGTGCCCCGGGTGCCGTTCAACCTGCCGGCGCTGTCGGACAGTTCGACGGGTTCCCCTCCGGTCGGGCGGCGCCCCGTAGGTGGCCGCCCGACCGGGAGCGCGGGTGTGTCCGGGCGCGCGGCCCCCGCGGCACCCACCAAGGGGCGGGCCACGGGTACGGAACCGGGGGAGCGGGAGGTCGGACGGGCTGGCGGGGAGTGGTGCGTGGACCCGTCGACAGTGATGTCAACGTTGACATACCATGCCCGCGATGGTGGGCCCCTGGCACACGGAGGTCAGCGCCCCGCGCCGGAACCGGGTCGACACGGAGGTCACCGACATCAGCCGTCACCGAACTCCCGCCCTGCCGTCGACGCCGGCCCCCACCCGTACCGGCCGGCCGGCGGGTACCGATGCTCCGCTCTCCTCCGCTTCCCGGTACGGCGACCCCGGTGACCGGTCCGGCGGTGAACACCCTGACCGGACCGGCAGGTTGGCCGGCACGAGGGCCGGCCAACAGGGCGACCCCTTACCCCGTGGAGCGCCCACGGACGGGGTCGCGCCCCCGCCGAGCCGAGTGAGCCCGGTACGCCGAACCGCGCCCACCCCCGGGGCGCCGCCGCACCTCCGGGCACCCGGCGCTCGGGGCCGGCCGAGGCCGGCCCGACCAGCGCGGCGTACGGCACCGCTCCACGAGCGCTCCATGGGCGGTGCGCCAGCCGCCGAGGCGGCGCCTCCGGCGCCGGAACCCCGGCTGACGTGAGCCCGCCTCCGCCCTCCGGCTCCCGGGAGCCGGAACCCCGCAACTCCCGTGATGCCAGGCCCCGTCGGTGGGCTCGGCACCACCGGGGGTGACCGTCAGGCAGTCTGGAGACCAGCACCGCTCCCCAGCGCCGGTACCGAAAGGCCCCGTAGATGACCCCGCCGAACCCGCCCACCGGTGAGGAGACCCTCCCCCTCGCCGTACTGGGCGAATGTGTCGCCGACGCCTTCGTCTCCTCCGGGGAGGCGGACGCCCTCAACCTGGAGGTGCTGCCGGGGGGTGGTCCGGCCAACACCGCTGTGGCCCTCGCCCGGTTGGGCACCCCCACCCGCTTCCTGGGCCGGTTGTCCCGGGACGTCTTCGGGCGGCTGTTCCACGACCACCTCGCCAAGTCCGGGGTGGACCTGGACGGGACGGTCACCGCCAGCCAGACCAGCACCCTGGCGGTGGCCTCGCTCAGCCCCCAGGGCGCCGCCGACTACTCCTTCTACGCCGACGGCGCCGCCGACTGGCAGTGGACCGCCCAGGAGTTGGCCGAGGCCACCCGCCCCCGGGTGGCCGCCCTGCACACCGGTTCGCTGGCCCTGGTACGGCCTCCGGGCGGTGCCCTGGTGGAACAGGCGCTGCTGCGGATCCGCGAGCGGGCCACCGTCTCCCTGGACCCCAACGTCCGCCCCCTGCTGGTGGACCCGTCCGTCTACCGCGAACGGCTGCACCGGTGGTGCGAGCTGACGGACATCCTGCGGCTGTCCGACGACGACCTGGCGCACCTGTGGCCGGGCGGTGCCTCCGAGACCCAACTCCACGCGGCGGCCGACCACTTCCACCGGCTGGGCGCCCCGCTGGTGGTCATCACCCTCGGCGGTGACGGGGTGCTGGCCTCCCTGCGGGGCAGCCGACTGCGGGTGGAGGCCCCCCGGACCGAGGTGGTGGACACCGTGGGGGCCGGCGACTCCTTCATGGCCGGGCTGCTGGACGCCCTGCACCGCTCGGGCGAGTTGGGCGGGCGGCTGGACGGACTGGAGGAGGCGACCCTGCGCGAGGCCCTGGCGCACGGCACCAGGGTCGCCGCCCTCACCGTCTCGGTCCGTGGCGCCAACCCGCCCTGGCGGCACCAGTTGTGAGGCTCAGTGGCCGCGCGCCCGCTCCACCAGCGCGTCCACGTTCAGGCCCCGGGGCAGCGTGCCGAACGCCAGCCCGGCGTCCGGGCCCAGCCGCGCCGCGCAGAACGCGTCGGCCACCTCGGCCGGCGCGTGCTGCACCAGCAGCGAGGCCTGGAGCAGCAGCCCCATCCGCTCCACCAGCCGCCGGGCGCCGGCCTCCAGGCCGTCCAGGTCGGACAGTTCGGTGAGCACCTGCTTGATCGCCGCGTCCAGCCGGTGGTCGCCCCCGCGAGCACGGCCGATCTCGGCGAGGAACGCCTCCAGGGAGCGCGGCTCGCGCTGGAGGGCCCGCAGTACGTCCAGGGCCTGGACGTTGCCCGACCCCTCCCACAGCGAGTTCAGCGGGGACTCGCGCAGCAGCCGGGGCAGGCCCGACTCCTCGACGTAGCCGTTGCCGCCCAGGCACTCCAGGGCCTCGGCCACCATGGGCGTACAGCGCTTGGTGACCCAGAACTTTGCCGTGGGCAGGGCGAGCCGCAGGAAGTGCCGCTCTAGGGCGTCGCCCTCCGTCGCCCGGTCCTGGGCCACCGCCAGCCGCAGTGCCAGGGCGGTGGCCGCCTCCGACTCCAGCGCCAGGTCGGCCAGCACGCTGCGCATCAGCGGCTTCTCCAGCAGGAGTCCGCCGAAGGCGGAACGGTGCGCGCAGTGGTGCAGGGCCTGGCTGAGTGCCTGGCGCATCAGGGCGGCCGAGCCGGTCACGCAGTCCAGCCGGGTGGCCGCGACCATCTCGATGATGGTCGCCACCCCGCGCCCGACCTCGCCCACCCGCCAGGCCACGGTGTCCTCGAACTCGACCTCGCTGGAGGCGTTGGAGCGGTTGCCGAGCTTGTCCTTGAGTCGCTGGATGCGGAAGGTGTTGCGCGCGCCGTCCGGCAGGACGCGCGGTACCAGGAAGCAGCTCAGCCCCTCGTCGGGCACCTGGGCGAGCACCAGGAACACGTCGCACATCGGCGCTGAGCAGAACCACTTGTGCCCGGTCAGCACGTACTCGCCGGGGGTGGACGTGGGCCGGGCCACCGTGGTGTTGGCCCGTACGTCGCTGCCGCCCTGCTTCTCGGTCATCCCCATTCCGGCCAGCGCGCCGGCCTTCGTGCCGGCCGGGGTCAGCCCCGGTTCGTAGGAGCGGGAGGTCAGCAGCGGCACCCAGCGTTCGGCCAGCTCACGTTCGGCGCGCAGGGCCGGCACCGCCGCGTGGGTCATCGACAGCGGGCAGCCGTGCCCGGCCTCCACCTGGCTCCAGACGTAGAAGCCGGCGGTACGCCGCAGCTGACCGCCCGGTGACCAGGCGTCGGTGAGCCCGGCGGCCACCCCCTGCTCCATCAGCCGGTGCCAGGCGGGGTGGAACTCCACCTCGTCCACCCGGTGCCCGTAACGGTCGTGGGTACGCAGCTGTGGCGGGTGCTCGTTGGCCAGTCGGCCCCACTCCCGGGCCTCCTCGGAGCCGGCGACCCGGCCCAGCTCGGTGAGCTCCGGCAGCACCGTGTCCCGATGCTTTTCGGCCAGCTCACGTTGGAGCGCCTGGGTGAGTGCGACATCCGAGGTGAAGACGTTGTCGCCGGTCAGCGGAGGCGGTTGGTTGGTCACCGTGTGGGTAGCGGGAGACATGCCGATACGTTAGGCGGGTGCGACCAGCAGAGGAAAGACCGGAACCGGACGGTGGCGCGTTCCGCCGTGCCCGGGTGATCTACCAGCACGTACCCAAGCGCAAGATGGCCTGGCTGCTGCTGAAGGACACCGTCAACTCCTGCATCGAGTACCGGATCCTCGGTCTGGCCGCCGAGGCGGCCTTCTTCACGCTGATCTCCATCCCGCCCCTGCTGATGGGCCTGATCGGTCTGCTGGGCTACCTGGACGCCTGGATCGGTACCGACACCATCGACTCGATCCGCACCAACTTCCTGGACGCCTCGGCCACCGTGCTCTCCGACCGGGGCGTGAACCAGCTGGCCAGGCCGTTGATCGACGACGTGATCGAGGGCGGCCGGCCGGACGTGATCTCCATAGGGTTCGCCCTGGCCCTGTGGTCGGGGTCCCGGGCGGTGAACGTCTTCATCGACACCATCACCGTGATGTACGGGCTGGACGGGCACCGGGGCATCGTCAAGACCCGGCTGCTGGCCTTCGTGCTCTACCTGGTCGCCCTGGCCATCGGGGCGGTGGTGCTGCCCCTGATGGTGGCCGGCCCGGACGCGGTGCTGCGGCTGGTGCCGCAGGCGGAGTCGCTGGTGAACAGCTTCTACTGGCCCACCGTGCTGCTGCTGTCGGTGGTGTTCCTGACCACCCTCTACCACGTGTCGGTACCGGTGCGTTCGCCCTGGCGGGAGGACCTGCCCGGGGCGGTGGTGGCCCTGGCGATGTGGGTGCTGGGCAGCTTCCTGCTCCGCGTCTACCTGGGCCGCACCGTGGAGGGGCCCACCCTGTACGGCTCACTGGCCGCCCCGGTGGCGGTACTGCTGTGGATCGGCATCTCCGCCTTCGCGGTACTGGTCGGGGCCGCCGTGAACGCCGCCCTGGACCGGGTGTGGCCCTCGGTGGCCACCGCCGCCGCCCGCCGCCTGAACGAGCAGGCCAAGGAGGCCGCTGCGGCCGAGCTGCTGGCCGCCGCGGCGGCCCGGCACGAGGAGCGGGGAGAGGAGGCCCGGCAGGAGAACGGCCAGGCCCACCACGAGCGCTGGACCCGCTATCTGCACAAGCGCGAACTGCGGGACCGCCTCCAGACGCTGCTCCACAAGCAGCAGGGCGGGCAGGGGGGTTCCGGGCAACGGGACGACTGGGACCGCCGCGACGACTGGGACCGCCGCGGCGACCCGGAGGGGCCGGGAGCCGGAGAGGGGGACCGGCCGGACCGGGATCGGTGAGCCGGGCTGGGGGCTCGTGGTGCGCGCGCTCCCCGTGGACGGTGGCCCATACGCGCTGGGGTGCCCTGGCGCACCGCCGCGCGGGACAGCGGGGGAGACCGCCGCCAGGGACCGGGTCGGAGGGGGCGAACCCGTACGGGCCGGGGGCTCAGGGACAGCTCACCGCCGGCGAACCAGCCCGTACGTCGAGGAGGCTGGCCCGCCTTCCTGGGGCGCTGACCCGCCTGGCGGCGGACGTTGGCGGACGTCAGCGGGCGTGGGACTCACGCCGGGCGGGCGGCGAGCGCGGTCTCCACGTTCCGTGACATGACGGACAGGACGCGCACCGTCTCCGCGTACTGCTCGGCGGTCAGACCGTCGAGCACGGTTGCCCGGGTCTGGTGGATGCGGGCCGCGACCTGCGCGTGGGCGGCGTGGCCCGCATCGGTGAGGGTCGCCAGGTCGTCGTCTTCGACGCGGATCCAGCCCCGGGTGGCCAGGTCGTCGAGCACGTCGTCCAGGTGCCGTGCGCCCTCCTGCCGGAAGGGGGCCAGCGCCTCGCGCAGCTCCGGTGTGGTCCGCCGGCCCTGGCCGAGGGTGTTGAGCACCTGCCAGTGGCGCCGGCTGAGGTCCAGGTCGGCCAGGGTGGTGTCGAGCTGGGTCTCCAGCAGATCGTGCAGGTGCTTGAGCCAGTAGCCGATCGGCCTGGGTGTGTCCATCGGAACTCCTTCGACCCCGTGCCTCTTCGACGTGATGCATGTAAATTAACATGCGATTGTTTTCCGCCATACATAGGCAGGTACGGAGAGAGCGTGGAGCCCGAACCCAAGGCACCCGAGGAACTGGTCGAACTCGCCCTGACCGGACTGTGGCGGGCGCGGAAGCGGCACGCGTTGGCCCGCCTGTCCGAACGGCGAGGCGAGCGGACCGGCCCCCACGCCACGTTGCCCGACGCGGTCTTCGAACTCCTGGACGTGGTCGAGGCCGCCGACACGGCGCCGACCGTGACCGAGGTCGCCGGTGAACTCGCCGTGGACCAACCCCGGGCCAGCCGACTGGTGGCACAGGCGCTGAACGCGGGGCTGCTCCGGCGCGAAGCGGACCAGCGTGACGGGCGCCGTTCCCTGCTCACCCTCACCGAGGACGGGGTGGACGTCCTCGCGACCGTCCGGGGCTTCCGGCGCCGGGTCATCTCCGAGGCGACGGCGGGCTGGCCCTCACCCGACCGGGAGGCGTTGGCCGAGTTGCTCACCCGCTTCGTACGGGACTACGCGCGGGTGACCGCGCTCAGGGAACACCGTTGACCGACGGGCCGGCACGGGCACCCGGGGCGGCACCAGGACCCACCACCGCGTCGGCGTCGGGAAAACGGTGGCGCCCGCCACACCGGAGGCTCTACGGTGACCGCGTCGGCGCGCGAGGCGCCGTGACGTACGGCGAGCGACCGGTGGGAGCCGGTCGTCGAAGGAGGTGGGGACCATGACGGCCTTTCCCGGAGCGGGGCTGACCCGTCTCACGCAGTCCGACCTCACTTCCGTGCCCGCCGGCTGAACGCCACCGACATCCCGCGCTCCCCGGTCGTGGCACCCGTTCAAGGGATCTCACGATCTTGTCCCAGGAAACCCCTGCCTTCGCGCCGCTCGTCCCCTACGGCTGGGACGACGGCTACGCCACCGACTTCGCCGCCCACGCCCGGCGGGGCCTGACCCCGGGCCGTGTGGTGCGCGTCGACCGTGGCCGGGTCGACGCGGTGGTGCCCGACGCCACCCGTGAACACGACCCCGACCTGCCGGGACTGCGTACCGTCCTGGCCGACACCGGACCGGTCGCCACCAGTGACCCCCTGCGGGTGCCGTGCACCGGTGACTGGGTGGCGCTCGAACTCGGCCCGACCCGGGCCGGTCTGGACGCGGTGATCCGCGCGCTGCTGCCCCGGCGCACCGCCTTCGTACGGTCCACCTCCAGCAAGCGGTCGGACGGCCAGGTACTGGCCGCCAACGTGGACCGGGCGGTGATCGCGGTGTCCCTGGCGGCCGAACTGGACCTGGGCCGGGTGGAACGCTTCGTCTCCCTCGCCTGGAACAGCGGCGCCCAACCCCTGGTGCTGCTCACCAAGGCCGACCTCATCCACCACCCCGGCACCCTGGACCACCTGCTGGAGGACGTACGGGAGGTGGCCCCCGGGGTGCCGGTGCACGCCGTCAGCGCCCTGGGCGGGACGGGGGTGGAGCGACTGGCCGAACTCTTCGCCGGCGGCACCTCGGTGCTGCTGGGGCCCTCCGGTGCCGGCAAGTCCACGCTGGCCAACACCCTGTCCGGGAGGGCGACCCAGCGGGTGCACGCCATCCGGGACGTGGACGGTAAGGGCCGGCACACGACCACCACCCGTGACCTGCTCCCCCTGCCGGGCGGTGGGCTGCTGATCGACACCCCCGGGCTGCGCGGAGTGGGCCTGTGGGGCGCGGAGGCCGGGCTGAGCCGGGCCTTCGCGGAGATCGAGGAACTGGCCGCCGAGTGCCGGTTCGGGGACTGCGAGCACCGTACCGAGCCGGGGTGCGCGGTACGGGAAGCCGTGGACAGTGGCGAATTGGCGCCCCGCCGGCTGGAGTCCCACCGCAAGCTGCAACGGGAGAACGCCCGGCTGGCCGCCCGCACCGACGCCCGGCTCAGAGCCGAACGCCGCAGGGAGACCCGACAACGGCAACGTCAGGGCCAGGAGGACCTGGCGCGTAAGCGGGGCGTGCGCTGGGCGTGAGTTCCCGGGGGCGGGGCCGGCGGCCCCGCCCCCGCCGGCGAAACTCACTGGCGGCTCGCCGTTTCCCGCCGTACGCTCGCGGTATGACCTGGCGACATTGATTCTCACGGCTGTTCCCCGCACGGTTCCTCCCGCTCCTCCCGCGTCCTCGTGGACCGGAGGGCGACCGCGCGCTGCGCTCCCTGAGCCGCCGCCTGTACGCCTACTCCTTCCTCAAGGAGCTGGTGCTCCTCTATCCGCTGTACGCCCTGCTGTTCGCGGACGTCGGACTGTCCGAGGCCCAGATCTCCTCGCTTTTCCTCGTCTGGTCGCTGACCGGGGTGCTGCTGGAGGTCCCCTCGGGAGTCTGGGCGGACGTCTTCTCCCGACGCCGGCTGGTCACCCTCGCGCCCCTGCTCAAGGCGACGGGTTTCGCGCTGTGGACCTGGTGGCCGAGCTACGGCGCCTTCCTGGCCGGTTTCGTGCTCTGGGGCGCCGGCAGCGCCCTGCGTTCGGGCACCCTCCAGGCCCTGGTCTACGCCGAGTTGGCGCGGCTGGGGCGTAGCGGCTCCTACGCCCGGCTGGTCGGGCGCGCGGAGGCCGGGGGCGACCTCGCGATCCTGCTGGCCACCGGGCTGGCCGGCCCGGTGTTCGCCCTCGCCGGCTACCCGGCGGTCGGGGCGCTGAGCGTCCTGGTCTGCCTGGGCGCCGCCCTGGTGGCCAGCGGCCTGCCCGATCACCGGCACCATCCCCCCTCGGGCCGGGCGCCGGCCGATGCGACCTCCGACGAGCCGCCCGAGGCGGCGCCCCGGGAGACGTCGACCGGGATGAAAGAGGTCTGGCGACGCGGAGTGGACGCGGCCCGGAGGTCACCGGCCCTGCGACGGGCGCTGCTGCTGGTGTCGGTACTGGCCGCCGTCGACGCCCTGGACGAGTACCTGCCCCTGCTGGCGCGCTCCTTCGGGGTCGACGTCGCGCGGGTGCCCGCGTTGTTGCTGCTGGTCAGTGTGGGTGGGTTGGTGGGGAGTTGGTGCGCGGAGTACGGACAGCACCGGGCCCCGTGGCTGCTGGTGGCCGGTGCGGCGTCCCTGGCGCTGGGCGCGCTGAGCGGCCACCCGGCGGGCATGGTGCTGGTCGCGGTGGCCTTCGGGATCTTCCAGTGGGCCGCCGTGGTCGCCGACGCCCGCCTCCAGGACGCCGTCGACGACCGGGCGCGGGCGACCCTGGGGTCCTTCGCCGGGCTGGGCACCGAGACGGTGTCGTTGCTGATCATCGGGGGGTTCACCCTCGGCGCGCTGTGGACGGGGCCGGGCCCGCTGATGGCCCTGTGCGCGCTGCCCTACGGCCTGTTGGCCCTCCGCTGGGCCACCGCCCGCCGCTCGCCCTGACCCTCCTCCCCGTGGAGTGTCCCGGTGGACCGCCCCGGTGGACGGGGCACCCGTGGCCGTACCGCAACCAACTTGGGAACCGCGATGAGGCGGTGGGCCCTGCGGTACCCGTGGAGAATGGGGCGCATGACAGAGCAGGGGGGCCGGCAGGGCCACAACCAGGGCGAGGGCGAACCACGCGACTGGTGGGGGAAGTTGTACGCGAACGACGCCTCGGACACCGGGGGCAGCCGCACCGGGGACACCGTGGAGGGCCATCTCGCCTCCGCCGCCGAGGTGTTGGGCGCCCCGATAGCCGGGCCCGACGGTGCCCGGGACGGTGCCTACGACGAGGGGCCCGACCGGTCCGACAGCGCCGAGGACACCGGTGGTGACCGAGCCGGTGCCTACGACAGGGCCCACGACAGCGGTGACGACAGCGCCCGTCAGGACGTCCACCACGGTCCCCTCACGGCCGGCGGGGGCGCCCCGGAGGAGGACCCGCCCGGCCCACCGGACGGGGACCCCGACCCCGACGGCCAGCCCGCACCCTCCGAGGACCGCCCCGACCAGCGGGGCCACACCACCCGGGCCACCCTGCGGCTGCGCCAGGTGCCGGACGAGGCGATGCCCGAGGAACGGCCCGTCCCCGAACCCCCGGCCCAGCCCCCCACCGGGCCGGTGGAACAGGCCCCGGCCGAGGAGCCCCACGGCGACCCTGGTCCCGACCCGGGCCCCGACACCGGTGCCGATCCCGACGGCGACCCCCACGACCCCGACGCGCCCCTGCCCGGCGAGTCCCCCCGTACCAGGGTGCTGGCGACCGTACGCCGGCCCACGGCGCCCCACTCAGGGTCCTCCGAGGCGTCCTCCCCGCCGCCCCCCACGGCACCGACCGCCGCCCCGGAGTCCGGTGGCGGGGCCGCCGCGCCGTTCGCCGGCGCCTCCCTCGGCGACCCCTCCGGCCTCGACCTGGCTCCACTGGCCGACCCGCACGCGCTGTACGCCCTGGTGCCCCACACGGTGCTGGACGGCGCGCGCAGCGGCACCAGCGTGGTGCGCACCGCCTCGGTGCGCGGACGTACCGCTGACGAGGCCCAACAGCCGCGCCAGGACGCGGTGTTCACCGCTCGTTTCGGCGAGGGGGAGAGCGGGCTGCTGCTGGCGGTGGTCGCCGGCGCCTCGCCCCACTCCTGCCTGGACCCCCGGTTGGTCGGGCTGCCGATGGAGGCCTGCGCCAACCTGGCCGCCGCCATCGGCCGCAGCCACGAGCGGCTCACCCAGGACCTGCGGGCCAGCCGTAACGGTGCCCTGAAGTCGGGGCTGCACCGACTGACCAACCGCTGCTACGCGCGGTTGCGCGCCCGTACCTCCGAACTGGCCGGCCCCCACGTGCCGTTGCCCAGCGGTCTGCGCGCACTGCTGCTGCCCGCCGACCCCGAGTGCCACAACCGCATCTACTTCGGCTTCGGCGACGGGGGACTCTTCCGGCTCCGCGCGGGAGCCTGGCGGGACATCGAACCCAGCCTCCAGGACGCGGCCAGCGTCGACGACGGGCGCGCCAGGGGACCCGCCGACCCCCGGGGCGCCGTCACCGGGGAGGTGTCGTTGGCCCCGGACGCCGGAACCTCGGGCCCCGGACACACCAGCCCGGGGCTGCCTGTCCGGGAACCGGGCCCCACCGAGCCGTTCCGCTTCCGCGCCTCAATCGCCCGACAGGGGGACACCCTGCTGCTGTGTGGGCCGGGCTTCGCCGAACCCCTGCGTGCCGACCGGGACTTCGCCTCCGACCTGGCCGGGCGGTGGGCCGACGTGCCCCGGGCGCCGAGGTTGCCGAAGTTCCTGGACGACGTGCTGACCCCGGTGGAGGGGCACCCGGGGGACCGTACGGTCGCCGTGGTGTGGGAACTGCCCGTGGAGTGAGTGACCTTGGGGCGGGGCGCCCGGCTGTCGCGACCCGCCCCAAGGAGTCCGTGCGCCGCCTGTTCCGTCCGCGCCACCCCGGCCCGACACCCACGGGCGGGGTTCGGGTTCGGGGAAGGTCAGCCGAACTGCCGCTCGATGGCGGCGAGTTTCTCCTCCAGTGAGTCCAACCGGGGGCCGCTGGCCGACAGTTCGTCCGGGGACTCCGTCCCCTCACGCCAACTGTCCCGGGGGTCGGCCTCCGTATCGTCCCGTTCCTCGGAGGAGCGCCGGCCGGAGGTTCCGCTCCCAGCGCTCCCGGCGCTCCCGGCGGTGTCCCCCTCCGACCGCTTCTCCGGCTGCTTCTCCCACCGCTGCTCGCGGCGGGACGCCGGTTCGTCGACCGCCACCGGCAGCCGGGACCCGGAGGCCTCGTCCTCGGCGGCCCCGGTGGTCCGGGGCGCGGGCAGGGCCCGGGGCTGCTCGGGCGGGACGCGGTCGGCGGGGTGGTTCCAGGGCCAGGGGGAACGGCGCAGCGCCTTCAGCTGTGCCCGCTCCAGCCGCTCGCGCTCCCGCTGCCGCTGCTGCTCCTCCTCCCGCTCCCGGCGATCCCGACGGACCTCGTCCACCGCCTCGTCCAGGGTGCGCACGCCCTCCAGCAGCATCAACGACCAGGCGCCGAAGGTCTCCCGGGGAGCCCGGGCCCAGCGCACCACCCGGATCTGGGGGAGGGGGCGCGGCACCAGGCCCTGTTCCCGGAGGGCGGCCCGGCGGGTCTGCTTCAGCGCCCGGTCGAACAGGATGGCCGCCGACAGGGACATCCCGGCGAAGAACTGCGGTGCCCCGTCGTGCCCCAACCCCCGGGGCGCGTGGACCCAGTTGAACCAGGCGGCGGCCCCGGCGAAGGCCCACACCAGCATCCGGGAGCTGAGGGAGGCGTCGCCGTGGCTGGCCTCCCGTACGGCCAGCACCGCGCAGAACATGGCGGCGCCGTCGAGTCCGAAGGGCACCAGGTACTCCCAGCCGCCGGACAGTCCGAGGTTCTGCCGACCGAAGCCCACCAGCCCGTGGAACGACAAGGCCGCCGCGACGGCGGCGCAGCAGAACAGCAGGGTGTAGGAGGCGGTGGCGAACATCGTCTCCTTGCGGCGGCGACGTTGCTCCGCGCGTTCCCAGGAGTCGGCGAGCCCGCCCTTGTCCGGGTCGTTGTCCCTGCGGCTCCTCGCCAGCACCACCGCGCCGATCAGCGCGACGGCGAGAAGGCCGACGCCCGGCAGCAGCCAGCTCAGCGAGAGTTCCGTCAGTTTCATCGGGCATACCCCTTGCCCGGCCCGTGGATGGTCGGCGCCGTGCTCGTCTCGACTTGGGTGTCGCGGAGCAGCTTGACCGAAACTCGGGGGTGTCTAGGGGTTTTTCGCCGCGAAGCCACCCGAACGTGGTGCCTGTGCGAGGGCGGGGAGCCGCTTTAGAACGCGGTGAGCGGGTACGGGATTCCACCGCTCACGGCGGGCTCCCGAGTGGCCCCGAGTTGACGGGCCTCAGCCGGCCTCGGCGGTGGCGGCCAGCAGCCGTCGCAGCCGCTCGCCGTCCCTGGTGCGGGGGCAGGTGACACAGGCGTCGTCGGGGCGCAGGGTGTAGAACAGGCAGCAACTGGCCCGGTCCCGGGTGGTCAGCGCCCGGCCGTCGGGGGCGGCCAGCTCGCGGAACGCGGCGCCGCGCCGGAACGGGGTGGTGCGCCCCGGCAGCAGCCGGCCGGCGTCCTGGATCGCCCGCTCCTCCTCGTCCAACAGCCCGCCCACGTACCACAGCCCCTCGGTCATGGCGTCGGTGACCATGCCCCACAGCGCCTGGGTGCCCCGGCGGGTACGGACGCGGAAGGAATCCAGCACCGGCGCCAACTGGTCGGCCACCTGGGACCGAACCCGGGCGCGCAGCTCCTCCTCGTCGTCCACCACCAGGGCTCCGGGCAGGCCGGCCGCCGGGTCCCGTGGCAGACAGCTGAACCGCTCGACGGCGACGGTGAGTTGGCCCGAGCCCCGGTGGAAGGAGAGCGCGTCGGCGTCCAGGTGCGGTACCCGGCGCAGCAGGAACCACGGGAGGGTCACCAGCAGGCTGACCGGCCAGGCGTAGCGGTGCAGGGCGAAGGCGGCGACGACGTGGGGGAGGGCCTCCTGGCCGTAGTCGCGGCGGACCTGTTCGGCGTCGTGGGCGAGGAAGGCGGCGGTGGCCGGGCCGTCCTCGGTGAGTTCGGAGGGTGTGATCCAGCCGTTGCCCTGCCGGGGCGGCCCCTCGACGACGCGTAGCGGGGGGAAGACCTCATGCAGCCGCGCGTAGGCCGTGCTGAACGGTGAGAGCTCGGTGCTCAGCGTCGCACTGTCGGGTGCGGGCATGGGCATGGTGCGGCCCCGAATCCACGGTCGATGACTAGGGAAGGCTTACCTTACTTCACTCTCGGGGTGTGTGATCTCAGGGTGCTGACGCCTAAGGTGCTTCCACACACCAGGAGGGACCAGATGGAGCGGACCCGTACGCAAGCCCGCACCGAAGCGGGGACTGCCGCGTCGCGCACCCATGAGTCGGCCCGGTCCGGGAGCCGGGTGACGGAGGCGCGCGGCGAGCACGTGCACGTCGACGCCGCGCACCCGCCCGCCGAGGAGGGTCGGTCGGAGGACCGGCCGCCCGCGCCCCGACGGCACTCGGTACGCGCCCAGGTGCTGGGCGCCCTGCGCAGAAACCTGGCCAACGGGAAGCTGACCCCCGGCCGGGTCTACTCCGCGCCCCAACTCGCCGAGCACTTCGGGGTTTCCGCGACCCCGGTGCGGGAGGCCATGCAGCAGCTGGCGGTGGAGGGTGCCGTGGAGACGGTGCCCAACCGGGGGTTCCGGGTGGCCCAGCGCACCCCCCGCGACCTGGCCGAACTCGGCGAGGTGCGCGCCCTGTTGGCGGAGAGCGTGGTGCTGCGGCTGGCCCGTACCCTCCCCGCCGAGCGCTGGGAGGAGCTGCGTCCCCTGGCGGACCGGGCCAGCCAGGTGGCCGCCAGTGGTGACCGGGTCGCCTACGCCGAGGCCGACCGCGCCTTCCACGGCGGGGTGCTGTCCCTGACCGGCAACCGGCAGCTCGGGCTGGTGGCCGACACCCTGCACCGCCGCGCGGTACTGGCCTGGGCCTGCTCCCCGGCGCCCCGCCGTTCGCTGATGCTGCGGCACGCCGACGAGCACCACAACCTGCTGGACGCCCTGGTGAGTCAGGACCTGCCACTGGTGGAGGTCCTGGTACGCGAGCACCTCACCTCCGAGGGCTTCTGACCGGCTCCTGACCGGCCCCGCCGACCGTGACCGGGCGGCCTCGGGCCCGGGTGACCGCGAGCGCCCCGGTGCGTTCCCGTTCTCCGGCAGGGCACCGGGCGGGTGCTCACTCCCGCCACCCTGGCCGAACTCCCGTGACGGCACCGGGGGTTGGGGGCCGCCAAGCCGCTACGGAGCCCGGGCGCCCAGCGGGCCGCTCCGGCACCGCCCGAGGCCGCGCACTCCTGCGGTCGCCCCCTGCGCCCGTGCTGGATGGCCTCGGCGGAAGGGCGCTGTCGACGTCGTGGGCAACCTGGCCGCGCACTCCTGCGGTCGCCCACGCGCCCTCCTGTGGTCGCGCCCGGTGGGCAGCTTCCGACACGGCTGACCCCCTGCGACCGAGCGTCGTCGTGGCCGTCGTCGACACGGCACCCGCACCCGCGGGGGCAGCTCCGGCGGCGCCCGATGGGCACCCGCCAGGATCGGTCGCCCCGGGTGGACGGGCCCCGGACCACCCGGGCGGGTACGGGCGGTGCCCCAGGCCCAGGCCCGGGTCCCGGTCCGGCTCAGTCCGCCAGCTGGGGAGCCAGCCAGGTGGGCACCTCGCCCAGCGACCGGAACAGCCGCCGCGCCTCCTGGCGCAGCCGTGCCGCCTCCTCGGGGTCCTGGTGCACCTCGGCGAGGGACACCAGCGCCGGGGCCATGCCGATCAGGTACCCCAGTTCCTCGCGGATCCGCAGCGACTCGGCGAACCCGTGCCGGGCCTCCGCCAACTCCCCGCTGCGTACGGCCAACCCGGCCAGGTGGCGCCAGGTGAACGAGCACAGCAGCGCGTCCTTCTGGGCCAGCGCGCCGGTGTGGGCGCGGCGGTAGGCGGCCTCGGCCGCCTCGGGGTGCTCGGAGACGTGCTCGGCGACCAGCCCCCGGCGGTAGTCCAGCAGGGCCCGTCCGGGTGCTCCCGGCACCAGCAGTGCCGCCGCCCGGCCGAGGGCGGCCCGGGCTTCGTCGGCACGGTCGCGTACGCCCAACACCGTGGAGGCGTACGCCAGTTGGCCACGTTCGCAGGCGGCCAGCCCGCGTTGCTTGTCGTCGGAGGCGAGCGCCTCGGCGGCGCGGAGGGCCTCCTCGGCCCGCTCCCAGCCCTGCGCGGTGAACATGCACCGCTCCACCAGCAACCCCACGCGGCGTACCGCGACCTCCGCCTCCCGCTCCGCGCGGGGGGCCAGCAGTGCCGCCGCGTCCTCCCAGCAGCCACGGGACCGCAACCGCCACACGTCCCGTTCCAAAAGGTCCTCTCCCGCCTGCTGTACCGAATCTGCCATGGCGGTATCCGCCACCTTGCCCTCCCCAAGCGCGCCATCGAGCTGGAAGCCGGTGATCTGTGGCGGAATCTCAGCACGAATGCGCGTGCTACGCCAAGAGGCTGGGTGAACGAATTCACAAACCGTGTCGTCCCAGCGTACGGAACGTCCGATTCCCGTCGTCGGTGGCCGATGACCAGCGCTCACCCGCCAACGAGCCGAGGGCGCAAGCGGGTTGGGCCCCGTTCAGCGCAGCCGGAGCGCCAGGAAGAAGTCCACCCGGTCCTCCAACCGGGACAGGTCCCGACCGGTCAGCCGCTCCACCCGGGAGATCCGGTAGCGCAGGGTGTTGACGTGCAGGTGCAGCCGTCGGGCACAGCGCGACCAGGAGCCGTCACAGTCCAGGAAGGTCTCCAGGGTCTCGACCAGACCGGACCGGTGCTGCCGGTCGTACTCCGCCAGCGGCTCCAACAGCCGGGAGCTGAACACCTGCCGCACCTCCTCGGGGACGAAGGGCAGCAGCAGTACGTGGGAGGCCAGCTCACGGTGGCTGGCCACCGCGACGGTGCCCCCGCCCGCCGCCGCCACACCCCGGGCGTGCCGCGCCTCGGCCCAGGCCCCGCGCAGCGCCTCCCCGGAGGTCACCACCCCGCTGACCCCCACCGACAGCCGGGCCCCGGACAGGCCCCGTTCCAGTGGGGCCGCCAGCGCGGTACGCAGCGCGGTCGAGCCCACGGCCGCCGATCCGGCCGACTCCGGCGGGGCCACCAGGGCCACCGCCTCCTCGCCGTCCACCGTGACCGCCGAGGGCGTGCCGGTCAGGGTCAGCGCCTCCTCCAACAGCGCCCCGGCGGCCAGGGGTTCGGGCCCCCGCTCCGGTGCGCCGAGCCCGGCCAGCCGGGCCACCACCACCCGCCAGCCGGTCACCGCCCGGGGCGCGGGGCGCAACACCGGGGACGCCAGCCGCAGCCGGGCCTCCACCTCCGAGCCGGGGGCCGCCGAGCGCAGCAGCCGTACCACCTCGCTGGCCATCTCCCGGCCCACCGCCCGGTGCGCCCCGCCGCGCTCGCGCTCCGCCTCCACCAGGGCGGTCACGTCCGACAGCAGGGTCCGGTGGGTGAGCGACCAGTCCGCGACGTCCCCGCGTACCGCCAGGGACCAGCCGCCGCGCTCCAGCCGTTGCCCGGGGGTGAGCCCCTCCCGGTCGGGCACCGGCAACAGGGTGTGGGGGAGGCCGTCCACCCGAACCACCCGGGGCTGACCGGTGACGCGGGAGGGTTCCCGTAGCGACGCCAGATGTTCGCCGGCCAGCGACACGCCCCGGGGTTCGGGCAGTTCGCCCCCGGCCAGCACCCGTCCCAGGGGAGAGAGCACCCAGGCCCGCAGGTCCAGTTCGGTGGCCAGCAGGTCCAGCAGCGGTTCCAGGCCGCCCTCTCCGACGCCCAGCAGACGACGGTGGCGGGCCACCACGGCGGCCAGGTCGCCGGCCCGCTCGCCGGTGGTGTGCCGGGAGACGTGCTCGGTGATGGTGGCGAAGGCGACCTCCTCGGAGACCGCCAGCAGCGGCAGGCCGTGGCGGGCGCAGGCCGCCACCAGGTCCTCCGGTACCCGGCCCCACTCGGCCTCGCCGGCGGCCAGCCCGGCCACCCCGGCCCGGGCCAGCAGGGCCACGAAGCGTTCGCTGTCGTCCGGGGCGCGGAGCCAGGCCAGCCCGGTCAGTACCAGTTCGCCACCGTCCAGGTAGCGGCTGGGGTCCCGCAGGTCGGTGGTCATCACCCCGGTGACGGCGCGGTCCAGGCCCTCCTCGCCGCCGAGCAGCCGCAGCCCCAGGGCCTCGGTCTCCAACAGGGTCCTCAGCCGCATGAATCCCCTCGCCTCCGGTGGGCCGCGCGGGCCGTGCCGGGCGTCTGACAGGGGGTGAGCGCCCCCTTCGTTCGAATCTACTAAAGCGCGCCGGGCCCGGGGGGCCCGCTTCATGTTTTCGGCGACTGCCCCTGGTCGCCCCGGGCGCGGTCTACTGGAGGTTCGGCCATCCGGCCCGCCCCTCACCGGCGGGTGATCGTGTACGACGGCGCCGGGTCCCCGGGCCGGGCGTAACGTGACACGTGCGGTTCGTGACTAGGGGAGTTACCCATGGAGTTTCTGCGCCCCGGCAGCTGGCCCGAGGCGCTCGCCGCCAAGGCCGAGTACCCCGAGGCCCTGCCCCTCGCGGGCGGTACCGACGTGATGGTGGAACTGAACTTCGACCAGCGCCGCCCCCCACAGCTGCTCGACCTCGGCCGGGTGGCCGAGCTGGCGGAGTGGGAGGAGGACGGGGACGCCGTACGGCTGGGCGCCACGGTCCCCTACACCCGGGTGATCGGGGAGTTGGCCGACCCGCTGCCCGCCCTGGCCCTGGCCTCCCGCACGGTCGGCTCACCCCAGATCCGCAACCGGGGCACCGTCGGGGGCAACCTGGGCGCCGCCTCACCCGCCGGCGACTGCCATCCGGCGCTGCTGGCGGCGGGCTCCGAGGTGGAGGTGGAGTCGGTGCGCGGCAGTCGGCTGATCCCGGTGGAGGAGTTCTTCACCGGCGTCAAACGGCACGCGCTGGCCGAGGACGAGCTGATCAGGGCGGTACGGGTACGCCGGGCGACCGGCCCCCAGCAGTTCTCCAAGGTCGGCACCCGCAACGCCATGGTGATCGCCGTCTGCGCCTTCGCCGTCGCCCTGCGGCCCGACGAACGCTCGGTGCGCGCCGGTATCGGCTCGGCCGCCCCCACCCCGGTCCGGGCCCGAGAGGCGGAGGAGTTCCTCGCCGGCGCCCTGGAGGAACAGGACGCCTGGCACCGCCTGGACCCGTTGCCCGACAGCCTGGTGCGACGCTTCGGCGAGCTGGCCGCGCGGGACTGCCGGCCCATCGACGACGTACGGGGCAGTGCCGACTACCGCCGGCACGCGGTGTCGGTGATGGCCCGCCGCACCCTCGGCTGGACCTGGGACGCCTACCGACAGGGAGAGCGACAGTGCGTGTGAACCTCACCGTCAACGGACGCCCACGCCAGGCGGACGACGTCTGGGAGGGCGAGTCCCTGCTGTACGTACTACGGGAACGGCTGGGCCTGCCCGGCTCCAAGAACGCCTGCGAACAGGGCGAGTGCGGCTCGTGCACGGTGCGCCTGGACGGCGAGTCGGTGTGCGCCTGCCTGGTCGCCGCCGGCCAGGCCGAGGGCCGCGAGGTGGTCACCGTCGAGGGGCTGGCCGAGCGGCACGCCTCGGCCGGACAGGGGGAGGCCCCGGTCACCCCGGCCGGCGAGGAGAGCCGCTGGGAGGCCAGCCCACAGGGGGACGGGCCCCCGCTCGCCCCGGTGCAGCGGGCGTTCCTGGACGCCGGCGCCGTACAGTGCGGGTTCTGCACCCCGGGCCTGCTGGTGGCCGCCGACGAACTGATCGAGCGGCGCCCCGACCCCTCCGACGCCGACATCCGCGAGGCGCTGTCGGGCAACCTGTGCCGCTGCACCGGTTACGAGAAGATCCTGGACGCGGTGCGGCTGGCCGCCTCCCGCAGCAGGGGGGAGGACGCGTGAGCGCCCCGACCCGGGTCCCCGACAGCCTCACCCAGCGCACCCGGGACGGGGTGGGCACCTCCTCACCCCGGCCGGACGGCACCCTGAAGGTGACCGGCGACTTCGCCTACTCCTCCGACCTGTGGCACGAGGACATGCTGTGGGGGCACACCCTGCGCAGCCCGCACGCCCACGCGGCGATCCTCGGGGTGGACGTGACCGAGGCGTTGCGGCACCCGGGGGTGTACGCGGTGCTCACCCACCAGGACCTGCCGGCGGCCACCCACTACGGCCTGGAGATCGAGGACCAGCCGGTGCTGGCCTCGGACCGGGTGCGGTTCCAGGGCGAGCCGGTGGCCCTGGTGGCCGCCGACCACCCGGAGACCGCCCGCCGGGCGGCGGAGAAGATCCGGGTGGACTACCGGCCGCTGCCCCTGGTGCACGACGAGCCCAGCGCGGTCGCCCCGGACGCGCCGCTGCTGCACCCGGGCCGCGACGACCACCACGCCGGCCACGCCCCGCACCCCAACGTGGTGCACCGCCAGCCCATCGTGCGGGGCGACCTGGACGCCGCCCGGGCCCGTACCGAGGTGGTGGTCAGCGGGGAGTACGAGGTCGGGATGCAGGACCAGGCCTTCCTGGGCCCGGAGTCGGGCCTCGCGGTGCCGGCCGAGGACGGCGGCGTCGACCTGTACATCGCCACCCAGTGGCTCCACGTCGACCAACGCCAACTCGCCCCGGTCCTCGGGCTGCCCGAAGAGAAGGTGCGACTGACCCTCTCCGGGGTGGGCGGTGCCTTCGGCGCCCGCGAGGACCTGTCGATGCAGGCGCACGCCTGCCTGCTGGCCCTGCACACCGGACGCCCGGTGAAGATCGTCTACAACCGCTACGAGTCCTTCTTCGGCCACGTCCACCGCCACCCCGCCAAGCTCAGCTACGAGCACGGCGCCACCGCCGACGGCACCCTGACCTACGTCCGCGCCCGGATCGTGCTGGACGGCGGCGCCTACGCCTCCTCCTCGCCGGCCGTGGTCGGCAACGCCGCCTCGCTGAGCGTGGGCCCGTACGTGGTGGACTGCGTGGACGTCGAGGCGATCGCCCTCTACACCAACAACCCGCCCTGCGGGGCCATGCGCGGCTTCGGCGCGGTACAGGCCTGTTTCGCCTACGAGTCGCAGATGGACCGGCTCGCCGAACGGCTCGGCATGGACCCGGTGGAACTGCGCCGCCGCAACGCCATGAGCCAGGGCACCATCATGCCCACCGGTCAACTTGTCGACTCCTCCGCGCCGGTCGAGGAGATCCTCCGCCGGGTCAGCGAACGCCCCCTGCCCCCCGAGCGCCAGTGGGCCACCCCCGACGACGGGGTGGACGTACGGGAACTGCCGGGCGGACTGTCCAACACCAGCCACGGCGAGGGAGTGGTACGCGGCGTGGGGTACGCGGTCGGCATCAAGAACGTCGGGTTCTCCGAGGGCTTCGACGACTACTCCACCGCCCGGGTACGCCTGGAGCTGATGGGCGGGGAACCGGTCGTGATGGTCCACACCGCCATGGCCGAGGTCGGTCAGGGCGGGGTGACCGTGCACGCCCAGATCGCCCGTACCGAACTCGGGGTCAGCCAGGTCAGCATCCACCCGGCCAACACCGAGGTGGGATCGGCCGGTTCCACCTCCGCCTCCCGCCAGACCTACATGACCGGCGGCGCGGTACGGGTGGCCTGCCTGGCCGTACGGGACCAGCTGCTGGAGAGGGCCCGGACGACGCTGGACGTGGAGGCCGCCGAGTGGGAACGGCTGGCGCCCCGACCGGAGGACGGCAAGCTGGTGGCCGTCGACGGGCGGGTGCTGGCCGACCTGGCGGACGTGCTGGGACCCGAGCCCCTGGAGGCCGACCGGGAGTTCCGGCACCGCCCCACCGAGCCCTTCGACCTGGTCACCGGACAGGGCTTCGGACATGTGCAGTACAGCTTCTGCGCCCACCGGGCGGTCGTGGAGGTCGACACCGAACTGGGCCTGGTGAAGGTCATCGAGCTGGCCGCCGCCCAGGACGTCGGCAAGGCCGTCAACCCCCAGGCCGTGGAGGGCCAGATCCACGGCGGCTCGGCCCAGGGGCTGGGCCTGGCGGTGATGGAGGAGATCCAGGTCGTGGACGGCCTGGTCCGCAACCCCTCCTTCACCGACTACCTCATCCCCACCATCCTGGACACCCCGACCATGCCGCTGGACGTCCTCGAACTGCCCGACCCCCACGCCCCGTACGGCTTGCGGGGCGCGGGCGAGGCGCCCACCCTGTCGTCCACCCCGGCGGTGGTCGCCGCCATCCGGCAGGCCACCGGCCGTGACCTGCGGCGGGTGCCGGTGCGTCCCGAACACCTCACCGGCACCTGAGCGGTGGCCGTGGGGAGCCCAGCGAAGGAGGCCCACCATGCTGGATCTGGCGCGGGAGTTGAGCCGCTGGTGCGCCGAGGAGCGGGAGTTCGCGGTGGCCACCGTGACCGGGGTGAGCGGGAGCGCGCCCCGGGGCCCGGGCGCCTCCATGGCGGTGGACGCCGACGGCGAGGTGCTCGGCAGCGTCTCCGGGGGCTGTGTGGAGGCGGCCGTCCACGCGCTGTGCCAGGAGGCGACGGCCGACGGACGTCCCCGTCGGGAGAGCTTCGGCTACAGCGAGGACGACGCCCTGGCGGTCGGCCTCAGCTGCGGCGGCACCCTGGAGGTGCTGGTCCAACCGGTACCCCGGGACAGCTCGCTGCGGGACCTGCTGGCCCGCGCGGCGGAGCCCGGGCCCGGCTGGGCGCTGGTGCGCCCCCTGGACGGTGGCCCGGGCGCCCTGCTGGTGGGCGAGGACGGCCACCACCGGGGTGACCTGGGACAGGGGCCGGAGGAGGAGCGGCTCGCGGTGGCCGAGGCACGGGCCCGGCTGGCCATGGGCCGCACCGAGGTGTTCCGGCCGCTGGTCGGCGAGGCGCCGACCCGGGACGACGGCACGGAGGACGACCGGGCCCGGGGGGAGCGGTGCGCGCCCGGGCGGGCGCTGCTGGTGGAGTGCCGGCAGGCACCGCCCCGGATGCTGGTGTTCGGCGCCATCGACTTCGCCGCCGCCCTGACCAGGGCCGGCGCCTTCCTCGGCTACCGGGTCACCGTCTGTGACGCCCGGCCGGTGTTCGCCACCCCGGAGCGGTTCCCGGAGGCCGAGGAGGTCGTGGTGGAGTGGCCGCACCGCTACCTGGAGCGCACCCCGGTGGACGGGCGCACCGTGATCTGCGTGCTCACCCACGACGCCAAGTTCGACCTGCCGTTGCTGGAACGGGCCCTGCGCCTGCCGGTCGGCTACGTGGGCGCCATGGGGTCCCGCCGTACCCACCAGGAGCGGGCGCGGCGGCTGCGGGCGGCCGGGGTGACCGAGGCCGAACTCGCCCGACTGCGTTCCCCGATCGGACTGGACCTGGGGGCCCGTACCCCGGAGGAGACCGCGCTGTCCATCGCCGCGCAGATCGTGGCGGACCGCTACGGGGGCAGCGGGCTGCCGCTGACCGGGGGCGGACTGCCCATCCACCACGCCTCCCGCCGGCTGGACCCGGTGGCCTGAGCCCCGGGGCGCCGCGCTCAGTACAGCTTGAGGTCCACCAGCAGGGCCCGGTGGTCGCTGCCCGCCAGGTCCACGAACCGGGCCTCGGCGGGCTCCAGTTGGCGGCTGACCAGCACATGGTCGATCTGGGCGCCGAGCGGGGGAGCGGTGTGGGTGGGCCAGGTCGGGGTCCGCGACTGCCCCCGCAGCCGCGCCGAGTCCCGCAGCCCGGTGTCCAGCAGCCGGCGGAAGACGGCATGGTCCTGGGAGGAGTTGAAGTCCCCGGCGAACACGGTGGGGGTGCCGGCCGAACGGCTCGCGGCCACCTTGCGCAGGGTGGTCAACTCCCGTTCCCAGCGCGGTACGTCGTCGTGCATCGGCGGCATCGGGTGCACCACCTGCACCCGTACGGTCAGCGCCCCGATCTCCAGGGTGGCCCCCGGTTGGGCCATGGTGGCCGGCACCTGTCCCCGGTCGCTCAGGGGGAAGGCGCTCAGCAGGGCCGAGCCGGCGGCCGTGGTGCGCCCGTCGGTGTCGACGAGTCGATACGGGTACACCTCCCGCACCCGGGAGTCGGCCAGCATCCGCACACAGCGCCGCTCACACTCCTGTACCGCCACCACCTGGGGCTTCTCCCGCAGCAGGAAACGGCGCAACTCCTCGGTGGCACCCCCGCGTCCGAGGTTGGCGGTCAGCACCCGGAACCGGGCCCGCTCCTCACCGTCCCGGGCCCGCGCGTCGTCCCCGTAGGGCTGGACGTACCAGCCGGTGAACGCCAGGACCACCACCGCCCACAACGCCAGCAGGGTGCGTCGGGACAGCACCGCGAACAGCAGCGCCACCCAGCCGGGCACCAGCAGCCACGGCAGGAAGGCCAGCAGCTGGGGCACCGGGGTGGGCCCGTCGAGGTCCGCCGCCCGCACCCCCAGCAGCGCGCTCAGCCCCAGCAGGGTCAGCGCGCACAGGACCGGCCAGCCCCCGCCCCGCCGCCGGGCGGCCCCCCGCGTCGGCCCCGCCGCCTGGTCCGTCACCACCTGCTGTCCTCCCCCGTGCTCCACACGCCCGCCGCCTTGCCGTACGCCAGACCGTAGCGGTTCGGTGCGCGGCGGTGACCGGGCGGGAGCCTCGAACGCCCCGCCGAGGGTGTCGGGACCGGGGTGGGCCGGTGCCCCAAGTGGCCCGCGAGGCAAGGGACTCGGCGCCCCGGCGGGCGGCGGGACCCACCCCGGGCGGGCCGTGGCGCGGACCGTCACCCCCCGCCGGTGAACGGACCTCACCGGGTGACGGCAGGGCGAAACCCCGTCCCCGGGGTGGCGGATCACACCACACCGGACGGACGATGCTCGCAGAGCACACTGATCAACGGAGGAGCCATGTCGACACCCTCGGCCAGTACCGAAGCCTTCCGCGCGGCCCGGGACACCCTGCTGCGACACCGGGAGGACTACGACACCGCCCGCGCCAGCTTCGAGTGGCCCCGCCCCTCCCACTTCAACTGGGCGTTGGACTGGTTCGACCACATCGCCGAGGGCAACGACCGGGTCGCGCTGCGCATCGTCGAGGAGGACGGCACCACCCGGGAGCTGAGCTTCGACGAACTCCGGCACCGCTCCGACCAGTTGGCCGGCTGGCTCCGCGCCAGGGGAGTGGCCGGCGGCGACCGGGTCATCGTGATGCTGGGCAACCAGATCGAACTGTGGGAGACCCTCCTCGCCCTGATGAAGCTGCGCGCCGTGGTCATCCCGGCCACCCCCCTGCTCGGCCCGGCCGACCTCAGGGACCGGCTGGAGCGCGGAGCCGCCCGCCATGTGATGGTGCGCGCCGAGGACACCGCCAAGTTCGCCGACCTCCCCGGCGACTACGGCCGCATCCGGGTGGGGGAGTCCAGCCCGCCCCCCGAGGGCTGGCTCGCCTACGAGGAGGCCTACGCCATGGAGGCCGGCTTCCAGCCCGACGGGCCGACCCGTGCCGAGGACCCCCTGCTGCTGTACTTCACCTCCGGCACCACCGCGCAGCCCAAGCTGGTGGAGCACACCCACCTGTCGTACCCGGTCGGCCACCTGAGCACCATGTACTGGATCGGACTGCGCCCGGGAGACGTCCACCTCAACATCTCCTCCCCGGGCTGGGCCAAGCACGCCTGGTCCAACTTCTTCGCCCCCTGGAACGCCGAGGCCACGGTGTTCGTCTTCAACTACGCCCGCTTCGACGCCGGCCGACTGATGGCCGAGATGGACCGGGCCGGGGTGGACACCTTCTGCGCCCCGCCCACCGTGTGGCGGATGCTGATCCAGGCGGACCTGAAGGAGCTGCGCCAGCCCCCGCGCGAACTGCTGGCCGCCGGCGAGCCCCTCAACCCCGAGGTGATCGAGCACGTACGGCGCGAGTGGGGCGTCACCATCCGGGACGGCTTCGGCCAGACCGAGACCAGTGTGCAGATCGCCAACTTCCCCGGCCGGGAACCCCGGGTCGGCGCCATGGGCCAACCCGCCCCCGGCTTCGAGGTGGTGCTGCTGGACCCGGTCACCGGCCAGCCCGGTGTCCGCGAGGGCGAGGTCAGCCTCGCCCTGGACCCCCGCCCGGTCGGGCTGATGACCGGCTACCACGGCGACCCGGAGCGCACCGCCGAGGCCATGGCCGGCGGCTACTACCGCACCGGTGACATCGGCTCCCTGGACGACGACGGCTACTTCACCTACGTCGGCCGCTCGGACGACGTCTTCAAGGCGTCGGACTACAAGATCTCGCCCTTCGAGCTGGAGAGCGCCCTGCTGGAGCACGAGGCGGTGGCCGAGGCCGCCGTGGTGCCCTCCCCGGACCCGGTACGCCTGGCCGTGCCCAAGGCCTACGTGGTGCTCGCCGAGGGCTGGGAGCCGAACGAGGAGACCGCGCGGACCCTGTTCGCCCACTCCCGGGAGACCCTCGCCCCGTACAAGCGGGTACGGGTGCTGGAGTTCGCCGACCTGCCCAAGACGATCTCGGGGAAGATCCGACGGGTCGAGCTGCGCGCCCACGCGGCTCGTTCCGCCGAGTCGACCGGCCCGGTCAGCACCGAGTACCGCGAGTAGCCCGGCTGGGCGTCACCGGGTCCCGACGGCGCGCCAACTCGCCCCGGGCGTGGGCGGGTTGGCGGGTCCGCCGCCGTACGCCCATGCCGCCGGTAGTGGCGCACCGGCGGCATGGGTTCCCTGGACGACGACGGCTACCTCACCTGTGTCGGACGCTCGGACGACCCCAAGGGAGCTCCTTCGTGGCACGGGGCGGCGACCGGGATCGCCCTGGCGGGACGTCGAGTACCGCGACGTCCCGGGTCACGCCCGGGAGGCGGAGGCCGACCAGGCACCCGGAGGCGTACGGGCGACCGGCGCCGTTCGTCACGGCACGGGACGACGCACTCGGCGAACCCCCTCGTGGCGGCCCGTCGCGTTCGTCCCGTTCCGCTCGTCACGGACACCCACGCCGACCCGCGCCCCGTCGTCGCCGACAGGGATCACCTCGACCAGGGGCACCTCGGGCTCTCCACTGGTCAGGTCCGCCGTGGCCACCCGGAGCAGGAGTGAGGGAGCGTCCTGCCCGCCAACACAATGGCGTGGACGGCCGATTGGGGCCGGTGGCACCATCGGCGCCATGACCCACCACCACGGGAGCGATGCCGCGTAGACGGCCCCACGCGCCGCGTGCGCCACGAGGCGGGACGCGTTTCCCGCGCCCGCACATCGACGGGGTGTCCGCTCGGACCCGCGCGGCCATCGCACGGATCGAGCGGGAGGCGAAGGCGGTCGACTCCCTCGACCCCGGCACCACCCACGCCGCACTCCAGACGTATCGGCGGTTCCTCGCCGGTCCCGGGCGGTACCGCTACACTCCGCTGTCCGACTGTTCGTGCCCCGACTGTGAGCTGGAGGACGTGGCGGTGGCCAGGGACCGTATCCAACAGGTACTGGAACGACTGCCCCGCAGGCCACGGCGTGAACTGGCCGCCCTCGTGGCCCCGTTGGACCGGCAACTGGAACGCCGAACACTGCCCGACCCCTTCGCCCACCTCCACCCCTATCGGTCCCGCCGACCGTGGTGGGGCCGGCGCCTGACCGGTCCCTGAGGACCCTCCAGGTGCGGTGGCTCGCGCGGTTGGCCACGGGCTGACGGGCGGAGGGCTTCCGAGTGCGTCGAGGGGCGTGGGGCCGATGCGTCGAACCGGGTGTGGTGGGGCGTTCGACCGCGCCGTTGCCCGGGGTCAGTGGGCACGGGCGAGTGTGCGGGCCGTGCCTCGGTACTCGATCCCGGCTGCGGTCAGGTGCTGGTGCCCCGTGCCCTGGTGGAGGCCCCGCCCCGTGGTGCCCCCGGTGTCTGTCGTGTCGGGACTGAGGGGCCCCGACCCCGGCTCCTTGGCCGGGGTCGGGGCGCGTGGTGGGGTCGGGGTCAGTGCTTGCTGGAGTGTGCGCGTTCGAAGGTGGTGAAGGCGGACTCCAGACGCCACTGGGCGGCAGCCTTCGGACTGTCGGCCAGGAGACGACCACAGGCACCGCCGGGCCTGCCGTTGCCGGGGCGTTCCTTCCCACAGGCCGAGGTGGGCCGGTAGCCGTCGCGCGTCGGGTTGCCGCGCCACAGGCTGCGGCCGGGCAGGAAGGCGTACTCCAGCGAGGCCCGCGCCAGGTCCTTCAGCTCGGGGTAGCGCAGCTGGTAGGTGGTGGACGCGTACTGGTACTCGTGGCTGATGTCGATGCGGGAGACGCCCGGGTCGTCGGTGGCCAGCACGACGGGTACGCCGTGGGCGCGGTAGGTCTGGAACGGGTGGTCGTCGCCCTTGACACCGAGGATCTGCGCGTTGCTGGTGAGCGGCACCTCGACGGCCGTCTCCCGGCGGGCCATGGTGCGGGCCAGTCGCTGCCAGTCGTCCTCGTGGACGAGGTCGACGCCGTGGCCGATGCGCTCGGCCTTCGCGACGTTGACCGCCTCGCCGATGTGGAAGGACAGGTCCTCCGGCTTGACCAGCCCGGGCCACAACTCCCCGGCGTGCAGGGTGATGTGGGCCTTCGGGTACTGCTCGCCCAGGTGGTTCAGCATCCGCATCTGGAGCCGGTAGTCGCGCAGTGCGCTCTCCCCGTCCTCGGGCTGGACGAGGTTGACCGCGACGAACCGGGAGTCGCGTTCGGCCAGCCGCAGGCCCAGGGCGATCTGGGTGAAGACGCGCTCCGGTGAACTGCCGCGCGAGACCTGCGAGATCCAGCGGACGGGCAGTTGGCAGGCCCGGCCGGGGTGCGCGGTGTCGCAGCGTGCCTCGGCACGGAACTCGGCGTTGGTGCTGTCGGCCTCCTTCCGCGCCTGCGTCACCAGCCGGTCCAGCTTGCCCCCGGCGAGGAGCTTGCGGTGCATCCGTGCCGGGTTCGGGTCCCAGCCGACCTCCGCGGCGAGCTTCTTCGCCCCGTCGGAGGCGGGGGTGGCCATCGTCTCCAGGTAGGACTGGTTCTGCTGGGCCGCGTGCTCGGCCACCTCCGCGAGGAGCTTGCCCGGGTGGCGCCAGGTCACCTCGCCGAACTTGCCGAAGGTGGCGAAGAAGTGGTCGTGCCCGGACTCGCCCTGCGGGAAGTCCTCCATGGACCAGGCCCGCACCAGCTCCTTGTGGAACGCCTTGTCGGTACGCGCGTCGGCGGCCGGGCGGGTGCCGTCCCCGCACGGCGGCGGCACCGCGGTCATCGTCTTCGTCTCGATGCACAGCCCGTCCTGCGCGGCGAGTTTGATGAGGTACTCGGTGGTGACGGCACCGGAAAGGTGGTTGTGCAGGTCGCCGCCCTTGGGCAGCTTCTGGAAGAAGTCCCGCAGCCGGTCGGAGTCGTCGCGTACGGACTCCAGATGGGCGGCGGTGCGCGCCTCGGCGGGCGTGGCGGGTGGCCGGGCGGTGGGACCGGCCTGGTCGGACCGGGGGCTGTCGGGCTGGGCGGCGGCCGGCAGCGCGGACAGCGCGGTCAGCAGACAGAGTGCGGCGGCGCCGGTCGGGTACAGCACCCGACGGCGGCCGATTCGGAATCGATGAGTCACCCCCACATGATCAACGGGCCGGGCACTGTGTGACGGAGGCCGCGAGGATGTCATTCGATCGTGGGATTGTTCCGGGTCGGAGCGGCGCGTGGGCCGGCCTCCGGTGGTAAGAGCCAGGTGAGCGGGTCGGGCACGACGGGCTACGGTCCACTCGCTCACCACCCTTACCCGGCCCGGCAGTTCGGCACCCGAGGACTACGGGTCGGTCCCGCGCCTCGGTCCCGGCGACGGTCCGGGCGCGGGCGGTGCCACCGGCGAAGGTGAGCACGGCGAACGGGAACGTCCGGGCTCGGGCACCCCTCCCACGGCAGCCGGTTGGCGGCAGTCGCCGTACGTCCTCGGTACCCGGCAAGGGGAACGACAGCTCCGGGGCGATCCGCACCCGGCTACGGCGGCGCGACATCGCCCCGACCTCCCCGGGCGCGCGGATCAGCCCTCTCACCGACTGCGACCCGTCCCTGTCGGTGGCCGCCCGCCGTCATACGACGAGCAACCCCGCAGGGGCCGGAAGGTCGTCGAACGACGCCTTCACCGGTCGTATCCCAGGTCGCGGCCTCGCCACGGGACACGGCGGGGCGGCAGGGCGTGCCAAGGGCGCCGTCCCTCTCGCCTCACTTCCCGTGGGTCTGGTCCTTGTCGGGCAGTCCCTAGCCCACCAGGCGACGTAGCCAGTGCAGGGGGGTGACGGTGATGGCCCGGGCGGGGTCACGGTCCCACTCGGTGTGGAGCCCGACCGCTTCGAGTGCGGCCACGACTTCGTGGCCTATGGCCACGGTGGTCTCGGACGAGCCGTCGAAACTGCCGTAGAGGAGCGTCAGTCGCTGGCCGACCGGGGCAGTGGGCGTGCACTGACGGTGGAAGTAGACGAAGCCCCGTGCGTCGGGCCTGGCCTCGCCGCCGATTTCGGCATGGCCACAGTTTCGGCAACAGGCGAAGTTCTCGCGGGCCGTGACACCGGCTTCCTCCAGAGCGGCGAACGCGCGGGTCAGCCGCTCGGGGTCGGTCTCGCCCTCCAACTCGGCCTGCTCCGCGACCCGCTCCAGCCACAGCCGGTCGGCCAGCGCCTGTGCCTGCTCGCGGGAGACGGGCCGACGGTCGCTGGTGACCAGGTACTCCTCGGCGATCTCTGCCAGTTCGGCACGGGAGACGTAGCCGCCCACCAACGCCCCACGGACCTCCTCCTCCAACTCCTCGCGCTCGTCATCGTCGAGGTCGAGGGGCGGCGCCTCACGGTTGGGGGGCAGGTTAAGCGACGACCACGCCAGACCAGCGTTCCATCCGGCCTCCTGGTGTGCCCAACCGGTGAGGACCGCGATCACGGTCTCCGGCCCGGCGACCATCGCCTGGAAGTGCCGGTCAGGGGCACCGTCGCGGTACTCCAACTGGTAGTCACCACCGGCCTCGTGCCACACCTGGACGAAGACATCGGGCAGGTCGGGTATCCGCTGGACCACCAGGAACCGGTCTCCGCCACCACCGATCCGCCGGACCAGCCCCGCCAACTCCCCGGCGGACACACGGACGTGCCGCTCCCAGTTCTCCGTCTTCACCACGATTTCGAGCATGGGGGGACTCTGGCACACCCCTCTGACAACCCGCTCCCGGAGCCACGAGGCCAGCCCCTACGGCTACGGGGGCTTCCCGAGTCCTGAGGGTCTGGAGGTTCCCGTGGTCGGGGTTGGACGAGGGGATGCCGACACGTTCCCGGTGTCGCTCGCGGAGAGGTCCCACTCTGCGGAGGGCCGTGGCCCGCTGCCCGGCGTACGCGCGTCCGCCCAGTCTCAGACGGCCCCGGTACCGGGTACGTCCGTCGTGGTCCCGTCTCGACGGTTCACCGGCACCCAGTCGACGGCCACCGCCCCCGCCCGCTCGGCACACCTGTCCTGACCTGGGTCCTGGCGTTCCAGTGGGGCCTGTCTGTCGGCGGTGAGGGCGCTGGGCGGCGACCGAAGGCCAAGGACGGATACTCAGCGACGGACACCGGTGTGGGCGTCCGGGCCCGAGCGTGTACGCGTGGTGGCCCGAGGGGAGGCCAACTCGACGTCATCGCGGCGGACTTCGACGATCCAGGACGTTCTGCCACCATTGCGGCATGATCGCTCTCGTCTCCGCACCGACCAATCTCGGCTTGCGTCCACCGCAGACCGGTGCGGTTCCGGGCACCCACAAGGCCCCGGAAGCGCTGCGAGAAGCCGGCCTTCACGAGCGGCTCGCGCGTACGGGGGCGCGAGATGCCGGCGTCGTCCTCCCCGGGCGGTACGTCGATGACGACGCCACGCGAGGGCCGGGTCACGTACGCAACGAGCGGGCGATCGTCGCGCACTCCCGACTCCTCGCGGACCGGCTCGACGCGGTGTGGGATGCCGGTGACGCGCCGCTCGTCATCGGCGGCGACTGCAGTCTCCTCGTGGGTGCCGGACTCGCCCTGTCGCGTCGAGGGCGTGTGGGGCTGGTGCACGTCGATGGCCATACGGACTTCCGGCACCCCGGCAACAGCGACGAATGCGCGAGTGTCGCGGGCGAGGACCTCGCCGCCGCCGTCGGCCTGCACTGGGACGCGATCGCCGATGTCGACGGTTACCGGCCCTACTTCAGCCCCGATCGCACCGCCCATGTCGGACACCGGGACGACGATGAGGGAGCGGAGGAGGCGCGACGTCTACTCGGCCTCGTCGTCTCGTCCGCTGACGCCCTCGCCGAGCCTCCCGCGCGGCTCGCCCAACGCGTTCAGGCTGTTGTCGGCCGTGGGTACTGGCTACAGGTCGACGTCGATGTCCTGGACCCTGAGGTCATGCCCGCCGTGGACAGCCCGGACCCGGGCGGCTTTCCGGTGGACGGACTGGTCGCGCTCCTGGACCGGCTGGCTCCGGCCGCGCTCGGCGCTTCGGTCACGGTGTTCGACCCGGACCTGGACCCGGAAGGCCTGTATGCCCGTACCGTCGCCGAGGTCATCGTCCGTGGCCTGGGACGACTGGGCACCGCACTGGGGCGACCCGCCTAGGAACTCGGCCCGGCGGGGGCGTTGATCGCGAGCGTGAGCGGGTTGGCGAGCGTGGCCGCCTGGCCCATGGGCCAGGCGCCGGCACAACGGAGAAGAACCTCTACCTCTACGCCGAAGGACAGTGGTGCTCCCACCCCCGGTCGCCCCGTTCCACGAGAAAGGGTCAGGCCAGACACCGTCTGACCTGACCCTTGCCCGAGCCTCCTGCCGGAGTCGAACCGGCGACCCACGCATGACGAGTGCGTGACCTCGGCCTTGTCTGGCGACGGGTCGGCCCGTCCGCTGCCGTCTGTCGGGAAGGGGTGAGGGCACGGAGGGCGGATGGACGGATGCGGTATCAGCCGTTTTGTCTCTTCGGTCGGTTTTGGTGAACCGAATGGGGAAAGGTCGCCGAAGGCCAGCCGCGTAATCGTTCTTTATTGGTTTACGCCGGTGGAAGGAATTTTCAAGCGCGAGTGCTTCTCTTTCGTGGATACGGGTGGTTCTTACGGGGGCTGTTCCTGCTCGATACGCTCGTGTATCGTGCCGGCGGCGAGGTGAACTCGGTTGTCTCGGGCGGAATTCGGGGCGGCGGAGGGTGGGCGGAATTCCCTTCTCGCGCTCGTGGAAGAAGCGCCTGGGAGGTGCGGAAACCCCGAGGGTCGAGGTCGTCGAATTCTCAACGGAATCCCACGAGAGTGCGTTCCTAAAACAGTGGTCGAACGCCGCCCCCTCCGGGCGGTCATCGAATTCTCTCGCGTCGAGGCGGGGGCCGCCCTGCCATGTGAAGTGAAAGGACTCGGATGAAGGCCACTATCGGATACATCAAAGGGCTGGGGATAAGGAAGAAGGGCGCCACGGCCATCGTGGCCGGTTCGCTTGTCCTCGGTGTCGGGGCGACCACCGTGCTGACCACGCTGCCCGCGCAGGCGGGAAGCGAGCAGGTGAGAAGCGAGCGGGCGCACCGGGCCCACGCCGACAACCCGCTCGCCAACCTGGAGAAGGAGACCGAGAACCTCAACGGTCTGGTCAAGACCTTCCTCTCCGGCGCGAACGTCGCCCCGAAGGACGACGTCCAGATATCCAAGAAGAAGCTCACCACGCTCATCGCGGACCAGATCGCCAGCAAGGACCCCTCGCTGTCGCCCGAACTGGTCAAGAAGAGTGCCGCCGCGATCGGCGACCTCGCCGGCATCGCCGTGAAGCTCGACACGAGGCAACTCGCCCAACTCGGCGAGGGAGGCGCCCTCCTGGCGGCGGCCATCGCCGACATCGCCGCGAGCAGTGCCGCCAACCTGCCGCCCCGGTTGGAGAGCATCGCGAACGCGGTGAAGGGCGGGGGCATGGTCGGGGCGGCCACCCTGACCCTGCTCATCTCCGCGCTGCACATGTACGAGGCGAGCCCGAATCTGCCGCAGGTCGCCGACGTGCTCGACCTCCTGGACCCGGCCAGCAAGGACGGGGCCAAGATCTTCCGCGCTCTTCCCAAGGAGCTGCGGACGGCGGAGTTCAAGAGCGTGCTGCACACGTTCGCGGAGTTCGGTCGGACCCTGAACAGCGTGGACAAGTACGAACTCCTCGACCTGGGCAGGAAGATCGCCCTCCTGCTGGCCGGCCAGAACCCGACGGTCGGCGAGTCCGCGAAGTCGGAGAAGTAGCCCCCGCCACCCCGGTCCGAGGGCCACTCCGGCCCACGGTGGCACCCGGTCGTCCGTGGCGAGGGTTCCACGGGCGGCCGGCTCAGGGGACCTCGACGAGCCGGCCGTCCGCGTGTGGGGTTCGTGCCCACCGTGGCGGCATAGCCGTGAGCGGCGCGCCCTAGTGGTCGGGGACGTGGTGCCCAACGTGCCGTGGCATGGCATCCCCGGAGCGTGCCCTTGCTGGAAGGGGTACGGGTACCTGACTCGGCTCGTACCGGGGCCCGACGGCCACCCCGTATGACCCCGCCGCCACCGGCCGGGACCCGCGCGGGCCATGGAACCCGGGCCACGGTCCCGTAGTCCGGGGCCGCCCCCGGTGGCGGCCCGGCCCGGCCTACGGGTGACCCCAGGAGTGGGGCCAGGGCGACCACGAGCAACGGCACCCGGTCGGGGTGCGTGCCCAACCGCCCCCGTTCCCCCCGGGGTTGTCACCACCCGACACCACGGCCCCGCATCGGTCGCGAAGCGTCCGTACGGGTCGTGACCCGCGACGGACGGCTGAGGTCGTGCCGCTCCCGCGCCCTCAGACGACGTCGAACTCGTTGCCCTCCGGGTCCCGCATGGCGGTGGCGTAGAACCCCGCGTCGGGGTCGTCGTTGATCCGCAGCACGGTGGCGCCGGCTCGGACCAGCCGCTCCACGGTGTCCCTGACCCGCTGGGCGCGGACGTCCAGGGGAACGTCACGGCCTCCGCCCACCTTCAGGTCGAGGTGCCACCGGTTCTTGGTGGTCTTCGGTTCGGGAACCTGCTGGAACCACATCCGTGGTCCGCGCCCCTCGGGGTCGACGATCGATTCCGGCAGGTCCCCGGCGCTGTCCGGCAACTCCTCCTCGGGCACTCCCGTCGCCGCCCAGTAGGCGCGCCAGCTGGTGTGTCCGTCCGGCGGAGGCTCGGGCACGTAGCCCAGGGCCTCGGCCCAGAAGGCCACCATCCGCTGAGGATCGGAGCAGTCGATGGTCAGCTGCACGGTCATCTCCATCCGTGGAGCATTCCAGCCGGGTAGGACAGGCGCCCCCTTTCCCCACCGGGCCCGGGACGAGGCGGTACTCGGCCGGTTCTGGACAGGTCGCCCATCGGGAACCGCTCGGTTCCGACGGGTCGGCCCCGTTGGCGAGGCGGTACCGCGTACACCTCGGAATCGCCACCACCCCCGAGACCCATCGGAGGGAACTGGTCGCGCGTCTGGGGGAGTTGAGGGCGGGCGACCGTCGACCCGGGGCAGACCGAGGTGCCGTGGACGGTGACGGCTGACCCGGAGGGCAACGCGTTCCGGGACCTGGGCTGACCCGAGCCTTCTTCGGCGGGCCACCAAGTCACTCCGCTCGTGGTGGCCGTCCTCAGGAGCGCCTGAGGAGCCGTCGTACGGGAGAGGGGGCGCCCCTCCCTGTCGGCGGCGGTCTCCCCGGGCAGGAGCGTCAGCTCGGGTGTACCGCACCTGGCGCACACAGCACCGCGTCCGCCGGCGCGGTCAGCCCCCTCGCCCCGAGTGGTCAGACACGGCCGCCTCAGTCGCGAAAAACGCCCAGGTCGGCGATCGATCCCGTGCGAGGGCGGGACCCGTTTCGCTACCGGAAGGCCGCGCGGGGCTCGCTTACTCGTGCGTGGTCGATGAGTTTGGGCGGTGAGAGGGGTCTGATGGGGGACACCTGATCTCTGGAGGCGCCTCATGGCTGAACCGCACGTGCTGGAAACCCGCGAGGCTCTGGAACGGGCGATCCACGTCGAGCGAGCCGCGCTCGCGCGGGACCTCGCCGGGCTGAGCGAGGCCCAGTGGGCGAGAACGTCGCTGTGTGAACGCTGGACCGTGGAGGAGGTGGTGGCCCATCTGACGGCAGGTGCCCGTACGAGGATGTGGCGCTGGCTGCTGAGTATGGTGGCCGCGCGGTTCGACCCCGGTCTGCACAACGACCGACGGCTCGCGAAGCACCGTGGTGCCACACCCGAGGAGACCCTGCGGCGGTTCCGCGACGTCGTCGACGGGCACGCGGGGCCGACGGGACATACCGCGGCCTGGCTGGGCGAGATCGTCGTCCACGGCGAGGACATCCGTCGGCCACTGGGTCTGGTGCGGACACCCCCGGTGGCCACGACGACCGCCGTGGCCCGGTTCTTCGCCAGCCGGGATTTCACCGTGGCGAGCAGGACCGCCGTCGCGGGCCTGCGGATCGAGGCCACGGACGGACCGTTCACCACCGGCTCGGGTGACCTGCTCCGGGGGCCGACCCTCTCCCTGGTGATGGCCATGGCAGGCCGTGCGGCGGTCTGCGAGGACCTCGGGGGCGACGGCGCGGAGGTCCTTCGCGCCCGACTGCGCTCAGGTTGAGGTACGAGCCGAGGGGCTGAGCCCGGGAACAGGCTGAGCGGACCTCGCGCGGGGGACGCCCGTGGTACCGACCAGGGGTGAGCGTCCAGGGGAAAGTCGCCGGCCCCTCCCGGCCCCACGCCCCAACCCGCCCTCGTCCGGGGGCGGTTGGGGCGACTGCGGTCTCCTCGGCCCAGTTCATGGACATGTGGGGCCGGCTCCCTGGCGGGGGTGAACGGGCCGGACAGCGGCTCACCACCCTCGGGCGGGGGCACGTACCGGCATCGGTCCGCGTCGGCACCATCCGGCAGGGGACAGGGGGGAGGTTCCGGTTTCTGGCGGTGCCGCCCCGGACTTCTAGCACTAGAATAGTCGCGTGGAACTGACCCCCGCCGAACTGACCGTGCTGGGCCTGATCGTGGAGGAGCCCCGGCACGGCTACGACCTGGAGCAGGTGATCGAGCGGCGCGGTGTCCGGCGGTGGACGGACATCGGCTTCTCGTCGATCTACTACGTGCTGGCCAAACTGGAGAAGCGTGGCCTCGTCCGCGACGACGGCGACCGTACCGGTGGCTCGTCGAGGCGGGTGTTCCAGGCCACCGAGGAGGGCGAACGGGTCGCGGCGGACCAGGCCCTCGCGTTCATCGCCGACCTCCGGGCGGTCTCGCACCCGGTCCTGGTGGGGCTGGCCAACCTGCCGCTGATCTCGGAGCGGACCTACGACGAGGCCCTGCGCGGCCGGTTGAGGCGGGTCGAGGCCCGCATCGCGGAGGTGACGGAGGCCGAACGGTCGCAGGCCCCTCTGCCGCGTGCCGCGCGTGAGGTCTTCTCGTACTCCCTGAGCCTCCTGGAGGCGGAGAGGTCGTGGCTCGCCGAACGAGTCCGGTTGCCCGATGAGTGACAGGACCGAGTCGGATGCGCCCCTGGGGACGATCATCGACGGGCTCCCCACCTCCGGTGGTTCACACTGCGAGACCACGGCGCTGGGTGTGCTCCTGGCCCACGCCGGGCTGGAGTTGTCCGAACCCATGATCTTCGGGCTGGGGAGCGGGCTGTCCTTCGTCTACTGGGACTCCAAGCGGCAGGCGGTGCCGTTTCTGGGTGGCAGGGTGAAGCCCTTTGAGATCACCCGGAACCTGGCGCGGCGGCTGGGGTGGGAGCTGGACGTGCGGGAGACGACCTCCGCGCGAAGGGCCTGGGACCAGGTGCGTGCCCGGATCGACGAGGGGACGCCCGTAGGGCTGCAACTCGACAGTCACGACCTGGAGTACTTCGGCTCCCGGGTGCACTTCGCCGGTCACGTCGTCGCCCTGTACGGCTACGACCAGGAGCGGGCGTACCTGGTGGACACCGCGCGGCAGGGCGGGGCGGTGTCCACCAGTCTGGAGAGCCTGGCCCGAGCGCGAGCCGCGCGGGGTCCGATGGCCGCCCGCCACAGGTCCTTCACCGTGCGGGAGGCGGCCGGCACCGGTCCCGGGGAACTCGTCCCGGCCGTCGTCAGCGCGATCACCGAGTGCGCCGAGACCTTTCTGACCCCGCCGATCGCCAACCTCGGCAACCGTGGGGTCCGTACGGCCGCCCGGCGGCTACCGTCCTGGTTCGACCGGGTCGAGGACCCTGGTCGCGATCTCGCCCTCATCGCCATGTTGATGGAACACGCGGGCACCGGCGGGGCGCTGTTCCGTAACCTGTACCGGGACTTCCTGACCGAGTGTCAGGGGCTCCTCGAAGGGCGGCCGGGCGGGGTGCTCGTGGGTCGTGGCCGGGACCTCTTCGCCGAGTCCGCTCTGTTGTGGACGAGTGTCGCCGAGCGCGTCGAGTACGCGGGCGCCACCGGGAGACGGGAGTACCTGACGGAGGCGAGCCAGCTGCTGGAGGACATCGCGGAGCGGGAGACGGCGGCGATGACCGTACTGCGCTCGCTGGCGTAGCCCACGTCAGGTCGGCCCCGGCAGTGCCGGGAGAGCGGGTCGGCAAGGCGGGCGCCTCCGCCTTTCCGGCTCTGGCTGACACCGAGTGGCCGCGATACGTACGCGTCCGCCCTGACGGGGGAGGACGGGCACCTCATCTGGTCGCTCGCTGTCGGGGCCCTGGCTCGCGTCCCGACTCTGGCCAGGGGCGAGCGGGGCCCTCGACAGCGAGCGACGAGGAGCACGTGAGCGACGAGGAGCGGGTGAGCGCGCCGTCCGGTGACCGGCCCGTGGGCGGACGCCGGTCGACCGACGCCGAACCGACCGGCGAGCGGACCTGTCGAGAGCGAGCGGGGCACGGGGGAACGGCCCCGCGGTGACCGGCCGTTGGCGCTGTCCCCTCGGGGCAGGCCGTCCGGTCAGGCCGCCCGTCGAGTCGGGTCGGGGCCGGGCGCCTCCGACGGGGCGAACGGTCACGGTGGGCGCTGGTCAGCGGGGGTGCCGTCGGAACGCCGTGGCGACGAGGTCGCGGAGGTGGTCCCGTCGCTCCGGGGACAGCGCGGGGTCGTCGCACCAGCGCGTGAAGTAGGTGTCGGGGGTGAACTCCTCACCCAGGAGGTACACCGACGCCGCGACGGTGGGTTCCTCGGTCGGTTCGATCCCCTCCCAGGCACAGGCCGCGAGCACCCCCTCGGCGGCGTGCCGCCAGCGCTGGCCGTCGTACCAGAACACCCCGGTCGCGGCGAGCAGGCGACGGCCGGTGTCCGGGTCGGTCAGGGTGAGGTCGGGGTAGCGGTCGCCGGAGTCCTGGCCCGGCACCTCGGTCATCCGCAACAGGTCCGAGGGCACGCCCTGGAGCATGGCCCGCAGGTACGGGTGGTCCTCGTCACCGAAACCGATGTTGAGCTGGTGGTCGGCCTCGAAGGTGACCAGCAGGGCACGTCCGTCGTCGGTGACATAGACGTACAGCGAGGTGCCACCGCTGTCGTTCCAGGCGTAACGGGTTCCGCCGGGCAGCCGGTAGCGGCGGGTGACCTGGGAGCACGACGCGGCCGTACCGGTCAGTTCGGTCACGATCGCCATCCGTCGGCGCAGCTCCTCCAACGGCAGTGCGTCGAGGGCGGTGAGTTCGTCGTCGAGGGTGGCGCCGTGCTCGGGAAGCATCGCGACATCGTAGGTCCGCCACCGGGCGATGGCGACGGCGACGGCGTCGTCCAGGGGCGCGGCCCTTCGTGGGCGGGTCGGGGACCGCCGACGCCGGGCCAACGGCAGGGGGCTCGACCGGGGTGGGCCCGGGCCGGCCGCCTCGGTGCCCGTGACCGCCCCTCAGGAACCGGACCCCTGGTCACCGGACCCACGGAAACCGGACCCCCAGGAGCGGGCCCCCGGAAACCGGCCACCCGGAAACCGGACCCCGGAAGTCGGCCACCCGGGAACCCGGAGCCTCAGGAGGTGGCCCGCTCGGGGGAGGGCGCGAGGGGGTCCTCACAGTCGAGCACCATGCGGACCAGGTCGTCGCGGAAGTGCGCGCGCCCGGTCTCCGGCAGGTACCGGACCGGGACGACACCCAGGGCGTCGAGCACCTCCTCGCACTCCTCCCGCTCGCTGAACCTCTCCAGGGACAGCCGCTCGCCGTTCGGGCGGAGCGCGCCGGTGGTGGCGTAGTAGGGGGTGCCGCCCTCGTCCGTGTCGGTCACGCGCAGCGGCCCGATCCGCGCCATGCCGTCCCGCCCGTACCGCGTCCACTCGTCGGGCCCCTGGGAGAACGCCGCTCTCAGCGACACCCAGACCCAGGGCAGGCAGAGGGTGAGGAACACGAAGGACGAGGCGTAGTTGCGGGCGTACGGGGCGAGGAGCGCGGTCAGCACGGCGGACAGGACGAACAGCCCCAGACCGACGCGCGAGAACCATCTGAGCGACGGACTCTCCCGAACTCGCCTACTGTCCACGGCGGTTACGCCTCCCCGAAATTCTGGTGTGGGGATGACGGTAACCCCGTGGTGGGCGAAGATGAAGACCGCGATCACGCTGCCGCGTGCCGAGGGTGCGCGGAGCTTCAGGGGGGGAGGGTCGAACGGTGGTTCCTCGCTATCGACGGCACGTCGCGCGCACGTCTCTCACCGGGGGGCTGGCCCTCGCCACGGTGGGGTTGTGCTGCTACTACGGCACGCTGCTGATGCCGACCATCGAGTGGACGCGGACCAGCGACGGGGGTTGGTCCTCCGACGACGGCGCGCTGCTCCTGCTTCCCCTCGCCGTGATCGTCGGGGGACTGTTCACGTGCCTGGCCTGGGGCGCGCTGCGCCGCACCGCCGTGTACGTGACGGTCGCGTGCGGGGCGACGGGCGCCACGTGGGGGTGGTACGGCAGCGTGGGTGACTACGACATCCCGCTCCCCGAGGTCGCCGGCGCGGTCCTGGTGGCCGGCGTGGTCGCGGTCGGGGCGCTGGTCCTGTGCTGGTGGAGCCTGGTCGACCTGCGCCGTTTCTACGGGCATCCGCGTCGTGGCCGTGACCGGGAGGTCGCGGTCGCCCGGGGGTACGGGTGGGAGCGGGGGCCCGACGGTGGGGGTACGGCCGTGATCGCCTTCCGTGACCGGAGCGGCACCCGGCACGACGTACCGGCGCCGCTCCCGTACGAGTTGCGGTACCGCCCGCTGGTCGCCGTGTACGACCGGGGAACCCCCGACGACCCGGCACGGTTGCGGGCGGGGGCCCTCTTCGTACCGGACGAGAGGCGTTTCGAGGTGTGGCGTCAGCTCAAGACCGAGTTCCCCGCGCCCGGGGACGACGAGTTGTGGGAGGACCTGTACTCCAGGGACCCCGGTATCGACCTCTCCGCCCGGCTGCGCCGGCTGAGCGAACGGCGTCGGAGCGGGGACCTCACGGCGGAGGAGTTCCAGGCGGCCAAGTGGGGGGCGTTGGAGGAGCACATCGCCAGCCGACGCGGCGCGCGGCCCAGTTGAGGGCCCAGGGGCTGCTCCGGCCTGGTGACCGGGAAGGGCCGGGGGCCCGGGAACCCGCACTCGGGCCGGGCGGGATGCCGGCGGCGGCGGGGTACGTAGGCTGGTCGGTGGCCGAGGGGCCGACCGTGGGGGCCCGGACGGGGGTTGGCCCAGGGGGAGGGGGTACGGGTGTTCTCTTCGACGTCCGCGCTGACGGACCGCGCGACCGAGGTGGCGCGTGCGGAGGCGCTGGGGGAGTGGTCGGACTCGTTCGCGGTCAACTCGCGTCGTGAGTCGGCCCTGTTGGTCCCGGGTCTCCTGCTCGTGGTGATCTGTGTGGTGGGCGGCTACTTCCTGTTGGGGACCGACGCGGTGCCCTTGGCGGGCCGGATCGTGTTCGCGTTGATGGGGCTGGCGTTCTTCGGGATCGCGTGCGCGATGGCCTGGGCCGGGCTGTTGTACGCCCTGTCCGGGCGCTGTCTGCTGCACCGGTTCGTGCGGGGGTTCGTGCTGGAACGTACCCGGGGCGCGGTGCGTGCCGCGCGGTACGAGGCGGTGGCCGCCCAGCTCTTCACGTACACCGAGCCGGGCGACTCGACCGGCTCCCCGGTCGACCACGTGGTTCTGCGCCTGACCTTCGGCGACGGCACCGTGGCGGCGATGGCCGAGCCCCACTACGGATCGGCGGAGGCGCTGGTCGAACTCGGCGAACGGTGCGGTGCCGGGGAGCCGACAACGCTGAGCCAACTCGACGCGCGCTACATGCTCCAGGTGGAGTCCTGGCAGGTACGCGGCCGAACTGACTGAACGCCTCCGACGTGGCCCGACTCCCCTCCCCGGTCGACCGGTTGACGCTTCCGTACCGCGACCCACGGGCCCGTACGGGGAAGCGTCACCGGCCACCGCCGCCACCCGGCCCTCGCGGTGGGGGCACACCCGGGCGGCTGCACCGGTCCGGTGGGGCCGCGCCCTGGCCGGCCCCTCCCCGGTGGTGCGGGCGGGGTGGGGGCGACAGTCCCGCGACGGCCCCGCACTACTCCTGTCCTGACTCGGTGTCCTCCACGAAGTCCTCCACGAAGTAGCTGTCATGGCGGATGCGGAACTGCCTGAGGTCTTCGCCGCCCTGTCGCGCCATCTCACCGACCCGCTCGAAGTACTCCTCGCGTGGGGCGCCCGGGGAGAAGAGCATGAGCATGGACATGGGCTCGTCGGTGACGTTCCTGAAGGCGTGCAGGCCCCCGACCGGTACGTACAGGAAGTCGCCCGCGCGGCCGGTAACCCACTTCTCGCCGTTGTACAGCTCCAGTTCGCCGGAGAGGACGTAGAAGGATTCCGACATCGCCTTGTGGAAGTGGGTCTTGGCCCCAGCGGACCTCGCGCCCAACTCCACCTTGTACAGGCCGAATTCGCCGCCGGTTGACTCGTTGGTGGCGAGGTAACGGGTGGTGGCGCCGGGCGCGGAGATGTCCGGTGGGCTGTCGGCCGGGCGGAAGACCGCGTTCACTTCGCCCTTGTCTCCGTGGTAGCGGTCTCGCGGGTACGACATGGTGCGCTCCTCCTTGGCCGGACTCCACCTGCATGGTGGCCCTCACGTCGGGAGGGGCGCATCGGACCTTCGGGCGACCTGGGGCGGGTTCGGGGCTGAGGGCCGGAGACCTAGCACCGTGGTGCCAGCCGTGGTGGCCGTTCAGGTGGTGAACGTCCCTCCCCGGACGCCGGTGAGGAAGGAGCGGTAGGCGGTGGTGGGGAGGTTCAGGGTGGGGCCGCCCGGGTTCTTGGTGTCGCGTACGGGGATGGTGCCGTGGGTGTGGGCGAGGTTGGTGGCGACTTCCACGCACTGGCCGCCGTTGTCGCTGTAGGAGGAGGTGAACCAGCGGGGAGTTTCGGTGGGGAGTGTCAACTGAGCGCCTTTCGTGAGGAGTTGGGTTGGGTGCTGGTCAGGGGGTGAACGTCCCTCCCCGGACGCCGGTGAGGAAGGTGCGGTAGGTGGTGGTGGGGAGGTGGAGTGTGGGGCCGTGGGGGTTTTTGGTGTCGCGTACGGGGACGACGTCGTGGGTGGTGGCGAGGTTGGTGGCGACCTCGACGCAGTTGCCGCCGTTGTTGCTGTGGGAGGAGGTGAACCAGTGGGGGGTGTCGGTGGGGAGCGTCAACTCTGCCTTTCGTGAGGGGTTGGGTTGGGTGCTGGTCAGGGGGTGGGGGTGCCTGTCTTGAGGCTGGTGAGGAAGGTGCGGTAGGTGGTGGTGGGGAGGTGGAGTGTGGGGCCGTGGGGGTTTTTGGTGTCGCGGATGGGGATGGTGCCGTGGGTGTGGGCGAGGTTGGTGGCGACCTCGACGCAGGCGCCGCCGTTGTCACTGTGGGAGGAGGTGAACCAGTGGGGGGTGTCGGTGGGGAGTGTCAACTGACTGCCTTTCGTGAGGAGTTGGGTTGGGTGCTGGTCAGGGGGTGAACGTCCCTCCCCGGACGCCGGTGAGGAAGGTGCGGTAGGTGGTGGTGGGGAGGTTCAGGGTGGGGCCGCCGGGGTTCTTGGTGTCGCGTACGGGGATGGTGCCGTGGGTGTGGGCGAGGTTGGTGGCGACTTCCACGCAGTCGCCCCCGTTGTCGCTGTAGGAGGAGGTGAACCAGTGGGGGGTGTCGGTGGGGTGTGTCATCTGGGCTCCTTCCACGGGGGGTTGGGTGCTGGTCAGGGGGTGGGGGTGCCTGTCTTGAGGCTGGTGAGGAAGGTGCGGTAGGTGGTGGTGGGGAGGTTCAGGGTGGGGCCGCCCGGGTTCTTGGTGTCGCGTACGGGGACGACGCCGTGGGTGTGGGCGAGGTTGGTGGCGACTTCCACGCAGTTGCCGCCGTTGTCGCTGTAGGAGGAGGTGAACCAGTGGGGAGCTTCGTTCGGGACCGTCATCGGGCCGCCTCTCGTGGGGAGTTGGGTTGTGGGGAGGCTGGACTGTACGGAGGGTGGTTAAACGTGTACGGGCCGCCGCGAACCGTGCGCGGGCATGACGAAGCCCCCTCGCCGGTGGTGGGGAGGGGGCTTCGCGGAGCTGGGAGCTGGGGCCGGTTCAGCCGGTGAAGGTGCCCGTCCTGACGCCCGCGACGAAGGTGCGGAAGGTGTCGGTGGGCAGGTTCAGGGTGGGGCCGCCGGGGTTCTTGGAGTCGCGAACCGGTACGACGCCCTGGGTGCTGGCGAGGTTGGCGGCGACCTCCACGCAGGCACCGCCGTTGTTGCTGTAGGAGGAGGTGAACCAGCGGGGGGACTCGGTCGGGAGCGTCACGGGGTGCCCTTTCGTACCTCTTCGATCATGGCTACCGAGGCCGCTTGGGAGAGCGCTTCGGCCTGTAGCTGATGGTAATCCGAGAGCAGCGGAAGTACCGAAGCGGTATCGCGTTCCAGATACCCCTGGATCTGGGACTCCGAGTAGGCGACCACCGACAGGTCCGACATCGTGAGCAAGTACAACGGAAGATCGAACGGGCGCAGCTCCCCCATCTCGAACGGGGCGATCTGGAGCACGGTGTTGGGGCGCTGGGCGAACTCCAGCAGCGCGTCCATCTGGGCGCTCATGACCTCCGGCCCACCCACCTGTCTGCGCACGCAGCTCTCGTCCATCACCACCAGCATGGTGGGAGGACGGGAGCGCACCAGGGCCCCCTGTCGCTCCGCCAGGAAGGACACGCGTTCGGCCGCCTGGTCCGGGGTGATCGCCCCTCGGCGTACGGCGCTCTCCGCCAACACCCGTGCGTACTCCGGTGTCTGGAGCAGTCCGGGCACGATCCCGATCTCGTACAGCCGGACCTCGACCGCCCGGCCCTCCCGCCCCACGTACTCCGGGAAGCCTTCCAGCAGACTGCCGTGCCGGATGTCGCGCCACTCCTGCTCGAAGGAGTCCGAGCCGTCGCTGGTGCCGAAAGCCCGATCAACCCGACGGGAGAAGGGCAGGGTTGGCGGTTTGCGACCAGTTTCCACGGCCGAAATATGCTGACTGGAATATTCCGTCTGCTCGGCTAACGTCTCCTGGTTCCAGCCACGATCCTCTCGGAAGCGCCTCATACGGGCACCGAACGCGGCCTGCGGGCTCGCCTCGGGGTTCAGCTCCTTGCGGTTGACCATGCCGCACCCAACTCTTTCTTCGGAACTGGTTAGTTGAAGGGTTTTCCACACTAGGCCACGCTAGGACCCCTTGGTAGCGAAACCGCTACGGAGAGGAGCGGCCATGCCTGCTGTCTACCACGAGTCAGCCCACGAGGCATCGCCCCGTGAGTGCGCGACCGACGAACGCACGGGCCGTACCGGGGAGTTGATGGAGCGTGGGCCGGTACGCGTATGGCTCCGCCCCGTGGGAGGAGGCCGGGAATGGGAGGTGCCCGTGGAACACCTGCGGAGCAAGTCCCGGTGCCTGGGGCGCAGTTGAGGGGCGCGCGGGTGCCCCGTACGCGCCGGGGCCAGGTGAGATGCCGGCCGTCTGACGCCGTCGCTCGGCCCGGGGCGCGCGGGTGTTGTCCCGAACCCGCCGGGGCGAACCCGGCCGGGCTCGCGGGTGATCACCGGATACGTCGCCCACTCCGGCCAGCCGTCCCGGTCACCGGACGGCTGTCGTACCGCCCGGGGTGCTCAGCATCCCCCGGCCACCGCCCTGTGGGGCGACCGGTCGGAAGACGGCCGGCCCCACGGAACCCGGTCGACGGCGGCGGCCCCACGGTCACGGGACCCCTCGCCGGGAGGGGACCGGTCCGGGCGGCGCCTCCGGGCGCTGCGGTGACCGCTCACCCCGCGGGCCTGACCACGGTGAGCACGGCGGCCCGTGAGCACTGTGAGTACGGCGACCACTGTGAGCACGACGGCGACCCCCACGGGCCGCCGCTGAACCGCCGCCTCCGGCGGGGCGCACTCCCTGCCAGGAAACCCCCGCCGGAGGCGGCACCCATCCCTGAGAGAGAGGTATGTCCAGCATGACAGTTGCGACAGACGCGTCAACTCGCCGTTCGGCCGGGGTTGTTGAGCACCAGGGCCAGCCGGGGACGCCCCTGGTGGACGAGCTGCTGTGCTCGTTCACCCGCGCCCAGCTCACCCTTGAGGTGGTCACCTCCGCCATCGAGGACGACGAGACGCACCGGAGCGTCGCGTGGGTCACCGAGGAACTGGCGCGCGGCACCGATCGGCTGCGGGGGACCGTACTCGCCTCGGTCGAGGGCGAGGGGCCGTTCCGGGAACGTGAATGGGGGCTGGTGACCCGGATGTACCTCTACGCCCGCCTCGCCGTGGCCGCCCAGACCTGGCGTGAGGTGGCACGGGTCGCCGACGACGAGTCCGTGGAGTCCCTGTTGCTGCACCTCGACGACCGTGTCTGGTCGGGCACCGTGGCCCTGAGGGAAGCGGGGGAAGTGCCGCCGCCCGCCACCCCGACGGTACGCGGGGTGGACGTGCCCTGGACCCGGGAGCCGGGGTGCGAGGGGGGCCAGGAGTTCTGGTCGGTGCTGTGCCGGTACGCGGGGCACCGGCTGGTCTTCCAGACGGTCAGTGCCTCCCTGTTCCGGTTCGGCGCCGCCCCCGCCGTACTCTCCCGACTCGGTGCGGTACCCGAAGGGATGCGTCAGGCCCTCACCGAACTCCGAGCCACCTGCTGACAGTTGGGGGTTCTGGTTCGGGGTGGCGCGCTGTGGGGCCGGGGTCGGGGGTGTGGGCCCCCGGCCCTCGGCGGGGGTGGGGTGGTGGCGACCTGGCGCCGGCCCCAGGGGGCTCGGTGGGGGCAATGGCCGTTGGGGGCCCTGGCGCCGGGTGGGGCGTGGTGGGGGTTCCGGGTGTGGCGTCCTGGGCGGGTCGGGCGGTGCCCGGAACAGGGTGGCGCGGGGCGGTTCGCGGGTGGGTCGCGGTGCACGCCGGGGTGGGGGACCGGGTGCCCCGTGTGCGGAAGGGGCACCCCGAGGTGCGGTGAACTCCGCGTTCGGGCAAGCGAGTTGATGACCACGTGGTCTGTGCGTGGCCTGTGCGCGGGAGCACGCCTCCACCAACTGCGGGCACCGTGCGTCGGTGCGGGGCCGGACCCACGCCCGCGTTGTGGGGACGGCGACCGTGTCACGGGCCGTCGTCGGGCCTCGTACACCCGGGGCCTCCGAGGACGGCGGCGAGCATCCGTCGGGCGCCGTCCCGCCCCTATCCGCCTGATCGCGTCGACCTGACCTCTGGTGGGCGTGGGGCTGTAGCCGTCGACCACGCTGAGCGCGGGGTGCCCAGCCCCCCCCGTGCCGCGACGGGGATGGTGCCCTGCACGGTGCACGGTGGGCCCTCCGGGTGCGCTGCCGACGGGTGATCCATGCGGTGGGGGACGTACGCGCGGGGGCGAGCCCCGTCGGCGGAGTGCGCCCGCGACCCAGCACGCTCTTACCACGACGACCCGTGCGCCGTACTCTGCGACGGGGAGTCAGACCAGGGGGAGATGGTGAGCATGAGCAGGCCACGGCCGCTCAGACGGACACAGGCCGAGGAGCGGGACAAGCCCTCGGGCGATGACTTCGCCGAGTTCTGGGCCGGCCGAGCGAGGACGCCGGAGACCCGAGCCCGGATTCGCCGCCTTTCGCGGATCGACAACATCTCGATGGGAATCATGCTCACGGGCATGGGACTGTTCGTTCTCATGATCCTCGTGAGCATCGTGCTCGGGATCTGGTTCTGGATCGCCGGGACCAGCCGCTCCGACGTCTTCCTGTGGGGGTTCGGAACAGCGCTGGGGGTCCTCCTCGTGGGTGCTGTCCCGGAAGCCCTCGTCAGTTCCCGACTCCACGCTGCGCAGTTCGCGGACGGCGACACCACCCTGGGCGTGATCGACGCGGTGACGCCCGTAGAGGTACCCCAGGGCAGCGACGGGGACAGCTACCCCTGGTTCACGCTCACCGTCAGCGCGGAGCTTCCCCAACAGGTCGTACTCCGACGTTCCGTCGACTGGTGGTCGAACGACGGCGAGTGCCGGGTCGGCCGACCCATCCGCTTCCGTCACAACACCCTCGACCCCCACGACCTTCACGACGTGAGGTTCGACGGCTGGCCGGACGAGACGGGCGGGGGCCGAGAATGAACCTCGGACACCCCGTCGCTCCCGGTCGCACTGCTCCGCCCCGACGGGTCGCCGGGGCGTCGACGGTGAGCCACGCGGACGACCCGGGCCCGGACCGTCGCGGAACGGCGCGGAGACGCCTTTGGGGTACGGGCTGCGTGCCCCGGTGACCCCCCTACAACAACTGCTCCGGCAACGGCCCGCAGACCTCGACGAACGGGCGCATCACCCTCTCGAACACCTTGAGCCCGGTCTCCTCGGGCTTGAAGTCCCGCATCAACGCCGCGACCCCGAAGGTCCAGAACGGCGCACTGTCGATGCGCGGTTCCCGTGGCGCGACGGAGTCGAGGTGAGCGAAGAAGGTCCCGACCTGTTTGCGCGGATCGTCGGGAAGGAACGGTCCCCAGGCGTACAGCTCCTCCTCGGCCCGCTGCCACGCGTTGCCGTCGGCACGGATACGGTCCAGCACGGTACGCGCCTCAGGGGTCGTCAGCAGGCCCAGCCTGAAGCAGAGCGCGTCCCAGGCCGGGTGCACCGCTGACGCGGTGGGCTCCATGAGCACGGAGAGCCTCGCCGCCGAGGGCGGCGGGTACCGCTCCGTCAGCTCGCTCGTGCGCAGGTCCCTGGCGTCCCTGACGTGCTGGAGGTCATCCGGTACGAGTGGGAGGTCCGGTCCACACGGCGGCTCCAGCAGAACCACCGTGTCCGGGTCCGAGGCGTCGAGGACCACCGGTACGTGCCAACGCGGCACCAGTCCTCGGAAGCTGTCGGGGGAGGTGCCGCTACGCAACTCGGTGCGGAAGGACCCACGGCCGGGCGGCTGGACGTCGACAGTCGCCGTACCGCGATCGACAGCGAGCACGAGAGCCCGCGCGTACAGAGGCTCGACCAGGTCAGGAACCCCCACGTCGGCGTACAGGGGGGCGGCAACAGGCTCCGGTGGAGGGGTGCGCCCGAGCAGCCGGTCCATCCATCCCATGGGGAGGACCTTACGTGTCTGCCCCACGCGTCCGTGGGGGCTCTGTGTGTGGGGGGCGGAGCGTTCGCACCACGTTCACCGTGCTCAGACGCCTGCCTGCTGGTGGGCCCCGGGGAGTACGCGGGAGCCCCGGGTGTCCCTCACCTCTTGTCGAGCAGTTCCAAGGCGGCGTTGTTGTTGGGTGGGGGTGTGTGCCGGTTCGGTCGATCACGAACAGGGGCAGGCCCAGTTCGTCGGCGCGGGTGCGGGCGGCGGGGACGTGTCCGGCCAGGCCGAAGCAGAGGGCGGCGGCTGGTTCGTTGAGGCCGTTGGGCCACAGGGGCTCCACCGCTCGGGCGGACACCGGGTGAGGGCCCTCCGCCGGCCCGTGCCTCCCTCCGCCGGCCAGTGCCTCCCTGTTCCGGTTCGGTGCCCCCGCTGCGGCCGCCCCCGCCGTACTGTCCCCACTCGGTGCGGTACCCGAAGGGATGCGTCAGGCCCTCACCGAACCCCGAGCCACCGGCTGACAGTTGGGGGAGGGGGAGGGGGAGGGGCTGGGGGTTCTGGTTCGGGGGCCGAGGGCTGGTTTGGGGCGAGCTGGGGTCTGTGGCCGGGGCCGGGGTTGTGGTGGCCCGGCCCCACCTGGGGCGCCGTTGCGGCTACTTCGAGGAGTAGCAGGCGGAGGCTACGTCGAAATGCAGGCCGGCTGGGTTAGGGCTTTCCTCGGTCCTCTCGAAGAGGATGACCCGAACTCCGTGTTTGTAGTTGTCGTGTTCGTATTCCACGTACCTGTCGTGTGCCTTGCTTTTCTCGCGGCCTTGACGGGCGATCTTCCAGCCTTCTTCCGGCAGTTTATCGCGCAGCCGATAGAAGCCCTTCTCGAGCGTGGCGAACGGTACGCCGTAGATGGACCAGGAATGTCGAATCTGAAATGTTTCATCGGGATCATCGCACGCCGCAGAATAGGGGCCGGGGCGTGTGGTTTTCCCTTTGATGTTCACTGCGCCGTAAAGCTTGCTGGATACTCTCTTGGTTTGTTCCGTGACTTCTCCTTTTGGGCGGTATCCGAATTTCTTCATGTGATTACTTTCGCCGGTGGAGCATCCGTTTAGCGTGAGAAGTATGGCCGCCAGAGCTGTCGCCCGTACTATTCCCTTAGTCGGCAAGGGTGACTCTTCCGTATTGCCCGGTAATGATTTCTGAGGGATGCGTCAGGCCCTCACCGAACTCCCAGCCACCGGCTGACAGTTGGGGGCTGGGGGCTGGGGCTGGGGTCTGTGGCCGGGGTCGGAGCCGGGGTTGTGGTGGCCTGGCCCGCGGTTCTAAGGGGGGCGCGGTTACTCCGAGGAGTAGCAGGCGGAGGCCACCTCGAAGACCAGGCCGGGTGGGTCTGATTGTTCTCCGATGTCGTCGAAGAGGACCACCCGGACTCCGTACTTGTGTTTGTCGTGCTCGTACACCACGTATCTGTCACGGGCCTGGGAGCTCTCGCGGCCTCGGTGGGTGACCTTCCAGCCAGATTCTGGGAGTTTTTCACGGAGGCGATAGAAACCCTTCTTGAGGGTGTCGAGCGGGACATCGTAGATGGACCAGGAATGCTGGACCTGGAAAGCGTCGTCCTGGTCACCGCATGTCGTTTCTCCAGGCCCTGCTTTGGTGGTGGTTCCCTTGATTCCTGTCGCATCCAGTAGTTCACTGGATACTCTCTTGGTCTGCTCGATTACCTTTTCTTTCGAGCGGTATCCGTGTACCTCCATGTGTTCGCTGTCGTCGGTCGAGCAGCCGCCGGACATGACGAGGGCGAAGAGGGTGACTGTTATCCATGGGAGGGGATGGTTCTGCAAACGTGTCCTTTGCGAAGCTCTGTGAGGGCACGGGCGAACGCCCCCTTGAAGTGGGAGACCTGGTCGCCGGCCCGAGTCCACGCGCCCTGCTCGCTCTTGAGGTCCTCAGCGCCCCCGCCGTTTCCCATGTGGCTGTTGAGACGGGTTGCGGAGCGTTTCTCGTCGGCCTGTTCGAGTAGGCCCGCCCACCGGGCGGTGGTGTGTTGGGACATGGGTCGACTTTCTGGCTGCTCAGGCTGGGGTGCGGCGTGCGTACGTCCGTTCCGAGTGGTGTGATGACGCGTAACGTACCGTCACGACGTCAGGAGCGTAAACGTCCAAATCCCCGCTGAGGAATGGGAGTTGGGCGGGATGTGGCCCCTGGCAGGGCGGCGGTAGCGGCTCAATCAGCACCCACAAGTCATCGCCTACGCTCCACGGCCGTGACATGGTGGCCCGCTTCTGCGGCGCGTACGGTCAGTGGTGGCCCTCCATGGCCCTGACCAGCGACAACGACATGTGTGAAAGGTCTAGTGGGTCACGGTGTTCGAATGGACGACCGTCCCTGGCTGAGCAAGGAGATCGCTGTGTCCCTGGTGTCTGTCGTGATGCCCGTGTACAACTCGGCGACGACTCTTGGGGCAGCAATCCGGTCGGTGCTCACACAGACTCAAGCAGACCTTGAGCTGCTGATCACCGACGACCAGTCAACCGATGGCTCGATGGACCTGCTGATGGAGTTCGCCCGGCAGGACAAGCGCGTCCTGCCCGAGTCGGCACCCGAACGCGGAGGCGCCGGCCGAGCCCGCAACCTCGCGATCAATCGGGCTCGGGGGGACTATGTGGCTTTCCTCGACAGCGACGACATGTGGCTGCCGGAGAAGGCCGAGCGGCAGGTCGCATTCGCGGAGGAGGGTACCGCGCCGCTGACGTTCACCTCCTATTTCAAGATGGACGCCGACTACGACGGTGAGAGCACCGACTTCACCCCCAACGGGCGGGTCGTCCACGCCCGGGAACACGTCGACTACCGCGCGATGCTCGTCCGGGACCACATCGGCGCTCTGACCGCCATGTACGACCGCAACGTCCTGGGCACGAAGCTGATGCCGGAGATGCGGAAGAGGCAGGACTACGCCCTGTGGCTGTCGATCATGCGTGACGGCACTGACGCCCGCGGCCTGGCCGAGCCGCTTGCGGTGTACAGGGCGCACCAAGCGGGATCCCTGTCCTCCAACAAGCTGTCCCTCGTGCGGTACAACTGGGAGCTGTACCGCGAGCACGAGCGTCTGTCTGTCCCCCGGGCGACGTGGGCGCTGGCCGGAGCCGTGTGGCAGTCACTCCACAACTCGCGGATCTAGGAATCCCCCAGACTGACCGCACCCGGACGGTTGCTTATGAGGCGATCGGTGTGTGGGTAACCCGTGCCGCACAGGAACAGTTGGAGACGCACCGGGTGTGGGGCTCCTTGGAGGTAGGCCGGTTCGGGGCCGTGAGGACCGGCGGGGGAGTGAGCCAGCGTGAACGTACCCAACGGGCGCTGACCCCTCCTTATCCCGAGCAGGTACAACTCCGCTGTCCCGAGGCGGGACGGCGCTCCGCCGGTGGAGCCAGACACCAAGGGGCCGCTCGCGCAGGGTGCGCGGCAGCAGGGCCCGCCAGCCGCAAGGCTGTGATCCCGCACCCTTCCCGCTGCTACGGTCGTCGCCATGACGCTCTCGGTCCCCGCTGGCGCTGCCGCCGATCTCCGCGTCCAGCCCGTCGACGACATCCTGGAACACGTCGAGCGCTCGCTCCAGGTCCGTTTCGACCCGGACACAGTGGTCCGCAAACGCCGGTCCGTCGGGGCGTGCACGGATCGCGGTACCTGGGTCCGTATAGAGCGCCGCTCCCTCGACAAGATCGGCGAGCAGGGCTGGAACGGCACCGAGTGCGCCGCCCGCCTGCGCGATATCGCCCAGCCCGTCTGGAGGGGCTGCATGGTCTGGATCGAGCCGGGCGGGCTGGTGCTGTGGCGGGCCGACGAGACCACGCTCTTGCCCTCGCCTCCCATCGGCACCGCGATCCTGAGTGATGATCCGAGCTTGAAGCCGCAGTGGTGGCGGGCGTTCAACGCGACGCTGGACGCACTCTCCGGCCAGCAGACCACGCGGGTGGCCACCCCGGACACCGAGCGGATCACGCAACAGCTGGTCAGCGCGTCCGTCCAGGGCGTCTTCGGTGACGGCTTCGATACGACCGTGGAGCGGTGGGTGCCGGCCCACGCGGACCTGAACTGGGCGAACATGACTGCCCCGGAGTTCTGCCTCTTCGACTGGGAGGACTGGGGCAAGGCCCCGCGTGGACTGGACTCTGCTTCCCTGTGGGCCAGTTCGCTGGCTGTCCCGCGACTCGCGGAGCGCGTGCGGGCGGAGCGGCGAGCCGATTTCGAGAGCCGGGACGGCAAGCTGATGACGCTGTTCGCGTGCTCGAAGATCCTGGACCCGTATGCGCACCCGCAGGACCCACGCCACCAGCCGGCCCGCCGGATGGCGGGCCGGCTGGTGGCCGAGCTTCAGGCGGACTGAGTACGCGTGCGGTTGCGGAGCAGTGTCCGGTAGCCGCGCACCGCTTCTTCGTCGACCTCGGCGTTCAAGACCGCGAGCAGCTGGTCCAGGTGGACCGGATCGCCGGTGCCCACCGCGATGGAGCCGACCCGGGGCAGACGGTACGCGGTACGAAACGCCGCCTGGGCGCGGGTGTATTGACCGCCGTCGCGCAGGAAGACGCGGGGGTCGAACCGTTCCCAGATCGGATCCCGACTGCTGCCACCGAAGGGGCTCATACCGTGTACGGCACCACGGTCCAGATCCCAGCGGCGCCTCAGCGTGTCCGTGGCGTCGAGGGTTCGGGCGCCGACCAGCAGACCGGCGCGCACCATCAACACCGACGGCTTCGGCGTGGTCGGGGTGACCAGCTCAAGCAGCGGCGCCGGGTTCCAGGACGCGATGCCCCAGTCTCCGCACAGTCCCTTCTCCGCAGCGTCGGCGAGGGCCGCGCACGCCCGCTCCAGGGCCTCCCGGGACCTGGCGGTGAGGGAGCGTTCGGGGTTGTGCAGGAACACCAGGTCAGGCTCGCGCCCCAGCTCCCTTGCAGCCCGTTCCACTGCCGCGTACAGCCGCGCCGGCTCCAGGGAGTGCGCTGCCTTTCTGGCCTGAGAGAAGTAGCCCACCTTCGTGGAGATCTCGAACCGGGGCAGCAAGTCGCCCGCGATCCGGGCCAGGGTCGAATGTGACCGGTAGCCGAGGTAGTTCGAGCCGGTGTCGAGCGCGGTGACACCTCGGTCCAGCGCTGCGGTCAGGTGGCGCCGCTGGTGACGAGACCGGTATAGCCCGAGGACAACTCGGGGGTCAGTACCGCGCACAGCTCCTCCTTCACCAGGATCCTGGCGACCTCGGACACTTCGCTGTCGGTTGTCACGGTCACCGCGTCCAGGCGGACGGGCGCGCCGCTCAGCAGGACGCTCAATGCGGGCTCGGCCTTGGCCGCGAAGGTGAGCTTCTTTCCCGAGGCGGTCACCTCGACCGTTTCGCCGTGCGGCTCGATGAGGGGTGGGAAGTGAGTGGTGCACACCACGGCCTCCAGCGGTCCGAGGGCTTCGAGGAACGGCACATGCCGGGGCAGGGCGGCCCGCTGCTCGTACGCGGCAAGGAACTCGTCGGGGGAGCGCTCACCGATCAGTCGGGAGGCGGCCGTGACCAGGGCCGTGGTGCCGCTGCCGGGCTCACGGTCCAGGTCGTGCCGGAAGACTTCCTGTTCGCGGCACCAGTCGCCGAGCCAGGCGAGCCAGCTCGCCCCGGTGCGCTTGGTGATCCCGAAGGTCACATGCAGGCTGTGGCCCGTGCCGCTGCCGCTCCGGGTGGCCTGGTGCCAGTGGCCGCGCGGGATGTGCATGACGTCACCGGTCTTCAGCGTGCCTGCCCAGATGATGTCCTGGCTGGGGGCGCTGTTGGGGTCGGTGTCCCGGTACATGGGAGCGGTTCGGGTGGTGTCGCGCACTTCCCAGTCCTTCTCGCCGGCCAGTTGGACGATCACGACGTCGTGGTCGTCCCAGTGGAGCGGAAAGCCGGAGGCGTCGTTCGTCGTGAGGTAGGCGTTGACCTGGACGCGCTCGTGGGACCACCACTGCAGGGCCCTGCAGGCGGCCTCCATCTTCGGGTCGAAGACGTTGACCTGGTCCATGATGAGCGTGGCTCCCTCGCCCAGGAGCCGGCCCAGGCCGCGCATGTTGACCATCGAGATGCTCTGCCCGCGAGGGCTGACGCTGTCGGTGTAGTACACCGCCGGGTGCACCTCGTCGCCCTTCTGGAAGCACCTGAACTGGGGGCGGTTCAGGCTTCGGCGCATCGCGATGTCGAGCAGACGCTGCGGCGTCAGGACGCGCCAGGTCAGCGACGGGTCCGGCATGGTCCCCCGCGCGAACGCCCGGCCCAGCGCGCCGGGCCCCTTCCAGCCGAGCGCTTCCTCCACGGCCCTGATCAACTGATGTTCCATCACTGGCTCCCTCATGAGTCCGGACACGTCTGTGCGGATGCGGCGGGGGACCGCCGGATCGACCCGAACGGCCCCCACCGCTTGGTGCGTTACTCGGTGTCGCTCAGATTCCCGTCGCCACCGGGCCACGGCGCGTCGCCGGAGCTTCCGGAGTTGTCGGAACGGAGGCTGTCGTAGCGGTCATGGACTGCCGTCAGCTCCTCGACCGCCACCAGGAGGCCACTTTCGGCCGGAGGCGGTGACGTCTGCTCTGCCACCTCGTGCTCCTTCCTCTTCGGGATCTCCCGCCGGGGATCCGGCGGGAGAGCTGGGCCCGCCCTCACGGCCGTAGGAGATGCGGGGTTACGCGAGGACGGCGGTCATTGGGTTGCGCGTCGAGACGTGGATGGCCAGCGGCTGCCGCGATCGATGGGTACGGGCACACGCGCCGGTACGGGAAGGGGGACCTGCGCCCAGACGCGCTTGCCGCCGACGGAGCGCGCCCAGCCCGAGCGCGCCGGACAGCGTGAATCGAGTGTGGAGTGTGGGCATGGCACGCGCCTCCGTAGGAGCGGGCCCACTGCCGCCGAGGCGGTGCAGAGGGCCGCTGGACTGGGCTGTCGGCCGAGGGCGGAGGACCGGGCGCGGTTTCACGTCGCGAACCCACCGCACCTCCGTTGAACAAGTCGCCTCCCGTTCCGCTCGTGGAGCGGGTGTGGCTGTCAAAACCCGTCGGAGTAACAGGAGTTGCTCTCACAATCCGGCGGTTTTCTCGATCTGCTGCGACAGTAGGGAAGAAGCCCCGCGGTACCCCGGAAAATCCTTCCGGGGTCCCTTTCGGTCACGAGGTGATGCTCAGGACATGCGAGGGATGACGGAGCACCTGACGACCGGCGAACGCGTCGCCTGGTACCGACGCCGGCGCGGCCTGTCCCAGGAGGTCTTGGCCGGCCTCGTCGGGCGGACCACGGACTGGCTGAGCAAAGCGGAGAACAACAGGATCGAGCTCGACCGCCTGTCGGTGATCACGTCACTCGCGAGCGCGCTCGACGTATCCCTGGGAGACCTGCTCGCCGAACCGACTCTGCTCGAATCGTCGTCCGACGCCGGCGGTCGTACCGTCCCCGCGTTGCGCGAAGCCCTCATGGACTACAAGCAGCTCACCCCTCTACTGGGATCCCCGCCCGATGACGAACCACCTGCCCTGGAGGACCTGCGGGCCAAGGTGAAGGAAGTCCTCGACGCCTACCAGGTGTCCCGGTACGGCCGCGCCACCCGACGACTTCCCCTCGTCCTGGCCGACGCTCTCGCCGCCTCCCGCTCGTATTCGGGCCGCGAGGGCGAGGAGGCGTACGCCGAGCTCGCTCTCGCTTATCACAGTGCGGCCATGGTCCTGGGCAAGGTGGGCGAGTCGGAGCTCGCGTGGATCGCGGCCGACCGCGGTCTGGCGGCGGCTCAGCGGAGTGGCCGGAGCACGGTGACGGGCTCACTTTTCCGGGCCGTCACGCAGTGCCTGATGGCCACCGGCCGCTTCGCCGCGGCGATCCAACTGGTCAACGACGCGGCGGCCGTCATGCAACCTGACCTGGGCGCCGCGAGCGACGAGTACCTGTCCGTCTACGGCACGCTCTTCCTTGCCGGCGCCATGGCAGCGGCGAGGGCGGAGGACCGGATGACGACACAGACCTTCCTCCGCGAAGCCGACGAGACCGCGCGGCGCCTGGGTGCCGACGCCAACCACCTCTGGACCGCCTTCGGCCCGACCAACGTGGCCATCCACCGCGTCGCCACCGCCGGGGAGCTCGGGGACATCCAGATCGCCGCGGACCTCGGACAGCGCGTCGACGCCAGCCGCCTACCGGTCGAACGACGCGTCCGCCACGGTCTGGAGGTCGCCCGTGCGCTCAGCTCCTGGAACCGGACTGACGAGGCCCTGGTCACCCTGCTCGACGCCGAGCGGATCGGTCCCGAACAGGTCCGCCACCACTACCTGAGCCGCCAGCTGGTCATCGGCTGGATCCGCGGCACCCGGGGCCGCCCGTCCCGCGCCGTGGCGGACCTGGCTGGAAGGCTCGGCGTCGTCGGCGGCGGTTAGAGTCCGGTCCGTGACCGAGAACGAGTACGAGGCGAAGATGGCCCACCCGCGCATGGCAGCCGGCGCGCTGTTCTTCGACGAGGCTGACCGGGTCTTGCTCGTCGAGCCCACGTACAAGGACTACTGGGATATCCCCGGCGGTTACGTCGAGGACGGCGAGTCACCCATGCAGGCCTGCGTGCGCGAGGTTCACGAGGAGCTCGGCATCAAGCCCGCCATCGGCCGGCTGCTGGTTGTGGACTGGGCACCGAACCCAGGAGAAGGGGACAAGGTCCTGTACCTCTTCGACGGGGGCTGCCTCACCGCAGATGAGTGCCGGCGCATCGAGCTCCCAGCTGACGAGCTCCGTGGGTATGCCTTTCACGGGGTCGGCGAGTTGACGAAACTCACCATCCCCCGCCTAGTACGCCGCATCACGGCGGGCGTTGAGGCCCGTGGTCATGGCAGGTGCGTGTACCTGGAGCACGGCGAGCGACCGGTAGCGGACGCGCTGACGACCGAGGTGGGTACGTTCCCGCCGAATGCCTCGTGACCCAGGGTTCTGGCGGGGCTAGCGGTGGTGAGTGGGTTCCCCGACCCGCCGTCCCCTCACCTCTTGTCGAGCAGTTCGGAGGCGGCGTCGTTGACGGGTTGGGGTGTGCCGGTCAGGTCGATCACGAACAGGGGCAGGCCCAGTTCGTCCGCGCGGGTGCGGGCGGGGGGAACGTAACCGGCCAGGCCGAAGCAGACGGCGGTGGCTGATTCGTTGAGGCCGTTGAGCCACAGGGTCTCCACCGCTCGGGCGGACACCGGCGAGGTCGTCGGGTCCACGTGCGCGATCACGCCCCGGCCGCGTAGGTCGACCCCGGAGGCCGGCCGGTTCTCGGCCGCCGTGACGTCCTCGAAGCCCATCCAGCGCAGGTAGCGGGCGGCAGCCGCCCGGGCGTCCTGGGCGGTACGGATGGTCAACGGTTCGAAGGAGGGCCGCTGTGACCGCTCTCCCAGTGGGGTCCGGGGTGTCTGCGGGGCGGGGCTGGTGGGCGGCTCCTCCGCCTCCATCCGGGAGCGGTCGACCGGCAGCCGCAACGTGGCCCCACAGGGGCAGCCGAACTCCGGCTGCGGCCACTCGTCCACCCGCTGACAGGAACCGCACCGCACCTTCACCCAGGAACCGGCCCAGGTGCGCTTCTCGATACGCACCGGTACGCCTCCCTTCACCAGCGGCAGCGAGACCGGTGCCCCACAGCCGCAGGGGTAGGTCGGCGGGGTGTACTGGTGCTCGCGGCGGCAGACGGGACAGCGTGCGAGGACGCTCAGGGCCATCTCTGGTGCTCCCGGGGATCTGGTACGGGACGGTTCGGCCGGCGGGCCACCGCTGTTCGGTGGCCACTACCTCTATCGTCCACGATCGCCCGCCCATGTTCAGCGCCGGTTTCCCGGAAAGCCCGAGCTGGCCGGAATCAGTGCCCTCGGCGATCAGTGCCCTCGACCCGGTCCAGCACCCGACCACCGCCCGAGGCTCCGGCCCCGTACGGGGATGGCTGCGCTGAGGGAGCGGCGGTTAGGTTGGCGGGGTGCGCCTGAGAATCGAGTTCACCACCGAACCGTTCGACCTGGAGGAGCCCCCGGCCCACGCGGTCGCCGCCCGGGAGGCGGTACGGGCGGCGTCGCTGGACTCGGTGGACGTCGGCCCCTTCGGGAACTCCGCCGAGGGGAACCGCGAGGAGGTGCTGACGGCCGTGGACGCGGTGTTGCGGCGGTGCCTGGACGCCGGCGCCACCAGGGTCTCCCTCCAGCTGAACGTCCTGCCGCCCGAGGCGGGGGGTGAGCGGTGAACGAGCCCGAGCACCCCCTGCGGGAGGCGGTGCGTCCCCTGGTGGACGCCATGGGCGGCCGGCTGATACCCGTGGCCGAGGCCGTCGAGGACGACGTGGTGCTGTCCTGGGAGGGTGCCGAGGTGGTGGCCGTACGGCTGCCCCACCTGTCGGACTCCCTCAGCCACATCCTCGCCGAGTGGGAGCGCCGGTACGGGTGCCCGCTGCCGGAGCTGGACCGGCGCGCCAAGCAGTCCCTGGTACGGCAGTTGGAGTCGAGGGGCGCCTTCTCGGTACGCCACGGGGTGGAGACGGTCGCCAGCGCCCTGGGGGTCAGCCGCTTCACCATCTACAACTACCTCAACCGTGACGGGGCCCGTTCCACCGACTGAGCCGGCCGGTTCAACAAAGTGTTGACGTGATCGACGGGGGCCGCTTAGCTGAGGCACAGACCGTACCGGGACCACGGAGGTGTTGGTGACCGCGTCCCCCGCCGGACTGCGCTGGCTGAACGAACAGGACCCCGAGGCCGCCGCCGAGGCACTGCGCGCGGTGTGCTCCGCCGACGCCTGGGTGCGGGACGTACTCGCCGGCCGGCCCTACGCCACCCCCGAGGCCCTCCACGCGGCCAACACCGAGGCCATGGAACGGCTCACCGAAACGGAGCTGGACCAGGCCCTCGCCGGCCACCCGCCCATCGGGCGCCCCCGGGACGCGAAGTCGGCCGGAGAACAGCGCGGCATGGCGGACGCCACCGACGAACTCCGCGAGCGCGTCGCCGAGTTGAACCAGCACTACCAGGACCGTTTCGGGCACGTGTTCCTGATCTGCGCCAGCGGCCTCACCGCCCGACAGCTCCACGACGCCCTGACCGAACGGCTCGCCCACACCCCCGAGGTCGAGCGGCGCCGCACCCGCGAGGAGCTGACCCGTATCAACCGGCTGCGCCTGGAGCGGCTGCTGCACGAGGGAGCCGAGGCATGAGCGAGGAACCCACCGGGGAGCCGACCACCGTCTCCACCCACATCCTGGACACCAGCCGGGGCCGTCCGGCGGCCGGGGTGACCGTCCGACTGGAGACCCGGCCCGACCCCGACCAGCCCTGGAGCCGGCTGGCCAGCGGGGAGACCAACCAGGACGGCCGCTGCGCCGGGCTGCCGCCCCTGCCGGCGGGCACCACCCACGCCCGGCTGAGCTTCGAGACCGCGACGCACCTGTCCGGCGCCGGCACTCCCTTCTTCCCCGAGGTCACCGTGGCCTTCGCGGTCGACCCCGGCGAGCACTACCACGTACCGCTGCTGCTCAACCCGTACGGCTACTCCGTGTACCGAGGGAGCTGAGGATGACCCCGCCACCATCCGTCCTGGGCCAGAACCAGTACGGCAAGGCCGAGACCCGCGTGGTCAAGGTGACCCGCGAGGGCCGCACCCACCACCTGCGCGACCTGAACGTCTCCATCGCGCTCAGCGGCGCGATGGAGCGGGTCCACCACGCGGGCGACAACGCCCACGTGCTGCCCACCGACACCACCAAGAACACCGTCTTCGCCTTCGCCCGCAAGTACGGGATCGACACCCCCGAGGACTTCGGCATCCTGCTGGCGCGCCACTTCGTGGAGACCCAGGAGGCCATCCACACCGCCCGCGTCCGCATCGAGGAGTACGCCTGGGACCGGATAGAGCCCGGGCCCGACCAGCGCCGCTTCATCGGTGCCGAGGAGATAGGGCACTCCTTCGTCCGCCGGGGGCAGGAGATCCGCACCGCCCAGGTCACCTACGACGGCCAGGACTTCGAAGTGCTGTCCGGGCTGCGGGAGTTGACCGTGCTCAACTCCACCGCCTCGGAGTTCCGGGGTTACGCCAAGGACGAGTACACCACCCTGGCGGAGACCGACGACCGGGTGCTGGCCACCTCGGTGACCGCCGTGTGGCGCCACTCCTGGAGCGGCGACGAGCGCCCCCGGCCCCACTGGGACCGCAGCCACCAGCAGGCCCGGGGACACATGCTGCGCTCCTTCGCCGAGACCTACTCCCGCTCCCTCCAGCAGACCCTCTTCCAGATGGGCTCCCGGGTGCTCGCCAAACGGCACGAGATCGACGAGATCCGCTTCTCGCTGCCCAACAAGCACCACTTCCTGGTCGACCTGGAACCCTTCGGCCTCAGCAACGACCCCGAGGACGGCGGCGTCTACTTCGCCGCCGACCGCCCCTACGGGCTGATCGAGGCCACCGTGCTCCGGGACGGCGCCACCGCCCGCATCCCCGAGGAACTCACCAGCCCCTGACCCCGCCCGCGCCCTTGATCAACTCCCGCCAGCCCAGGGGACGTTCATGCCAGACCGCATCGTGATCGACAACTGTGCCCTCGCCACCGTGGACGAGCGGGACACCGAGTACGCCCGGGGACACCTGGTCCTCGCCGGGGACCGTATCGAGGCCGTGGGGGAGGGGCCCGCCCCCCGGGACCTGCCGGACGTGGTGTGGCGGGTGGACGGCACCGACCACCTGGCCACCCCCGGGCTGGTCAACACCCACCACCACTTCTACCAGTGGCTCACCCGGGGCCTGGCCACCGACCACAACCTCTTCGACTGGCTGGTCGCCCTCTATCCGACCTGGTCCCAGATCGACGAGGCCATGGTGTACGCCGCCGCCCGGGGCTCCCTGGCGATGATGGCCCGGGGCGGGGTCACCACCGCCATGGACCACCACTACGTCTTCCCCCGGGGAGCCGGCGACCTGCTGGCCGCCGAGATCCGCGCCGCCGCCGAGACCGGCGTACGCTTCACCGCCGCCCGGGGCTCGATGGACCTGGGGACCTCCCAGGGCGGACTGCCCCCGGACTTCGCGGTGGAGGGCACCGAGGAGGCCCTGACCGCCACCGAGGAGGCCGTCGACCGGTACCACGACCCCTCCTTCGGCTCCATGCTGCACATCGCCGTCGCCCCCTGTTCACCGTTCTCGGTCAGCACCGAACTGCTGCGCCAGGGCGCGGAGTTGGCCCGACGCAAGGGCGTACGTCTGCACACCCACGGCTCGGAGACCGTGGAGGAGGAGCGGTACTGCCACGAGCGCCACGGCATGGGCCCCACCGACTACTTCCGCACCACCGGCTGGCTGGGCGAGGACGTGTGGATGGCCCACTGCGTCCACATGAACGACTCCGACCTGGCCGCCTTCGCCGACAGCGGCACCAAGGTCGCCCACTGCCCCTCCTCCAACGCCCGACTGGCCGCCGGTATCGCCCGCGTACCGGACATGCTGGCCGCCGGCATCGACGTCGGCCTCGGAGTGGACGGCACCGCCTCCAACGAGACCGGGGAACTGCACACCGAACTACGCAACACCCTGCTGGTCAACCGCCTGGGACCGCACCGGGAGAAGGCCCTCACCACCCGACAGGCACTGCGCCTGGGCACCTTCGGCGGCGCCCGCGCCCTGGGCCGGGAACGGGAGATCGGCTCCCTGGAGGTCGGCAAGCTGGCCGACGTGGTGCTGTGGCGGCTGGACGGACTGGGGCACTCCACCATCGAGGACCCGGTGGCCGCCCTGGTGCTCGGCCCACCCGCCCCGGTCACCCTCTCCCTGGTGGGAGGCCGGCCGGTGGTCGAGGACGGACGACTGGTGACGGTGGAGGAGGAGGCCGTGGCCCGGGGCGCCCGCCACGAGGCGCGGCGACTGGCCCGCATCGCCCGGGGCTGAACCCGGCCGCCGAGGAGGGCGGCGGGGCCCGGCCGGATGGTCGCGGCGCGCCCCTTCTCAGGAAGCTCGATTTTGATCCCCGGGAGGGCCACCCGGTGGTCGTCACCTCGTTCGGTTCCTCCGACGTTCGGGACAGGGAGGCCAAGATGCGCACCGAACAGGGGATGTTCGGCCTCGACCTGGAGTACGGCGACCTCGACTGCGAAGGACCGGCCGATGACCTCGATGCCTGTGCCGAGGAGGGTCAGGGCGCCCTCGCCGACGAGCGGACGGTGGCTGAACTCAAGGAGATGACGCACCCGCGACAGGTGCTCGCCGCACCACCGGGACGCGTCGTGGGGCTCCATGGACAGTCGTGGTGCTCATGGACAACAGCAACGGCAAAGGCGTCGTCGTCATCGCCAGCCGGGACGGGCTGCTGTCCACCGTCGTCGGAGACCGCGGAGACATTCCTTGGCCGGGCCCGTGCGGGAACGGCTGGTGACCGGCAATGGCCATCACGCCGTCGGATGGCGGAGCAGGCCGCATACCCTGACGCAAGGGCGACAAGCCCGACGGTGCGCCCCCCGGAGGCAAAGCCGGCCCGTGAGGAACCCGGACCGGGCTCACCGTTACTCGGGAGGGAGTCGAAGTTGAGGTTCGCGACATGAGCACTGAGGAGACCGCCGGTCAGGAGAAACCATCCCTGCTCCGACGTATCTGGAAGGCACTCGACGAGTTCGGTCCGCCGCCGGAACCGCGCCCGACTCCCAGCAAGAAGGAGTTCGCCGAGGGGCGGGAAGCCGTCGGCATCATCCGCTACGCGATATCGAACGAGCCTCCCGAAGGCGGGCAGTGGAACGACGACCTCGTCATCCACATCGACGTGAGCGACGACGGCCAGCCCCTGATGCTGGAGCGGAAGGTCATGTCCCCGCTGCCCGCGGGCCGCAAGCTCATCGGGGCGACGGTCGTCGTCCGTCACACCACGCTCGACCCGGACTACGAGAACGACGTCCTCGTGACGCGATGGCCGTGGGTAGTCCAGCAAGCTCTGAAGCCTGTCCGCTACAAAGGCCCGGGAGCCCTACGGGCCCGCATCTGGGGCATCCTCTCGGGCTGCTTCTTCGTCATCGCGTACGCCGGGGTCATGTTCACCCCGCCCCTGCTGAGCATCCTGATCTTCGACTTGCTTATCGGGCTGGGAACGAGCGCCGAGTTCCTTGTCGGGATCCACCCGGCCATCGCCCTCGCCATCAGCATCGGTGTGATCCCGGCGGGAGCGCTCGTCGGCTGCTTCTGCCTCACGCGCCGCGACGCGCTGCGTGAGGGAAAACGTGGAGGGGAAGAGGACGACCAGCGACGCTCCTGAGACCTACCCCTCCCTCCCCGTGGCCCGCCGATCCTCGATCTGCATGGGCGGAGGCCGTGCGGTCACCGGACCGCACCGCGCGACTGAGTGATCCTCCCGCGATCGACTCGGCCTCCATCGAGTCGATCGCGGACTGGACCGAGGACCAACGGTCGCTGCCGCCGATGTTCGCGATCGGGTTCGCCGCAGGGGGCGCGATCCTCGTCGGCGGTCTCCTCCTCGGCGTTCTTCCGTTGTCGGGGCCGGGTGCGACCAAGGAATCGGTGCGGTGGGCCGGCGGGATCGTGCTGCTGATCGGGGCCGCGGCGCTGTGGACAGGGGAAGTGTTCAGGAAGCGGAGGCAACGAGAACGATCTCCATGGGAGGTCTCCGCCGGTGCGCATGGCGCTCTGCGAGCCGCGCACGACCTCGCCCCACACCCAGGCCGAGGCTGGCTGCACAGCAACCTGCGTCGCGATCGACGCGGGGACATCGGACGCACAGGCCGCGCGGATTCTCACCGCGTTCTGGATCTGGCTGGCCAGACTCGACGAGGCCGACCCCGACGCCGCGAGGACAGCACGCAACGACTTGGGGGTGGCGGCCTCGTACCGGTGCTCGCGAGGGCTGGGGTCCGCGCGGTGCGGTGGGTCCGCCGGTCCGGTACGCCCGGCGGACCCACCGGAGGCTCAGGGGAGCAACACGTAGGCGGGCAGGGTGAGGAACTCGGTGTAGTCCTCGTCCAACGCCACCCGCAGCAGCAGTTCGTGCGCGCTGTTCCAACGGCCCGCCGCGAACGCCTCCGGCCCCAACTCCGCCCGGATGTCGGCGAGGTCCTCCTCCGCGATCCGCCGTACCAGCTGCGGGGTCACCCGCTGGCCGTCGTCCAGGACCACCCCGGTGTGCACCCACTGCCAGATCTGGGAACGGGAGATCTCGGCCGTGGCCGCGTCCTCCATCAGCCCGAAGATGGCCACCGCGCCCACGCCCCGCAGCCAGGACTCGATGTAACGGGTGCCGACCTGTACGGCGTTGCGCAGCCCCTCCAGGGTGGGCTTGGCCTCCAGGGTGTCCACCCCCAGCAGGTCCCCCGCCTCGACGGCCACGTCCTCGCGCAGCCGCTCCTTCTGGTGCGGCCGGTCACCCAGTACCGCGTCGAAGGACTCCCGCGCCACCGGCACCAGGTCTGGGTGGGCCACCCAGGAACCGTCGAAGCCGTCCGTGGCCTCCCGGTCCTTGTCGGCCCGCACCTTCTCCAGGGCCCGGGCGTTGACCTCCGGGTCACGGCGGTTGGGGATGAACGCCGCCATACCGCCGATGGCGTGGGCGCCCCGCTTGTGGCAGGTGCGCACCAGCAGTTCGGTGTAGGCGCGCATGAAGGGCGCGGTCATGGTGACCGCGTTACGGTCCGGGAGGACGTAGCGCTGGCCCCCGTCCCGGAAGTTCTTGATCAGGGAGAACAGGTAGTCCCAGCGTCCGGCGTTCAACCCCGCGGCGTGCTCCCGCAGTTCGTAGAGGATCTCCTCCATCTCGAACGCGGCGGTGATGGTCTCGATCAGCACCGTGGCCCGCACCGTCCCCTGCGGCACACCCAGGTAGTCCTGCGCGAAGACGAAGACCTCGTTCCACAGCCGGGCCTCCAGGTGGGACTCCAGCTTCGGCAGGTAGAAGAAGGGGCCCGTGCCGTCAGCGGCCAGTCGGCGGGCGTTGTGGAAGAAGTACAGGCCGAAGTCCACCAGGGCCCCGGGCACCGGCCGCTCCCGGTCCCGCAGGTGCTTCTCGTCCAGGTGCCAGCCCCGGGGCCGCACCACCACGGTGGCCAACTCCTCGGGCGGACGCAGCGCGTAACGCCGGCCGCGCTCGTCGGTGAAGTCCAGTCGCCGGGCCGCCGCGTCGATCAGGTTGCGCTGACCGCCCACCACGTTCTCCCAGGTGGGGGAGGAGGCGTCCTCGAAGTCCGCCAGCCACACCCGGGCGCCGGAGTTCAGCGCGTTGATGGTCATCTTGCGGTCCGTGGGCCCGGTGATCTCCACCCTGCGGTCCTGGAGAGCCTCGGGCGTCGGGGCCACCCGCCAGTCCGGGTCCTCGCGGACGTGGCGGGTGTCGGTCAGGAAGGTGAGGGTGCCGGTACGGGCGATGCCCTCCCGACGCTCGGCGCGCAGCGCCAGCAATTCGTCACGTCGCGGCGTGAAGCGCTGGTGCAGCGCGGCCAGGAACTCCAACGCCTCCGGGGTGAGCACCTCCTCCTGCCGCTCGGGCGCCGTCTCGGGGGAGACGTCGACGACGGCCAGAGGCGAGGGCGCTGGTGTGGACATGAACGTTCACTCCTTGGGCGGGACGGTGCGCTGACGGGCCACCCACCGGTGGGTCGGCGGCCAGGCTCTGCTCGTGGGCCGTACGGGAACCGCCCCACCGTGGGCGGCAGGCGGGCGGGGTCACGGTGACGGACCGGCGCCGGTGCGGTCCCCGGCCCGTGGGCGGGGCCCACGTACGGCCGCCTCGTCGCGGTCACCGGGGTGCCGTCTCGACTCCCTCCCGTGTCCCGGCGTACGGCCCGGGGCGCCCGCCGGTCCACCATGGTCCGACGGCATCCCCGGTTCCCCGATCAGGGAACATCAACATTCTGTTGCCTCACCGGTCCGAACCGCCACCCGCCCCGGCAGCCTGCCACAGCCGGCCCGTACCGCCCGGCACCCGCGCCCGTCAGTCCAGCAGCCACAGGTCCCCGACGGTGTCCACGTCCTCCGGCCCACCCACGTCCCCGCACTCCACCCGGCGCACCGACTCCCCGTGCCGCGCCAGGTAGTGCCGGGCACCCACGTCACCACCCAACTCCTCCCGCAGCGGCCCCCAGTGCCCGGCCCCCAGCAGTACCGGATGACCACCACGCCCCCCGTAGGCCGCCGTCACCAGCGACTCCGGCCCCTCCAGGGCGTCCACCACCCGGGACACCGCCCGCGCGCCCACCCGAGGCTGGTCTACCAACAGGACGACGACCGCCCGGGCCCCGGGGGAACCGTCCGCCACCGCCGTCAACCCCCTGGCCAGCGAGCCACCCATCCCCTCCGCCCAACGCGGGTTCACCACCACCCGGGCCGCACCCCACGCGACCCGGGCGCGCACCATGGCGGCCTCCGCCCCCAGCACCACGTACACCGGGGAACAGCCCCCCTCGGACAGCGCGTCCACCGCCCGCTCCACCAGCGGGCGGCCACCGCTGGACAACAGAGCCTTGGGACGCCCACCCAGACGCCGGCCAGCCCCCGCCGCCAGGACCAGCCCGGCCACCGGCGCCCCGCTCACCACCCACCCCCGACGGCACCGCGCGAGCCACGCCGCGTGGAAGGGGAGAACCGGTTCGGACAACGGGAACAGCTACGCATCCCCCCATCCTGCCGCCCCCGGCCGGGGTGTGCGGTACGGCGGTCGAGAACGGGCGCGCGTCACGTTGACCTAGGCAGGGGCCCAGGCAAGCGGCTCTCCTGGAGCTGACGCTTGCGAACCCACCAGGGTTGATGAGGACTCGCCCCCATCGCGCACCGTTACGACTTGATCGTCATGTGGCGAACCCACCAGGGTTGATGATGCCTCCGCGCCGCGCGCTGCGCCTGTGCGGGGGTGTGGGGTTGCGAACCCACCAGGGTTCATGACGACGTCTACGAGAACGCCCCATGGCGCGTCCTAGCCGTGTTGCGAACCCACCAGGGTTGATGACGACGCGGGGTGCGTCGGGCGGAAGGTCGGCCATGGTCCGTTGCGAACCCACCAGGGTTGATGGCGACGGGGGGGGTGTACCGGGGTGGGCCCCGACGAGGACTTGTTGCGAACCCACCAGGGTTGATGACGACCCGCCGCCACCGCAACGAACGTGGAGATCGCCGGCCGTTGCGAACCCACCAGGGTTGATGACGACCCGTCGCCAGCGGCGTTGAGGAGATCCACGACCAGCGGCGCGTTGCGAACCCACCAGGGTTGATGACGACGCCAGGGTAAAGCCGCTGTTGGGAGGCTGTGTAGGCGGCCTCTGGGGTGGCAATTTTGCAGCGGACCGCCGGTAGTGCAGGTGCGCAGGTCACAGCGTTGCCGGGTGGGGCGGGTGAGGGGTTCCAGGCTAGTTGACGTTCCCACGCGTCACCGGATCTGACGTCGTCTCACCACACGGCGCACGGTCCGGCGACGGCGTACCTGACAGGCCATCAGGCGTCGTTCCGCCGTACCGTCGGGAGGGCTTCCCGAACGTTCGGTCTCGGCTAGTCTCTTGCCCTGCCAGCGCGCGGACGGCTGGCCCAACTCAACAGCCGGGGGCGGTATTCCATGGGGCAGAGCGGCACGGAGATGTTCAAGCCGTTGGAGGGAGACGACCCACGCCACGTGGCGGGCTACCGGCTGCGGGCCAAACTGGGCGTCGGCGGTATGGGCCGTGTCTACCTCTCCTACACCCCCGGCGGACGCCCGGTGGCGATCAAGCTCATCCGCTCCGAGTTCGGTACCGACCCGGAGTTCCGTCGCCGCTTCCAGCAGGAGGTGGTGTCCGCCCAGCGGGTGCAGGGCCTCTACACCGCGCCGGTGATCGACGCCGACACCGAGGGCGAGCGGCCCTGGCTGGCGACCGCCTACGTACCCGGTCCCTCCCTCGCCGCCGCCGTGAACGCCTACGGCAAACTCCCGGTCAACACCGTGCTGTTGCTGGTGGCCGGCATCGCCGAGGCGCTCCAGGTGATCCTCCGGGCGGGCATCGTGCACCGCGACCTGAAGCCGTCCAACGTCCTGCTGGCCTCCGACGGGCCGAGGGTGATCGACTTCGGTATCGCCCGGGCGGCCGACGCCACGTCGTTGACCGCGAGCGGCATCACCGTGGGTACCCCCAGTTTCATGGCGCCGGAGCAGGCGGCGGGTACCGAGATCACTCACGCCACCGATGTCTTCGCCCTGGGGCAGGTGGCCGCCTTCGCCGCCAGGGGCGTACCGGCCTTCGGGGAGGGCACCGCGCACGGGGTGCTGTACCGGATCGTGCACGAACAACCCCAACTCGACGGACTGCCCGAAGAGTTGGACGAGCTGGTGACCCGGTGCCTGGTCAAGGAGCCCGCCGAACGGCCATCCCTGGACGAGATCATCCGGCTGTGCCAGCAGGGTGACGAGACCGAACTCCGCCGCCCCGAGGACTGGGTGCCGGCCGCCGTCGCCTCCGACATCACCGGACGCGTCGCCGCCGCGGCCCCGCCCGCTCCCGCCGCGCCCCCGCCCCCGAGCGCGGCCCCGGCCCCTCCACCTCCGGTCACCGCTCCCACTCCTCCGCCCCCGGCCGCCTCCCCGCAGGCGCTCACCCACCCCGCCACCGAGAACCGGTACGCCCCGCCACCCCGTCGCCCGGGTTCGGCCCGCCGCCGCCCCCACCCGTAGCCGGTCCCAGCTCGGCCGCCCCGGCAGCCCAGGCGGAACCCACCGCCGGAACGCCGGCCACCGACAGGGCTGACAGCGCGGGCAGCACCGAGAGCGCTGATGGCAGTGAGAACGCCGAGAGCGCCGATGGCGCCTCCACGGTCGGGCGCCCCGCCGGAGGCGGTCGCCCTCCCGCCGGCCCGGGCGGCACCTTCCCCCGTCACGGTCCGGCGGCACGGCCCAGTCGGGGTGGGAAGGTCGCCCTCGCGGTGGCGGCGGCACTGGTGGTGTTCGCCGCCGGCGTGACGGCGGCGGCCTACGTGATGAGGGACGACGACTCCTCCCGGGCCGGGAACAGCGCCGAGGACAGGGCCGGCGTGGACGACTCCAGCCCCGCGAGCCCCGACAGCGTCGAGGAGAGTGAGGAGGGGCAGCCGGTGCCCAACCCGACCCCGGTCGACTACAAGGGCATCAACCTGGCCGACGACTACCACCTCAACTTCGCCTCCGACCCGGTGGAGCCGGCCGAGGACGACCGGGACAGCTCCAACCCCGACCTGGGCTACAGCAACAGCTTCGGGGACAAGTCCCTCACCACCAGCGAGGGCAAGATGGTGCTGCTGAACAACGCGCAGAAGGGTTCGTTGGACACCTGCCGCTCGGAGACCCGCTTCACCACCGCCATCGACTTCGAGCGGATCTCCAAGGGCTCCCAGATCTGCGTCCGTACCTACTCCGGCCACCTGGCCCTGGTGACGGTGAAGGGCTTCGCCCCCAGGTCCGACCCCAGCGACTACGTCAGCCTCGACGTACGGGTCTGGCGCAACGCCCTGGAGGCGCAGGAGTCCGACGACGACGGCTGGTGACGTTCCGTCAGGGATCGGGGGACAGGGGCCGGAACGAGTCAACCCTCCGTAGCCAACCCCCGTTCCACGGCCGAAATTTCGCGCTCCGTGTGGCGCGATAAGCGGAGAGTGGCGTTTACTGTCCTGCACTCGCGCGGCGGCCGGCGCGAGCGGGGGAGCTTGGGCCATGCGTGGGGCGTGGCCAAACGGTCGGGACGACGAGCAGGAACCCCTGGGGAGAACTGCGTGCGTAAGAGGTTGAGTGAGCCGAAGACATCCGACGGCGGGGAGGACCCCCGGAACGCGACACTGCTGCGGTCCGTGGTCGGACTGCGGGCCCAACTGGCCCAGTACCCGGCCCGGTTGAGGGACCGCGAACTGGCCGACGAGGAACTGGCCGTACTGGAGCGTACCGCCCTCCAGGGGGTGCCCCCGCCCGACCAGCTGCGCCGCTCGCTGCTGGTCCTGGCGGCGGCCCTGGGGTCGGTCAGCGCCCTGGCGCCCGCTCTCACGGAGGTGCGGGTGGCGGTGGAGCTGTTCGGCGAGCCGGAGGACTCCAAGGTCGGCTCGGGAAGGGGTTGAGGCACCACTGACCCCTTGTTGACGCGCCGTGGGTGGCCGGTGAGACTTCAACAGGATGTTGAAGTCGATCTGCCGTACGGGAGTCACCGGTGCCCAGTGGACCAGCGGACCAGCCGCGACGGTGGCTGCGCTCAGAACGGGTGGTCACCCCCGAGGGGACCCGCCCCGCCACCGTCGCGGTGGAGGAGGGTCGGATCACGGCCCTCCTCCCGCCCGACGCCACGCCCCCCGAGGGCGTGCCCCTGGAGGACCTGGGCGCCCTGGCGCTGACGCCCGGACTGGTGGACACCCATGTCCACGTGAACGACCCGGGCCGCTCCCACTGGGAGACCTTCGCCCACGCCACCCGGGCCGCCGCGGCCGGAGGCGTGACCACCCTGGTGGACATGCCGCTCAACAGCCTGCCGCCGACCACCACCGTCGAGCACCTGGACGTCAAACGGCGCACCGCCCGTGACCGTATCGCGGTGGACGTGGGGTTCTGGGGCGGCGCCGTACCCGACAACGAGGCGGACCGTCCCGCCCTGCACCGGGCCGGAGTGTGGGGGTTCAAGGCCTTCCTGTCCCCCTCCGGGGTCGAGGAGTTCCCCGAGCTGGACCTGGCGGCCCTGGAGCGGGCGGTCCGCCAGACCGCCGAACTGGGCGCCCTGCTGATCGTCCACGCCGAGGACCCCGACACCCTCAGTGCCGCCCCGCCCGCCCACGGCGAGCGGTACCGTTCCTTCCTCGACTCCCGCCCCCCGGAGGCCGAACTCCGCGCGGTGGCCCGGCTGTTGGAACTGGCCGAACGACACGCGGCCCGGGTCCACGTACTCCACCTCTCCTCCGCCGAGGTCCTGCCCCTGATCGCCCGGGCCCGAGCCCGGGGGGTGGCCGTGACCGTGGAGAGCTGCCCGCACTTCCTCACCCTCACCGCCGAGGAGGTCCCCGACGGCGCCACCTCCTTCAAGAGCTGTCCACCCATCAGGGACGCGGACAACCGCGAACGACTGTGGCGGGGCCTGGCCGACGGACTGATCGACGCCGTGGTCTCCGACCACTCACCCTGTACGCCCGACCTCAAGGTCGAGGACTTCCAGCGGGCCTGGGGCGGGGTGTCCTCCCTCCAGCTGGGGCTGTCGGCGATGTGGACCGAGGCCCGCGAGCGCGGCCACCCCCTGGAACGGCTGGCCCACTGGATGGCCACCGGCCCGGCCGCCCTGCTGGGCCTGGACCACAAGGGCGCCATCGAGGAGGGCCGGGACGCCGACCTCGTGGCGTGGGACCCCGAGGCGGCGTTCACCGTACGACCCGAGGAACTCGCCCACCTCAACCCGGTCAGCGCCTACGCGGGCCGCCGACTGCACGGCACGGTGCGCACCACCTGGCTCCGTGGCCACCCGGTCTACCAGGACGGCCGGTGGGCGCCACCCCGTGGACGCTTCGTGGAACGGAGACCCTGATGACGACGCAGCACACCGGCGACGCCCTGCCCCGGTTCACCGGGGACGCCGCGCCCTACACGGGCGGCGACCCCTTCGCCGACTACCGCAGCGCCCCGCTGCCCTTCGCCTCGCTGGTCGATCTGGCCGACCGCCGGCTGGGCGGCTCCGTGCTGGCCGCCAACGACGAGTTCTTCGCCGAACGGGAGAACCTCCTGCTGCCCGAACAGCCCCGGTTCGACCCGGGCACCTTCGGCCACAAGGGCAAGGTGATGGACGGTTGGGAGACCCGGCGCCGGCGCGGTCGGGACGCCGACCACCCACACCCCGAACCGGACGACCACGACTGGGCCCTGATCCGGCTGGGCCTGCCCGGGGTGATCCACGGAGTGGTCGTCGACACCGCCCACTTCCGGGGCAACGCCCCCCGGTCGGTGGCCCTGGAGGCGACCGCCCTGCCCGGCACCCCGGGCCCCGAGCGGCTCACCGACCCCGAGGTGCGCTGGACCGCACTGGTGCCGCGCACCGAGGTCGGCGGGCATGCCGCCAACGCCTTCGCGGTACGGGTGGCCCAGCGCTTCACCCATCTGAGGCTGCGCCAGTTCCCGGACGGCGGCATCGCCCGTGTCCGGGTGCACGGCGAACCGGTGCCCGACCCCGACTGGCTGGCCGCGCTGGGGAGTTGTGACGTGCTGGCCCTGGAGGCCGGGGGTCGGGTGGAGGACGCCTCGGACCGCTTCTACTCCCCGGCCTGGCACACCCTCGCCCCCGGCCGGTCACGCCGGATGAACGAGGGCTGGGAGACCCGGCGCCGACGGGACGACGGCCACGACTGGATCCGTTACGCGCTGGGGGAGCGCGCCCGGGTGCGGGCCATGGAACTGGACACCGCCTACCTCAAGGGCAACGCGGCCGGCTGGGCCGAGGTGTACGCCCTGGACACCTCCGCCCACCCCGAGGCCGACCCCGCCGACCACCAGGACGACGCCTGGCGACGGGTGTGGGACCGTACCGCTCTGCTGCCCGACAGCAACCACCGGCTGCTGCTGCCCGAGGAGGTCACGGCCACCCATCTGCGCGTCCACATCTTCCCCGACGGGGGGCTGGCCCGGGTGCGGGCGCACGGCACGTTCACCGAGGACGGGCTGGAGCGCCTGTACCAGCGAAGCCGGCTGCTGTCATCGGGGGAACGGTGACAAAGCCGGTCGGAGAGCTTGAACACCCGGGAAAGGTCCGGTGGTTGTCGTTGACACGGATCGGTCTACGCGGGTCAATGGAGTACATGCGTATTCCCCCACGAATCTCCAGCATCGGCGCCGCCGGTGCCCTGGCCGCCGCCCTGCTCGTCGGCGCCCCGGGGCTCGCGCAGGCCGCCACCCCCCACACCGACGCACCCGCCGTGACCCAGGTGAAGCCGGCCGAGGTCGGCGACATCTGCCTCTCGGACCTGCCGCCCGAGGCCAACGACACGCTTGAGCTGATCGAGAAGGGCGGGCCCTACCCGTACCCCCAGGACGGCACGGTCTTCCAGAACCGTGAGGGTCTCCTGCCCGACCAGGACGAGGGCTACTACCACGAGTACACCGTCGAGACCCCCGGGTCCGACGACCGTGGTGCCCGACGGATCGTCACCGGAGAGGGCGACCCGGAGGACTACTACACCGACGACCACTACGAGTCGTTCGACCTGGTCGACCACGACTGCTGACCCCCCACCGTCCGAAGGCGCCGGCACCCCCTCGCCGGCGCCTTCGCCGTGTGGGCTCACCCCCCGGGCAGCGGTGGCCTCCTATCCCTCGCGGGCCGAGGACACCAACTCGGCCAGTTGACCCAGCTGTTGGACCTCCAGGTACTCCCGCAGGTCCAGGCGGACCGTGAACTCCCCCTCGATGGCCACCATCAGCCGCAGAGCGCTGTGACTCGTCCAGTCGGAGAAGGAGTCGAACCGCGTCTCAGAGGTGATCTGGGTCGCCGCGACATCGGTGATCTGCTCTATCAGTCCTCCCAACGTCGCCAGAACGGCGTCCACTTCCTCCGTGTGAGCCGCGTCAACCATTACGAGTCCTCGATCCTCAGTCGTGTCCAGTACGGGGCGAAGGCGGGGCGCGAGGTCAGCGGCAGGGAGTAGAGCACCTCGCCCTCGTCGCCGGCCGACTTCCGCGCGAAGCCGGCCGAGGGGTACAGGGCAGCGGCCGGACCGTTTCTCCCGGTGTCTCGGAACACCGCGTCAAGCCGGCGCACCCCCGCATCGAGCGCGCTGTCGACCACGTGCTGGAGCACCGTGGTCTCGACACCGCGGGAGAACACCCGACAGCTCATGACGAAGTTCTCCAGCAGCCAGTGGTCGGGAAACCTGGCCACCCACACGCCTCCCACGATCCCCTCGTCCGCGTAACGGTCCGCGACCGAGAAGCCCAGGACGAGGGGGCCCCACGCCTCCCCGTGTACGTCGGGGCGTGACGGACCTCGCGAGCGACCGGTCATGGTGAACTGGTTGGTGCGTCGCTCCAGTTGCTCTAGCCGCGGCAGGCTGAAGGCGTCTGCCTCGCGGACGGTGACCGTCACTTCGAGGTGACGTAGGTACTCATCGTAGGAGTCGAACTCCCGGCTGGACCGGTTCCTCCGGGTAGCGGCCTGGTACCTCTCGGTTCGGTGCTGATCGTCAGCCGTCGTACCCAACACGTCGAACAGGCCACCCGACAGCAGTGCGGAAGGCCGGTCCGCCGGGTCGGTCACCAGGTCGACGACCTCCACCTCCGGTAGCGTCCTGCGCACCAACCCCACCTCGAAGGGGCTGTCGTCGAGGAAGACCAGACTGTCACGCCCCAGGTTGAGTTCGTCCGCCAGCTCACGGATGTTCTGGTCCTTGGGGCACCAGTTGACCGCCTGCGCGGCCACGTGCCGTGTGCCGAGGACCATGTCGGGGTGGTCGGAGAGGACCTCGTGAACAGCGGTCTCCTCGTTCTTGCTACAGAGCGCCACCACCACACCCTGGTCGGCCAGCCCCGCGATCCGATGCTGCAGGTCCTCGTAACAGTTGCCCGGGTAGAGCCCGCCGATCTGGATGCCAGCAGGCCCGTCGTCGCCCAGGACCCCACCCCACACGGTGTTGTCCAGGTCGACCACCAGAGCCTTCCTGGACAGTCCCAGTTGGGCGCGGAGTACGTTGACGGCCTCACGGGCGTACGCGAGTTCCTGGGAGAGCGTCCAGGCGATACCGCCGAAACGGTAGAGCCGCTCGTCACGTTGGCTGTTCGTACCCGTGGCGAAGACCGACTCCACGTCCAGAAGGCAGGTGCGCTCCAGCCGTTCGGCGAGGTCGATCAGGTCGATGTTGAGCTGGCGCCATGTCCGGGCCAGCCTGGCCCGCCCCTCGAACGAGATCACCGCCCGATACTCGTTCGGTGAGAGGGGGACGGTATGCAGCACGGTCCACCCCCGAGAGCTGTTGACATGGCTCTCCACCAACTCCTCCAGCCGTTGCCGCCTTTCCTCCAACGCGGAAGCCAGGGCGGCCAGTTGAGTGGTACTCCAGCCTCGGGGCACGAACCAGCCGTCATGCAGCAGACACAGGGTCAGGTCGGGGCCGAACTCCCTCAGCGCGGAACCGGGGACCTGGAGGTCGGCCTCGAACTGTCCGAAACCGGAGAGGTGGAACTGCGGCTCGATTCCTTGGTGCAGGGCCAGAACCCTCAGCAAGGGCACCAGGCCGGACGTGGTGAACGAGGCGGTGATGGCCACTCGTACCGGGCGGGGCTCCTGGGCGAACCCCAGCCGCTCGGGGGACACGCCCTCCAACCGACGTCCGACCTCGACCAGGGTCGTCACCGGGATGTCACCGCCCACCAGATCACGCAACAACGTCGGGTCCACAGCCGTGGCGTCGTCGGCGACGGTGCGCGTCCGCTCCAACAGTTCCCTGGTCTCCAACGGAGGTCCTCCAGTCACTTCCCGGCCCCTCTCCACAGGGTCAGATCCTCAGCAGGGTGCACATCCAGTGCATACCGATCCCCGTGGCCGTGAGCGCGACCACATCACCCGAGCGCACCGCTCCGAGCGCCAAGTACCGCTCCAGAGAGATGAGTTGGTCGGCGCAACCGGAGTGCGCGTAGTCGCCGAGCATGTCCAGGTTGAAGCGCTCCGCAGGCACTTCCAGATCGCCAGCCAACTGGGTGAGGACCTGGGCACTGTCGTTGAAGTGGATGATCCTCGCCAGGTCACCCACCTTCAGCCCCGTCCGGTCACACGCACGTCGCACCACCTCGCGGTTGCGGTCCCGCACGGTGTCCAGGAAGTCGAGGATGCTGGTGACATCCCCGTCGAAGAACTCCTGGAGACGGGCTGAGGCGCTCTGGACCGAGGGGGCGTCGACACCCGGGGCGAACGGGTGCGCGGTGCCGCCGATGTCCATTCTGGTGAAGTCCGCGTATCGTCCGTCGCTGATGACCTCGGTGGCCAGCCACCGCCGCGCGGGGTGCCCGCGACGTACCAGGGCTGCCGCCGCACCGTCGGAGTACACGCTGGAGGTGGTGTCCATCCGGTTCCAGTAGGGCTCACAGACTCGGTTCGCCCCGATGACCAGCGCGTTCTGGTAGCCGGGATGGGTGGCGAACTTGCCGGCGACGAGGTCGAACGCCGTTACCCCACCGCCACAGGTCGGCGAGACCAGTGACGCCTCCGCCCGCTCGGCGCCGACCTTGGCCTGGGTCGCGGCGGCCGCCTCCCAGTAGAGGTACTCCGGCACGTCGGAGAGCGCCAGTACCAACAGGTCCACGTCCCCCGGAGCCACTCCCGCCTTGTCCAGCACCGACCTGCCGGCCTCCGCCGCCAGATCGGTGGCCCCCACCCGCGCGTCGGCACGGTGGAAGGTGCGGTAGCCGGCGGCGCGTATCCGCTCCGCGTCCACCAGGTGGTCCGGGGCGTGGGCCACCGCGTCCAGTGGGCGCCCCAGGGTGTGGGCGAGTTCGACGATGCCCATGGGCACCGTGCCGTGCTCGGCGGTCATTCAGAGCGTTCCTCTCCTCGGTGCGCGCATGGGATGGGTCACGCCGCGCCACCGACCCGCACCGACCGTGCCGTTTCGCTCATCGAATCGACTCCGGTGGCCCCGTGCCGAGTTCGACGTCAACGAGGGGTGCGACGGCCGCGAATCCCTCCGGGGAGACCATGCCGTCGTGGTCCAGGGCGACCCGGTGGACCGCCACGTCCTCGTGGGTGGACCGCCAGGCGTCAGCCAGCCGTGCCGCGCCGGGCTCGGCGGAGGCCACGAACACCACCACTCGTCGAGCGGGAACAGGACCACGGGAGGGCTTCCCCGCAGGTGTACACAGGGCACAACGGTGTTCCACCGCCAGGTGTGAAGTCCGGTCGGCGGGCTGTCCGGGGCCCGAGGTGTCGTGAGGTCCCGGAAGCGGCGGCGCGTCGACCACTCCCAGGAAGGCGACCTTGTCCTCAAGCCGGGCGGCTAGAGCATGGGCGAGGTTTCCGCCGGAGGCGTAGCCCAACAGGTAGTAGGGGCCATCCGGTTGGACCTCCCGGATGGCTCCGAGACACCACTCGGTCACGTTGTCCCCGCAGGCCACGGCTGATGGTTCCCCACCTCGTGACGGAGGACGCAGCACGACCACCGGTCGGGGGGAACGCAGGGCGTCAGTGAGGGCCGACAACCGGGAGGCCAGGTCATCCGTTGGGGAAACGTCATCCACCGGAAGGAGGCAGAACAACGGTTCCCCCTCACCCTCGCGCCGTAGCCACAGCAGCCGCTCGGTCCCCTCGAGGCCGTGGGCTCCCCGCTCTACCTCGCGCGGCGTCGAGTTGGCCATCAGAGCCCGCACCGGTACGGCGAGGCCGAGGTCCCGTACCAGCGCCGTCGCCAGCCGCATGGCGGTGAGCGAGTCACCGCCCAGGTCGAGGAATCCGTCGTCCGGCCCGGCCTCGGACAGGCCGAGCACCCCGGCGAAGGTATGGCACACCGCTGCCTCCTGCTCGGAGCGTGGTTTCCCACCCCGGGACTGGTGCGGCGGGTCGGGCAACGCGCCCCGGTCCAGCTTGCCGTTCGCGGTGAGGGGCATCCTGGCCAGGGAGACCACGGCGGCAGGCACCAGGTGGGATGGAAGGTGTTCGCGCAGCCGGGATCGCAACCCGTCGGAGTCGATCTCCCGGCCCACCACGTATCCGACCAACCGGCCGCCGCGTACGTCCGCAGCGGTCTGGCGCCCCGCCGCGCAGCGGGTCAGCGCGGACTCCACCTCGCCCAACTCCACCCGGACTCCCCGCACTTTGACCTGACCGTCGGCCCGTCCCCGGTACTCCAGTTCACCGTCGTGGCGCAGCCGCACCAGATCGCCCGTGCGGTACATCCGGCCACCGGAACCGTCGAAGGGATCCGCGAGGAAGTGGGCGGCCGTCAGTCCCGGGCGGCCCAGGTATCCGTGGGCGATCCCGTCACCCGACAGGTACAACTCGCCGACGGCACCCGGGGGAACCGGCCGCAGTCCCGAGTCCAGGATCCGCAGCCGGGCGTTGCGCACCGGGCGGCCCAGACAGGGCAGCTGGGCGCGTGCGGTGGCCGAACCCAGGGCGTTGATGGTGAACTCGGTCGGCCCGTAGAGGTCGTAACCCTCCACTCCCTTCTGTTCGCGCAGCAGGGTCCACAAGGCCGGGGGCACGGCCTCGCCGCCAAGCATCACCAGCAGGGGGTGAACCTCCCCGTCCAACAGGCCGGCGGCCAGCAACTCTTGGAGGTAGGAGGGCGTCACGTTCACCACGTCCACGCCGGTGCGCCGGTAGTGGTCCACCAAGCCGACTGGGTCGCGGCGGGCTTCCTCGTCAATGACGTGGACCTCGTGGCCGGCCAGCATCCACAGCAGTTCCTCCCAGGACATGTCGAAGGAGAACGAGACGGTGTGAGCGACCCGGAGACGGTCGAGGCCGGACCGCCGAACCGTCGGCTCGAAGATCTCCCGAAGGTGGTTGTGGTACATCGCGGTCAGCCCCCGGTGCCCCACCACCACACCCTTGGGCCGACCGGTGGAACCGGAGGTGTAGATCACGTAGGCGGGTACGTCGGCCGACAGGGGACCGGCCACGGCATCCTCAGGGACCGGTGGGGGCGCGCTCCGCCCCTCCAGCACCTCAGCCACCCTCCGGTCGTCGAGCCGCACAGTCGGTACGTTCCCCGTCGACGGGAGAGACCCGTGGGTGACCAACAGACTGGCGGCACTGTCGTCCAGCAACTCGGCGGAACGCGACGGCGGGTTGGCGAGATCCAGCGGGAGATAGGCCGCGCCAGTACGCAACACCGCGAAGATGCTCACCACGTGGTCCACCGTACGAGGGAGGGCCAACGCCACTACCCTGCCGGGCGCCGCACCGTGATGGGCGAGCACCCGGGACAGCGCGTCCACACGTTGTCCCAACTGCGCGAAAGTCAGCCGGGTTTCCCCACTCACCAGCGCCACCTGACGGGGAGCAGCCGCGACCCGCTCCCGCAACAGCGCGTCGACGCTGCCTCCGGGACGGCCTGGCGCCGGTACCCCGACCCTCGCCGGGGCGAGCCAGGCAGGCTGATCGAAGCCCGAGGTGGTGGCCACGGTGCCCTCAGGCTTCGTCGCGAGGTGGGTGAGGATCCCGACGAACCGCTCCAGGTACCTCGCGGCCGATTGGTCGTCCACCAGGTCCGGCCGGTTCTCCAGGGTGATCTTCAAGGGCGCGTCCGCGTCACCGGCGTGGATGTCCAGAGTCAGCGCGTAGTGGGTGCTGTCAGTGACGTGCCGGGCGCTGACCCCGGCACGGGCCAGGGCGTCCTTGCGCTCCTGACTGCTCCACAGGGTCCGGTTGAACACGTACACGGAGTCGAACGGGGTGGGGTGCCCGGCGGCCCGCTGCACTCGCCCCAGCCCAAGGTGGTGGTGGGCGCTCAGTGTGCCCTGGTCGACGAAGACTGAACGGACCAGTTCGGTCAGAGACCGGTTCGCCCGGGCGTGAATCCGGGTGGGTACGGTGTTGAGCAGCAGGCCCACCATGCGGTCCGCTCCTGGCAGTTCGCCTGGACGTCCAGACACCGCGGAGCCGAACACCACGTCGTCCGCACCGGTCATCGCCCGCAGGGTCAGGCCCCAGGCCGTGGCGACCACGGTGGAGAGGGTGACCTCCAGGTCGGCGGCCAGTCGTGCCAGCGCGGCACTGGTGTCCGGGTCCAGCCGGTGCCGCTGGTAGGTGGGCAGCACCCGCCCGCCACCGCTGGCTGTTCCGGTGGACAGCTCGGAGACCAGGGTGGGGGCCGTGAGCTCGGCCAGGTAGCCGCGCCAGGCGGCCTCGGCCGCTTGGCGGTCCAGGCCGTCGATCCAGCGCAGGTATGCGCCGAAGTCCGCCGGCGGCGGCAGTACGGCCTCCGGTTCGAGATCGCCGTCGCGGGCCCGCGCGTAGAGATCGAAGAGTTCGGCGAAGAACACCGTCAACGACCAGCCGTCGACGAGGAGATGGTGCTGAGTGACCACGAGGGTCGCCCGGCCCTCGGGCAACCAGGCGAGCACCATCCGCGCCAACGGAGCCGCGCTGAGATCGAACCCGGCACCGAACTCCCGCTCACTCAGTTCGGTCACCACAGCGGACACGTCCCGCTCCGACGTCCCGCGCAGGTTCACCTCCCGGAACGGCATCGTCGCTGTCTCGGGCACGAACTGCACGGGTTGGTCGAATCCCTCGTGGGTGAAGCCGACGCGCAGGTTCGGGTAGCGGCGCAGCATGGTGTCCGCGGCCGTACGGAGCGCGGCGACATCCACGTCCTCTGGCCGACCGAACTCGAACCGTTGCTGCACCATGTAGGCGTCGATCTGATCCGAACTCACCAGGGACTGGTAGTAGACACCCTCCTGGAGCGGTCCCAGCGGCAGTACCGAGGTCCAGGTCGGGCACAGCCTGTCCAGACGGCGGCGCTGGTCGGTGGTGAGAGCCATCGCGATCTCGTCGGGGCGGGAGTCGGCCGACCGGGGATTCGCCGCCGCTTCTGGCGCTGCGGGTGTCCGCCGGGGCTCCCCGGATGCCGGAGTACGGGGCCCGTCGAGTCGTGACGCGATACGGGCGGCGAGTTGGCGGAGCGTACCGCCCTCGAAGATCTCGGGAACCTGAACCGGTACGCCGTCCCGTTGGAGTCTGCCGACCAGTCGGATCGCGGTCAACGAGTGGCCGCCCAGCGCGAAGAACCGTTCGTCCGGGGCGACCCTCGGGCGTTCCAGTACCTCGGCGGCCGAGGCGCAGATCGTGGCTAGCAACTGCTCCGGCACGTCCCCGGCGACCGGCGGAACGGCCTGTTCGCCCGCGGATACGAATCCCTCGCTGGCGGTTGCGGACACTGAGGTCGACGGCGAGGGCACTGGCCACAGCTCGTCGGACGCCAGGCTGACCAGCAGGGAGGCGAGTCGGCGGACCAGTTCCTCCGCGCGCTCCTGGGGGATCAGACGCGGGTCGTGGTCGCATACCAGCGACAGCTGGTCGCCGGGCTGGACGAAGACGGTCAGTGGATAGTGGGTGACGTCCCTGTTGGTAACACCGATCAGGCGCACCGTATCGGTGACGGGCTGTCGACTGCCGTCGTCGGGGAAGTTCTGGAACACCAGCAGGGTGTCGAACAGCGGCCCGAGACCAACCAGTCGCTCGATGTCGGCGAGCCCGGTGTGCTCGTGGTCGCTGACGGCGGTCTGCTCCTGCTGGAGCCGGGCCGCCGCCTCCAGCAGGGGTTCGCCGGGACGTGACGTCACTCGTACCGGCACGGTGTTGCTGAACAGACCCACCATCTGCTCGACACCGTCGAGAGTGGACGGGCGTGCGGACACCGGGGTACCAAACACCACATCCGGTGAGCCGACCTCCCCGGCGATCACCGAGCCCCAGGCGGTCTGGACCATCGTGTTGAGGGTCACCCCCCGCCGGCGGCCCACTTCCGTCAGCGCACCGGTGTCTCCCGCCGTCAGCGCAACGGTGATCCTGGGGGCCTCCTCGCGCGGTCCCTGACCCGGTGTTGATGACGGCACCAGCAGGCTGGGCCCGGACAGTCCGGCGAGCCGTTCGCGCCAGGCCGCGTGCTGGAGCGTGACGTCCTGTTGGGACAGCAGCCGAAGGTAGCGGTGGTAGGGCGTGGGTGTGGGCAGGCTGTCGCCGTCCCCGTGGTAGAGCCGCATCAGTTCACGGAGCACTACGGGGGTGGACCAGCCGTCCACCAGGATGTGGTGGGTGTTGAGGACCAGGCGGTGCCGACCGGTGGGCAGCAGCACCAACAGCGCGCGCAGGAGCGGTGGGTGGGTCAGGTCGAAGCGGTGTCGGGCGGCCTCGTCCTCCAGGTCGTCGGCCGCCCGCAGCGCCGTGCGTTCCGGCAGTGCGCGCAGGTCTACGGTCCGCAGTGGCACCGTCGCCAGTGCTGGAACGGCCTGTACCGGCTGGGGGAGTTCGGAGTAGTGGAAGGCCGCCCGCAGGTTGGGGTGGCGTCGTACCAGTCCGGCGAGAGCGTCCTCCAGCCTCGCGGGCTCGACCGTCCCTTCCAGTTCGCAACGGGCTTGGAGGGTGTAGACATCCTCAACCGAGTCCCGTACCGCGTGGATCAGCAGTCCCTCTTGGAGGGGGGACAGAGGAAGGATCTCCGCCAGGGGGCCGTGACGGCGCTCCAGCGCGTCGATGGCGTGCTGGTCCACCCCCGCGTCCGGGCAGTCGGAGGGGGTCAACCCGCCGCCACCTCGGCTGGCGTGAGCGGCCAGTGCCTCGCAGGCGAGCGACCAGTGGTCGCACAGCTCGCCCAGTCGGACCTCGTCGAGGACCAGACCAGCGGCCGTCCACTCCACGGCCAGCTGGGGCGCGCCCTCCTCGTGGACGAACGCGTTGACCGCGAGCACCTGGGCGAGAGCCATCCGGGACGGCTCCACCACGTGGAAGGCGTCCTGGCCGGGCATGTGCCAGCCGGGGCCCGGTTCGGTCTGGAAGCGTCCGAGGTAGTTGAGAACGACCTCAGGCCAGTAGGCGAGTTCGTCCGTCGTCTCGGGGTCCAGATGGCGGAGCACACCGAAGCCGATCCCCTGGTCCGGGGTTGCGCGCAGGGTTTCCTTCACCGCTCGCAGGAGCCTGCCGAGGGTGGCGCCTCCGGCCAGGGCCTGGGCGAGATCCGAAACCGAGCTGAGCGTGGACACCGGGAGGCGTACCGGGTGCTCGCTGGTGAACCAGCCGACGGTGCGTGACAGGTCCAGAGCGGAGTGGTCGCGGCCGTGACCCTCGACGGTGACCGTGGGCGCGTCCGGGGTGGAGGGGCGCCAGGAGGCGAGGGTGAGGGCGAGTGCGGTGAGCAGGACCGTGTCGGGCCCGGTGTGGTAGGCGGCCGGTAGGGTCTCCAGCAGCAACCGGGTGACCTGGGCGGATACCAGGGTACGCCGGCGGATGGCGGTCGCCGTGGTGTCGACGCGTGGGTCCAGGGGGCGTGAGCCGAGCGGTGCGGTAGGCCTCCCGACGAGCCCCCGCCAGTGGGGGAGTTCGCCGCGTCGCGCGCCGGTGGTGCCTTCCTCTACGAGTGTGAGCGCGTGCCGCCGCCAGGAGTGGCCGGCTGGTCGCAACTCTCCGTCGTGACAGGCGGTGTGCAGATCGGACAGCAGCACCCGCCAGGACACCCCGTCCATGGCCAGGTGGTGCACGGCGATCACCAATCGCTCCTCGGCGAGTGCCACGCGTACCAGATCGCCGCGCCGGGGGTCGAGTTGGGCGGCCAGCCGCTCGTCCATCCGTTCGTCAGTGTCGGCCACCACCACGTGGTCCACCGCGCGTACGCTCCCCGGGCCTCGGACGGCCAACTCTCCCTCCGGGGTCAGCCGAAGGCGTAGCGTGTCGTGTTGGTCCAGGATCCGTTGAAGCCCGGTGACCAGAGCGGAGCGGTCCAGGGGTTTGTCCAGCCGAATCCGGGTCCACTGCGCGTAGCCGACCAGACAGTCAGGGGAGCCGTTCAGCTCGAATAGGGAGCGCACGATCGGCGGGGCCGGAACCGGGCCCGTGGGCTCGTCCGGGACCGGGGCCGGTTCGGTGGGCGCCGGCCGAAGGGTCGCCGCCAGGGCCCCCAGGCTCTGTCGTACGAACAGTTCGCGGGGCCGCGCCTCGTAGCCTCGTCTGCGCAGGCGCCCGCTGATGCTGATCGCGGCGATGCTGTCCCCGCCCAGGCCGAAGAAGTCGTGGTCCATACCCACGCGTTCGAGACCGAGCACCTCCGCCACGCTCTCGCCCAGCGCCCGTTCTGCCGGCGTGCCAGCGGACCGTCCCGACAGGTCGGTGGACGGGGCGGGCAAAGCGCCCCGGTCAAGCTTCCCGCTGGCGGTGATCGGAAGCCGTGGCATGACGACCACCACAGCCGGCACCATGTGCTGGGGTACGCGTGCCGCCACTATTTCGCGGATCGACTGAGGCGTCGCCGTCCCGGTCACGTAGCCGACGAGCCGGGAGACCCCGGTGTCGGTACGAATGACGGCCGCGGAGTCCGTGACCCCTTCGACGTCGGACAGGGCGCGCTCTACCTCGCCCAACTCCACGCGGTGGCCCCGGATCTTCACCTGGTCGTCTGTTCTTCCCAGGTACTCGAACCCCTGCCCGGCCACCCAACGGGCGCGGTCACCGGTGCGGTACATGCGCGTACCGGGCGGACCGTACGGGTCGGCGACGAAACCGGACGCGGTGGCACCAGGCTGCCCGTGGTATCCGCGTGCCAGGTGCGGGCCGGCGAGGTAGAGCTCCCCGACCACCCCCTCGGGAACCGGGTGGAGCGCTGCGTCGAGCAGGTAGGCGCGGGTGCCCGCCAGGGGATGACCGATCCGGGGAGTGTCGCCCTCCACTGACCCCCAGACCGCGTCCACGGTGCTCTCGGTCGGGCCGTACATGTTGAACGCCGGTGTCCGGGAGTCGGCGAAGCGACGCCACAGTGTGGGCGGGACCGCCTCACCACCGAGGAGGCAGAGGGCCGGTCGATGCGGCCCGTCCAGCAGACCGTGGTCGATCAACTGGGCGGCCAGCGAGGGCGTCACGTCGAGCACATCGACACGGTCCCGCCGTATCCGGTGAACCAACGCTTCGGCGTCCCTGGTCAGATCGGTCGAGTAGAGGTGCAGTTGGTGACCGCCCAGAAGCCACAGCAGGGAGTCGACCGAGGAGTCCGACGCGAAGGAGTAGGTGTGGGCGACCCGGGCGTGAGTGGCACTCACTCGCCGGAAGAGGGTGCCGCGGTGATGGTGCAGCAGGGCGGCAAGGGCACTCGCACGCACCTGCACCCCCTTGGGGGTACCGCTGGAACCGGAGGTGTAGAGCAGGTAGGCGAGTTGCTCGGGGTGGTGGTCCACCACCCCGAGCGGCGGCTCGTCGGACCGGGCCAAGACGGATTCCACGGAAACGGCACCCGGAACTGCCTTCGTCTGCTGCTCGGTGCCCAGCACCAACGCCGGCCGGGCGTCGGCCAGCACCGCCCGGAGACGGGCGGCCGGATGCTCCGGTTCCAGCGCCAGATAGGCGCCCCCCGACTCCAGCACCGCCAACAGGGCGATGACCAACTCCGGCGACCGGGGCAGTGCCAGAGCCACCACGTCGTCACGGCCGACGCCACGAGCCCGGAGTCCGTGAGCCAGCCGTCGCACCCTCGACGCCAGTTCGGCGAAGGTCAGCCGGTTGTCGCCGTAAACCAGGGCGACATCGTCCGGCTGTTCTTCCGCCAGGCGGGCAAGCACCGTGGGTAGGGGCTCTGGGGTTCCGGGCGGGGCGGGGACGCTCTGGGCCTGGCGTAGGGCGAGGGCCTCGGATTCCTCCATCAGCCGTACGGCACCCACCTGCGGCGCACTGGTGGAAGTCAGCTCGGTGATCACCCGTACCAGGGCCGCCATCCGACGACGTGCCGTCGCCTCGTCGTGTACTGAGCGATCCACCTCGAACGACAGCACCAGCTCTTCGGCCCGACCTGGCGTGACGCTCAGGCCGAGTTCTTCCGTGGGGCCTCCGGCGACGTTACGAAGCGTGCCGGGCGCGCCGTCGAAGTCAAACGTGTAGTCGAACGCCTTGAGGTTGACTCCTGCCCCGTGCAGCAACGCGCCGGCCTCCGTCGTGCCGAGGTCCCGTGGCAGGTTCTCGCCCCGGTAGCGCTGGTGGGAGCGCATGGCACGCATCGCTAGGGCGACCCGCCGGGCGACGTCGGGGAGTCGGTCACCGCTGGAGATGGACAGGCGTAGCGGAAGGATGTTGACGGCCATGGAGGGGGTGCGCAATGCCACCCGCCCGACGCGGGCCATGAGAGGCATGGCAATGACCAGGTCGGAGCGTCCCAACAGGCGGTGGAGGAAAACCGCGTAACAGCCCATCAGCACCTCGGCCCAAGTGGTGCGGGACTCTTCCGCCACCGCGCGGAGCCGGTCTGTCACTTGAGAGGTGAGGACATCGCGCACCAGCACGGTGTTCTCGATGCTGCCCGATCCCGCGGTGGTCTCCACGGGCTCGGGCAGCGGAGTGAGCTGGCCACGCCAGTAGTCCCGGTCCCGCACGAACCGTTCACCGGTTCGGTACTCCAAGTCGTCGGCCACCAGGTCGGCGATGGTGCCGAAGCCGTGCTCGGGAGGCCGGACCCCACGGCACAGTGCGGTGTAGTGCGCCGCGACACGTTGGGAGAGCATCACCGTGCTGTAGGCGTCCACGATCAGGTGGTGATAGAGCTGCACACACCACACCTGGTCGTCGGCGAGGCGTAGCAACTGGTGGGAGTACAGCGACCGGTCGACCATCCCCCGACACCGCTCGGACTCCCCGGCTCGTATGGAGCGGACCAGGGCGTGGGCGGCGTACACCGGGTCGGCTTCGGCGCGCAGGTCGATGACCTCCGGTGCGATGGCCGGTGCCTCGTCCACCCACTGTCGGGGCCCGTCCGGGCTGTCGGTGAACCGCAGTCGTAGGGTCTCCGCCTCCTCGACCGTGGCCCGGAAGGCGTCCGTCAGCGCTGCGACGTTCACTGCACCGGAGATCTCCAGCACGTCCCCCACCAGGAAGGCACGGGAGCTGGGGTCCAGCAACTGGGCGTTCCAGACGCCGAGTTGAGCACCGGTCAGTTCCATGGACGGCTACCCCCACATACGGCACGACGTGACCGACCAGTGGTCAGTCACCGGGTTGACTGGGCGACCGCCGAGTGGGGAGGAGGCTTTTCCGAGGACGCCGCCCCCTGATCGCACACCGGTGTTCCACGTTCTCGTCCGACGACGGGGTGTCGTGTCCCGCCGGGGGGATGAGTCGCCGTACCCGCCTCGATGTGTTCGGGGGGCCGCGCCTGACGTGACCGCGTGAGAGGGGCCCCGCTCCTCGGAACCTCGGGCTCTTCGCCGGGCCACCGTGGAGTGGTGGTGGACGACGGCTACTGAGCCAGGCGACATGTGCGTCCCTTCCCCTCAAGATCGGCGAATGGACGCTAACAGAGTCGTTCGGAAGGGCACAACTAACCTGCGGCGCCGTGGAGTTCGCTCTCCTACGGCAGGGAGCCGCCGGTCAATGGGGAATGCGGAATGATGGATTCGGGCAGCCGTGCCGTGATTCACTGACCTGCCGTCGGACCACAGTTCAACGCCAGTTCTGGTGCCCCTCGACCACGATCTCCTCGATGTGGTGAAGGACCGTACTCAACTGCTCCGGTGACATTTTCCTCGTGTCCCCGCCCGCCCTGAGCATCACCGTCCTCCCGGTGTCCCTGGCGGAGAACGAGAAGGAGTATCGGCACAGGCCCGTGTAGGGGGAGCCGCGCCCCTCCCGCTGTTCCTGGTTCTCAACCAGCCAACGGAACGTCCTCGTGGTGGCGGACGGTGGGCTCTCCTTTTCGGCGGCGGTCCACGGGTTTGTCCGGGAGGAGGGCCCGCGTTGCATGTAGTTGAAGTAGCAGGACATGTCGATGTCGGCCTGGCGTGCCCGCTCCACTTCCTGCTTGACCCCAAGCAGCCCGTCGAGATTCCAGTCGGCGTGACGGTAGGCCCGCAGCAGCGAGGGAGCACCTGATGAGAGCGTATTCCGCAACGAATCCGCCGGCCGTATCAGTGCCAGCCCGGTGTGGGCGTAGTTGCCCACTGGTTTTCCACGCGCCGCGCTCCGGTTGCTAAACGCGACCTGCATGAGGGCGGCCTGGTCTCCGGCGCGCCAGGAGAGCGCGGTCGCGACCGCCGAGGCGAGCACCGCCGCACGGTTGACTCGATCACGAGTGGTCAGTTCACGCAGGGCATAGGCCAGCCTCTCCGACTCGACCTCGCCGATCCAGTAACGGGCGGGAGTCGTCGCGTCTCCGTCCGGGAAGAAGGTGGGCGCGGCTTCCTCAAGCAGCCCGCGGCAGTAGTCCAGGGTGGCCGACAGCCTCCTGCGCCCCTGTTCGGAACGCTCGTGGATCGCGACATCGAGCGGCTGGCGCAACTTCCCGTGATCGTTCGTTTCGGAATCTCGTGAAGTGAGCTGGTCGATGAATTCGTCATCGATGATCCTCATCGACTCGCCGTCACAAGATAGGTGGGAGAGGGTGAAGGAGATCGATACGGGAATTCCACCGGAGGTGAGGACGAGCACCCTGATCGGTAGTTCCTGATCGTGGTTGAAGGGTGCCATGGTGATTATTCCAGGCAACGCGGACGGCATCTTCTCCGTGCTCGGATCCTCGTACACGAAAACCGGAAGCCGCCCCTCGGCCAGTACCTCCTGGATGAGAGTCCCCTGCTCTTCACGGTAAAAGGTGCGAAGGGCCTCATGGCGTGAGAGGACCCCTCCCAGAGCCAGCAGCACGTCATCAAGGGAATATCCTTCGGGAACATCCCTGTGCCACTTGAGGTGAAGGGTGTGCTCGTTCTGGCGCGCTGACCTGATGATCTGCCACATGCGTTCCTGTGCCCGAGTGGCTTGGTGGCAGGCGGATCGGGAGCCGGAGAATTCGCTATACCTCAGCACGGGGAACCTTATGAAATCATCCGAACAAGACGGTGAAGGTCTACTCTGCCATCGGTGGGATGCCAGCGGAATGCGGAATGTCGGGGTAGCGCCGGGACGCTATCACCTGCTCCTCTTTCCTGTCAAAATTCTCGAAGGTCCTGCGTATTTCCTTGGCCGTATGCGGGACGTGGGATCCGGCAGGAAGGAACGGATGGCACCGCGACGTCATGCAGGTAAAAGCGGCAAACCTGTCCCGGACACACTCCGTGTAGGCTCGGGACTTCGCCGGTCCAACAGGAAACACGGGAACATGATTCGAGGAATAGACCACGTCGGCGTCGCGGTGGAGAGCCCCGCAGTGGTGGGCGAGGTGCTGGCCGCACTGGGGCTCACCCTGGGACACGTCGGTGAGGCCCAGGATTACGGAGTGCACTGCCGATTCTGGAACGCGCCGTCCTCCTCTGGGGTGGTGGAACTGGTGGAGCCGCGGCACCAGGACTCCGTCATCCAGAAACACCTGGACCGACAGGGGCCGGGGATCTACCACATCGCTTTCGAAGTTGACGACCTGAATGAGGAGTTGTCACGCCTGCGGGAGGTCGGGATGGTGCCGTTGGATCCCGAACCGCGAGCGGGCGCGAAGCCCGGTATGCGGGTGGCCTTCCTCTATCCAGGTCATGAGGCGGGCTTCCTGGTGGAGTTGGTGGAGTACACATCCCCCGACTCCACCGAACCCCTTCCACCTCAGTGCGTCTGACCCGGGTCACCTGGAGATTTCGGAGACCTCTGGAATCAGGTCCGATCCAGGGCGCAGCCGGTACGCGTCGGCCTGCAGACGGTAGAGGTCGCTGTAACGGCCCCCCGCGGCGAGGAGTTCCTCGTGGGTGCCGCGCTCCACCAACTGCCCATGGTCCAGAACCAGCACCAGGTCGGCACCGGCCACGGTCGACAGTCGGTGGGACACCACCAGGGTGATCGCACCGCTGTGGGAGCCCAGTCGCCGTGCCCGTTCCATGTAGCGCTGGAAGATGGCGTGCTCGCTGGGGGCGTCCAGAGACGCGGTCGGTTCGTCGAGCATGAACAGCAGAGGGTTCCCCCGCACACTGGCACGGGCCAGAGCTGTCTTCTGCCACTGTCCCTCCGAGAGGTCCACGCCACCGTAGACGGGAGACAGACGGGTGTCCTTCCCGTCGGGGAGGCGCTCCACGAACCCGGTGGCGTCGGCCGCGTCGATCGCCTCGGAGACCGTCTCCTCGTCATCGATACGGTCGAGGTCTCCCAGCCCGACGGCCTCGGCGAGCGTCATCTGTGGGTAGCGGCCGAAGTCCTGGTACGCGGCACTGGAACGCCGTCGCCACTCCTCGATGTCCAACCCGCGCAGGTCATCACCGTCCACGGTGATCCTGCCCGCGTCGGGGTGGTAGAAGCCGCTCAACAGCTTCACCAAGGTTGACTTGCCCGACCCGAACTCGCCCACGAGGGCGACCACGCTGCCAGCGGGCAGCACCATGCTGACGTCGTCGAGTACCCGCTTCTCGGTGCCGGGGTAGGTGAAGCTCACATGGTCGACGTGGATACCAGTGGCCAGCCGCTCGGGAGGAGCCTTGTCGCCGGTCTGGGTGGCACGTGTCTTGGCCAGGTACGACCTGAGCCACAGGTAGGGGTCCAGGTACATGCCGGCGTTCATCGTGCTCGTGAGTTGCCCCACGGCCGCCTGCACCGTCTGCTGGAGGGTCAGGGTGAGCGTGACCACCAGGACGACGTCGCCGGTGGTGGCCGCGCCGGTCTCCGCCTGCCGTGCCACGACTCCGAGCAGTCCGACGAACCCCACCACGAACACGGTCCAGCCCAGTGCCCGCAGCCACGCCGCGCGCAGCCGAGCCGCGTAACGACCGGCGGTGACCTCCGCCATGGCCTCGGCCTGAAGTCGGGCGATCTGTCCGCCAGCCTGGCCGGTGCGGATCTCCTTGCCCGCCGCCGCGTCGGTCGCCACGTCGAACAGGTGCCGCTGGAGCCGGAACGATCCGGCGGTCCTGACCTCGGCACGGTTTTCCACGGTCCGCCCCCGGCGGTCGCACCACAGTGGCGCCACGGCGAGAGCGAGCAGGGCCAGCAACCAGAGGCTGACGGTTCCCAGGATCACCAGGGTCAAGGTGAGTTGGAGGACGGTGAAGCAGGCGCGTACGGCGTTCCACATGCCGCCGACGATCCGTTTGGGCGCGCCCCTGAGCACGGTGATCCGGTCGAGGTAGTCGCTCCGTTCGAGGTGCTCGATCTTCTCCAGGGTGGCGATGTCGCGCATCATCTGGTCCTCGATGACCACGCCGACCTTCTCCACGATGAGGAAGAGCCCGACCAGACCGTGCAACCGGTTGAGGACCAGCACCGTGGTGCAGGCCAGGGCCGCGAGTACCGCTGCCACGATCGCGTTCGGCACGTGGTCGGCCACCAACTCGTCCACGGTGGCGCGCATCGCCAGGGCGATACCGATGTTGGCGATGACGAGCCCGGACTCGATTCCGAACACCGTGGCGGTGAGCCCACGGGCATGACGCCAGGACAGGCCGAGCACCTCACCCCAGAGCCGCAGGTACCCGGTCACAGTACGTTCTCCTCGTCAAATCGGTCGTCGAAGCCCTGGTTGAAGCGTTCAGCCTGCGTGATGAAAAGCTTGGCGTACGTGCTGTCGAAGGACATCAACTCGTCATGGGTACCGGACTCCACGATCCGCCCCCCGTCGAGGAGAACGATCCTGTCGGCCAGGCGGACGGTGGAAAGCCGGTGCGAGATGAGCACGACGCCCGCGTGCTGCTTGTGCTTGGCGAGCTGCTGGAACACCTCGAACTCCGACTTGATGTCCAGGTGGGCGGTCGGCTCGTCGAGAACCAGCAGCCGGGCACCGCTCTGCAGGGCGTACATCGCCCGGGTGAGCACCACCTTCTGCCACTGGCCACCGGACAAGTCGACCCCTCCCTCACGGGCGCGAGCGAGCGGCGTCTCCCACTTTCTCGGCAGGTCGGCCACCAGGCGGTCCAGTCCAGACTCGGCCGCCGCCCGCTCGACCCGCTCCCGGTCCACCGGCACGGAGGCGTACCCCATCGTCACGTTGTCCAGGACCGAGAGGTGATAGCGGACGAAGTCCTGGAAAACGATGGCGATCCGTTCACGCCAACTCCGCGGGTCCACCTGATCCATGTCGACGCCGTCGACTGTTACCCGGCCCTTGGTGGGGGAGTACAGACCGCCCAGCAGCTTGATCAGTGTCGACTTGCCGGCACCGTTGAGCCCCACGATCGCCAGCAACTCTCCAGGCCGGATCTCGAGGTCCAGCCCGTCCAACACCATGGAGGGGGAGTCGCCGTAGGCGAACGAGACCTCCTCGAACCGCACCAACGGTGCCCCAGAGCCCTGCTGTTGATCGAGTGGCGGACGCAGGTCGTCCTGGTTCGGGGAGACCATCTCGGCGCGCAACTCCTCGAACGCCCGGCAACCGGGGATCGCGCCCTCGATGTCCAGAGCGTCGGCGAAACCCAGCAGGTTGAGGATCGACCAGCTCGCTCCCAGTACGGCGGCGGCAGCGGCCACGCTTCCACCGGGCTCGCCCGCCTGCCAGACGATCAACCCGAACCCCAGGATGAGCGGCGGGCCGAGAACCGCGCCGATCTGCCACTGGTCCAGCACGCTGCCCTGGCCGGCACGCCACTTGGGGGACAGCATTGCCGACAGCTTGTCCCGCCAGCGGTCCACTGACCACTCCTGGAGGCCGAAGGTGCGGCTCTCCTTGCCGTCCGTCCAGTCGATCGCCAGCCGCCGCCAGTGGTCGGCCTCGACTCCCGCGAGGACTCCGGCGCGTTCGATTTCGATGTGCTCCATGAACTGCCGGCGCCACAGTGAGCGGCTGATCATGGCCGGAATGATCACCAGTGGAGGAAGCCACCAGGCGAAGGACGCCAGGACCGCGGTGGAAGCGAGGACACCGACCCAGCGGATCAGGAGGTCGAGTTGTGCCGTCGCGCCTGTTCCTGGTGGGCGCTCGGCCCAGAACTCGGGATCCGCCCGCGCATATCGGAACAGTTCACGTGTCCGGGGGCGTTCCAGTACTTCGACTGGCACGCCGGATGCGAGTGAGGTCAGCGCGGCCCGTCGGGCCGCGTCGACGCGCTGTGCGACCAGATAGGTCAGAGGCGTCGCGGCGACCTGCGCCAACCGGCCGACCAGGAGAACTCCTCCAAGGAGGCCCAGGGCCAGGGTTGTTGGCTGGTGGTCGAGCAACCTGCTCACCAGGTTCTCGATCGCCAGGGCGGTCAGTGCCGGTACGAAGCTGGTGATCAGTTGAGCGAGGGCCAAGGCCCCCACCGCCAACCGACCAGCCTGTCGCAACTCCCTCAGGAGGAGGAGACGGTCCGCGAGGATCGTAGGGCGGGTGGTGGAACGTGTGGAATCGTCGGCCCGGGTGCTCATCGTGGGCTCATGCTACTGAACCTGATCAGGGCTCGTGAGGGCGGTGTCCGAGAGGCCTCCGGCGGTGGCGTCCCTGACCCGGCACTCGTCCACCGGACCCGGCCTCACGCTGAACACCCGGCGTTAGACGACGAGTTGGGGATTCGGTGGGGGCTGGGGAACGGAGAACCGTGGCAGGAGACCGAGTAGCCTCACGTACATGCCCAGTGCACTGGTGACCGGAGTTTCCCGTGGCCTCGGGTGGCACATCTGTCAGCGACTCAGGACGGTCGGATACCGCGTACTCGGGGTGGGGCTCTCCCCGTCACCCGACAACGACGCTCTCGACGACTACCAGGTCGTCGACCTGACCAAGCCCATCGCCGGGGACCTGTTCCCCTTCGAGGACGTTGAGGTGCTCGTCAACAACGCGGGTGTCTACCTCGACGATCCCAGGCGCGGATACGGGGACCTCTTCTCCCTCTCCGTCGACGACCTGAGGGACACCTTCGAGGCCAACGTCTTCGGTGCCACGCACCTCACCCTGAGCTACGCCCCCGACATGATCGCGCGAGCCCACGGCCGCGTCGTTTGCGTCTCCTCGGGGATGGGGCGTCTCCAGGACGCTGACGGGGCCTCCTTCGCCTACCGTTCGTCGAAGTTGGCACTCAACTCCCTGAGCCTGACCGTGGCACGGCACTTCGCGGACAGCGGTGGCGACCTGGCCAGCTTCGCCTTCTGCCCCGGTTGGATCCGCACCGGCATGGGGACCGACCACGCGCCGAACGATCCCGCACCCGCCGCGGCCGACCTGGTGCGCCTGCTGTCGTTCCCCGCGGGCCGGACCAACGGCCGGTTCTTCCGTGGCCTCGGCGAGCTCGGATGGGACACCACTGGTCCGTTGGTCGACCCGGACTTCAGTGGGTGACTGCAAAGTTGAGGGCGCCTCACCAGCAGGGAGCCAGCGGTCGTGGTGGGAACGGGCCGGCCCCACCCGCGTCAACGCGCCTTGCTCGTGGGTACGTTGGAGCCGGTAGTGGCGCCGTCGGGCTGGACGCAGGCAGCGACGGTGACGAGTGCGCACGGGAGCGGGGACACGACATGGCGGTACCGGTAGGTGTGAGTGGCTCCGAACGGAGGTACACCGTTCGTTCGGAGTCGACCCGTACCGGCTTGACGTGCGACGAGTCGGTGGCCAAACGGGTCGAGCAACTCGTCGCCCCGTACTTCACCCTCCAGGAGGGGGCCGTCGACACGGCCGAATGGGAGGTAACGGACCGCACTCACGGCACGCCTCCTGACGACGCGGTGCGGGAGTCGGTCACCGCACAGGGCGAGGTGTCCGTGGACTACGCCGTCGACCACGCTGACCGGAGGCTCTACCACCTCGCTCCGCGAGGTGAGGCATGGGTGACCCAGTCCCTTCTGCGAGCGACAAGGGCGATCCACCGCTCCACCGCGAGCCGGCGCGGGGACGTGTTCCTGCACGCGGGCATAGTGGAACTGAACGGAGCCGGAGTGGCACTGGTCGGGGGGAGCCGCTCGGGCAAGACCTCACTCATCATGGCCAGTGTGCTCAACGGGTCAGGGCTCATGGTGTGCAACGACGACGTGAGCTTGACGGCCGACGCTGACGGGGCGGGTGTCACGGGTATGGGCTGGCCGCGTTCGATCTCGGTGCGGCTCGACACCCTGGACCTGCTTCTTGGTACCGACCGCGCGGAGGCCGTGCGAGCCACGCTGTCGCATCCCGCGAACCGGACCCTGGTGCGACTGCGTGAATCGGGAGTGGAGCCCCATGGGACGGCCCTGCTGTACCCGTGGGAGTACGCCGACGTGCTCGACACCCGGGTCGGACGGTCGGCCGACGTGCGCGCGATCGTCCACCTCGGCCTCACCGACGCCCCGGGGGAGGGTGTGCTGGAGCCGGTGAGGGCGTCCGAGCGAGGTGACCTGTTCGACCGGCACGTTCTGTCGCTGCCGAACAAGCACCTGAACATCTTCCGTCATGAACCTGCACCCGGCGGCACCGACCGCACGCGCGAGGCGCTGACCGCCCTGCCGACCTTCCGCTTCCGGTACGACTTCCGTGACGTACGGCGGCAGGCGGAATGTCTCGCGGAATATCTGAACCAGCGACTGCCGAGGCCCTGAATCGAACCGGCCGGCTCAGTCCGGCTGAGCGGCCGATCCGTTGACGGGATATCAACGACGGTTCCGCTTCGAGGTGTTGAGCGTCCATGTACCCGAAGACCAGGGGTCCCTCGCGGGCAGCCCCTCCTGCCGGGCCCACTTTCCGTGCCCCCCTCTGTGATCATAGGCTGCTCCGGCACCGCTCAGATCAAGTCGTCCCGGACACCAAAGAGGAACAGCCCGCCCATGGAACCGATACGCGTCGCACTCGCTGGTGTCGGGGATCCGGCGCGGGGTTCCAGCTGGTCGGCTCGCCCCGGCCAGGCCGAGTCAACGGCTCAGCCACCTGATCCCATGTGTGAGAAAGCCAGCGGCCACCGGCACACGGACCTCGGCGGCACGGCCATGGCGACCACCGTCCCCGAGTGTGCCGAGGACACCCATGGGCGTTCCGCGAGCACCACGAGGCTGTCGAAGCGTGGTGTCGAGGCGGAGATCGCCCCCCGACTCACGGCTGAGGGCACCCCGAACGCGGCGGGGCCCTTCGCCTCCGTCGTACGTGCCGCCAGGGCCGCTCCCGACGACGTTCAGCCCGAGTACCGGGCGCAGACCGCCCTTCCCAAGTTCGCCTCCTGAGGCGTCCGCAGCCCCCCACTCACAAGAGAGGCTCAATGCTGGCGATACAACGGGAGTCACGCTCCGTCGAGGACCTGCCCTACGAACTCGTGGAGAGGAAGGGGGTCGGCCATCCAGACACTATGTGCGACGCCATCGCGGAGCGCGTGTCCCGCTACTACTCCCAACACTGCCTCCGGGAGTTCGGCGGTGTGGCCCACCACTGGTTCGACAAGGTCACCCTGTACGGCGGTGGCGCGGACATCGACTACGGACGGGGCGAACTCACCTCGCCGTACCGGGTGAAGGTCTTCGGCAAGGCCGCCTTCCGGGTCGGCGACGTGGAGATCCCGGTTCGAGAGATTATGTTCCGCGCCGCCGCCGACGTGCTGGAACAGGTCACCACGGGGTTCCAGGCCGACCGCCACCTGGTCGTCGAGTTGGGTGTGGTGGATCATCAGGGATCCGGCCGTGGGGTCTCCCGGTACCAGCCGGCCTCCGCTCGGGACCTGGTACCGCTCCGCTGCGAGGGCCTGGTCTCGAACGACACCAACCTGTTGCACGGCTACGCCCCGCTGTCACGGCTGGAAGGCGTCGTACAGGGCCTGGAGAACCTGGTCAACGGCTCGGACTTCAAACAGCGCCACCAGGACACTGGTTGGGACGTCAAGGTCTTCGGCAGCCGCCGGGACGACACCTTCAGCCTCATTGTCAATATGCCGTTCCTGGCCGCCCACATCGGCTCGATGGACGAGTACTGGGCGCGCAAGCGGACCATCCAGACCGAACTGGAGGAGTTCGTCGACGCCCGGGGGATCGGGCGCTTCAGCATGTTGATGAACGCGACCGACCGTAACGGGCGCCCCTATCTCACCGCACTGGGCTCCGTGGCCGACACCGGCGACGTCGGGGTGGTCGGCAGGGGAAACCGGGTCAACGGACTCATCACCCCCATGCGCCCGATGAGTATCGAGGCGCCGGCCGGCAAGAACCCGTTGGACCACACCGGGAAGATCTACAACGTGATGGCCATGCGCCTGGCGCGACAGGTGCACGAGAAGTTCGGCGGTCCGGCCCAGGTGCACGTCTTCACCTCCAAGGAGGCTCCGTTGGAGCGTCCTGACGAGGTGGTCGTGACCACCGCGCACGGAACCGAGTCGGAGGTCGGCGCCCTGGTGGAAGCCGCCGTCGCCAGCACCGACGACCTTACGGTCGAGTTGATCGAGAAGGGCATCACCCTGTGGTGACTGGGGAACACGTCCGCGCTCTCCTCTCCGAGGTGGCCCGTACGGAGCGGCGCCAGGACACCGGACCCCCCTCGGATGCCGTACCGGACGGCGGCAGCCACTTCGTCACGATGGTCAAACCCGAGGTCATGACCGGTACCGCCGCCCAAGCCGTACTCACCGAGGTGTTGCGGGTGCTGGCCGAGGGAGAGGCGACCGCGCGACGCTGCGTTCTCGTCCCCGCACGGGACTTCGCCCAGCGGGGTGGCCTGTTGCTGCACTACCCGCGACTGCACCGGGTGGCCGCTGACGGCACTCAGGCGCTGACCACCGCCGCTCACGGCGAACTCGCGACACTCCAGGGCGAGACCGGAGCCACTGAGGTGCTCGGTGCCTTCGAGGCGTTGGCCCACGACGCCCACCTGACCCCGACGACCCTGGACGAGCGCTTTCGTGAACGGGGAGTACACCGACTCGGATCGGGCTCGTACGCTGCGCCAGTCGAGGTGAACGGGTGCCTTGTGACCGTTCTCAACGGGTTCCTGCCGGCCCTGGCCGCTGGCTACGGTGCGCCGTCGGCCCTGGTAGCCCTGATCGAGTGCCACAGTTCCCGCGAGATCGCCGACTTGCGCTCCGGGCTACTCGGCACGCTCGACCCCACGGCGGCGGAGCCTGGTTCGCTGCGAGGCGCCGTGCACCTGGCGGCGGAACGCGAGGGGATCAGGCTCTCCGAAGGCAGCAACGGGGTGCACCTGTCAGCCGGCCACCTGGAGGCGATGTTCCAGGTCTGGCGCTACTTCAGCGCGGCCGACGGAGCGGGCATGGAGGCCACCGCGCTCGGTCGGTCGCTGGAGGGACGCGGGGTTCCGGCGTCGACCGTCACCGCTCTGGCCACGGATCAAAACCTCCGCGAATCCTCAGGGGAGCAGGTGTCACCGCACGGTGCGACCGAGAACCTCCGTCGCGACGAAGTCCTTGACCGTGTGGGGCAGTGGACATCCGAGAGAAGGAGCTTCCAGATATGACCGACCTTTCGCGCGGACTCGCCGGACGCACCGCAGTGGTGACCGGGGGCGCTCAGGGCATTGGCGCCGCGGTTGCCGAGAGGCTGTGTGCGGAGGGCTGCCGTGTCGTCGTCTACGACCGCAGCGCGGAGCACGGTGAATCCGTGGTCGAGGAGTGGAGGCGGCGGGGATACGCGGCGCACCTGGTGGTCGGTGACGTGAGCGATGCCGCTGCCGTGAAGGCGGCGTTCACTGATCTGCCCGTCGACTGGCCGCGACCGACACTGTTGGCGAACCTTGCCGCCGGTTTCGTCTTCAAGGGTCTTGAGGCCACCCCCGGCGACTGGCACGCGGTGCTCGACCCGACGATCGTGGGACTCTCCCTGGTGATCCGGGAGTTCGTGGCCGGGCTGCCCGAGCGGGACGCCAACGCCGCGATCGTGAACATGGCGTCGATCTCCGCGCACATCGCGCAGCAGGGGTATCTGACGTACAACACCAGCAAGGCGGCCGTTCTCGGCTTCACCCGCTGTACCGCTCAGGAGTTGGCGCCCCGGGGCGTACGGGTCAACTCCGTCAGTCCCGGCACCGTGTGGAACGCCAACAACGAGCGCTTCCACCGGGAGGTCCTCGGTCTCGACCGGGCCACCGCCGAAGCTGACCCGGAGAACGGAGGCAAGTTCCTTCTCGGAAGGTTCGCGGACCCGGCCGAGGTCGCGGCACCCATCGTCTTCCTGTTGTCCACGGAGGCGAGTTTCATCACCGGAGCCGACCTCCCGGTCGACGGCGGATACCTGGCGGTCTGACATGATCGATCTGCACACCCACCACTACCGTTGTGGCCACGCCACTGGAACACTGCGGGACTACGTCACAGAGGCACTCGACAAGGGCGTGACGGTCCTAGGCCTCTCTGATCACACACCGATGTTCGCCGCCGACGAGGACCACGCCCTGCCCCCGGTGGCGATGCCGAAGTCGGAGTTCCCCTCGTACATCGCCGAAGCCCTGGCGTTGAAGGAAGAGTTCCAGAACAGCATCGAGATCCTGGTCTCCACCGAGGCGGACTTCTTCCGTGGCGAGATGGACGCCTACACGAGGGAACTCGGCAAGTACCCCCTGGACTACGTCATCGGGTCGGTCCACATGTTCGAGGGCCGGGACATCTTCGACGTGACGCGTTGGGAGTCCCTCCCTCAGGATCAGGTGCCCGCCGTCAAAGACCGCTACTTCCGCACGGTGGCCGAGTGCGCCCGGTCCGGGCTCTTCCACGTGATCGGCCACATCGACGCGCTCAAGGGCAACTTCCCCTCCCTGGCCGACGTCCCCGCTCCGGCGGCGGCGGACGAGATGCTGCTGGCCATCAGGGACTCGGGAGCCGTGATGGAGATCAATACCTCGGGGAACACCAAGCAGTGCGGGGGCTGGTACCCCGAGTTCGACCTCCTGGAGCGCGCGCACCACTTCGGTGTCCCGATCACGTTCGCCTCCGACGCGCACGTGCCGGAACGCGTCTGCGACCAGTACCCGGAAGTGGTCACCGTCCTTGAGGAGATTGGATTCACCAGCTGGACGGTGTTCCGCCGGGGGACCGCCCGACAATGCCCCTTCTCCTGAACGACCGAACCCTTCCGTGGAGCACTGATGACGTTCAGCCACCTCGTGGCCGGCGAACCGGACGACGCGATGCGACGGTACTTCGAAGTCCGTGGGCACCTGGTGAAGGTCGTCACCGCCTCGGCGGCGGCCAACGACCTGGTCTCGGAGACCTTCTACCCCCCGGGGATGCTGGGCACCTTCGAGACGACGCCCGACCGCGAGCCAGATCTGACGGTCGTCGATCTGGACTGCGACCCGGCCGACATCCGTGAACTCCTTCGACGGGTGGCCAGTCGGGAGACCCCGGGCGAGTACGAACTCACCCGGGGCCACCGACTGCCCCGTTTCGACGGTGCCTCCCATAGCGTCTTCACCCTGAAGGACGTCAAATCCGACGAGCTCGCGGCTCTGGTGCGCAGCGAGGGCCGCGCCACGCTCATGCGACCTCGTACGGGTCTGGGCGAACGGTGGCTCACCCGTGTCCTGCGCGATGTGGCGACCCGGCTGGCGACGGCCGAGGGCTCGCTGATACTGCACTCCTCGGGCTTCGTCATGGACGGCTCGGCATACCTGGTGATCGGCGACTCGGGGGCTGGCAAGTCCACGACCGCCGTCGCCCTGTCCCGGTTGCTGCCCCAAGCGGGTTGGATCGGCAACGACCGCATTCATCTGGAGCGGGTGGAGTCCCGCTACGAGGTGACGGCCTGCCCGCTCCCCTTGGCCGTCAACAAGGGTTCCTTGGACGTGATGGGGGTGACCGACTTCGCCACCTGGAAACCCCGTGCTGGCCTTCCTCCCGAGGGGTCGGACTGGGACCAGTTCTGTGGCGAGGACAAGTTGAAGCTCAGCTGTCGGGAGGTGACCCGGTACCTCGGCGTCCGAGTGGTACCGAACGCTCCGCTCGCGGGCGTACTCCTGCCCCGTATCGACCCTGAGGGGGAGTACCACCTGGAACCGGCCTCACCGGAACACGTCGCCGATGTGGTGGGGAGGAACTGCTTCTCTGTCGACGACAACCTCTACGGAGAGGACTGGTTGAAGGTTCCCGTTCCGCGACGGCTCGCGCCGCCGACCGTCGACGAGTTTCTGGGGCACATCGCCGAGCTACCCGTACTGCGCTGCTCGATGGGCGACGCGCGGGACCTGGCCAAGCTGGCGGACGAACTTCCCCAGGCGGTGCGGTCCTGACGCGTGGTGGTCCTCAGCGTGCTGGTCTTGCGGGTGTTCCCTCCGCCCGGAGAGCGTCCGCGATCGCGGTGAGCGACTCCCGGTTCTCCCGGTACCTCGACCAGAACCGGGAGATCCAGTCGAGATACCAGGGGACCAGGTCCGGCCCCCGCAGGTCCAGCAGCGCGAGATGAGAGCGCCGGGGCAGGAACCAGAGCGCCCCCAGCGCCGCCAGATCGAGGACGTTGGCGTACGGGATGCCCAGGGAGGCGTGGGCCGTGCGCAGGAAGGTCCGCACCGTTTCGGGGTGCAGGACGAAATCACCTCGGCCCTGACGGCAAGTCAGCCACAACGCCTTGGCCGCGTCGGCGGGTCGGTGGGTGAAACCCGCCTCGTCCCAGTCGATGACGGTCAGTGGCTGTTGCCCGTGGGAGATCAGGTTCCGGCCGTGCAGGTCACCGTGGTAGATGATGGGGGAGGCGGAGTGGCCCAACCGTGAGACGGCGAGCAGGAGTTCGTCGAGGTGGTTCTCAAGTGCCCGCGCCAACACACGTCGTCGTCCGGTCAGGAAGGGACGTATGTCGCGCGCCTCCCGCTGGTCGGAGGACAGCCACGGTGAGGCGTAGTCCCCAACGAGCCCGTCCACCGCTTCCACTGCCGTTCCGCAGGCCTTCAGATCACTCATGACCTGGAGCAATTGGCCTATGTGTTGCCGGGCGTCAGTCGACGGCGCACCGCGCACGAACGGACGGACCACCACCAGTCGCGGCTGATGCTCGGTGGAGAACCCCACGTCGAGTAGGGGCGGGTACCAGTCCCGGCCGTACAGGGCGGCGTCCACGCGACGGAGACGTCGCAGTTCGAGGGGTGACGAGCGGTCCGCGCAGTGCACCTTCACCGACAGTGGCCGCCCGAGGTGAGTCACGCGGTAGCAGGAGTTGGTGCCCCTGCCGTCAAGGGGCTCGGCATGACCGGCCGCGAGAGCTGACAGGGCGTACCGGACAACCGACCCGGCCTCGCTCATGAGTGGTGGTGGCGCACGGTCACACCTCGTCGAGCCACTCAGTGACGGTGTCGACCAGTTCCGCCACCGGCCGGGCACTGTCCAACCGGAGCACGGGACACAGGAGTTCGGCCAGCCACCGTTCGTCCGCCAGCCGGCGGCGACCCTGGTGGGTGTCGTCGTAGCCCCGTGCCCAGTCCAGGAAGTCGAGGTGAGCGGCCTCGTTGCGTCCGCCCTTCTCGATGGTGTCGCCGTATCTGAGAACCTCACGGCTCATCAGGCGTCCCATGCGGACCTCCGGGGTGAGGGAGAGGAACACCACCCCCTCCAGTCGCTCCACTACGCTGTCGCCCCATCCGCGTAGCGAACCGGACAGCACCCAGGCGTCCCGGGGCACGAACAACTCGTGCATCAGGGCGACGCGTTCCTCCTTCGGGCGCTTGTGTGTGTAGGGCGGGGAGGTCGGCTGCCAGAGGTAGTCGTCGACGTCCGCGTGGGGAACCGCCCAGAGGGAGGCCAGGGCACGGGCCAGTGTCGTCGTCCCTGTTCCACTTGCCCCGGTGACGAGCAGCCTGTGCGCGCGCATTGCCTCATACCCCCTCGCTCTCCCCACGTCGCCCGGGCTGGAAGGGCGATCGTTTTTCCCGTGGGCGAACTGGTGCACGGGAAGCGGGGCGCGTGCGAGTATACGGGCCGGCGTGGATCACCAAAGGTCCGACTCCACGGGTGGCTGACAGCCCGTCATCAGCGACGACGTACGGCCCGCGCCACAGCGTCAGACAGAACAGCGGCCAGAGAGGGGCCCCGAGGTAACCGTGCTTACCTTCCACAGGCATGTCTCCACCGTCGCCGGTATGGACGACTTCGACGAGGCGGCCGTACTCGCGCAGATCCATCTCGTGGACAGCGACGTCCTGATGCTCTCCGGCTCCCTGGTGGACGGATCGGGCACCCCCTCCTCGGACTTTGACTTCTCCGTCATCGCCCGCTCCCGGGACGACAGGTTCCACCGCGACACCTTTCCCCGCGAGCGCCACATGCGTTACTACACCAGCGGTGACCGGGTGCGGGCGAGCTTCGACTACCTGCCGGACAGCCTGCTGGGCGTGGACGTCGAGTACTGGACGGCCGACGAGGTCGTCGACATGATCGCGAACCACTCGCGGCTGTACCGGCAACTCAGGGCACGCGCCCGGAAGAGTTCCTCGTTCGCCGCCTCATCCGTGGACTTCCGGCTCCTGTCCCGTCTCACCTACGGCGTACCGCTGACCAATGCCCCGGATTTCGGGAAGATCACCGAAGCTCTGCGCCCCGAGGAGGTCGCGTACACCGCCTACCGCACCTGCGTGGGCAGTTATCCCGACTTCCGCGACCTGGTCGGAATGTGGGCGCAGGGAGATCACCAGGCGGCACTGTCGGCGGCTCGCAAGTTGGGCATCGACACCTTTCGCGGCCTGACTCACGTATACGGCAACACCAACCGCAACCCCAAGTACCTCAGCCGTTTCCTGAGCCGGCTTCCCGAGCCGTTGGCGGAGTTGACCGGGCGCTTCGACCGACTGGTCACCTACGGTCCCTCCGGTCCCGAGGATATGCCGGACACCGTCCTGGAGTGGCTGGACGTCATCGATGGGGCGTTCGCGGAAATCCGCCGAGCACGCGACGACGCGGCGGCCTTCGTCAACCGTCGTGAGTTCCTCGCCCTCCTGGCGGGAGAACTGCACCAGACCATGGACTGGAACGCGGAGATCGCCAACGAGTACTGCTTCCGTGCCCGTGAGGCGGAGGAGGACGTACCCTCCCTGCGCGAACTGCTGGCCGCCATGACAGGACGGCAGTCGGTCACCCACCGACTGCCCCTCAGGGAATGGGCAGCAGACCGGGCGGCACCCAAGGGCGAGGACAACGCCTCGGCCTGAGCGGACGTCAGGTCGCACGGATTGGTGGGGGGAGAGACATGTGCCGTATCTACGGCTATCTCGGGAGGGGCCTCGACGCGGCCGCACTGGACGCCGCCCGGGACATCCAGTTGGCCGGAGGACCGGACAGGCAACGTCACGTCGGGGGAGAGGGCTGGGGGCTGGGATGCAACCGCCTTGCCATCCAGGACCCGTCCCACGGCTGCCAGCCGTTCACCAACGCGGACGGTTCCCTGTTCGCCGTGTTCAACGGCGAGATCTACAACTTCCGGGCTGTCCGTGAGGAACTCGCCACGCACGGAGTACGCCTGGACGGCGACTCGGATGGCTCGGTGATCCTGCCCTACTACACACTCCACGGAGACGCGTTCGTCGATCGCCTGGAGGGCATGTTCAGCATCGCCGTCGTGGATCTGCGCGTCGAACCCCGGCTGAAGCTCTGGTGCGACCCTCTGGGCGTCAAGAACGTCTACTACACCGCTGACGCGGACGGAGTGGCCTTCTCCTCCGAACTTCCCGGTCTGCGCGCTCTGTTGGGCAAGCCGAACGAGGTGGAGCCTTCGGCTGTCGATGCCTACATGAACTGGCAGTGTCTGCCCGACGGAATGTCCTGGCACACCGGGGTGTCCACCCTGTTGCCCGGTGAGCGGCTGACTCACGATGGACGGACGGTTCGTCGTGAGCGGTCTTCCTCCCTCGGCGCCCCGCGGTCTGGCGAGGAGGCTGAGGAGTACGGTCTGACCAGTGACGGCCTGGGAGGGCTGCTCACCCACGAGGTGGCGCGGATGTCGCTCCAGGAGGCGCCCATAGCGGTGCAGTTGTCCGGTGGGCTGGACTCCAGTGCCCTTGCCACCCTGCTGAGCCGACGGCGCACCGACGTCACCGGGTTCCACGTGACGCACGAGGGCGATCACCCGTCCGATGAACTCTCCTTCGCCCGGGAGGCGGCGACGCACGCCGGGGTCCCGCTGGAGGTCATCGAACTCCGGCAGGCCGAGTTACCGGAGCTGGTCCCCGCCATGGTCGCGGCTCTGGGCACGCCGAACGCCACCCCACACTCCGTGAGCGCGTTCGTCCTGTTCCGGGAGATGGCCCGCAACGGATTCCGTGTCTGTTTCACCGGAGACGGCGCGGACGAGCAGTTCGGCGGTTACCGGCGCTACAGCACCGCACTCGCCGGGGACGAGCAGCACTGGCCGCGCCGCTACCTCGACAGGCTCTCGCTGGTCCCAGAACACCAGTACCGAGACCTCTACACACCTGCGTATCGGGAGTGGCTCGACACCCACGGGGACAGTCGCCGTCGTGCCCTGGAGTTGCTCGACCGTCCGGCGCCCTCGCGCCTGGAGCGGATCCTGGACTTCGACCGGACGCACAAGCTCCCCGCTCTCAACCTGCGCAAGCTCGACCACTTGTCCATGGCCCACGGCATCGAGTGCCGAGTGCCCTACTGCCAGCCAGCTGTCACCCGGTTCGCACGTGCCCTGCCGGACGAGCTGAAGGTAGTCGGTTCCCACCGCAAGCGGGTCCTCTGGGACGTGGGAGCGAAGTGGATCCCCGAGGCCGTCCGGGGCCGTGACAAGCAGCCGTTCACCTTCCCGGTAGGCGCCTGGCTGAGACCGGGAACCGTCCTGTGGGACTTCGTAGTTGACGTACTGGACAGACCACGGCTGTGCTCCTCCGGTTTCCTGAGCGAACCCGCCGTACGACGGGTCGTCACCGAACACACCCGGGGCGCGGATCACGCCCGCCTGTTGTGGGGCCTGATGATCCTGGAATTGTCCTTCCCCTAACGAGAACCCGACTTGAGTACTTTTCCCACCCACGAGAAAGGCATGGCCTTGCGCAGCATCCACGTCGTCACCCATCCCGAGGCGACCCACCACGTCGAGAAGGTGGTGGGCGGATGGCACGACTCGGCTCTCACCCCGGTTGGCCTTCAGGCCGCGGACTCCATCGCGAAGGCGCTGAGGTCGGTGATCCCGGAGGACGAGGAGGTGGAACTGTTCACCTCCGATCTGCTGCGTACCCGACAGACGGCCGAGGCGGTGGGGCAACTGTTCGGGGTGGAACCCGAGTTGGACGAACGCCTGAGGGAGAAGTCCTACGGGGAGGCCGAAGGCAGGCCCCAGGAGTGGTTGGACAAGCGGTTCGTTCCGCCGCCGGCCGTCGGGGACCGGATGGGGCACCACGAGGGGGTCCCGGGTGCCGAGACCAAGACGGTGTTCGCCCAGCGGATCTACCCGGCCGTGGAGGAGATCCTGAGCCGTCCCTGCCGGCGTCAGATCGTCGTCACCCACGGTTTCGCCCTGACCTTCGTTGTGGCCGCGTGGAGCAAGCTTCCTATCGAGTCGCTCGGCTACGTCAACTTCCGGGCCCCGTCCGGGAGCATCACCGAACTCCGCGAGGACGACTTCTTCCACAACCGTCAGGTCGTGCGACTCGCCGACACCAGCCATCTTGAAGCGTGACCGGATGACGTCCCGGGTCCCGAGTCGGTCGTGGTCGGCCCCACGACTTCGTGCGGAGGCGAACGGATGACTGGTGACGGGGAGGCCCGCCTCCTCCACACGATCCTGTTCGAGGCCGCCTCACGCTGGCCGGAGAAGGTCGCGGTGTACGACGTCGAGGACGCGTGGACCTACGCCGATCTGGACCTCGCCAGCCGACGGTACGCGGGAGCACTCACCGCCGCCGGAGTCGGGGTGGGGGACCGGGTGCTCATCAGGGCCCGCGCCGAGTGCTGGGTGCTGGCCGCACTCCACGCCTGTTCCCGGGTCGGTGCCGTTGCCGTACCTCTGAGCCCCGACCTGCGCCCCGCCCAGTGGGAACAGATCACCCAGGACGCCGAGCCGAGTGCGGTCTGGACCGAGCCACCCCGTGGCTCGGTACCCGCTGCCACCGAGCCCGAGCCCGCTGACCCCGACGCCCCGGCGCTGTTCCTCTACACCTCGGGCAGCACGACGCGGCCGAAGGCTGTCGTGTGCCCCCACCGTCAGGTGCTGTTCGCGGCCGAGGCCATCGCCGGGCGTCTTGAGTACCGTCGGGACGACGTCATTCTGTGCCGGCTTCCCCTCTCCTTCGACTACGGCCTGTACCAGAGCCTCATGGCCGCGCTGGTGGGAGCGACGGTGGTGCTGCGGGGGCCGGGAGGATCCGACAGCGGTCTGCTCGCCACCATCCGCCAACATGAGGTCACCGTTGTTCCCGTCGTCCCCCCGCTGGCCACACTGCTCGCCCGGTTGGGGCGCCGGGGCGCGGTGTCCACGGTTCGACTGATCACCAACACGGGCCAAGAACTGACCCAGGCACAACTGCGTGACCTCCGCCGCACCTTCCCCGATGCCGTGGTGCGCCTCATGTACGGCATCACCGAGTGCAAACGTGTGACCATCGCCGAGCCCGACGCCGACCTGATACGACCAGGGTCGGTTGGAGTTCCCCTACCGGGCACCAGGGTCCGGGTGGTGGACCCGACGGGGCGATCGGTGCCCACGGGCACGGAGGGACAGATCGTCGTGTCCGGGCCCCATCTGATGAGTGGCTACTGGCGGGCCCCGGAACTCACGGCACGGACCTACCGGTGGGATTCACACACCGGCGAACGCGCCCTGTACACCGGGGACTTCGGGAGCCTGGGCGAGAACGGTGACCTGTTCTTCCACGGCCGTCGTGACGACCTGTTCAAGCAGCGCGGAGTACGCACCAGCGTCGCCGAGATCGAGGCGGCGACACTACAGATCGACCAGGTGCGAGACGCCGCCGTTGTCCCGCCCCGGGGAGACGAGGGTGCCGTACTGTTCGCCGTCAGTTCCCTGGAGGCGGTCGAGGTGTTGCTGAGGCTTCGTGACCGACTGGAAGCCGCGAAGGTGCCGGCGATCTGTCGACTTCTTCCCGAGCTCCCCGTCGGTACCACCGGCAAGACAGACCGGGCGTCCCTCCGGGCCCTGGTGGAGGCGGAGAGGGAGGAAACTGGCCGTGCCTGACGTCACCGAACTCCTGAAGTGGTACGGAAGTCCGCTCTACGTCTACCAGCTGGACGCCGTGGAGCGGGCCCACGCTGACCTGTGCGCCCTGCTGCCGGTGAACTCCACGCTCCACTACTCCCTCAAGGCCAACCCGAACCCGTCCGTCGTGCGAGCCCTGCGCGAGGCGGGTTGCCGGGCGGAGGTCAGCTCCCTCGGCGAGTTGGACGTCGCGCTGGAAGCCGGATTCGCCGGCGCCGACTGCCTCTACACCGGTCCGGGGAAGACTGACCAGGAGGTCGCGTACGCGCTCACCCGAGGCGTACGACGCTTCTCCGCCGAATCCGCCGAGGATATGCGTCGACTCGGTGACGCCGCCCTGGAGGGGAACACGGAGGTGTCCGTCCTGCTGCGGGTGAACGGATCCCACGCGGGGACCTCGGGTATGCGGATGACCGGCGCGGCTACCCAGTTCGGTGTGGACGAGGCACAGGTCCTGGCGGAACCCGGACGTTTCACCGGTGTTCCCGGTGCGCGCCTGGTCGGCCTGCACCTCTTCCCCATCAGCAACGCACGCGACGAGGACAGCCTCATCAGCGCCTTCGCGGCGAGTGTCTCCCTGGCAAGACGACTGCGGGACCAGGCTGGTCTGCCGCTTCAGGTGCTGGACCTGGGCGGTGGATTCGCCGCCCCTTACGCGCAACCCGGGTCACGTCCCCCCTACCCCCGGCTGCGCGAGGAACTGTGCGCCACGTTGGATGCCGAGTTGCCGGAGTGGCGTACGGGGGAGATCCGCCTGGAGTTCGAGTCCGGGCGCTATCTGGTCAGCGACAGCGGCCGGTTGGCGGCGACCGTACGAGACGTGAAACGCAGTGGGGAACAGACCTTCGTGGTCCTCGACACTGGTGTCCATCATCTCGGTGGCATGAGTGGCCTGGGACGGTTGGCGCGAGCCTCCGCCACCCCCGAACCGGGTGACCAGCCCACTTCCTCGGCGACCCTGGCCGGACCTCTGTGTTCTCCGGCGGACGTCCTCGGCCGGAGCGTCCCGGTCCCGCCCCTGGACGTCGGGGACACGGTGGTCTTCCCCAACGTGGGCGCCTACGGACTCACCGCCAGCCTGGTGGCCTTCCTCGGACGCCCTGCACCGGTCGAGGTCGTTCTGCGGGGGGAGGAGACCATCTCCAAGACCCGACTTCAGCTGTCCCATGTTCCCGTCACACCTGCCCCCTTCGGATCGGAGCTCATGTGAGAGACGCCCTGGCGCTTGCGACCGACCTCGTGCCGACCCTCGCCCAGCACGCGACAGAGGCGGACGCCTCGGGTGCGTTTCCACGGGAGAGTATCGAGGCACTCCGGGACGTGGGCCTCTTCGGCCTGCTGGTGCCGACGGAGTACGGCGGGATGGGGGGAGGCCTGGGCGACCTGGTGGACGTGTCGGTGGTGCTCGCCGGCGGCTGCCTGTCGACGGCTCTGATCTGGGCCATGCACTGCCAGCAGGTGGACGTCCTGGTCCGGCACGCCGGTGAGCGCCTCCGTACGGAGCTTCTACCGAGAGTCGCCAAGGAGGGCTACTACCTGGCGTCGGTCACCACGGAACCGTCCAAGGGCGGCCATCTGTTGAGCGCCTCCTCGGCACTTCTCACCGAGGAGGAGGAACTGGTGGTGCGCCGCTCCGCTCCGGTGGTGACGGGCGGAGAGCACGCGGACGGATTCCTGGTCACGATGCGTGCCGGACCGGACTGTCCGGCGAACCAGGTGAGTCTGGTCCACCTGCACCGGGAACAGACCGAGGCCGAGGTCGTACGAGACTGGGACGCCATGGGAATGCGCGCCACCCGCAGCGTCGGTATGGAGCTCTCCGGGATGGCCGCCGGCTACCAACTGGTGGGGGAGCCGGGAGGATTCCGGCGAGTGGCCGTGGACAGCATGATCCCCGCAGGACATCTGGCCTGGTCCTCCTGTTGGCTCGGCGCCGCACGTGCGGCGCTCGACGGTGTGGTCTCCCTCCTCCGGTCCAGGCAGCGGCCTGGCGGCATATCCGTGGACAGCGAAATGGTGCGGCACCGGCTGGCGCGCGCCCGCGTGGACGTGGAGTTGTCGGGCACCTACCTGCTCCGTCTGCGGGATGAGGTGGTGGACCGCAGGCGGCAGGGCACCCCGCTGGACGATCGCTCGTTCCAGATCCGCCTCGACACCCTGAAGGTCGCCTGCTCGGAGTTGACGTTCTCGGCGGTGGACCGGCTGGTCCAGCTGGGCGGGGCCATGACGGGGTACTTGCGGAACTCCCCGGTTCCCCTGGAACGGCACTTCCGGGACCTGCGGTCGGCCAGTCTGAACTACTCCAACGATCGCCTGCTCGGCGCCATCGGCGCGTTGACGCTACTCGACGGAGCGGGTCGCTTTCCGTGAGTGCTTTCCACCACTCGTCAGGTCCGGCAGACAGTCCCGTCCGCCGACCGGACTCCTCTCAGCGGATGTCCTGGAACGGAGAAGAAAGGTACTCGCATGACCGAGCAGCCCTGGACGGCTCTCTTCGAGGAGACACTGCGTGCCCACGTCCCCCTGCTACCCCCTGACCAACCGATCACCGCTGACCTCGCGCTCGCTGATCATGGTCTGGACTCGCTGGCTACCGTCAGCCTGTTGTTGGACCTGGAGGAGGCGTTCCTGGTCACCATCCCCGACCACCTGCTGACCGAGAGTACCTTCGCCACACCCGACGGCCTCTGGTCGGTCATTGACTCCCTGTTGGTGAAGGACCCGGTCGAATGACCGTCCGTGGGTAGCTGGTGTGCCCGAGGCGGCGGAGCCTCGGGCACACCAGCTACCCGGGGTTTCACCGCGTCCCGTGAGTGCCGCCCCCTGGGGGGCGGAGCCCCTGGCTACTCGCCCAGCGCCGTGATGGTCGGGTCCCGCTCCAGCTCTCGGAGCCGGTGGATGTCGAACATCCTTTGGGGCATGGGCGTTCGCCAACGGTGTACCACCTCACGTCCGTCGCTGACCTCGTCGAGGTAGTCGAGGTCGTGCGGACGGAGTCGGTCCAGTAGCTCCTGGGGGACGCGACCGGGGTAGACGGCGTCGCAGTGGTGGAGGGTGAAGTAGACCTCCCGGGCGAAGCCGAGCCGCTCGGCCCGTTCCGGTAGGTCCGCCGAGGTCTGGAGGCCCAGGAGGGCCACCACGTCCACCAGCTTGTAGAGGACCAGGTCCTTCAGCGCCAGCACTTCCCCACGGTGTCCCGCCTCCCTGGCGAAGTGGAGGCAGGAGAAGATCAGCATGTCCGTCACGGACACGACGCTCAGACCGTCCAGGTCGGTACGGTCGTCCAGCAGCGCGGATACCGCCTCGTCACTGCGGTTGCCGGTCATCAGGTCGATCGAGAAGTGCACGTCCAACCGGTGACATTCCAGGGTCGTGGCCTCCGGGGTGGGCTTCATGTAGGTGTACGTCTGGTGTGAGTGCATTGCCAGGTGCAGCACCTGCCGGCGCGGGGCCGGACGCACCGAGTGGTTGTGGTAGTCCCAACTTCCCTGGAGGTAGCCGGCGTCGCTCAGGACTCCCGTAGCGTCCGGCAGTAGTTTCCGGTCCACCAACAGGTCGTTGTCGTGGAAGGCCCGCATCCCCGGGTCGGAGTAGGCCATCGCGGCCACCGCACCACCCTTGAGGATTGCGCTGCGTACACCCGCACGCTCCAGATCGCGTTGCACCTCGATCGTCCGTGCGATCTGTTCCCGCGCCATGGCGCGCTGGCCGGCGGCCGTCACCTTGAGCGACTTCAGGAAGTAGGAGCAAAGGAGCGTCTGGCGCTGTTCGATGGCGTAGCGCAGGACGTTGTGCCAGGCCATTCCGACGACCCGATGGACCGTCAGCATCCCGAGGACCTGGTTCCAGTCCAGCGGGGTGTTGAGAAGCTTGAGCATGGCGTCCACCTCGTCGGGACGCGGCTCGGGCAGCGACAGCAGGAGGACCAACTCGATCTCTTGCGACGCCGGCGTCGTGGTCACGGTCATACCTGTCCTTCGGAACGGAAAGAGTGCAGGAAGGAGGCCAGTTGGCCCCGCAGCTGCCGGTCGGCCGCCTCCACCGCCACGGGGTCGGCGTTCTGGGTCGCGATGCCTGTCGCGCAGTCGGACAGCATGGAGGCGTCGGTGGCCCCGTCGCCGATCGCCAGGGTCCGGCCCAGGTCCGGCTCCGCGAAACGCCGTTGCAGGTGTCGGGCTAGTGCTGTGGCCTTACTGGTTCCGCTAGGCCGCACCACCCGAGCGTCGAAGGGCCCGATGGCGGCGACCTCGCAGTCCAGGTGGGCCACCAGGGTCGACAACGGCACGTCGCTGCGGAACACCGTCACCGAGGTGGGCCCCAACCCGTCGACCGGCTCCGGGATCCCGGATCGGATCTGTCGCCGGGGTACCTGGTAGGCCATCGCGAACTGCATGGCGGAGCGTGGCGTCGAAGCGTGGAACTCGCCTCCGATCTCGATGACCAGGTCGGAGACGAGGTCGGAGTCCAGCGCCTTCGTCAACTCCACTGGGCAGGTTCGTGGAAACGAGAGCAGGTCGCGGTCTCGGGCCAGCCGGACGTTCCCCTCGCTGAGCAGTACCTCGTCGTCCAACTCGCCAAGGAGGTCGTCGAGATGGCGCAGATTACGGAACGACCTCGCACTACGCCCGGTGACGAGCAACGGTTCCACGCCTTGGCTCCGCAACGCCCGGAGGCCCTCCACCACACCCTCGTAGGGCTGGTCCTTCGCGTCGATCAGGGTGCCGTCCAGGTCGAGCGCGGCGTAACGGATGGTCACGGTGTGGGGGAGGGGGTGATGGCCGGTACCACGGCGCGCGGTGGGGGAAGGGCCACCGTCGCTCGACACCTCGCTTGTGGGACGACCGGGAGGAGGAAGGGGTGGTTCACCGGGACAGAAGCTCCTGTCGTGGGGACGCGTGGTTCTCCGTGAGCCACTTGGTCAGCTCAGGCACCCCGGGAATGCCGAAGTGTCCGTTCAGGTACTCGGGTGTGCCGACGACATACGGATACCGGTCCGGCACCCCGACCCGGCGGAAGGGGACGCCCCGACCGGTCTCTGCGATGGCCTCGGCGACGGCGCTGCCGAGGCCGCCGATCACGGAGTGGTCCTCCAGGGTGATGATCGGCAGTCCTTCGGCGACCAGTCGTGCCACCGCATCGCTGTCGAACGGTTTGATGGTCGGCATACTCACCAGGCGCACGCCCAGCCCCGCCGCCGCGAACTCCTCGACCCAGTCCCGCGCCACGGGAAGCATGTTGCCGGTGGCGATCAGTGCGGCGTCGTCGCCTTCGGTCACGGGGAGGGCCTCGCCGAGCGTGATCCGGGTGTCGGGCGGATGGATCTCGGGCAGATCGTGGTTCTCCAGTGGGAAACGTACGTAGACCGGTCCGTCGATCTCGTGGCACTGGGCCAGGAGTTGACGTGATTCGGCCAGGTCGCCCGGACAGACCACGGTCATGTTGGGTAGCGCGCGGGTCAGAGCCAGGTCCTCGATCGCGATGTGCGCGATGCCGGAGGCACTACGGGTGAGTCCGGCACTGGTGCCAATGAGCCGCATCCGCGTCCGAGCGAAGGCGGCGTCGGCCCGGATCTGGTCGAAGGGCCGGTACAGCAGAAAGGTGCTGCAGTTCCAGAGGTAGACCTGCTTGCCGCTGTAGGCAAGCCCCGAGGCGATGGAGACCGCGTTCTGTTCCGCGATTCCGACGTTCAGAAAGCGGTCCGGGTACGCCTCGATGAAGGGCTCCGTGCCCTTGAGCGTTCCGTCGGCGACGATCAGGTAGGTGTCACCCACCTCGCGTGTCTCGCACAGCAGACGTTCGCCAACCAACTCGCCGACCGTGGTCATCGCAGCCCCCGCAGACTCACTACCAGCTCACTGAACGTCAGCCGGCGGTAGTGCCAACCCGGCTCGTTCTCCATCATGGTGACCCCCTTGCCCTTGACCGTGTTCGCGATGACCACCTTGGGCCGGTCCTGTGGTGCCTGTAGGGCCATCTCCAGATCGGATACCGAATGCCCGTCAACGCGGTGACACTGCCAGCCGAAGGACTCGAAGCGTTCCCCGAGGTCGCTGGTGACCACACTGCCGGTCTGGTAGGACCCCTGGAGTCGGTTGTCGTCTACGACCACCACGAGGTTGTCCAACTTCAGGCTGGGGGCCAGCATCGCCGCCTCCCAGATCTGGCCTTCCTGGCACTCGCCGTCTCCGACGAGTACGTAGGTGCGGGTGTCCCGGCCGTCGTTCTTGGCCGCCAGTGCCACCCCGATCCCGATGGACGGTCCCCGACCCAGTGGCCCCGCGTCGGCCTCCAAACCCGGAAGACCGTACCGGGCGAGGATCGCCGGTACCTCACCGCCATCCACGTTGAAGTCGTCCAGACGCTTCCGGTCGAAGAACCCGACCGCGGACATGGCCAGGTAGATGGCCGCCGCGCAGTGGCCCTTGCTTGGGATGAAGCGGTCACGGTCAGGCCAGTCCGGGCGGGCGGGATCCAGCCTCATCACCTTGAGGAACAGGGTGTAGATGATCTCGATTGCCGACAGGTTGGACGGAATGTGCCCGGTCTCCGCGTGCGCGGTCATGCGGATGGCTTCCTGCCGCATGCGCTGGGGAGTCGTCATCGGCGTACACCCTCCGAAACTCTGGCCTCGTGCCCCTTGATCTGACGGCTGGCCCGGCGGCGGCGCATGGTCTCCGCCAGGGGGAGGGGATGTGCGTCGTCCCAGGCGATGGTGGCCTCCATGAGAGTACGCACGGAGGGAGGCATCCGGTCCAGGTAGCCCTCCTCACGCATGAACCTCCACGAGGTGTGACCACCCGTCGGCTCGTCCGCGGCCTGGACGTTCATGTGCAGGGTCCGACGCGGCACTCCAGCGGAGGCCGAGCCCCGGTGCAGGGCGTGGTGGTTCATGAAGAGCACGTCGCCGGCCCGGCAGCTGACGCTGACTTCTCCGGGCAGCGGTCCGGTCCCCATGGCGTCGACCTGGTCCCGCTCGGCCTCGGTGAGAGGGCGGCGGTGGGAACCGGGCACCAGCCGGAAGCAGTCGTCGTCCAGCAGGCAGATGTTGAACTGCACATGGGTGCTGCGACCGTCTGGTGCGTACCGGTCGTTCTCCATGTTGTCCTTGTGCCAGTTCAGTTCGTAGTCCACGGCCTTCGGTTCCCACAGCGCGTGGGCGGTCCAGAACCGCAGTTCCTCACCGAGTACCGAGTGAACGAAGCTCATCACCCCGGGGTGCTCGAAGACCTCCGCGTAGACCGGATCGTAGAGGGACGGATCGAAGATGTGACTGACACCCCAGGTGTCGGCCTCCTGCGCGGTGCGGTGAGTGTAACGAGCGCTGTGATCCTCGGGGTTGGACCGCACCACGGCCGCGGTGCGGTCCACCGCCGCGCGCCAACGACTGACGGTCGACGCGTCGAGGGCACCGGGAACGAGCGCGTACCCCGACTCCCGAAAACTGTGGACGTGCGCGGCCATCTCGCTGTCACGGAACGCTGATGGGGGCGCGCTGGCCGGGCGTGAACCGTCCAAGCCGTGGCACTCCTTCCTGGAAGCCCGGGGCGGTCGCTCAGACCAGTGCCGCCCCGGCGGGTTGACGAGTCGGGTCCTGGACATCCGGGCTTGGACGCACAGGGGTGACGGTGAGCCGAACTCGCCCTGGTGTCATGGGCGTTGACGTCGGCTGGAGGCACCCTAATGTGTGCGGGCCGATGGCGTAGAGCCTTTCGGTTCACCGAGGGCCCCCGGGGGGCTCGGCATGGACTGCGCGAGGCTGACGCTTCCATCCCGCCCCACGACACGGGGGGCGGGGTCACGTGCGCTTATCGCGTTGTGATGTCGCTGCGGTGGACGGGCGGCTGAGGTCGGATCAGGCCAGGGGGATCGGTACGCCCTCCTCGCGGGACCGCTCGCAGGCCTCGGCCACCCTCAGCGCGGCCAGGGCCTCCCGACCGTCACAGGGGTTCTCACCCTCGCCGCGCGCCAGTCGTACGAAGGCGGCCAACTCCTCCCGGTACGCCGGGGCGAAGCGCTCCAGGAACCCGGGCCAGGCCGGTTCCACCGAGGCGGTCGCCTCCGGCTCCAACGAGGTGAGCGGGGTGCGCGGGCCCAGCCCCACCGCCAACTGGTCCTCCTCACCGGCCAGTTCGAGCCGTACGTCGTAGCCGGCGCCGTTGATCCGGGTGGCGGTGGCGGTGCACAGCACACCGTCGTCCAGGGTGAGCAGACAGGCGGCGGTGTCCACGTCCCCCGCCTCGCGGAACATCGGCGGTCCGGCGTCCGAGCCCAGGGCGAACACCTGCCGCACCTCCCGGCCGGTCACCCAGCGGATGGCGTCGAAGTCGTGCACCAGGCAGTCCCGGTAGAGGCCGCCGGAGTGGGGAAGGTAGTCGGCCGGGGGAGGGGCGGGGTCGGAGGTGACCGCCCGCAGGGTGTGCAGCCGGCCCAGCCAGCCGGCCCGTACCGCGTTGCGGGCCGCCACGTAGCCGGCGTCGAAGCGGCGCATGAACCCGATCTGCAAGGGCACCCCCGCCTCCTGGACGTGCCGCAACGCCCGCTCGGTGCCTGACAGGTCCAGTGCGATGGGCTTCTCGCAGAAGGTCGGCAGTCCCCGGTCGGAGGCCGCGGTGATCAGCTCGGCGTGCGAGGAGGTGGCCGAGGCGATCACCACCGCGTCCGCTGAGGAGTCCCACAACTCCTGGACGTCGCCCGCCAGTTGGACGTCCAGGGAGTCAGCCACCTCCTTCGCCCGTGCCTGGTCCTGGTCACAGACCACCAGGGAGTCCACCTGAGGGTGGTCGCGGAGGGTACGGGCGTGGAAGGCGCCGATCCGGCCGGTGCCGATGAGTCCGATGCGCATGGCACCACGCTGGCCAAGGCCGGTCCCGGTGTCAATCACGGCTCGGCCGGTGGGTTCCGCGTGGCCGGAGTCGGGCAGCTCGTCCTCCGGCCGCTCGGGCCTCCCGCCGGCGCGGTATCCGGCGCACCACGCCCCCAGCCAACCGCGGCGTGGGGACGGCTGTCGGTCACCCGCCGACAGCCCGAGCCACCTATCCAGGGAGGGCCGTGATGCGGGACGACATCGGCCGGTCGGGCGCTCCCCCTGCGCGGCGACCGCGCCCCGTACGGTGCCCCGGACCTCGTACGCGCCCCGTACGGACCGGCCAGCGCCTCCCCCTGACACCTCCCTCCAACCCGTCATCCCTCCACCGGAGGGCGGCGGGGAGCCCTCGGGTGGCACAACCCCTGGTGCCCCGGTGGGGCCGGGGAGACAATGGGCCCGCCGTGTCCCGCCGTCCGTGCCGGTAGCGGTCGGAGGATTGACCGTCGACCGGGTGGGGTGGACCCCGGCGGCCGGACCCGGGCGCCGGACGGGGGCGGACCCCTGGACCAGGGCCTGAGCGCCACCGGTACTGTGCCTGCGGACCGGCGGTCGTCGCGCGGTCCGGCGGAGTGTTCGAGCCGTAGCGAGAGGCAGGGAGCCGAGGGTGAACAGGTCCGGTACGAGCAGTGGGAACACCCCCAGCACACGGGACGGGGCCGGGCGGACGTCCGGTCGCCGTCGGTCCAGGGGGGCGCGCGGACTGGTACCCGCCGTACTCGCCCTGGGACTGGTGGCCTCCCTCGCCGGTTGCAGCAGCAGCGGCGGCAAGAAGGCGGAGGGCGAGGAGAACCGTTCCCAGGGGAAGGCCAACGTCTCCACCCCCCGGTGGAAGTTCGCCATGGTGACCCACTCCGGGGACGGCGACACCTTCTGGGACATCGTGCAGAGCGGGGCCAAGGAGGCCTCGTCCAAGGACAACATCGAGTTCCTGTACTCGCACGACAAGCAGGCCGGCAAGCAGGCCGAACTGGTGCAGGCCGCCATCGACAAGAAGGTCGACGGGCTGATCGTCTCCCTGGCGAAGCCGGCCGCCATGAAGAACGTGGTGGCCAAGGCGGTCAAGGCCGGTATCCCGGTGATCACCATCAACTCCGGCCAGGCCGAGTCCCCCAAGTTCAAGGCCCTGGCGCACATCGGGCAGGACGAGACGGTGGCCGGCGAGGCGGTCGGCGAGGAACTGAACAAGCGGGGGAAGAAGAAGGCGCTGTGCCTGCTGCACGAACAGGGCAACGTGGGCCTCGAACAGCGCTGTGACGGCATCGGGAAGACCTTCGACGGCAAGGTCGACAAGTTGTACGCGGACGGCACCAACATGCCCGACGTCCAGTCCTCCCTGGAGTCCAAGCTCCAGTCCACCAAGTCCATCGACACCGTGGTGACCCTGGGCGCCCCCTTCGCGCCCACCGCCGCCAAGGCCGTCGACGCGGCCGGCAGCAAGGCCGAGGTCAACACCTTCGACCTCAACGCCCAGGTGGCCAAGGACCTCAAGGGCAAGAAGCTCGGCTTCGCCGTCGACCAGCAGCCGTACCTCCAGGGCTACCAGGCCGTCGACCTGCTGTGGCTGCACCGCTACAACGCCAACATGCTCGGCGGCGGCGAACCGGTGCTCACCGGCCCGCAGATCCTGCGCCAGGGCGACGCCAGCGCCCTGGAGAAGTACACCAAGCGGGGAACCCGATGAGCGCGGACCCGGCGGTGGCCAAGCGGTCGCCCACGGTCAGGTCCTCCTGGGCCAGGCTGGCCACCCGTCCCGAGATGGGCGTGGTGGTCGGCGCGGTCGCGGTGTTCGTGTTCTTCTCCGTGGCCGCCGACAGCTTCCTGCGCGCCAGCAGCCTGTCGACCGTGCTGTACGCCTCCTCCACCATCGGCATCATGGCGGTCCCGGTCGCCCTGCTGATGATCGGTGGGGAGTTCGACCTGTCGACCGGGGTGATGGTCACCTCCTCCGCCCTGGTCTCCTCCATGGTCAGCTACCAGATGACCGCCAACGTCTGGGTGGGCGTGGTGACCTCGCTGGTCGTCACCCTCGCCATCGGACTGTTCAACGGCTCCCTGCTGGTGCGCACCCAACTACCCAGCTTCATCATCACCCTGGGCACCTTCCTGATGCTCACCGGGCTGAACCTGGGCATGACCAAGCTGATCAGCGGCACCGTCTCCACCAAGAGCATCAGCGACATGGACGGCTTCGAGTCCGCCCGCCGACTCTTCTCCTCCTCGGTGACCCTGGGCAGCGTGGAGGTGGAGATCACCGTGCTGTGGTGGCTGCTGCTGGTCGCGGTGGCCACCTGGATCCTGCTGCGCACCCGGCCGGGCAACTGGATCTTCGCGGTCGGCGGCAACGCCCCCACCGCCCGCGCGGTGGGTGTCCCGGTGGGCTACACCAAGATCGGCCTCTACCTGGGCGTGGCCTTCTCGGCCTGGCTGCTGGGCCAGCACCTGCTGTTCAAGTACGACGTGGTGCAGTCCGGCGAGGGAGTGGGCAACGAGCTGATCTACATCGCGGCGGCGGTGATCGGTGGCTGCCTGCTCACCGGTGGCTACGGCTCGGCGGTGGGCGCCGCCGTGGGGGCGTTCATCTTCGGCATGACCAGCAAGGGCATCGTGTACGCCCAGTGGAACCCGGACTGGTTCAAGTTCTTCCTGGGGGCGATGCTGCTGCTCGCCACCCTGCTCAACGCATGGATCCGCAAGCGGGCGGAGGCACGACGATGACCGAACGGTCCGATTCCACCGGTGGCCCCGAGCCCACCGAAGGCGCCAGCGGCACCGAAGGCACCCAGGAGACGGCGGCGGCCCCGCCCTCCCGGCCCTCCGGGAAGGCCGGAGACCCCGAGACGAAGGGTTCCGGCGCTCCCCTGGTGGACCTGGAGGGGGTCAGCAAGGCGTACGGCAACATCCAGGCGCTCACCGAGGTCTCGCTGACCGCCGAGGCCGGCCGGATCAGCTGCGTACTGGGCGACAACGGGGCCGGCAAGTCCACCCTCATCAAGATCATCGCCGGGCTGCACCAGCACGACTCCGGCGAGTACCGCATCGAGGGCGAGCCGGTACGCCTGGCCTCTCCCCGGGACGCCCTGGACCGTGGTATCGCCACCGTCTACCAGGAACTGGCCGTGGTGCCGCTGATGCCGGTGTGGCGGAACTTCTTCCTCGGCTCCGAACCCGTGGTCGGCAGGGGGCCGTTCCGTCGGCTGGACGTGGAGGCGATGCGCGCCACCACCCGCACCGAACTGTCCCGCATGGGCATCGAACTGCGGGACGTCGACCAGCCCATCGGCACCCTGTCCGGCGGCGAACGCCAGTGCGTGGCCATCGCCCGCGCCGTCTACTTCGGCGCCCGGGTGCTGGTCCTGGACGAGCCCACCGCCGCCCTGGGCGTCAAGCAGTCCGGGGTGGTCCTGAGGTACGTGGCCGCGGCCCGGGACGCCGGGCTGGCGGTCGTGCTGATCACCCACAACCCGCACCACGCCTACCTGGTCGGCGACCACTTCGTCCTGCTCAAGCGCGGCACCATGGCCGGCAGCCACCCCAGGACCGAGATCGGTCTGGACGAGCTGACCCGACAGATGGCGGGCGGCAGCGAACTGGAGCAGCTGAGCCACGAACTGGAGCGGGCCCCGGTCCCCGAACACCTCGGAGGCCGTCGGAACTGAGGCCGGTTCCGGCCGGGTCACGCGCAACCCCCGGTGGGTCCGCCCGCGTCGTATCCCCGGGGCCGCGTGGCCCGGCCGGGCGGTCGGGCCACGGACTGCGGGTGGCACGTGCGGTAGGGCACAATCGGCCACGCGGGGACCGCGCCCCACACCCGAAGGACCACCGACGACCGCGAGGCCCACGGCCTCCCGAGAGACCCGGGGATGAGACGACTGTTGCGCGCACTCACCGGCCACCAGCACCCCTCCACCCTCCGCAGAGCGCCTCAGGGGGCGCCGGCGAGCCCGTCCGCCGGGGAGGTGGCCGGTCGATGAGCGCCGGCCGGGAGGGCGCGCGCCTCACACCCCGCCCCACGGTGCTGCGTACGGTCGGCACCCGGGAGCGGCGTTCCCCGCAGTCGGCGCCCCGGGTGCCGACCGTGGGCATCGACATCGGCGGCACCAAGGTGATGGCTGGGGTGGTGGACGCCGACGGCCGCATCCTGGAGAAGGTGCGGGCCGAGACCCCCGACAAGTCCAAGAGCCCCAAGGTGGTCGAGGACACCATCACCGAACTGGTGCTGGACTTGTCCGACCGCCACGACGTGCACGCGGTGGGCATCGGCGCCGCCGGCTGGGTGGACGCCGACCGGTCCCGGGTGCTGTTCGCCCCCCATCTGGCCTGGCGGGACGAGCCGTTGAAGGACGCGCTCACCGCGCGGCTGGCGGTGCCGGTGATGGTGGACAACGACGCCAACACCGCCGCCTGGGGTGAGTGGCGGTTCGGTGCCGGCCGGGGCGAGGACCATCTGGTGATGGTCACCCTGGGCACCGGCATCGGCGGGGCGATCCTGGAGAACGGCCGGGTCAAGCGCGGCAAGTACGGGGTGGCCGGCGAGTTCGGCCACATGCAGGTGGTGCCCGGTGGTCACCGTTGCCCCTGCGGGAACCGTGGCTGCTGGGAGCAGTACAGCTCGGGCAACGCCCTGGTGCGCGAGGCCCGCGAACTGGCCGCCGCCGAGTCCCCGGTGGCCTACGGGATCATCGACCGGGTGGGCGGGGACATCGGTGAGATCACCGGCCCCCTGATCACCGAACTCGCCCGGCAGGGCGACGCGATGTGCGTGGAACTGCTGGAGGACATCGGCCGCTGGCTGGGGGTGGGCATCGCCAACCTGGCCGCCGCCCTGGACCCCTCCTGCTTCGTGATCGGCGGCGGGGTCAGCGCGGCCGACGAGTTGCTGATCGCCCCGGCGCGGGACGCCTTCCGCCGGCACCTGACCGGACGCGGCTACCGGCCGGAGGCACGTATCGCCAAGGCCCAACTCGGCCCGGAGGCCGGCATGGTGGGCGCCGCCGACCTGGCGCGGCTGGTCGCCCGCAGGTTCCGTCGGGCGAACCGGCGCCGGCTGGAGCGGTACGAGATGTACGAGCGGGCGGCGGACAACCTGCGTCGGGCGGTGGGCCAGTGAGCGGCTCCTCCTCTCTGGTGCCGGGACCGCCGAGGCGGCCCAAGCACCGGTTGCTCACCCTGCTGATCGTGGTGCTGCTGATCGCCGGCCCGGCCGGCTACCTGGTGCGCTCCGGGTTCGTCAGCCGGGAGAGCGGCGAGGACAAGCAGCGGGTCGCCGCCGCCACCGGCCTGACCTGGCAGTGGCCCAGCCAGGTGCAGCGGAGGGTGTACGAGGTGCCCGTTCCGCCCTTGTCCACCTACGTGGCGTTCTATGAGGAGAACGCCTGGAAGCGCAGCTCCCTGTTCGTACAGTTCCGCACCTCTCCCCGGAATCTCCACAGGTTCCTCCACGGCGTGGGAACGAGCGTCTCCGCGCTGAAGGAGGACCAGGTGCCGATCTCCGCTGCGCGGGCCCAGCGCGTCGGGTGGAACCTGGACCGCCCGGGCCGGGACTTCTCCGGGGTGCGGGTGAAGAACCCAGGTCAGCGCCCTGACCTGGTGATCGCGGTGGACCGCGCCGACCCCCAGCGCCCCCGGGTGTTCGTGGTCTCCACGGCCGCCTTCGACTGATCGGCCGGCCCCACGGAGAGCGACGGCCCCTCCACCGGGAGCCGGGGGAGGGGCCGCGCCCGTACGACATCCCCCGACCCGCCCGTACGGTCACGGAAAGCGACGGGCGGCCCCCTGACAGTCGCGCACGGTGAGACGCGAGGGGCTGACGGCCGGAGCGGGCGCCCCCGAGGCCCGACCACCCCCGCCGCGTACCCCGTCCACGGGGGAACGCCCCTCCCGGCCGACCGGCCGCGAGGCCCCGGTTCCTTCACTGGCCCCTCACAACCACGGCCGGGCGTCGACCCCCCGACCCACGGTCACCGTCCGGGATCGGTAGCGTGACGCCCGTGAGCGAGACGAAGACCCTCCAGCACCGGATCGACGGCCCCGAGGACGCGCCCCTGCTCGTTCTCGGCTCGGCACTCGGAGCCACCTGGCACATGTGGGATCGGCAGATCCCCGAACTCACCCGACACTGGCGGGTGTTGCGCTTCGACCTCCCCGGACACGGCGGATCACCGGCGTACCCCGCCTCCTCGGCCGCCGAACTCGCCACCCGGCTGCTGGCCACCCTGGACGAGGAGGGCGCCGACCGGTTCGGCTACGCCGGCTGCGCCCTGGGCGGCGCGGTCGGGGCGCAGTTGGCGCTCCAGGCGCCGCAGCGGGTGTCCTCGCTCGCGCTGATCTCCTCCTCCCCGCGCTTCGGCACCCCCGACAGCTGGCGGCAGCGCGGAGTGGTCGTCCGCACCAACGGGCTCGACCCCATCGCCCGCACCACCCCGGAGCGCTGGTTCAGCCAGGCCTTCGCCCAGGCGCAGCCGGCCATCATGGACTGGGCGGTGCAGATGGTGCGTACCACCGACCCCGGCTGCTACATCGCCGCCTGCGAGGCGCTGGCCGCCTTCGACCTGCGGGCCGAACTGGGCAACATAGGCATCCCCACACTGGTGGTGGCCGGCGCCGAGGACGAGAAGACCCCACCGGCCAACGCCCGCGCCCTGGTCGCCGGTATCCGGGACGCCCGGCTCGCCCTGGTACCCGGTGCCGCGCACCTGGTCCCCGTGGAGCAGCCCGGCGCGGTCACCGAACTGCTGATCCGGCACTTCACCGCCACCTGGCAGGAGTCCTCGGCCGGACCGCCGCCCCCGGCCCCGGTGATCGTGCCCACCCCGCCCCACCAACCCCCCTCCAACGCCGCCCAGTTGGAGGCCGGCACCGGCCCCCAGATCCCCGACGGCCGCTCGGACGCCTACGACCAGGGCGTCAAGACCCGGCGTGAGGTGCTGGGCGACGCCCATGTGGACCGGGTACTGGACACCTCCGACGCCCTCACCGCGCCCTTCGAGGAGTGGGTGACCCGCTACGCCTGGGGCGAGGTCTGGGCCGGCGAGGGGATCGACCGGCGTACCCGTTCGGTCATCGCCCTCACCGCGCTCACCGCCCAGAGCCAGTGGGAACAGCTGGCCCTGCACGTACGGGCCGGTCTGCGCAGCGGGCTCACCCCCGAGGAGATCCGCGAGGTGCTCACCCAGGTCGCCGTCTACTGCGGGGTGCCCGCCGCGCAGTCCGCCTTCGCGGTGGCCCGTCGGGTGATCCAGGAGGAGACCACCCCGCAGGACGAGCGGGCCGCCGCGCACGCCGCGCCACCGGCCGAGAACCGGTAGCACAATGGCCGGTATGGAACTGATCAAGAAGGGCCACGCCTGTGTGGCGCTGCGCGAGGACGGCCGCACCCTGGTCGTCGACCCCGGCGGGTTCAGCGAGCCGGACGCCGCGCTGGGCGCCGACGCGGTGCTGGTGACCCACGAGCACCCCGACCACTTCGACGAGAGACGGCTGCGGACCGCCCTGGAGGCCAACCCGGCCGCCCAGGTCTGGACGCTGGCCAGCGTCGCCGCGCAGCTGTCGGCGGCCTTCCCCGGGCGGGTGCACACCGTCGGCGAGGGCGACACCTTCACCGCGGCCGGGTTCGAGGTCTCCGTACACGGTCAGCTGCACGAGGTCATCCACCCCGACATCCCCCGGATCACCAACGTCGGCTACCTGGTGAACGGTTCGGTCTTCCACCCCGGCGACGCCCTGACCGTGCCGGGTCGGCCGGTGGACACCCTGCTGCTGCCGGTGCACGCCCCCTGGAGCAAGCTGTCCGAGGTGGTGGACTACGTCCGCGAGGTCGCCCCCGCCCAGGCCATCGACGTGCACGACGGGCTGCTGTCCGACCTCGGCCTGGGCGTCTACCAGCGGATGCTGGGACCCACCGGCCCCGGGGTGCGCACCGAGCACCGCCACCTGTCGCCGGGGCAGAGCACCGCGCTGTAGGGGCGGGCGCTGACGGGCCGGGGCCGGCGGGACCTCGACCGCGAGGCGTCGGTTGTCGGCGACAGGAGATAGATTGCCCGACATGCGCATCGCGACCTGGAACGTCAACTCGATCACCGCCCGCCTGCCCAGGCTGCTGGCCTGGCTGGAGTCGTCCGGCACCGACGTCCTGTGCCTCCAGGAGCTGAAGTGCTCCACCGAGTCCTTCCCGGCCGAGGCGCTGCGGGAGCTGGGGTACGAGTCGGCGGTCCACGGCACCGGCCGGTGGAACGGCGTGGGCGTGGTCTCCCGGGTCGGCCTGGAGGACGTGGTCCGTGGCCTCCCGGACGGCCCGCTCTACGAGGGGGTGGACGAACCCCGCGCGGTGGCCGCCACCTGCGGCGGGGTGCGGGTGCGCTCGGTCTACGTCCCCAACGGGCGCGAGCGCGAACACCCGCACTACGCCTACAAGTTGAGCTGGCTGGCCGCCCTGGCCGAGGCCTCCCGGGAGGAGGCCGCGGCGGACCCGCCCTTCGCGGTGCTGGGTGACTTCAACGTCGCGCCCTGGGACGAGGACGTCTGGGACATCGCCGCGTTCGACGGGGCCACCCATGTGTCGGAGCCGGAGCGGGCGGCCGTCGAGGACCTGCTGGGCACCGGACTGCACGACGTGGTGCCCCGCCCCCTGAAGTACGACCACCCCTTCACCTACTGGGACTACCGCCAGCTGGGCTTTCCCAAGAACCGGGGGATGCGCATCGACCTGGTGCTGGGCAACGACACCTTCCACTCGGCGGTGAAGGACGCCTACGTCGACCGCGAGGAACGCAAGGGCAAGGGCGCCTCCGACCACGCCCCGGTGGTCGTCGACCTCGACCACTGAACCGTGCCCTGGTGTCCCGGGCCCGTCCCGGGACACCAGGGGCCGGCTCACCTCCGGGGCACCAGACTGGCCAGGTCGACCGAGTCGCCCAGGGCGCGCAACCCGTCGTCCGAGGGGTGCAGGTGGTCCCCGCTGTCGTAGCCGGGCAGCATCCGCTGGGGTCGATCGGGGTCGCGCAGTACGGCGTCGAAGTCCCAGACGGCGTCGAAGACGCCTCCGTGGTCCCGGAGGAAGGCGTTCACCCCCTGCCGTCGTTCCTCCACCTCGGGGGTGCAGTCCTTGTACCCCTCGCAGGGGGCGATGGTGGCGCCCAGCACCCGCAACCCGTGGGCGCGGGCCCGTCGGGCGACCTCCCGCATCCCCGCGACCACCTCCGGGGCGGAGGTGCCCGCGCGGACGTCGTTGATCCCCTCGAACAGCACCACCGTCCGCACCCCGGCCTGCCCCAGCACGTCACGGTCCAGCCGGTGCCCGGCGCTGACCCCTCCGGTGTCCAGGCTGATCCCGTCACCGGGGTAGCGGTCGGTCACCACCCGGTTCGCCGAGATGCCGTGGTTGAGCACCCCGTAGCGCGGCACCTCCCGCTGCTGGAGCAGACGGCGGGCCAGCACGTTGGGCCAGCGCCGGTTCTGGTCCTCGGTGGAGCCCACCCCGTCGGTGATGGAGTCGCCCAGGGCCACCACCGACCCGGGCCCTCCCCGTACGTCCACCCCGGTCAGGAACGGCCACATCCGCAGGGTCCGGGTGAAGGAGCCGCCCTGCCGGTCGCCGGTACGGTCACCGCTGCCGCCCTCGGACAGGAAGCTGCTCTGCTGGGTGGCGCTGTGCACGGGTGCCGCGTAGACCGGGCCGGGAAGGTGCACGCTCACCAGCAGGTTGCTGTCCTCAGGCACCGTGAACCCGACCGGGTCGCTGACCAGTTGGGCCCCGGCGGGGATGACCGCGCCCCGCTGTCCCCGGAACCTCAGCGGTACCGGTCTGCCCGAGGACTCGGCACCGTGGGCCTGGACGGCGAGGGAGGCCGCCCCGATCCGTACCGGACCGGAGGCGAAGGTGTTCTCCAGGCGGATCCGGCTGCGCGAACCGCCCACCGAGCTGTGCACCACCATCCGCAGGGTCTGGTCCCGCCAGAGCCCGACTCCGGTGTAGCCGGCGGTACTTGACGACCAGGTCCCCGTCCAGCCCTCGTTGCCGTCCCGCAGGGCGGCGGCGAACACGTGCAGGTCGCTGTCGGGTCCGGGGTCGGCGGGCAGTTCCAGCGACTCCACCTCGCGTCCGGGGAGCACCGGCACGGTCACCGGGTAGAGCCTGGCCTTCTCGGTCAGCCGCCCGTTCGCGGTGTTGACGTGCGGCAGGGCCACCGCCTTGGTGGACAGCGGCCCTCCCCGCCAGTCGCCCACGGTCACCCGGTACGGGCTGCTGCCGCCGTCGCGGTAGTGGACCCGGCCGCTGGCCGTGACCTGGCCGCCGGCCCGCCCCGGACTGGTGGCCGCCGCCAGCAGGTTCACCGCGTCGCCCCGCCCGCTCAGGCGGACCCGTTGTCCGTCGGCGCGTACGTTGTCCGGGGTACCGGGTCGGGAGCGGGGCCAGGTGAGGCTGGCCGCGTCCAGGTCGACGCGGGCCCCGGGGTGCCAGCCGGCGGCCCGGAGGTCCCCGGCGGACAGCGAGTTGCCGGCCTGGTCGAAGTCGGCGTGGGTGCGGTGGTCGTCGTGGCTGACGGCGCGGTTGTCGAACAGCCGCTCCAGCGGCTGCGGTTGGTGCCGTGGTGCCGGTGGGGCGGCCAGCGCCGGGGTGACCCCCAGGGCGACCGCCAGTGCGGTGCCGGCCGCCGTGACGCCGGCGGCTTTTCCGAGCAAGCGCAGAAACACGCGTGAGCCTCCCGTTTTCCCTCCCGTTCGGACCCCCTCGACCGAGGAGGCGCGACGAACGTAGGGGCGGACCGGGAGGCGGACAACGACCCGCGCGCCAACTTTCGTTGAACCCCGGAAGATCGCCGTCCCGCCCTCGGGCCCGGGCGACGGCGACGCTACCGGCTGATCGCGAACGACCGGGCGTGACCCGCCTGTGGCAGGAACCAACGGGTCGATGTCACCCTGGGAGGATGAACATCTCCATCCGGGACATCTGGCGCAAGCGGCACGTCCAGGGAGAGGGCGACGTCCACCCGGGGGAGGCGCTTCACCCCGAGCGGGCGGCCGAGCTGTACGCGGAGTGCGAGCTGCTGCGCGCCCGGGCGGAGGAGGCCGGGGTGGTGCTGGCCGACGACCCGGAGTCGCTGAGCGCGCTCGACCAGTTGCTGCCCAGCTGGCGGGACGACCCGGAGCTGCTCGACTGGTTGGGCAACGACGCGGGCCTGTACCTGGGCACCGTGCTGGTCCGTACCGTCCCCGGGGCCGGATGGGAACTGCTGCCGGAGGGGCACCCGGTGGTGCGGCTGGCCTCCGGCCGGAGGGTCGACGTGGTGGCCGCCGGTGTGAACTGGGCGGACACCGGCTCCCCGGAGCTGTCCCAGGTCTACGCCGAGACCTCCGAGGGCTGAACCCGGACCGGCTACCTGCGCTCCAGCGCCGCGAGCGGGGTGCAGGCGGCCTTGGTCACGTCGCCCACCAGCTCCACCAGGTCCGCCCCGTAGGCCTGGGAGTTGACCACCTTCAGCATCAGGACGAAGGTGCCGTGCGCCCCGTACTTGCGGGCCAGCCGCACATGGTGCCGCGACAAGTAGCGGGCGGCGGCCTGGTGGGTGATCGGCCGCTGACCGCAGGCGAGGAACACCGGGCGGGCGCCCTCCTCGCGGCCGGCGGTCAGCCGGGCCAGCAGCACGTACTCGTTGAGCCCGTTCTCCAACTGGTAGGTCTCCTCGCCCACCACGAAGGCGTCGTGTTCCCCACCGGCGCCCAACTCGCCCCGGTAGCTCACCCCGGGCAGCAGTGAGCGCAGGTGGGCGGCGATCCGTCGGTGGGACAGCGGCCCGCCCACACAGATCTCCGTACGGTCGCCGAACCCCTGCTGGGCGGCGTCGTCGGTCACCAGCTCGGTGTGCGCGCCGCAACTCCTCACCAGCGCGGACAGCTCCAACAGGGCCACCGTGTCCACCCGGGAGACGGCCCACTCGGTGCTGTGCGCCGTCGACTGGTCGCGGCTGACGACCATCAGGCACTCGGCGTTGTCGGGCAGCCCGAAGAAGCGTTGCTTGCGGTCAAGTCGGCGGTTGGACCACCAGGTTCGAGCCAGCCACCCCAACGCGACCAGGGCGACGGCTATGGCCGCCACCCATACGATCCCCCACTGGTTTTCGGTCATAGGGCGGCAGCGTACCGGCCGGGAGCCCGGTCGCCTCCGGTCAGTTTGAAAACTTCGTGGACCCTTGGGGGCGCTGGGGCCAGCCGGCCGTCGAAGGCGGATGAGGCGGAACTGGGGGGTCTCGAAGGTGGCGTACGCCCTCTTGACACCGCTAACCTGCGCGCACTGTTGACTTCGGAGGTTGCGATGCGTCGTCGCCCGGCCAGATCCCTGGCCCTGATCACCGTGGTTGCGGCAGCCGTGGGGCTCACCGCCACCATTTCCAACGGACAACCCTCGGGCGAGAGTTCCCCGCCCAAGAAGTCGCCGGTGGCGGTCGGTAAGGGCGGCGCTGTCTCCAGCGTCGACCCCGACGCCTCGGCGGCCGGTATCAAGGTGCTCAAGCAGGGCGGCAACGCCGTGGACGCGGCCGTGGCCACCGCCGCCGCGCTCGGCGTGACCGAGCCCTACTCGGCGGGCGTGGGTGGCGGCGGCTACTTCGTCTTCTACGACGCCAAGAGCAAGAAGGTCCGCACCCTGGACGGCCGGGAGACCGCTCCCCGCAGCGCCGGCAAGGACCTGTTCCAGGAGAACGGCAAGGCCATCCCGTTCGAGGACGCGGTCACCAGCGGCCTCAGCGTGGGCACCCCGGGCACCGCCGCCACCTGGGACCGGGCCGTCGACAAGTGGGGCAAGAAGTCCCTGCGACAGACCCTGGCCCCGGCCAAGCGGCTGGCCCGCGACGGGTTCGTGGTGGACAAGACCTTCCGTCAGCAGACCGCCGACAACGAGGAGCGGTTCAAGGACTTCCCGGCCACCGCCGACCTGTTCCTGCCCGACGGCAAGCTGCCCAAGGTCGGCAGCAAGCTGCGCAACCCCGACCTCGCCAAGACCTACGGGGAGTTGGGCCGGCACGGCGCCAAGGTCTTCTCCAAGGGCCGGTTGGCCAAGGACGTGGTGAACACCGTGCGCAAGCCTCCGGTGGACCCGGACGCCAAGCGCACCGTGCGGCCCGGTGACCTGACCCTGGGCGACCTGAAGTCGTACCAGGTCAGGGAGCAGAAGCCGAGCCGGGTGAACTACCGGGGCCTGGACGTGTTCAGCATGGCGCCCTCCTCCTCCGGTGGCACCACCGTGGGTGAGGCCCTGAACATCCTGGAGAACTACCAGGTCGGGAAGCTCACCGAGAAGGAGTTCTGGCACAAGTACATCGAGGCCAGCCGTATCTCGTTCGCCGACCGTGGACGCTGGGTGGGCGACCCCACCCAGGAGGACGTGCCCACCAAGGGCCTGCTGTCCCAGCGGTTCGCCGACTCCCGTGGCTGCCTGATCAAGCACGACAAGGTGCTGACCAGCCCGGTGGCCCCGGGCGACCCCCGCGACTCTCGTGGATCGAAGTCCTGCGACAGCTCCGGCAAGGGCGTCAAGACCACCTACGAGGGGCAGAGCACCACGCACCTGACCACCTCGGACCGCTGGGGCAACGTGGTGTCGTACACCCTCACCATCGAGCAGACCGGTGGCAGCGGCATCACCGTCCCCGGGCGCGGGTTCCTGCTGAACAACGAGCTGACCGACTTCTCCTTCGAGCCGGCCGACCCGGACGTGCCCGACCCCAACCTCCCCGGCCCCGGCAAGCGTCCGCGCTCCTCGATGTCGCCGACCATCGTGCTGGAGCACGGTCAGCCCAAGCTGGCCCTCGGTTCGCCCGGTGGCGCGACCATCATCACCACGGTGCTGCAGACCCTGGTGAACCACGTGGACCGTGGGATGCCGCTGGAGAAGGCCATCGCCGCCCCCCGGGCGAGCCAGCGCAACGCGGAGGAGACCGAGCTGGAGCCCTCGGCGCCGGCCGGACTGAAGAAGAAGCTGGAGAAGCTGGGCCACAAGTTCACCGAGGTCGAGGAGATCGGTGCCGCGACCGGTGTCCAGCGACTGAGGAACGGCAAGTGGTTGGCGGCGGCCGAGACCGAGCGACGGGGTGGCGGCTCCGCCCTGGTCGTCAGGCCGCAGGGGGACCCGCCCCGAGGCAGGTGACCCCCGGTTCCCCTCGGTGCGCTGAGGTGAGCTGAGCAGAGCGGAAAAGACCGGTGAGTCATCCCCCGACACCGTGCGCGGGGGGTGGCTCACCGGTAGTGTTTTGGCCGTGTTCGCGGGGGATTTCCCTCCGGTGACGGCTGACTTTGACCGGGTCCGACGTCTTGCGACGCCGGGTGGTCGGTTCTACCGTCTCTAGCTCACTCTACGCGCGTTGAAGGAGCTGTCTTATGCCCGAGGTAGTGCGTGCCGCCCTGGTACAGGCCACATGGACCGGGGACACCGAGTCGATGATCGCCAAGCACGAGGCCCACGCCCGGGAGGCCGCCCGACAGGGCGCCCAGGTGATCGGCTTCCAGGAGGTGTTCAACGCCCCGTACTTCTGCCAGGTGCAGGACTCCGAACACTTCCGCTGGGCCGAACCCGTGCCCGACGGCCCCACCACCCAGCGGATGTGCCAGCTCGCCCGGGAGACCGGGATGGTGATCGTCTCCCCGGTGTTCGAGGTGGAGCAGTCCGGGTTCTACTACAACACCGCCGCCGTGATCGACGCCGACGGCACCCTGCTGGGCACCTACCGCAAGCACCACATCCCCCAACTCAAGGGCTTCTGGGAGAAGTTCTACTTCAAGCCCGGCAACCTCGGCTGGCCGGTCTTCGACACCGCCGTCGGCAAGGTGGGCGTCTACATCTGCTACGACCGCCACTTCCCCGAGGGCTGGCGGGAGTTGGGCCTGGCCGGCGCCCAACTGGTCTACAACCCCTCGGCCACCTCCCGGGGCCTGTCCTCCCACCTGTGGAAGCTGGAGCAGCCGGCCGCCGCCGTCGCCAACGAGTACTTCATCGCCGCCATCAACCGGGTCGGCAGCGAGGAGTACGGCGACAACGACTTCTACGGCTCCAGCTACTTCGTCGACCCCCGGGGGCAGTTCGTCGGCGACGTCGCCAGCGACAAGGAGGAGGAACTCCTCGTCCGCGACCTGGACTTCGGCCTGGTCGACGAGGTCCGCCAGCAGTGGGCCTTCTACCGGGACCGCCGCCCCGACGCCTACCAGGGCCTGGTCAAGCCCTGACCGCCCGCTCGCCCGGGGCCGCCGCCCCGGGCCGGGGGACCGCCGTCGCACGGTGACGTCCCACGGGCCCGACCCCCGACGTCGCCCGCAGCCCCACCCACGGGTGGGGCGCCCGTCCTTCGGCGCCCTCCCGCCCACCGTGGCCGCCCCGTTCCGTCAGCTCACCGGGCGGGCGCCCGAACGACGAGGGGCCGGCGGCTCGGGGAGCGCCGGGGCCGGTGGCCTTCGCCCGGGCGGGGGAGCCGGCCGACACCCTCGAACACGCTCCGCACACCGCACAGTTCGCGCTAGGAGAGAGCACCCCATGAGTACGCCTCCCGCACAACCACGCAGCCCCGGCCGTACCGTGATCCGAGGTGGCCTGGTGATCACGGCCAGCGACGAGATGCACGCCGACCTGCTGATCGAACAGGGCAAGATCGTCGCCCTGGCGGCCCACGGCAGCGACGTCGCCGCCGGCTGGAGCGCCGAACGGGAACTGGACGCCACCGACAAGTACGTACTGCCGGGCGGAGTCGACGCCCACACGCACATGGACTTCCCCTTCGGGGGGACCTTCTCCTCCGACGACTTCGAGACCGGCACCCGCGCCGCCGCCTGGGGCGGGACCACCACCATCGTGGACTTCGCGGTGCAGAGCCGGGGCCACGCGCTGCGCGAGGGCCTGGACGCCTGGCACGCCAAGGCCGACGCCCGGTGCGCCATCGACTACGGCTTCCACATGATCCTCTCCGACGTCAACGACGGCACCCTCAAGGAGATGGACCTGCTGGTGGAGGAGGGGGTCAGCTCCTTCAAGCTGTTCATGGCCTACCCCGGCGTCTTCTACAGCGACGACGGCCGCATCCTGCGCGCCATGCAGCGGTCGGCCGGCAACGGCGGCCTGGTGATGATGCACGCGGAGAACGGCATCGCCATCGACGTACTGGTCGAACAGGCCCTGGAGGCGGGGCGCAGCGACCCGCGCTACCACGGCGAGGTCCGCCGCACCCTGCTGGAGGCGGAGGCCACGCACCGCGCCATCCAGCTGGCCCGGGTGGCCGGTGCCCCGTTGTACGTGGTGCACGTCTCCGCCGAGGAGGCGGTCGCCGAACTCGCCGGCGCCCGTGACAAGGGGCTGCCGGTGTTCGGGGAGACCTGCCCGCAGTACCTCTTCCTGTCCACCGACAACCTCGCCGAGCCGGACTTCGAGGGCGCCAAGTACGTGTGCAGCACCCCGCTGCGGCCCAAGGAGCACCAGGAGAGCCTCTGGCGGGGGCTGCGTACCAACGACCTCCAGGTGGTCTCCACCGACCACTGCCCGTTCTGCTTCAACGGCCAGAAGGAACTGGGACGCGGCGACTTCTCCAAGATCCCCAACGGAATGCCGGGCGTGGAGCACCGGATGGACCTGCTCCACCAGGCCGTGGTGGAGGGGCACATCACCCGCCGCCGCTGGATCGAGATCGCCTGTGCCACCCCGGCCCGGATGTTCGGCCTCTACCCCAAGAAGGGCACCCTGGCCCCCGGCGCGGACGCGGACGTGGTGCTCTACGACCCCAAGGCCGAGCAGACCCTGTCGGTGGACACCCACCACATGAACGTCGACTACTCGGCGTACGAGGGCAAGCGGATCACCGGCCGGGTGGACACCGTGCTCTCCCGGGGCGAACTCGTCCTGGACGGGCGGCAGTACGTGGGGCGGGCCGGGCACGGCCAGTACGTCCCGCGCGGTACCTGTCAGTTGCTGGACTGAGGAGCACACACATGGATTTCGGACTCGTCCTCCAGACCGACCCGCCGGGCGCCACCACCGTGGAGCTGATGCGCCGTGCCGAGGCCCAGGGCTTCGACTACGGCTGGACCTTCGACTCCGCGGTGCTCTGGCAGGAGCCCTACGTCATCCACAGCCGCATCCTGGCCAACACCGAGCGGCTGGTCGTCGGACCGATGGTCACCAACCCCGGTACCCGCACCTGGGAGGTGACCGCCTCCACCTTCGCCACCCTCAACGAGATGTACGGCAACCGCACCGTCTGCGGCATCGGCCGGGGTGACTCGGCGATGCGGGTCGCAGGCCGCAAGCCCAACACCCTGGGCCGGCTGGAGCAGGCCATCCACACCATCCGGGAGCTGGCCGAGGGACGCGAGGCGGAGGTGGACGGCACCACCCTGCGGCTGCCCTGGGTACGCGACGGCAGGCTGCCGGTGTGGATGGCCGCGTACGGGCCCAAGGCGCTGGCCATGGCCGGCGCCAAGGCCGACGGCTTCATCCTCCAGCTCGCCGACCCCTACCTCACCGAGTGGATGGTCAAGGCGGTACGCGCCTCGGCCGAGGAGGCCGGACGCGACCCGTCCGAGGTGACCATCTGCGTGGCCGCGCCCGCCTACGTGAGTGAGGACCTGGACCACGCCCGCGAACAGTGCCGGTGGTTCGGCGGGATGGTCGGCAACCACGTCGCCGACCTGGTGAGCCGGTACGGGGAGCACTCCGACATGGTCCCCGAGGCGCTCACCGCCTACATCAAGCAGCGTCAGGGCTACGACTACGCCCACCACGGCCGGGCCGGCAACCCGGACACCGAGTTCGTGCCGGACGAGGTGGTGGACCGCTTCTGCCTGCTGGGCCCGCCGGCCGAACAGCTGCGCCGGCTGCGGGAGTTGCGTGACCTGGGGGTCGACCAGTTCGCGGTGTACGCCATGCACGACGCGAGGGAGCAGGTGATCGACGCCTACGGCTCCGAGGTGATCCCGGCCTTCCGGGGCGAGGCCTCCTAGCCGGTCGGCATCCGGCCCGGCGGGGCGGTGCGGGACCCACCGGGTCCGGTACCGCCCCGCCTTCGTGTTCGAATGGCCCTTAACCTGCGGAAAGAGGTCGCTCCGGCCGCGAAAAAGAGAATTCCAGAATTCCGCACAACCATCCCCCCTCCTTCCCTGTCTTCTTCTGTGACGGCGAACTCGGACGTTCCTCGCGGTGAGGAAAACGGTCTTGGACGGTCTTTCCGATCAGGCCCCGGTAATCGCCGGTCATGTGAGAGGAGATAGTCGGTCATGCGTTATGCCAAGCGTGCTGTCATCGGTATGGCCTGCGCTTTCGCGCTTCTTCCGGCGGGTGCGGCGGTTGCCGGTAGTGGGCCCAACCCCAACCCCGGAGAAAAGCAGAGCAGATCAACCGCCCCTTCCGCCAAGGGGAATCCGAACAGCGTTCGGGCGCAGGCCGCGGGCGTTTGTTCGGACGCTTACCAGATCGGTGACACCGGATACATCTACCGCTCCGGCCAGCAGGTCGCCTCGGTGAAACAGTTCTACTCGCCGGAGTGCAAGCAGAACTGGAGTTACGTGTGGGTCTGGAAGTCGTACCACGACACCGGCGCGCACTACGACCTCAGGACCTCGGTCTACAGCTACACCAAGGACGCCTTCTACGGCAGCAAGTCCTGGAAGAGCACCCGGCAGCAGGAGTTCTGGAGCGGCGCCACCAACACCGCCAGCCACTGCACCGCCGGCGTGGGGGGCCTGCGGCAGCTCGGTGACCCGGTCACCCCGGAGGCGGCCAGCTCCAAGCGCTGCTGACCGAGCGGTTCCCCGGCCTGACCGGGTACCGACGGCCCCCGGAGCCGGGACACTCCCGACCCTCCGGGGGCCCTCGGACGTCACGCCACCTCCCCGGCCCGACCCGGGGGCGGCCTTGCGTACCCGGCGGCGGGTACGGGAGCCCGAGCTACGGCCTCAGCCCGCCCGGTCCCGTGCCAACTCGGCCAGCAGCGCGGGCAGCGCCCGCCCGATGGGTTCCCGGATCACCGACTCGGCCAACTCGTCGTACGGCGTGGGCTCGGCGTTGACGATCACCAGACGCGCCCCCGACTCGGCGGCGATCCCGGCCAGGGAGGCCGCCGGCTGCACCTGGAGACTGGTGCCCACCGCGACGAACACCTCGCAGGCCTGGGCGATCTCCATGGCCGTGCCCAGCACCCGCCGGTCCAGGGACTGGCCGAACATCACCGTCGCGGACTTCAGGACGCCACCACACTCGCGGCAGGGCGGGTCGGCCTCACCGGCCTCCACCCGGGCCAACGCCTCGGCCATGTCCCCGCTCGCCCGGCAGTCGGTGCACTCCACCCGACGGGAAGTGCCGTGCAGTTCCAGCACCTTGCGCTCGTCCAGGCCGGCTCGCTGGTGCAGCCCGTCGACGTTCTGGGTGATCACCCGCACCGGCACCCCGGACCGCTCCAGCTCCACCACCGCACGGTGTGCGGCGTTGGGCTCCGCGCGCCAGGTGGGGCTGTCCCGGCGCATCAGCCAGGAACGGCGGCGGATCTCGGGATCCGCCATGTAGTACTCGTAGGTGACCAGCTTCTCCGCCTCCGGGTCCCGCCGCCACATCCCCTGCGGCCCCCGGTAGTCGGGGATCCCGGAGTCGGTCGAGATGCCCGCACCACTGAGCAGCGCCACCAGCGGCGGTCGCCCGGCCCGCTCCCTCGCGTCCGTCATGCCCCCAGGCTAGGGCGGGTCGTCGGGGGCGTGGGAAATCGATGCGTTCGTTCCGGTGCCGTGAGCCGTGAGCGGTGAGCGGTGAGTCACAGCGCACCGGAGGAGGAGTCGATGCGGCGCATCGGCGACAGCGGCCTCCAGCGACCACGGCGCCCCACAGCGACCGCGCGGCGCGTGGTGACACCACACGCGGGCCTCGCGGCGATCCGAGCGGCACAACCCCGGGCGGTCCGGTGCGGAGTGCCGCGTGCCTCGCCCCACCGCCCGGCTGCTCCCCGCGTACGACCTCCGGCCGGCCAGCGGCAACCGAGCGGCCATGCCCTGGCCACCGGAGCCGTCGGCGGGCGTGCTTGGATGGGCGCATGATCGACGATGAGCTGGCGGTAGCCGTCGAGGCCGAGATACGCCAGGCCACGGCCACCGAGGTGATGCCCCGCTGGCGGCAGCTCGCGGAGCACGAGGTCGAGAGCAAGAGCGGGGACCACGACCTGGTCACCGTCGCCGACCGGCTGGCCGAGAAGGCGCTGACCGCCTCCCTGAGCAGACTGCTCCCCGGATCCGTGGTGGTGGGGGAGGAGGCGGTGCACGCCGACCCCGACTCCTACCGCGCCCTCCAGGGCGAGCGGCCGGTGTGGATCGTGGACCCGGTCGACGGCACCCGGCAGTTCGTACGCGGCGAGGAGGGCTTCTGCACCCTGGTCGCCCTGGCCCAGCGCGGGGAACTGCTGGCCTCCTGGACCTACCAGCCGACCGCCGACGCCATGGCGACCGCCCGGCTACGGGGCGGCGCGCTGCTGAACGGCGAGCCGCTGGTGGCCGGTTCGCCCGAGGGGGAGCGCCCCTGGCGGGTGGCCCTCTCGCACCCGGACTTCACCACCGACGCCCAGAAGCGGGCCCTGCTGGGGCTGCGGGCCGACGGGGTCGACCCCCGCCCCTGCGGTTCGGCCGGACTGGAGTACCTGAACATCGCCCGGGGCGACCTGGAAGGGGTGGCCTTCTCCTGGGAACACGCCTGGGACCACGCGGCCGGGCTGCTGCTGGTCGCCGAGGCCGGGGGCGCCCACGCCACCCTGGACGGCACCCCCTTCCGGGTCACCGGGGGCAACGCCCTGCCGTTCACCGCGGGACGGGACGCGACCGTGGTGCGGCGTATTCTCGACCTGCTGGGTGGCCAGCGGTGAGCGTCGTAGCTGACTGACCTTCGACGGTGAGGGGAGCGGGAGTGCCGGCCTTGCGGGACGTGATCGTGGTGGGGGCGGGGCCCAACGGGCTCACCGCCGCCGTGGAGCTGGCGCGCCGGGGGTTCTCGGTGGAGCTGTTCGAGGCCGCCGACACCGTCGGGGGCGGGGCGCGCACCCGTGAGATGACCCTGCCCGGTTTCCACCACGACCCCTGCTCGGCCGCGCACCCCATGGGCGCGAACTCGCCCGCCTTCCGGCGGATGCCCCTGGAGCGGCACGGGCTGGAGTGGCTGCACGCCCCCAACGCGCTGGCGCATCCCTTCTCGGACGGTACCGCCGCGGTGCTCACCCGTTCCGTCGGCCAGTCCGCGATGTCCCTGGGCCCACGCGACGCCGGCGCCTACCGTCGGCTGGTCGAACCGTTCCTCGGCGCCGGCTGGGAGGCGCTGTGCGAGGACTTCCTCAGCCTGGGCCTCGCCCTGGACGGACGGCTGCCCAAGGCGCCGCTCCGTCTCGCGCGCTTCGGCCTCACCGGGGGGCAGCCGGCCAGCTGGATCGCCCGCCGGTTCCGGGACGAGCGGGCCCGGGGGGTGTTCGCCGGACTGGCCGCCCACGTGGGCGCCCCGTTGGGCGGGGTCGCCACCGGGGGAGTGGCGCTGATGTTCGCGCTGATGGCGCACGCCGAGGGGTGGCCGGTGGCCCAGGGCGGCTCCCAGGCCATCTCGGACGCCCTGGCCGGTTACCTCCGCGAACTGGGCGGGGTGGTGCACACCGGGGTGGAGGTGCGCCGGCTGGACGAGCTGCCCCCGGCGCGGGCGTACGTCTTCGACACCTCGCCGTGGGCGCTGGCCCGGATCGCCGGCCTGGGCCGGGCTTACGACGGTTTCCGCGCCGGCACCAGCGTCTTCAAGATCGACTACGCCCTGGACGGTCCGGTGCCCTGGACCGCCCCCGAGGCGCGGCGGGCCACCACGGTCCACCTGGGCCCCACCTACCGGGTGATCAACGACGCGGTGACCCGGGCCGTGCGCGGCCAGGCACCGACCGTGCCCTTCCTGATCACCACCCAGCCCGGGGTGGTCGACCCTGCCCGCGCCCCGGAGGGCAAGCAGGTGTTCTGGGCGTACGGGCACGTGCCTGGTGGGTGGGAGGGCGACGCCACCAGGGTGGTGGAGGCCCAACTGGAGCGGTTCGCACCGGGGTTCCGCGACCTGGTGCTGGCCCGCGCGGTGTCCGGCCCACCCCAGCTGGCCGCCTACAACCCCAACTACGTGGACGGCGACATCGCCTCCGGCGCGGTGACCGGACTCCAGTTGCTGATCCGACCCAAGTTGGCCCGGGTGCCGTACGCCACCGCCCACCCGGCCGTCTACCTCTGCTCCTCGGCCAGCCCGCCCGGCCCCGGCGTCCACGGGATGTCCGGCCACAACGCGGCACGTGCGGTCTGGCGGAGGCTGCGCGCCGAGGGGTGAGCGCTCAGGCCGCCCGGCGACCCTCGGCCAGCACGGCCTCCCGCGCGCGAGCCGGGTCCAGCCCCAGCCGGGCGAGCAGGTCCCGGGTGGTGCGGTCCTCGCACCCCAGCAACGCCAACACCAGGTGCGGCACGCCCAGTTGACGGTCGCCCAGCCGGACGGCCTCGCGCAGGGTGCGCTCCAGCGCCTGCTTGGCGCGGGGCGCGAAGGGCAGGTGGCCCCGTAGGAACCGGCGCCGTCTCGGCCGGGGCGGGGGTGCGTCCAGGGCGCCGGGCCCGAAGGCGGCGTCGGTGCGCCGGCGGACCTCCTCCAGGTCGATGCCCAGGGCACTGAGCGCCTCGGCGTCCTGTGGGCCCAGTTGTTCCCCCGGGCCCAGGGCCAGCCCGCGTACGGCCTCCTCACAGGCCTTCGCGGTCACGCCCAGCCGCACCAGGGCGGCGGCTCCCGGCTGACCGGGTTCGCGCAGTACGGCCAGCAGCAGGTGCTCGGTGCCGATGGTCGGGTGTCCCAGGGCGCGCGCCTCCTCCTGGGCGGCGGTGACCACCGTCCGGGCCGGTGCGGTGAAGCGTTCGAACATGGGCGGCTACCTCTGTGCGTGCTTCTTGTGTACGGCCTGCCTGCTGACCCCGAGGGCGGTACCGATCTCCTCCCAGGACCAGCCGGCCGCGCGGGCGTTGTCCACCTGGAGGGCTTCCAGTCTCTCGACCAGCCGTCGCAGTGCGGCGACCGCGCGCAGCCCCACCCGTGGGTCCCGGTCGGCGGCGGCCTCGGCGGCCTGAAGGGCGTCCTGTGCCTCTGCCATGACGTAAACCTAGGTTGACGCGGGAAGGCCGTCAACGTCAATTGACAGATTGAGCCGTCTTCCTCGGGGTATCTGGTCCCACCACAACCGGTGGTCACCACGGGTCACGGCCGATAGGGTCTGGGCGGCGTGAGGGCCCGACCGACTGCAAGGGAAACTCCATGGCGCACACAGGTCATGTGCTGGTGGCCGCCGACAAGTTCAAGGGATCACTGACGGCGGTTGAGGTCGCCGAACACGTGGCCGCCGGTATCCGGCGAGTCCACCCGGAGGCGCGGGTGGAGACCCTGCCAGTGGCCGACGGAGGGGACGGCACCGTCGCCGCCGCCGTGGCCGCCGGCTTCACCCGCCACGAGCTGACCGTGACCGGCCCGCTGGGCGCTCCGGTCGCCGCGGCCTTCGCCCTGCGCGAGAAGACCGCCATCGTCGAGATGGCCGAGGCGTCCGGGCTGAGACACCTGCCCGAGGGGGTGTACGCCCCCCTGACCGCCACCACCCACGGCACCGGCGAACTGCTGGTCGCGGCCCTGGACGCCGGAGCCTCCACCATCGTCCTGGGTGTCGGAGGCAGTGCCACCGTCGACGGCGGCGTCGGAATGCTCCAGGCGTTGGGCGCCCACTTCCTCGACGAGGACGGCGACCCGGTACCCCACGGGGGCGCGCCCCTGCGGGAGACCGCCACCGCCGACCTGTCCGGGCTCGACCCCCGACTCAAGGACGTGGAGATCGTCCTCGCCGGAGACGTGGACAACCCGCTGCTGGGCGAGCAGGGCGCACCGGCGGTCTACGGCCCCCAGAAGGGCGCGGCTGCGGAGGACGTCGCGGTGCTCGACGCCTCGCTGACCCACCTGGTGGAGGTGCTCGGCGCCAGCGAGGGGGAGCGGGCCGCCGAGAACGCCAGGGCCCCTGGGGCGGGCGCCGCCGGCGGCGCGGGATACGGCGCCCTCATGGGACTGGGCGCCACCTTCCGCCCCGGCATCGAGGTGCTGCTGGAGGTGCTGGGCTTCGAGGAGGCGCTGGCCCGGGCCGACCTGGTCGTCACCGGGGAGGGCTCCCTGGACGAGCAGACGCTGCGCGGCAAGGCGCCGGCCGGGGTGGCCGCGGCGGCCCGGCGGAGCGAGAAGCCGGTGGTGGCCGTCTGCGGCCGACTCAAGCTGGGCAAGGGGGCGTTGAAGCGCGCGGGCATCACCCAGGTGTATCCGCTCACCGACTTCGAGTCCGACCCCGAGCGCTGCGTCAGCAAGGCCGGGGCGCTGCTGGAGCAGGCGGCCGAGAAGCTGGCCCGCGAACAGCTGTGAGCGTCCGCCCTTCGAGGGCGGCACGGCAGACGACTGAGGGCCCCGCCAGGAGGCGGGGCCCTCAGTCGTGAACCTTCTCGTGGCTCGCGCTCGCGACGCCTGTCTCAGCGCTGTGCGGCGCGTACCTCACGACGGTGGTCACGGAAGGTGTTGACGCGACGGGCGGTGGCGAACAGCGGGATCACCGCGCCCAGTACGACCTGGAGCGCACAGCCGGTCTGCAGCAGCAGTTCGCCGCCGGGCGCCGCGAACGCCCAGGAGGCCAACAGGCCCATGCTGGCGACGATCCAGGCCAGCATGGCGATGGCCAACCGGCCGCGCGGCTTGGGGTACTCCACCCGGCTCACCATCAGCCAGGCGACACCCACGATCGCCAACAGGGTCGGCAGGAACGGCAGTTCCAGCAGCACGATGGAGATCACCGTCAGGGCGCCGAAGGGCGAGGGCATCCCCTGGAAGATGCCGTCCCTCAGGGTGACGCAGGAGAACCGGGCAAGCCGCAGCACCACCGCCAACAGCACCACCACGGCGGCGACCACCGAGACCCTCTGGTGCGCGTCGTTGGCGACCATGCCCCAGGTGACCACGAAGTACGCCGGGGCCAGCCCGAAGCTGATCAGGTCGGAGAGGTTGTCCAACTCGGCGCCCATGGCCGAGCTGCGCAACTTCCGGGCGACCAGTCCGTCGAACAGGTCGAAGATCGAGGCCAGCAGCATCAGCATCACGGCGGTGGCCGCGCTGTGGCGGGCCATCCCGCCGTCCTCACTGCCGGTGAGGTGGGGGATCAGGACCCCGGTGGTGGTGAAGTAGACCGCCATGAACCCACAGGTCGCGTTGCCCAGGGTCAGGGTGTCCGCGATGGACAGCCGCGTGGACAGCGGCATGTCGTCCTCGGCCTCCTCGGCCTCGGGCACCCAGGCGGTCTGCGTATCACGGTCAATCACGGTCAAGGCGAGTCACCCCCGCGGTAGTGGACTGGCCGACCTCTACTGCGGGCTCCACGCCAGGCGGGAGGTAGAGGTCGACCCGAGAGCCGAAGCGGATCAGGCCGATGCGCTCGCCCTGCTCCACCTTCGTCTGCTCCGTCACGTAGGGAACGATACGGCGGGCCACGGTCCCGGCGATCTGCACCATCTCCAGGTCGCCGAGCTCGGTGTCGAAGTGCCACACCACCCGCTCGTTGTGCTCGCTCTCCTTGTTGAACGCCGGTACGAAGCCACCCGGCACATGCTCCACGGAAGTTACTGTTCCCGCTGTGGGCGCCCGGTTCACATGAACGTTGAGCGGACTCATGAAGATCGCGACCCGCGTCCGTCCGTCCCGCCACGGCATGATGCTCTGCACCACGCCGTCAGCGGGCGAGATCAACCGCCCCGGGGTGATCTCCCGCTCCGGGTCACGGAAGAACCAGAGCATCCCCGCCGCCAGGGCGACGCTGGGAACCGCGACGGCGGCGGCACGGCGCGAACGGCGCGCTCTGACCAGGCTGACGGCGGCGGTCGCCACGGTCGGCCAGAGCCACGGGGAGGCCCCGCGCGCGATTCGGCAGCTCGCGAAGGGTGAGTCGCTGGGTTCGGACGGTGAACTGTCGGGCATGTAGGACCTTCGTCGCGGAGGATTGCCGCGCCAGGGGCGGGGATCGCGGCTTCCGGGGATGCTATCGGTTACTGGGGGCAACTGGGCAAGCCAGAGCGCGAGTCAATGGCCGAAATCCCAGTCGACGTCGGGGGCGGGGTGTGATCCCGCACACCGGGAAACCTTCCCGAGTCCCGTCCATCATGCCTGGGAGTGGCACTGTTCCCACAGTCGGCGACCGACCTTCGCCGGATCTCGGCGGTGTTTCGCACCGAACAGCGGTCGCCGACCCCCTGGTGGTGAGGCGCGTACCCGTGCTCCTGAGGAAACCGTACCGTTCCCACGGCGGAGATGGAGGAACCGTGCGGGACGGGAAACCGCGCCTCACGCCACGGGCCGGCTGTTTCGCCAGCTCACCCGCCCATCGAATCTTCCGTCCGCCAGGGGCCGTTCCCTCACCTCGGGGAGGTGCGCAGGAGGGCGTCGGGCGGGGTGGGGCACCCAACTTCCGCCCCGGCGGGGGCGGTTCGGCGCCTGTAACGCCCCAGGACTGGTCGTACGGCTGCCGGCCGGGGTGCCCGCCAGAGCACCCCGGAACGGGCCCCTCAGGCGGGCTCAGTGCAGGCAGAGGCAGAACGGGTGACCGGCCGGGTCCGCGTAGACGCGCCAGTTGGCCTCCGCGTGGACCTGGTCCGTCCGCTCCAGCAGGGTCGCGCCGAGGTCCAGGGCCCGCCGTTCCTCTCCTTCGAGGTCGTCCACGTCGAAGTCGAGGTGCAGCTGCTGGGGGTTCTCCTGGCCGGGCCACTCGGGAGGCCGGTAGCCGTCCACCCGTTGGCAGGCCAGCGGGGTCCCCTCGAACCCGTGCACCTCGACCCAGTCGGGGTCCTCGGGGTCCGGCACCACGTGGCCTCCGAGCAGGTCCGCGTAGAACCGGGCGAGGAGTACGGGATCGGCACAGTCCAGCGCGATCGCCTGCAACCTTCGAATCACTTCCGACGCCTCTCACTTTTCGGCCTCGCACGGCGTCCGCCGTACGGGACGGGTGGTACCCACCGTCGGGGTGCCCATGCCCGGTGGCACACCGTCTGGTGCCCCACCTCCACCGGTGCCGGGTTGTCCCGGTCGCCGCTTCTGTCGTGGGATCATGCTCTCCACCAGGTGGTTCAGTGAAGGAGAAGAAGCCCCGTGTTCGACAGCCTGAAGAACCTCAAGGACAAGGCCGAGGACCTCGCCGAGACCCACGGTGACAAGATCTCCGACGGGCTGGAGAAGGTCGGAGACCTCGTCGACGACAAGACCGGACACAAGTACAGCGACAAGATCGAGACCGGTGTCGACAAGGCCCAGGAGTACGTGGAGAAGCTGGGCGACAAGAACGACACCAAGGGCTGAGCGTCCGGTCGGCCCCGGGCCGCGCCGTCCCCGTGGGGTCGAGTCGTGGGCCCGTTGTCACCAGGTGTACGTGCCGGGGTGGGGAGCACCCGCCCCGGCAACGGCCGGCCCTCAGGTCTGCGGTGGCTCGAACGCGCTGGTGCGCCGCATCCCGGCGGCCCGCCCCTTGCCCGCGATGACCAGGGCCATCTTCCGGCTGGCCTCGTCGATCATCTCGTCACCCAGCATGGCCGAACCCTTGCCTCCGCCCTGCTCGGAGGTGAAGTAGGCGTAGGCGTCGAGGATCAACTCGGCGTGGTCGTAGTCCTCCTGGAAGGGCGAGAAGATCTCGTTGGACGCCTCCACCTGGTCCGGGTGCAGCACCCACTTGCCGTCGAAGCCCAGGGCGGCGGCACGTCGGGCCACCTCGCGGAACCCCTCCACGTTCCTGACCTGGAGGTACGGGCCGTCGACGGCCTGGATGTCGTGGGTGCGGGCGGCCATCAGGATCCGCATCAGGATGTAGTGGTAGGCGTCGGCCGGGTAGCCCGGCGGCTGTTCGCCGACCACCAGCGACCTCATGTTGAGGGAGGCCATGAAGTCGGCGGGACCGAAGACGACGGTCTCCATCCGGGGTGAGGCGCCGGCGATGGCGTCCACGTTGACCAGGCCACGGGCGTTCTCGATCTGGGCCTCGATACCGATGCGTCCGACCTCGTAGCCCATGGACTTCTCGATCTGGGTGAGCAGGGTGTCCAGGGTGTGGATCTGCCCGGCGTCCTGCACCTTGGGCAGCATCACGCAGTCCAGGTTGGCCCCGGCGCCCTCCACCACGGTGATCACGTCGCGGTAGGTCCAGTGCGTGGTCCAGTCGTTGACCCGGACCACGCGGGTCTTGCCGGACCAGTCCCCGGTGTTGAGCGCGTCCACGATGTTGTGCCGGGCGCCCTCCTTCGCCAGCGGCGCGCAGGCGTCCTCCAGGTCGAGGAACACCTGGTCCGCCGGGAGCCCCTGGGCCTTCTCCAGGAAGCGGGGGTTGCTACCGGGGACGGCCAGGCACGAGCGGCGGGGACGGAGCCGGGCGGGGCCGTCCGTGAACGCGGACATGGGGGAACCTCCAGGGGCGAACTGCCGGATGGACGCGGGTGGACCGGGGCCTCGTTGACGATACGGCGACGATAGCGGCCGATGATCTCCGCTCCGTCGGGGTGGCCCTCCGCTCGATCCAGCCCGTGGGGCGCGTGGTGGCTCGCGTACGGAGAGGGGCCCGGTGCGCGGTCGAGGTCGGGGACCTGAGGGCCGTCGGTTCCAGTGCACTTCCGGGAACGGCGCCTTGGGACTCCTCCATTGTCGCCGGGCGCGGGGGTCCCCGTCACCGTTCCGCGGAATGATCCTTATGGCCGGTATGCCCTCTAGGGTTCCCCTGACGAGCGCAACCCACCGACGTGACCAGGGAGTTGAAGTGACGTACGACCTCTCCAGGCTGGCCGTGGAACTCACGGACATGGCGCGGGCGGACCACCGGTCCGCCGCCCAGGCGAACAGCGACGACCCCGCCGAGCGGCTGGCGTGGCGGAGGCTGACCGCACGGCACGGTGACCGACTGGGCGAGATCATGGCGGAGTACGGCTGGCCCACCCGGGACCTGGTCGGCCCGGAGGCGGCCCGTGCGGCATGGCTGATCGCCCAGCACGCCGACCGGCAACTCGACGTACAACGGCAGGCCGTGCGGTTGATGGAACAGGCGGTGTCAGAGGGCTCGGCCCCGGCCCGCGAGCTGGCCTTCCTGCGGGACCGTACGCGGGTCAACGAGGGTCGGGAGCAGATCTACGGCACCCAGATCGCCGGGGTCCGGGACGGGGCGCCGGTTCCCTGGCCCTGCCAGGAGTCCGAGCGTGTGGACGCGCTGCGTGCGGAGGTCGGTATCGAACCGTTCGACGAGTACACCGCCCGGTTCGCCCCGTCCTGACGCGCCCTGCCCACCGGTGTCCGGCAGCCCCGACCGGGGTCCGCGCGCGGCCTCTCAGCGCTCCGCGTGCTCCCCGCGTCGGTTCAGGGTCTCCTGGATGGAGCGCATGATCTCCCCCAGCGGGGCGTCCGTACGGGCGACCGTGACCAGGACCTCGCCACGGTCGGTGGACTCGACGGGGCGGGCCACGCCCAGCCCCGAGGGGTGGCCGGCCGCGAAGCCGGTGCCGAAGGTGCGCCGTACGATCGCGAAGGCGTGATCCAACTGGGCCTCCACATCGCCCTTGGCGCCCGCTCTCAGCCACCGCCGCAGCACGTGGTTGTGGGCGGTCACCACGGCGGAGGCGGCCACCTCGGCCATCAGGGGCTCGTCGAAGTCGCTGGTCCCGTCGTGGTGGGCGGTCTCGTCGAAGTGGCCCAGCAGGTAGCGGGTGAAGAGGCGCTCGTAGCGGGCCACCGAGGCGATCTCCCGTTCCCGGAGCGCCGGCACCTCGCGGGTGAGCTTGTACCGCTCCACACTGCCGGCGGGGGAGGCCGCGTACATCCGCATGACCTCCTTGATGCCCCGGCACACGGTGTCCAGCGGGTGTTCGTGAGCGGGAGCCGCGTCCAGCACCGCCTTGGCCCGCACCAGGGTGTCGTCGTGGTCGGGGAAGATCGCCTCTTCCTTGGACCGGAAGTGGCGGAAGAACGTACGTCGGGCCACGCCGGCGCGGGCCGCGATCTCGTCGACGGTGGTCGCCTCGTAGCCCTTGGTCGCGAACAGTTCCATGGCGGCTGCCGCCAACTCCCGCCGCAACTTCAGCCGTTGGACGGACGCGGCGCTGGTGCGGGTGGTCTTGACGGACTCGCTCATGTGGTGAACGTTACCTGGCTCGCGCCCTGGGAGTACGTCGCTCCACCTCGCCCTCCGCCCGGAACCGGCCGGCCCCGGGGTGGCGGCCCGGGCGCCCGGAGTTCGGTGCCCGCTTCGGGTGGGCGGGCCCGGTCGGGGTTCCCGTGGACAGCGGGCCGGACACCCTCCGGCGGGGCGAACGTGTGTGCCCCGAGGGTGCGCCGATGCGCGGTCCGTGCCTGTGTTTGTCCGGCTACCAGCCGTGACGGGTGGAGGGGTTGTGGGATTGAATGGATCACAGCGACTTCGGTAACTGCGAGGGGAGGACGATGCACCGACTGGACCAGGACGCGGAGTTCATTGCGCTCACCGCTCGCGTACGTGCCGAGATCGCCCGGACCGGAGCGTCCACGGGCGAGTACCAGCGTCTGCTCCACTGGGTGCGGGAGGACGACGAGGCCTCCCGGGACCTGCTGGCCAAGACCCTGGTGCAGCTCCATCTGCCCCTGTGGGAGCGCGAGATCGCCGCCTTCGCCCTGGGCAGCGCCGGAGACCGCCGTGCGTTCGAGACGCTGGTGTTCCTGCTGAACTACCGCGACCCGGCCCGGGGGGCCACCGCCGCAGAGGCCCTGTTACGGCTGCGGGACCCACGCACCGCCAAGGCCGCCGTCGCCCTGGCCACCAACGAACTGCGCACCGCCTACGCCACCCACCCCCTCAGGCTGCTGGTCGCCCTGCGCGCCCCCGAGTCGGTGCCCACTCTCGTCCGGGTGCTGCGGCGACTGGTGTCCGGGCCGCACCCCCACCACCGGGTCGCGCTGACCTGTGTGGAGGGGCTGGCCGAACTGGGGGACCGCCAGGCCTTGCCGGTGCTGGAGGAGGCCGGCCGACTGGAGCGGCTGGCGGACGCGGCGGCGGAGGCCCGGGCCCGTATCCAGTCGCGTTCCTCGTCCCGGCCGGCTCCCGGAAGCCTGACCCCGCCCACCTCCAACTCGGCCTGAACCGCTGGTCACCGCCCAGCGGGCGCCCGCGTCGGCGCCTCGGGAGGGCGGAACCGGCTCTCGGGGGGAGAGCTGGCCCTCGGCAGGAGCCGCCCGGCCGCACGGGACCGGTTCGGTGCCACCTCGCCCCGACTGCTCGTCGCCCTGTCGTGCTCGCGCGCCCCAACCATCGGCCCACACAGGCCACGCGCCGGGAAAACCCCGGTGGCGGGGAAGCGCCAAGGGGATGACGTGAGAGAGGCATCGCCCCCCGTCGCGGGGAGGCGGCTGTCAGCATGGCGTCATGACCACCTCCTGGGCGGACTTCGTCGCCGCCGAACCCACCCTGGCCCAGCTCGTGGAGCAGCGTTTCGGTCGGTTCAACCACCATGTGCTGGGCACCCTGCGGGCCGACGGCGCGCCCCGGCTCAGCGGCCTTGAGGTGGACTTCCGGGAGGGGGACCTCTGGCTGGGCATGATGCCCGGCTCCCGCAAGGCGGCCGACCTGCTGCGGGACCCCCGCTTCGCCCTGCACGCCAACCCGGGTGCCAGCTCCGACATGGACGGTGGGGACGTCCGCGTCTCGGGCCGGGCGGTGCCGGCCACCGACAGTGAGTTCCGTTGGTACGCCCGCCAGGCCGGCGAGGAGGTCCCGGAGGTCTTCGCGCTGTTCAAGGCCGACGTCACCGAGGTGGTGAGGGTGACCATCGAGGTGCCCGACATGGTGATCCGCACCTGGCGCCCCGAGGCGGGGCTGCGCACCCTACGGCGGGGCAACGACGACACACCCGTACGCGAGGACCCCTGAGCCAGGGGGCGTCGGGAGGCGTGAACGCCCCTCACAGCAGGGTGAGTTGGGTGCCCTGCTCGGGGGTCTCCTCCGCGCACCGGGTGGGGACCCGGCGGTGGTGGCCGGGGGAGCTGGGGCCTATCCCGTACTCCGCGGCCAGCTCGTGCACCTGCCGGGTGATCCGCCGTTGGTACCAGGTCGGGGCGTAGGCCCCCTCCGCGTACAGCGCCTCGTAGTGCCGCACCAGGCCCGGATGGTGCTGCCCCAGCCAGCGCATGAACCACTCCCGGGCCCCCGGCCGCAGGTGCAGGGTGAGGGGCGTGACCGACACCGCCCCGGCGGCGGCGATGGCCCGCACCGTGGTGCGCAGCTGCGCGGGGGAGTCCCCGAGGAAGGGGATCACCGGCGCCATCAGCACCCCGCAGGGGACGCCCTCGTCGGTCAACGCGCGCACCACGTCCAGCCGTCGCTCGGGGGCGGGGGTGCCCGGCTCCACGGTGCGCCACAGGTCGGTGTCCACGAACCCGACGGACACCGAGACGCCCACCTCGCAGATGGCCGCCGCCGACCGCAGCAGCGCCAGGTCGCGGAGGATGAGGGTGCCCTTGGTGAGGATGGAGAACGGGTTCGCGTAGTCCCGCAGCGCGGTCAGGATGCCGGGCATCAGGGCGTACCGCCCCTCCGCCCGCTGGTAGCAGTCGACGTTGGTGCCCATGGCGATGTGGTCGCCGCACCAGCGGGGTGATCCCAGCTCCTTGCGCAGCAGTTGGGGCGCGTTGACCTTCACCACGATCTGCGAGTCGAAGTCGACCCCGGTGTCCAGGTCGAGATAGCGGTGGGTGTTCCTCGCGAAGCAGTACACACAGGCGTGCGAGCAGCCGCGATAGGGGTTGACGGTCCACTCGAACGGCATCCGGGAGGCGCCCGGCACGCGGTTCACTATCGAACGTGCCCGCACCTCGTGAAAGGTGATCCCCCGGAACTCGGGGGTGTCGAAGGTCCGGCTGACGGCCGCGCCGTCGAAGAGGGCCTGGTCGTTGGTGGGCGCCTCACCGTTCAAGTTGTCCCAGCGCATGGGCCCTCCTCTCGCTCTCGTACCCAGAATAGAACACCTGTTCCCCTCCGGGCGTCAAGCCGATTTGGGCGCGGTGGATCGGGGTGGTTGGCTGGCGGCCCCAACTCATCGCGGAACAGCAGCGGTTCAACAGGAGGACGCCATGGCACAGGTCGAGTCGGTCAGCGAACGAGAGGTCGCCGCCAGCCCGGACGCGGTGTTCCAGGCGCTCGCCGACTACCACTCCACCCGGCAGAAGCTGCTCCCCGAGCAGTTCAGCGAGTACGAGGTGCGCGAGGGTGGCAAGGGCGCCGGCACCGTCGTGCACTGGAAGCTCCAGGCCACCAGCAAGCGGGTGCGCGACTGCCTGCTGGACGTGACCGAGCCCGGCGACCGGCGGCTGGTGGAGACGGACCGCAACTCCAGCATGGTCACCACCTGGCAGGTCGCCCCCGGGTCCGCCGAGGGCCACGCCCGGGTCACCGTCACCACCGTCTGGAACGGTGCCGGCGGCATCGGGGGCTTCTTCGAGAAGACCTTCGCCCCCAAGGGCCTCGCCCGCATCTACGCCGGCGTTCTCGACCGGCTCGCCTCCGAGGTCGCCGGCTGAGTGCCGGTCAGCGATCCCCAACGGCGGTGCCCCGTACGGCCCTTCCCGAGGGCGTACGGGGCACCGCCCGTTCCCGCGACGGTCGGGGGCGCCGGGGGTCAGCCGCCCAGCATCCGGTACGTGGTACGCCGGTGCGCCAGCCCCAGAACGCCCAGTACCACCAGCCCGACCAGGTGGAGGCCGAGGGCGACCAGGGAGTGCGTCAGCCAGGCGCCCACCAGCGTCGGGCCGCCCCAGGCGTTGTCCAGGAGGCTGTCGGCGGTGAACGGGTGCCCCAGCGCGCCGACGGTGTCCGGGCGGGCGAAGTAGAGGTAGCCGGAGTAGCAGGTCATCAGGATGACCACGGCCACGAAGAACGCCACCAGGGCCGGCACCAGCATCAGCGACCCCAGCCTGACCACCGGCCCCGCGCTGGTCGGCGTCCCCGACGGGGTCGGCGGCTCCACACCGGGCGGCAGGTTCCGCCGGGCCAACCGGCGCTGGGCCTCGGCTCCCCGGTCCGGCCGACCGAGGAGCGCCGCCACCACACTGGCCACGGTCAGCGGTAGGGCGGTCAGGCCCCAGCGCAACAAGCGCGCGACCCGACCCGACAGCCCGCGCCAGAGGCCCGGTTGGGCCCGAGGGGCCGGGGTAGCCGTGGAGAGGGTGGGCGGTGGCTCGGTCATGGCGGTCCCGTCTCTCGGCTGTGTTCCCGGTGGGGTTCCGGTGGGTTCCCGGTGGCTCTCGTTCACGCCCGCCCTCGTGGCCGGCCGTCGCCCCGGGCCCGGCCCGGGGGAGGGCCCGCGCCGTGAGCCCGGCGTCCGGTTCCCAGCCTCCGCCGCGAGCCGTCCGGGCGCGAGGGGGCGGGCTGGGCTCCTCGGGTGGGGGTAACCCCACCGTCCGCGCGGTCACCCGGTGTGTCGGTCACGGCCGTCACGCGGGGCGGCCACCCGTCGGGGCGGTGCCATCGGACGAGACCTCTGGCACTTCGCCCACCCCTTCGACGTCCATGGAAAGGGCAGATCAGGCGGTGTGCGCGTCGCTCAGGGGGCGGCAACGACCGTTCGGGAGGGGAGAGTTATCCACAGGGGTGTCGCCACCATGGTCAACCGCGTAACGTGACGACACATGAAGCTCTTGATCTCCGCGGACATGGAAGGCGCCACCGGTGTCACCTGGCCCGCAGACGTACTGCCCGGCGGCCCCCAGTGGGAGCGTTGCCGCCCGATGTTCACCTCCGATGTCAACGCGGCGGTCGCCGGCTTCTTCGACGGCGGCGCCGACGAGGTCCTCATCAACGAGGCGCACTGGACCATGCGCAACCTCCTTCTGGAGCGCCTGGACCACCGCGCCCAGATGCTCACCGGCCGACACAAGTCGCTCAGCATGGTGGAGGGCGTCCAGCACGAGGACGTCGACGGCATCGCCTTCGTCGGGTACCACACGGGAGCGGGCACCGAGGGCGTCCTCGCCCACACCTTCCTGGCCAACTCCATCACCGGTGTCTGGGTCGACGGCACACCCGCCAGCGAGGGATACCTCAACTCCCTGGTGGTCGCGGAGTACGGCGTCCCCGTGGTGCTGGTCACCGGGGACGACCGCGCCTGTGAGGACGCCAAGGGATACGCCCCCGAGGCACGCACCTCCGCCGTGAAGGACTACGTCTCGCGGTACGCCGCCATCTGCCGCACCCCCGAGCGCACGGCCGCCGACATCCGTGCGCGCGCCAAGGAGGCGGTGGCCCTGGCCGGCCGGCACGAGCCCGCCCCACCGGTCTCCCGCACCATCGAGGTGGAGTTCGACGCCGAGCACCTGGCCGGAGCGGCCACCGTGGTGCCCGGGGTGGAGCAGAGCGGCCCCCGCCGCATCTCCTACACCTCGCTCGGGATGTACGAGGGGATCCGCACCTTCAAGGCCGTGACCACCCTGGTCTCGTCCGCCGTGGAGGAGCAGTATGGCTGACCACATCGACCAGCAGGTGCTCGACGAGGTGGTGCGCTACACCTCCGAGCTGATCCAGATCGACACCACCAACCCGGGCGGTGGCGAGGGCAACGAACGCCCCGCCGCGGAGTACGTCGCCGAGCGACTGGCCGAGGTCGGCATCGAGCCCACCCTGCTGGAACGCGACCCCGGCCGCACCAACGTGGTGGCCCGTATCCCCGGCACCGACCCCTCCGCCGACGCCCTCCTGGTGCACGGCCACCTGGACGTGGTGCCGGCCGACCCGGGGGAGTGGAGCGTGCACCCCTTCTCCGGCGAGATCCGGGACGGGGTGGTGTGGGGACGCGGCGCCATCGACATGAAGAACATGGACGCGATGATGCTGTCCGTGGTCCGCGCCTGGGCCCGGTCGGGAGTGCGCCCCCGCCGAGACGTGGTGCTGGCCTACACCGCCGACGAGGAGGACAGCGCCGAGTGGGGGTCGGGCTTCCTCACCGAGCGGCACGCGGAGTTCTTCGAGGGGTGCACCGAAGGGCTCAGCGAGTCCGGTGCCTTCACCTTCCACACCGGCGACGGACGGCGGCTCTACCCGGTCGCCGCCGGTGAACGCGGCACCGGCTGGCTGAAGTTGACCGCACACGGCCGTGCCGGGCACGGCTCCAAGGTCAACCGGGAGAACGCGGTCAGCAGGCTGGCCGCCGCCGTGCACCGGATCGACCAGCACGAGTGGCCGGTGCGCCTCACCCCGGTGGTGCGCGCCGCCCTTCGCGAGCTGGCCGCGCTCTACGGCCTGGACCGCCCTGACCTGGAGTCAGAGGACCAGGCCGAGCTGGCGCACGAGGTGGACCTCCTGCTGGACAAGCTGGGCAGGGCCGCCTCCCTGGTGGAGCCCACCGTGCGCAACAGCGCCAACCCCACGATGCTGGACGCCGGTTACAAGGTGAACGTCATCCCCGGAAGCGCCGTCGGCCATGTGGACGGCCGGATGGTGCCCGGCGGCGAGCAGGAGTTCCTGGACACCCTCGACCGGCTCACCGGGCCCGACGTGGAGTGGGAGTTCCAGCACCGGGAGGTCCCGCTCCAGGCGTCGGTCGACACCCCGACCTTCGCGGTGCTCCGGGACTCCCTCCACCACTTCGACCCCGAGGCCCACGTGGTGCCCTACTGCATGTCCGGGGGCACCGACGCCAAGCAGTTCAACCGGCTGGGAATCGAGGGGTACGGCTTCTCGCCCCTGCGCCTGCCGGAGGGCTACGACTACCAGGCCATGTTCCACGGCGTGGACGAACGTGTTCCCGTGGACGCGCTCCATTTCGGAGTGCGCGTACTCGACCGTGCCATGTTGGCTCTTTAGGAGAAGAACTGTCAGATGGTGACCACTCCCACCCCGTACGGCACCTGGAACTCACCGATCGACGCCGAACTGGTCGCTCGCCATGACGGCAGCCCCGAGTATCTGGGCGCGGTGGGCGAGGAGTTGTGGTGGACCGAGCCGAGGCCGACCGAGAGCGGACGCCGCGCCCTGATGCGGATGGGCGAGGACGGCGAGGCCCGCTCGGTGCTTCCCGCCCCGTGGAACGTCCGCAACCGGGTCATCGAGTACGGCGGCCGTCCCTGGGCCGGCGCGACCCGGTCCACCGGCGGACCGCTGATCGTCTTCACCCACTTCCTGGACCAGCGGCTCTACGCCCTGGAGCCGGACTCCGGTGACGCCTCCCCCCGTCCCCTCACCCCCCTGTCCACCGTGGTCGAGGGCGGTCTGCGCTGGTGCGACGCCACCGTGCTGCCCGACAGGGGCGAGGTGTGGTGCGTGCTGGAGGAGTTCGTCGGCCCCGGCCCGACCGAGGTGCGCCGTGTGCTGGCCGCCGTACCCCTGGACGGATCGGCGGCCGAGGACCGTGGGGCGATCCGTGAACTGACCGACGACGCGCACCGTTTCGTCACCGGCCCCAAACTCTCCCCGGAGGGTGACCGGGTGGCCTGGATCGCCTGGGACCACCCGCAGATGCCCTGGGACGGCACCCTGGCCCGGGTGGCCGAGGTCGGCCCACAGGGGGAGTTGAAGAACCCCCGCACGGTGGCGGGCAGTCAGGGCGTTCTCGCCGGCACCGGCGACGACCCCGACCAGGAGGTGGAGGGCGAGTCGGTCGCCCAGGTCGACTGGTCGGCCGAGGGGCGCCTGCTGTGCTCGGTCGACACCAGTGGCTGGTGGAACCTGCGTGAGGTCGACGTCGACACCGGCGAGCAACGGGAACTCTGCCCGCGCCAGGAGGAGTTCGGCGGCCCGCAGTGGAAGCTCGGGCAGCGGTGGTTCCACCCCCTGCCCAGCGGCCTGATCGCGGTGCTCCACGGTCGGGGTCCCCTCCGCCTCGGCGTACTCGACCCCGCCACGGGGGACATCGTGGACGCGACCGGCCCCTGGACCGAGTGGGCGGCCTCCCTCGCGGTCACCGGCGACCGGGTGGCCGGCATCGCCGCCAGTGGCCGCACGTCCTTCGAGATCGTGCAGTTGGACACCGCCACTGGGCACAGCTCCGTGATCGCCTGTCCCCACGAGGACCTGGTGGACCCGGCGTACTACCCCAGCCCGGAGTACCGCACCTTCACCGGCCCCGACGGCCGTGAGGTGTACGCCCAGGTCTATCCGCCCCACCACCCGGAACAGGCCGGGATGGAGGGCGAACTCCCCCCGTACGTGATCTGGGTGCACGGAGGCCCCACCAGTCGGTCGCCCATGGTCCTCGACCTGGAGATCGCCTACTTCACCACCCGGGGCATCGGAGTCGCGGAGGTCAACTACGGCGGTTCCACCGGTTACGGCCGTGCCTACCGCAACCGGCTGCGCCAGCAGTGGGGCGTGGTGGACGTCGAGGACTGCGCGGCGGTGGCTCGTGCCCTGGCCGACGAGGGCACCGCCGACCCGGCACGGCTGGCCATCCGGGGCGGCAGCGCCGGTGGCTGGACCTCCGCCGCCTCGATCACCTCACCCCTCGCCGAGGGGCTGTACGCCTGCGGGACGATCACCTACCCGATCCTGGACCTCACGGGGTGGGCCACCACCGAGACGCACGACTTCGAGTCCCAGTACCTGGAGTCGATGGTCGGCCCGCTGAAGCTCCACCCCGAGCGGTACCGGGAGCGGTCACCGATCTCCGGGGCCGACCGGGTGCGGGTGCCCTTCCTGCTGCTCCAGGGACTGGATGACGTGATCTGTCCACCCATCCAGTGCGAGCGCTTCCTGGAGCGGATGCGCGGCAAGGGCATCGACCACGCCTACGTCACCTTCGAGGGCGAGGGCCACGGGTTCCGGCGCGCGGACAGCATCATCGAGGCGGTGCAGGCTGAACTCTCCCTGTATCTCCAGACCTTCGGCCTGGAGCGGGACGACCTGCCCACCCTGACCCTGCGGCCATGAGCGAGGCACCGGAGCTGCCCGAGCCCGGCGCGGAACGCAGCACCCCCGAGGAGTTGCTTCCGAGGTATCTCGACTTCTTCCGCTCCACCCTGCTGCGGAAGATCGAGGGGCTGACCGAACAGCAGCTCCGGTCCAGCCTGTTGCCCTCCGGGTGGAGCCCGCTGGAACTGGTGTGGCATCTGCGGTTCGTCGAGCGACGTTGGCTGCGCTGGGGTTTCCTCGCCGAGCCGGTGGACCGGCCGTGGGGCGACGCGGACGAGCGGGGGCGGTGGACGGTGCCCGAGGGCATGACCACCGCCCAGGTCGTCGAGGAGTTCCGACGGGAGTGCGACCGCTCCCGGGCGCTGGTCCACGGGGTGCCGCTGGACCGACGTGCCCGGGTGGGCGGGCGTTTCCCCGAGGAGAAGGACGCCCCGACACTGTCGGCCATCCTGTTCCACCTGTTCCAGGAGTACGCCCGCCACGTCGGACAGCTCGACGTGGTGCGGGAGTTGACGGACGGACAGGCCGGAGAGTGAGTCGGGGTGGTGGGCGGGGATCAGAGACCCGCCCACCACCCCGAGGGTGACGGGAGTTCAGCTCGGACCAGGGGTCGGCGAACTCCACGTCCACGGGCCGGCGCCGCTCACACCGGCCCGTCAACCAGGTGTCGAGCATCCGTAGCGGAGCGGTCTGTGTGGGGGACCGCTCACCGCGACGTCAACCACCGTGGCCCGGGGAGGCTGTTCCACGGGGGACGTCTGATACGGGCTCAACCCTGGCTGGTCGCGCCCCGAACCTGCGGGGACAGCAGGGGGGAGGAGCCGGACAGTTTCTGGTCCAACTCCCTGAGCCAGGAAGGACCTTCGAGCAGCTCCATCACCAGCAGTACCCGGGTCAGGGGATCCCAGAAGGTCTCCGGTGCCGGTATGAGGTCCTCAGCCGCGAAGTCGGCGTCCAGGGTGGAAAGCTGTGGTTCCTGAGGAGCGTTCATCCGTGGAACCCACCTTTCCGGGAGAGACGCACGCGATCGTCGAGGCCAAGGTGAGGGCGGTGGACGCCCTCGGGGCACCGGCGGAGTCGGACGGCGACGTCACACGAGAGTCTGCCGAGGGCGGAGCGGACCGTAAACGAGCCGTCCCGTCTGGACCGGCGCATGACTCCCCGGCACACGCTCAGGCGCGTGACCTCGGGGAACTCCACACCCCGTGGGGGGTGATGACTCAGTAAGTGAGCGTCCATCAGGTACTCCGGTGACTCGTGACTCGGTGACTCGGCAGTGCGCGTCGCGGTACCCATCCTGAGCGAACAACCCCGCCGCTGCAAGCACATCTGAAAGAACATCTGTAAGTACATGTGCAAGGACACTTCTCATGGGACAGTGTTCTGGGTGAGGTACACCACGCCCTGTCCCGAACGGGTCAACTCGCTTACGGACAGGGCGAGTTGACGTAGAGAGAGGAAACGAGGGTTCAGATGCGGCACATCAGCAACGGGATTGCGGCCAGCGAACTGCGGGATGTCAGCTGGCGGAAGAGTTCACGCAGCAACCCCAGCGGCAACTGCGTGGAGGTGGCAGGTCTGTCGGACGGAGGCTTCGCGGTACGCAACTCGCGTCACCCCTCGGGTCCGGCCCTGATATACACCCGCGCCGAGATGGAAGCCTTCATCGGGGGAGCCAAGGACGGCGACTTCGATGACCTGCTGGGGCGCGGCTGAAGCTGTCTTAAAGTTGAACGCCCCACAACTACGTCCAGTTGGCCTCCAGGTGCGAGACTGGGTAGGCGGTCGATTCAGTTGGGGAGCAGGGTGGCCATGATGTCAGCACACTTGGAACCGGAGACAACAGCACAGCGGATGCTGGCCCATCCACGGGGTGGGCCGACCGTGCTGCGCATTGTCCTGGGCACCCAGCTGCGCCGGCTCCGTGAGGAGCGCCGCATCAGCAGGGAGGCCGCTGGTGAGGCCATCCGCTCCTCGCACGCCAAGATCAGCCGCATCGAACTGGGGCGTCACGGTTGCAAGGAACGTGACATCGCCGACCTGCTCACCCTCTACGGAGTGCACGAGCAGGACCAGCGCGAGGGAATCCTGACCCTGGCCCGTGAGGCGAGCACTCCGGGCTGGTGGCAGAAGTACAGCGATGTACTTCCCAGCTGGTTTGAGCAACTGATCGGGCTGGAGGAGGCTGCCGCCCTCATCCGTACCTACGAGGTCCAGTTCATCCCCGGCCTGTTGCAGACCCACGGTTACGCCCGCGCCTGCACCGTACTGGGGCATCCCCGTGCGGAGACCAAGGAGATCAACCGGCGGGTCGAACTCCGCGAGCGCCGGCAGGAGTTGCTCCGTCAGACCCACGCCCCCAAGCTGTGGGCGGTGATCGACGAGGGCGCCCTGCGCCGCCCGCTGGGCGGCCGGGACGTGATGCGGGACCAGATCGACCACCTGCTGGGCGTGCTGGACTGGCCCAACGTCACCCTGCAGATCGCCCCGTTCGAGATCGGTGGTGTCGCGGCGGCCGGTGGCCCGGTGACCATCCTCCGCTTCCAGGAGCCCGACCTTCCCGACATCGTCTACCTGGAGCAGTTGACCACCTCCCTGTACCTCGACAAGAGGGAAGAGGTGGAGAACTACATGGTCGTCATGGACCGGTTGAGCGCCACCGCCCACCAGCCCGGCGAGACGAAGAAGTTCCTGGAGAAGCTCCGCAAGGAGCTGTGACCGGTACGGCGGCGCCATGGGGGCGCCGCCACGGGTAGCTCCGGGTGCTCCGTATCGGGCCTCATCCTCGGAACGTGACGCGGGGGCGAGGCCCCTCCTCGTATGACAGGCCGCCAGCCGTCCCCTCCCGAAGGAGCCTTCCGGTGCGCGCGCGTGGGCACTGGCCAGGACAGCCCTGACGGGTGGACCGACTGTTGGCCAGTGGTTTCTCGGACAAGGAGTGGCGGCCCCGAAGGGGCGGCCGGAGACGACCACCCGACCGGGAACGAACCGGCCCGGCCCGCGTATCACCCCGGAGTGCCCGGCCGGCCTCGATGAGCCGGGAAGCCGGTGGCGGCTACCACTTGACCTGGGGGAACTCCATGGTGCCGAAGGCCGTGAAGTCCAGCGCGTGGCTCCACAGGGCGTACCGCCGCTGATCGGTCGGCGACAGGTCCTGCCGAAACCGTTGTCGAGGGTCTCGGTCCAGCCGTGGCCCTGTCCGTAGTGCGCGAACAGCCGGTCGTCGCGCCGCGCGGAGGCCTCCTCGGACTCCGCCGGGGGTCTGGTAGATCACCTCGTGCGGTCGGCCGTGCCAGAGGGTGAGGAGCAGCCGGCCGCCGTCGACCACATAGGTGTCCACGACCGCGTCGGGAGCGTGCTCGTGGGGATCTGACGACCCGAGTTCGCCGGGCACCCGTACTTCGTCAGCGGCGCACAGCAACTCCAGCAGAGGCGGTCATCGGTGAGGCGGTCCACCAGGGCGCCCTAAGGGCCCGTCGCCTGGCCAGCTCCATCCGGTCGTCCTCCCTGTTCGTCGCGGAGGCGCCCTCGTGGCCGACGAGATCCACCGCCCGGACCCCACAGTCCGCCGTACCCCGACGGTGAGCCCCGTCGGGGTGGCCCCGGCCCCGCCCACGGAGCCGGAGCCGCGTCGGGACATCGGGGGCGGCGCCGATCCGGCAAGGGGTGTGCGGTCCCGTGAACGCGGGACGTACCGGAACCCGACCGGGGGACATCGGCCGGGGCGGGACTGTCCCGGGGGAGGCTCCCGGAGGGAGTCAGGAGCCGGGTGGTGGAAGTGGCCGTGGCCCCTCGGGGGGTGTGAGGCCACGGCCACGATCAGGGGGCGGGCTGGTCGCCCACCGGGGTGCGGCGGCTCAGGGCTTGCGGCCGACCCCGCCGAACTCGATCCACTCGGTGGTGAGTTGCTGGGGGCCCAGGCTGCCGTCGGGCCGCCACTCGGTGATCTCGCAGAGACCCGGTTCCAGGATCTCCAGGCCCTCGAAGTACCGCTTCACCTCGTGCTCCTGGCGGACCCGGCCCCAGTTGCCCTGGGTGGCCTCGTCCATGAAGCGGGCGGTCCACTCGCGGATGTGCGGGTCGTCGCTGACGAACTGGTTGAGGACCATGAAGCTGCCGCTGGGGAGCTTGTCGAGGATGCGGCGCACCATCTGCTCGGGGTGGTCCTCGTCGGGGATGCAGTGCATCACCGACACCAGCAGCGCCGCCACCGGCTGTTCGAGATCTATCAGGCGCCGCACCTCGGGGTGGTTGAAGATCTCCTCGGTGTCGCGCATGTCGGCGGTGATGACCGCGGTGTTGCCGTTCTCCTCCAGCAGGGCCCGGCCGTGCGCCAGCACGATGGGGTCGTTGTCCACGTAGACCACCCGGGAGGAGGGGTCGACCGCCTGCGCGACCTGGTGGACGTTGTCCTGGGTGGGCAGACCGGAGCCGTGGTCCAGGAACTGCCGCACGCCGTACTCGCGGGCCAGGACGCCGACCACGCGCTGGAGGAAGCGCCGGTTGTTGATGGCAAGCGGCTTGGTGCTGGGGACCTGCTTGTCGAGTTCGTGGACCGCGTCGCGGTCCACGCGGTAGTTGTCCTTGCCGCCCAGGTAGTAGTCGTACATCCGAGCCACGCTGGGGACGTTGACGTCCACTTCCACCTGACTCCGCTCGCCACTGTTCCCCATGCGCGCCTTCTCCCAGGGTGATGCGTACCTGCTCCGCTCCAGCGAGCGACTCCCCGTGAAGTCTCCCACAGATCAAGGGTGTTGAAAGGGCGTCAGCGAAAGAGACTGCGACGATCGGAGAAGATCGTCCCGGAAGATCATCAAGGGTCGGTTCGGAGGTCGGGCGGGGCCTCGGACACCGGACCGGGGGGACCAAGGCCACACCGCTGCGGCCCTGTTCAAGCCCGCGCCGAGCGTGTTCCATGGTCATCGGGGTCCCGACAGGCGGCGGCGCCCACACAGGAAGTGAGGATGGCGTGCCCACGACCGTACGACGTAGCAGCCTGACCCTGCCCAGCACCGCCGTCGGACCCGAGAATCCACTGCCCGCTCTGGTCCCCCTGGACGAGAGCCACCACCTGGACGAGGAACAGCGCGCCGCCCTGCCGCCCGACATGGCCCGGCAGGTGGGGTACGAGCCGCTGCGCTCGGTGCTGCCCACCCGGGTGCTGGACGGCTACGACCGTCACCGCGCACCGGCCGGGCTGGACACCCTGGTGCTGGAGAACGACCGGCTGAGGGCGGAGGTGCTCCCCGGCCTGGGCGGCCGGATCCTCTCGCTCCACCACAAGCCCACCGACCGCGAGTTGCTCTACCGCAACCCCGTCCTCCAGCCGGCCGACTTCGCCCTCAACGGCGCCTGGTACTCCGGCGGCATCGAGTGGAACATCGGCGCCACCGGCCACACCACCCTCTCCTGCGCCCCGGTGCACGCCGCCGTGGTCACCGCCCCGGACGGCGGCCCCATGCTGCGGCTGTGGGAGTGGGAGCGGCTGCGCGACACCCCCTTCCAGGTCGACCTGTGGCTGCCGGAGGGGTCGGACTTCCTGCTGGTGGGCGTACGGGTGCGCAACCCCCACGAGCGGGTCGTGCCGGTGTACTGGTGGTCCAACATCGCGGTGCCCGAGCGCGCCGACACCCGGGTGGTCGCCCCCGCCGAGGAGACCTGGCTGTTCTCCTACGACCGCCGGCTGCGCCTGGTGCCGGTGCCCGAGTGGGAGGGCGCGGACCGCAGTTACCCCCCGCGCAGCGAGTTCCCCGCCGACTACTTCCACGAGGTACCGGTCGACGCGCGGAAGTGGATCACCTCCCTGGACCGGGACGGCGCCGGACTGGTGCAGACCTCCACCGACCTGCTGCGCGGCCGGAAGCTGTTCGTCTGGGGCTCGGGCCCCGGCGGACGCCGCTGGCAGCAGTGGCTGACCGAGGAGGGCACCCCCGGTTACGCCGAGATCCAGGCCGGGCTGGCCCGCACCCAGCTGGAACACGTACCCCTGGGCGCGGGCGAGGAGTTCGCCTGGCTGGAGGCGTACGGGCCGCTGACCACCGACGCCCGGGTGACCCACGGGACGGACTGGGGCGCGGCCCGCGAGGAGGTGGAGGCGCGGTTGGAGACCGCCCTGCCCCGTGCCCGGGTGGAGGAGCTGTACGCCCGGTGGCGCGAGGTCGCCGACTCCGAGCCCGGCGAACGGCTGGCCACCGGCTCCGGCTGGGGCGCCCTGGAGGTGGCCCGGGGCGGCTACCGGCTGCCCGGCACCCCCTTCCCCGAGGACACGCTCCAGGAGGCCCAGCGGCCCTGGCTGACCCTGCTGCACGAGGGCCGGCTCCCCGCCGGCAGCCCCGGGGCGCCCCCCGGTCCCAGCCTGGTGTCCGCCGAGTGGCGGGAGCTGTTGGAGTCCGCCTCGCCGGCGCCCTGCCCGGCCCTGTGGGAGTACCACCTCGGGGTGGCCCAGTGGCACGCCGGCGACCGGGCCCAGGCCGTACGCAGTTGGGAACGCGCGCTGGGCGACCAGGGCGGCTGGCCGGTGCTGCGCTGCCTGGGGGTGGCCGAACTCCAGGCCGGCCACCACGAGCGGAGCGCCGAGCACTACCGCGCCGCCGTCGCGGACGCCTGGAAGCGGAGCGCATCCCACGCGGACCAGGCCGAATGGGAGCCGGTGTGGACGGCGTTGGGGCGGGAGGCTCTGGAGGCCCTGCTGCGGGTCGGAGCGGCGGAGGAGGCCGGCGAACTCTGGGAGAAGCTGCCCGCTGCCGTCCGGGAGCGGGGACGGTTCCGGCTGCTGCGGGCGCGGGTACTGCTCGCCCGGGGCGACGCCGAGGGCGCCCGCGCCCTGTTCGACGAGGGCTTCGAGGTGGCCGACCTCCGGGAGGGCGACGAGGTCATCAGCGACACCTGGCAGGCCGTGGCCGAACGACTGGTGGCGGGGGACGGGCCGGTTACCGACGAGGTCCGCGCCCGGGCCCTGACCGAACACCCCCTGCCGGACCGCTACGACTTCCGTATGCGCCCGGCCTGAGCCGTCCGGGGGAGCGGTGCGCCCACGCCCCGGTCAACTGCGGTCAGCCGCCCCGGAGTTCACCCAGCAGGGCGGCGAAGCGGAGCGCCGTCCGGTCCTCCAGGGGCGGCCCGATGATCTGGAGCCCCAGGGGCAGACCGGCGTCGACGGTCAGTGGCGCGACCACCGCCGGCAGCCCGGCGAGCCCCGCGAGGGTGAGCCAGGTGGTCTGGTCCCAGTACGGACGCCGTACCCCGTCCACCAGCAGGTGGCGCTCACCCACCGGGACCTCCCCGGGGTCGGGCGGGGCGGTGGTCGGTGACACGGGGGTGAGGAGTACGTCGTGGGTGGCGAAGTACGCGCGCCAGGACTCCCGGACCCGTTCGCGGGCCTCCTGGAGCGCGCCCCAGGCGCGGTGCCGCAGGGTCCGGGACCGGAGGTAGAGGGTCTCGGGCCGGTCGTCCCCGGGCGGTAGCCGTTCCGCCGACGCCACCTCGCGGTCGAAGGCCTCTTGCGGAGCGGCTACCGAGGAGGAGGCGAACATCAGGGACCGGAACGCCTCGGAGGCGTCGGCCAGTTCGGTCGGTCGGGCCCGGGAGTCGACCGAGGCGCCGGCGGAACGGAGCCGGTCGGCCAGCTCTTCCAGGGCGGTACGCGTGGCGGCGTCCACCGGGCAGGCGGGGTCGTCGAGCCACAGGCCCACCCGGTGGTCGCCCAGCGAGCCGTGCCGGGGCGGGGGCAGCGGGGCCCGCCAGACCACTCCCTCCGCCGGAGCCGGGGTCGCCAGGGCGGACAGCACCAGGTCGAGGTCCTCGGCCGACCGTGCCAGTGGGGCGGCGGTGCTCATGTCGGAGGAGGTCAGCCACCCCCGGGGGCCGGGGGACGTGCCCCCGGGTGGGGACCGTGCCCTCGCTCGGCCGGAGGGCGTACACCCCGCAGTAGTGGGCCGGCAGTCGTGCCGAACCGGCCAGGTCGCTCCCCAGGTCCACCGGGGTCAGGTGACGGGCGACGGCCGCCGCCGGGCCACCGGAGGAGCCGCCGGCGGTACGGCTGGGGTCGGCCGGGTGGGGCGTCGTACCGAACAGCGGGTTGCCGGTGTGGAGGTCGCCGCAGTACGGGGGACAGTTCGTCTTGCCCAACAGCACCGCGCCCGCGTGGTGGAGGCGCGCCACGGCGGTGGCGTCCCGTTCCGGTGTGTGGTCGCGCAGTTCGGGGGCACCGCAGGTGGTGCGGAGGCCCGCCGTCTCCCAGGAGTCCTTGACGGTGAGGGGGAGGCCCAGCAGGGCCGGTGGATCAGCCTCCCGGGCCCGTCGCTCGTCCGCCCGGGTCGCGGCCCGCCAGGCCTGTTCCACGGCGACCGTGATCACCGCGTTGACCTCGGGGTGGGCGCTGATCCGGTCCAGGTGAGCCCTGGTCAGTTCACGGCTGCTGATCTCGCCCCGTGCCAGGGCGGCCAGTTGCCGGTGGGCCGGGAGCGCGGTGGGGTCGGTGGTCATGCCCGTCCCTTGGGTCGGTGGGTGCGTACGGGTGGGGGTCAGCGTCGGGAGAGGTCGGAGACGGCCAGCCCACCACCGAAGGCGACCAAGGCGCCGCCGGACGCCTGGTCGAGCCGGCGCAGTGTGCCCGGCCTCGGGCCACGGGCGGCGAGCAGGCGCCCGGAGCCGGCCCAGACCAGTGCGGTCAGCGCCTCACAGGCGATGTACACGGCGCCGAGGACCGCCAGTTGGACCGGGGCGGGGGCGGCCTGCGAGCCCGTGTCGACGAACGGTGGAAGGAACGCGGTGAACAGCAACAGGGCCTTGGGGTTGGCGGCTGCCGTCAGGAACTCCTGGACCGCCAGCTTCCCGGGGGAGGAGGGCCGCCCCACGGCGGTACCGGTCGTGGCCCGGGAGTCTCCGCGCGGTGCCCGGGCCCGCCAGACGATCCACAGCCCGAGCCCGATCAGGTAGGCGGCCCCGAGTACCCGTAGCGCCTCGAAGGCCTGTTGCGAGGTGCGCAGTACGGCCCCGAGCCCGGCGACGACGAGCCCCAGCATCAGGGCGAACGCCAGGAACCTCCCGCACAGGGCGAGGGCCGCGCTCCTGAGGCCGCTGCGCAGACCGTTGCGGAAGGCCAGCAGGTTGTTCGCCCCGGGGGAGGCGGCCACCGCGAGTGCGGCCGGCACGAACACGGAGAGGTGCGCCCAGGTGTGCATCCGCCCACCGTAGGGGGTGCGCCGGTGACGGGGGAGCGGGTGGTCCGGGGGGCTGGCCGGGCCTCGGTACGCGCTGGGGTCACGGGGCGTGTCCGGTGGGAGAGGCGGGAGGGAGCGTACTCCTCGACCTCCTCGCCGTGTTCAACGTATAGCGCACAGGGGGGCTTGCGGCAAGGCCCCGGTGAGGGCGCAGAATCACGAGCCGAGACCAGAACATCAGGAATTGGGGGGTAGGCGAAGTGAGTACGCCTATGTCGCTGTTTGTATCGCGGTATCGGCGGCGGGGGATCCCCGTACCGCTGAGGGGAAGCGCACCGTGGGCCGGGGCCCCGGATCGGGGGCGGCGATGAGCACTCCGACCACCAGCGTCTTCGCCCTGCCGGAGCGCCTGGCCGCCAAGGCCGCCCCGGAGCTGATCGCCACTGACGAACGGCACTTCGCGGAGATCGCGAACACCCTGGAGCGGACGGTGGCGGAACTGTCCGACCGGCTGGAGGCCGAACGCCGGGCACCGGGTGGCCTCGGCCGGGCGGCGATGGAACGGGACGCGGAGGTCCACCGGCTGACCGGCCGACTGGGCGCCCTGCGCCGCTACGCGCTCGACCTGTGCCTCGGGCACGTGGTCAGGGCCGACGACCCCGAGCCGCTGTACGTGGGACGGCTCGGCCTCACCGACGGCGAGGGACGCCAACTGCTGGTGGACTGGCGGTCCCCGGCGGCCGAACCGTTCTTCGCGGCCACCCACGCCCACCCCATGGGGCTGGCGAGCCGCCGCAGGTACCGCTGGACCCGGGGCCGGATCAGCGACTACTGGGACGAGGTGTTCACCGACGAGGGGCGGGAGGGCCACGCCGCCCTCGACGACCACTCCGCCTTCGTCGCCAGCCTGGGCGGCAGCCGGTCGACGCGGATGCGGGACGTCCTCACCACCATCCAGGCCGACCAGGACGCCGTCATCCGGGCGGGGTCGAAGGGAGCCCTGGTGGTGGACGGCGGCCCGGGTACCGGGAAGACCGTCGTGGCCCTGCACCGTTCCGCGTACCTGTTGTACTCCGACCCCCGGTTGGGGCACCGGCGCGGGGGCGTGCTGTTCGTCGGCCCCCACCAGCCCTACCTGGCCTACGTCTCCGACGTCCTGCCCAGCCTGGGCGAGGAGGGGGTACGGACCCGCACCCTCCGGGACCTGGTCGCCGAGGGTGCCTCGGCTTCGGTCGAGACCGATCCCGAGGTCGCCCGGCTGAAGGCCTCCGGGGACATGGTGCGGGCGATCGAGGCCGCCGTCAGGTTCTACGAGGAACCGCCCACCGAGGGGCTGACGGTCAGCACCGACTGGTCCGACATCCGGTTGAGCGCCGACGACTGGGCCGAGGCGTTCGAGGCGGTCGAACCCGGCACCCCGCACAACGAGGCGCGGGAGCAGATCTGGGAGGAGCTGGCCGTCCTCCTGGCGCACCGGGACGGCGGCCGGGAACCCACCGAGGCGTTCCGTGGGGCGTTGCGGCGCGACGAGGAGCTGGTGGCCGCCCTCCACCGGGCCTGGCCGCTGATCGAGGCGGCGGACCTGGTCGGCGACCTGTGGACGGTACCGGCCTACCTGCGGCTGTGCGCCCCCTGGCTCAGCCCCGAGGAGGTGGCGAGGCTACGGCGGACCGAGGCACAGGCCTGGACGCTGTCCGACCTGCCCCTTCTGGACGCCGCCCGGCACCGGCTCGGTGACCCGGGGACGGTACGCCGTCGACGTCGGCGTGAGGCGGCCGTGGCCGCCGAACGGGAGCGGATGGCCGAGGTCATCGACGACGTACTGCGGGCCGACGACGACGGCGAGGGCGCGGTGACCATGCTGCGCGGGCGGGACCTCCAGGACAGCCTGGTCGACGAGGGCGCGCTGCCGGACGGCGAACTTGAGCCCCTGGACGGCCCGTTCGCCCACGTCGTGGTGGACGAGGCGCAGGAACTCACCGACGCCGAGTGGCGGATGCTGCTGCGGCGCTGCCCCTCCCGGAGCTTCACCATCGTCGGCGACCGGGCGCAGGCGCGGCACGGGTTCGCCGAGTCATGGCGGGAACGGCTGGGGCGGGTGGGGTTCGACCGGGTCGACGTGGCCACCCTGGGGATCAACTACCGGACCCCGGAGGAGGTCATGGCCGAGGCCGAACCGGTGATCCGGTCGGTACTCCCGGACGCCAACGTGCCGACCTCCATCCGTCGCGGCGGACTCCCCGTACTGCACGGATCGGCCGGCGAGTTGGAGGCGGTCCTGGACGACTGGCTCACCGAGCATCCCGAGGGCACCGTCTGCGTCATCGGAGACGCCGCCTTCCGGGCGGCCTACCGGCCCGGGCCCCGGGTGAGGGCACTGACCCCGGAACTGTCGAAGGGGCTGGAGTTCGACCTGGTCGTCCTGGTCGACCCGGAGGGGTTCGGCACCGGGGTGCGGGGAGCGGTCGACCGCTATGTGGCGATGACCCGGGCGACCGGGCGCCTGGTGGTGCTCGACGGCTCCTGACCAGGAGCCCCGGGCCGCCGTTCCCTTCCCGCCCCGCGCCCGGTGCCGAGCCCGGGGGCAACGGCGCGCACCACGCCCACCGCTCCCACCACGACGGCCCGGGGGCGGGCGCCCCGAGGTCCGAAGGGGGAGCGGGCCCGGGGCCGACCCGGCGGTACGAGGTCGCCACCCCCGACCTCGTACGGTCCGCACCGCCGGCGCCCCCACTTCGGCCGGGCACCCGGTGGTCCGGGACGCCCTGGGCCACCGGGTGCCCGAGGCCTGGCTGACCCGGGGGACCTCGCGCCCCCGGCCCGCGAGGTCCCCCGGGTCGGACGGTTCACCAGGAGATCACCAGGAGAGCGGGAGCGCGGTCGGGCCGATGTCGATGGCGTTCCGCGTCCACTCGACGTCCTCCACCCGCCCGTGCAGCCGCAGTCCCGGCAGCCGTCGGGCGAGCGCGGTCAGGGCCGAGGCCACCTCGATACGGGCCAGGGAGGCCCCCAGGCAGTAGTGGGGCCCGTGGCCGAAGGGCAGGGGACGGCCGGTCCGGCCGGGCACCAACCGGTCGGGGTCCGGGAAGCGCTCCGGGTCGCGGTTGGCCGCCTCCAGTCGGACCAGCACCTGGTCCCCGGCCGCGATCGGTACGCCGGCCAGCTCCAGGCCCTCGTGGGCGTAGCGGGGCAAGGGCTCGCCGGTCCGTCCGGCCTGGAGGCGCAGGAGTTCCTCCACCGTCGCGCTGACCGTGGCGGTGTCGGCGGTGGCCAGGGCCGGCAACGCCCCTTCGGCCAGGAGCCGCATCGTTCCCACCGAGATGGCGTTGCAGGCCGACAGGTAGCCGGTGGCGACCAGGCTGGTGGCCGTGGCGACCAGCTCGTTGTCGCTGAGTCGCCCGTCCTCGGCGTCCCGCACCGTGATCAGGGCGCTGAGCAGGTCCGGCCCCGGTTCCGCGCGCTTGGTGGTGACCAGCAGATAGGTGTAGGCGCCCAGCGCGTTCCATGCCTCGGCCACGGCTTCCGCGTTCTCCTCGCCGCCGAAGACCAGGTCCACGGCGCTGACGGCGTCGGCGAGTTGGCGGAAGTGGTCCCGCTCGTCGTGGGGTACCCCGAGCAGTTCGCTGATCACCGTGACGGACAGCGGGGCGGAGAGCCCCGCGACCAGGTCACCCGGTGGGCCGGCGTCGGTGAGGGCCGTGACGTACTCCTCCGCCAGCTGTTCCACCCGGGGACGCAGGGCGTTGACGCTCCGGGGGGTGAAGGCCCGCGACACCAGACGGCGGAGCCGGAGGTGGGCCGTGCCGTCCTGGAAGAGGGTGTCGTTGCCGGGGGAGGGCTCACCCGGAGGCGCCAACCGGAACCGGCGGTCGGAGAGCACCGTGGCCACCGCTTCGTAGGAGGTGACCAGCCAACCCGTCAACCCGTCGGGGGTGCGTACCTCGGTGACGGGCGCGCTGGCCCGCAGCCGGGCGTAGGCGGGCGGCGGTTCCAGGGGAGCCGGGCGGTCGAAGGGCAGCGTCAGTACCCGGGGCGTCATGGTGCCTCCCTCGGCTTCGCACAGCGGGCGGCGACAGTCTGGCGGGGCCAACCGCCGCCTGCGAAGACCTGTGACGTGCGCCAAAACCGAACCCCCGGAGGGCGGCGGGAGCACGATCGTCCCCGGTCAGGGGGCTGGTGCCGTTCCGGTTCCCGGTGCCCGAGGCGTGGCGAAGGAGCGGCCGGTACGCCGGCGACCGAACTCTTCGTGAACCTGTCGCCCGCCCTCTCCGGTGAGGAAGGAATCGCCTCCAGGACTGGGGATGTTGCTGGTGGGGCGCTTGTACACTCGCGGGATGCTGAGCGTTTCCGGCCTGTGCCGGCTCCCGTGGGACGGGGGGACTCCCCGCACGGGGGATCCCGTCCCGGCGATGCCCGCCCACCGGTCCGGTTCCGGCGAGGGTGCCCCCGCCGTCCCGGTCCGAAGCCGTACGGGGAATTCTCCGTGGTAGCCATGGCGTCGCTGCCCGGAGGGCATCAGACGATGGTCCTCGCCCACCGCGCGATGGTGGGGGACCTGGAGCGCCTGGTCGGGGTGGCGCGGCGGTTGACCGAACGTGGGAACGTGGTCCACGCCTCCGACCTGCGCCGCTACTGCGGGATGCTGCTGGCGGTCGTGGAACACCACCACCAGGGCGAGGACGACTTCCTCTGGCCCCGGGTGGAGCAGCGCGGCGGCGACGTCGAGGCGCTGCGGCTGATGACCACCGAGCACGAGGAACTCGCCGCGGCCCTGCACCGGGTACGCGACACGCTGGACCGGCTCGGGGAGAACGGCCAGGGCGCTGACCAACTCGCCGCGCACGCCGAAGAGTTGCGAGGTCTGGTGGCCGGCCACGCGGCCGACGAGGAACGGGAACTGCTCGGACGTCTGGCTCCCGCCCTGGACGAGACGGTGTGGAAGCAGTTCGAGAAGAACATGATCAGGTCCGCGCCCCTGTGGACCCTCCGGTTCATGCCCCCGTGGCTCGACGCCGTCGCCGGGGAGGGCGACAAGGGAGGCGTCCCCCTGCCACTGCTCGCCCGGGGGTTCCGTGGCTGGTTGCGGCGCCAACGGCGGCACGCCTTCGGCGACCTCCAAATGTGAACCCCGGACTGTCCACTCCGACCGCTCCCGTCCCCGCCGCCTCCCCCGCGCCGTCACCAGTGGTGCGCTGACCCGTCACCCGGGTACGTCGGCACGGCGAAGGCGCCGGCCAGGTGGCCGGTGACCTCACGGACCAGCCGAACCCACCGTGGTCGGCACCGTCTTGCGGGCCGTACCGCCCCGGCTGCGGAGTACCGGTGGGCCGCCACCTGTCGTGGAACTGCGGGGTGGGCGTCCTTCCTCGGTGGCGGAACCGTACGGGGGTGGGCTGACGTCGTCCGCCGCGATGGCGACCCGGGTAGGTGAGGTTTCGGTCATGCGAAGGACCCGTGTGCTGGTGGCGGTCGTACTGTCACTCGTACTGGTGGGGGCGTGGGTGCTGTGCGTCGAGTGGCCCGTGGACGAGCCTCCGACGGCGACGGGTGAGTCCTCGCGTGCCGGCAACCGGCCGGTGCGCCTGGAGGACGGGCGGCGGGTGCTGGTCAGGTTCACCGACCAGGGACTGGTCGAGCGGCACCAGAGTGCCGAGGGGCGCCCCTGGTCGCGACCGAAGGTGCTGTACGCGAGGTCGGGCGACCCCGAGTGCCCCGTGCGGCTGAGCACGTACCGGAACACCGTCACCGTGGTCGCGCACTACTACGGCTCCGGTTGCTACGCCGAGTCCGAGGCCGAAACGGTGGTCGTGGCGGTGAGCGACGGCGACCTCGGCGACTGGGACCGGCACCTCAGCGCGGGGTGGCTGGACTGGAAGGAGCCGCGCTACTCCTGGAGCGGGTTGCGCGTGGTCTTTCGGCAGGGGGAGGACGCGCTGAGCTGGCGGCAGACCATCGGTTTCACCGGGGCGACCGACGGTCCGCCGGACTAGGGGACGTTGTGGGGATCACCGCGAGGCTCGCGTGCGGTGTTGCCGAGCGCGCCGTACCTCGCCGCGTTGTCGCTGGTTGTCGCTGGTTGTCGCTGTGGGGCGCCGCGTGGCGCCGGACTCCTCCTTGGCCCGTGCCGTCCCACGGCCCACGACACCAGAACACGCTCGCTGATCTTCAGGGTCCGTACGAGAGCCCCCCAGGGCTCCGACCGCCGTGTGGCTCGGGCGCGGTGTCGCCGCTACGCACCGCACCTGCCACGTGATCGTTGTCGCCCCTGAGGGCGCTGTCGCCGTCGATGTGGCAGCCGCTGTCACCGGGGCCCGGGGCCGAACTCCTCCTCCGTCCCGCTCCCTTGCGCGGCGCCCCCGGTCGGAGGTGGTCGGAGGCACCCTGCTCGGGGGCCTCCGTACCCGAAGCCACGGGCCGTTCCGGTACGACGGGTAGGGCTGGTGTGTGCACCGTCGGTCCGCGAGACCTCAGTTCAGGAACTCCACGAACATCACGTCCCGGGAGTTCCCGGGGTCGAGGGTGTTGTGGCGGATGCGCACGCGGTGTCCGGTCCGGTAGGTCATGTTCGCGGGGGTGGTACCCCAGGTGATCCTTCGGTGGATCGTGACCGGACCCGGTGCGACGGCGCTCACCATCAGGTCGTAGGAGGCGTCGGCCTCTCCTCCACCCGGAGACGTGATGATCACCTTGTCGATCCGGCCGACGGACTCGTGGCCGTCGGCGTAGACCGCCTCGTCGAGGCGCCCCTCCACGACGCTGAGCAGGGCCATACCGCCGAGTACGAGCACGGCGGTCACCGCCAACTGCCAGCCGAGGAAGTGTCGGAGGTACTCCCCGACCTCGATCCCGGCCAGGGGAGCCAGCATGGGCAGGGCCACGCCCCCGACCACACTGCCGAGGATCACGCACTGGATCAGGCGCGCCACCGCGCTCCACCACAGGACACGCGCCCTCGTACGCCTCGACTGACCCTGCCGTGGTTCCGAAACCGTCATCGTGCCTCGCCCCCTGGGTCGTCGGCGAACTACTCCGTGGTGCCGTGAAGGAAAGACGGGTTCGGGAGTCGTGGTGCGGGGTCTGACGCGTCACCCCTGGCGCATCCGTCCGGGTGGGAGGAGCGCCGCTCGACGGTACACCGCCCGCCACCAGTCCGGTAAGGCCGCCTGACCACACCTTGAGCCTCTGTCGTGGGGGCCGCACCGTGGGCGGTAACTCCCGCCCCTGGGCGGCCCGTTGGCACGCCCACGAGCGGGGGTCTCCCGGACCGAGGGCGTGCGGGGTTCGGCCCGGGGCGTCCCGCCGGCCACTACGTGGGCCCCGGGTGTTGCCGGTCCGCCGGACCCCGGTGGCGCCGAGTGCGGTCCCGGCCGCACCGGCGCGAGGGACCGTCGAACCCTTCCCGCCCTTCCCGGAGCACCGGGCCCGTGGTGAGGACCGTCGAGCGGGGTGGGTGTACCGAGTCGCCCCACAGGGACGCGGACCGTACACATGGGCCTGGTGGAGGGACCCCGTTGGACAGCCACCGACCGGACACCCGGGGGAGGACCGAGCCCGTACCGGCCCGGTGGAGGGGGCGGCCGTGGACCGTCCGGGAGTGAAGTCGGCGCGGGGGCGCCCCACTTCGGCCGAGGCCCGGTCGGGGTGGAGCGCGGCCCTGGTGGCCCACCGGTCGAGGGGCGCCCGAGGGAGGCGAACGGCCGTGACCCCGACCCGCCCCTCACCGGGGAGGGGGAGCGGGGAGTCGCCGAGCCGAAGGGGCGCGCGGGCGGGGGCGACCAGGGAAGGAGGAGCCGCACCCTCCCCCCGCCGTGTCCGGGCTGAAGGCGTTGAAGACGTCGAGCCGCTGTGTGGGGAAGGCGTGGGCGGCAGACGAACCGCACTGTGTTTGTGTCGAGTTGAGGCGCTTTCGGGAGGGCTTCGCAATTTCTTGACACATTCTTGACAGGTCATGCGGGCGCCAGCAATCTCGTTGCTCTCTACAAATAGCCCTAAGGAGAAGCAACTCCATGAAGTCACGTGCTGTCAGAGCGTCCCTGTCGGTGTTGGCGGGGGCGGGCCTGGTGTTCGGGGCCCTCACCGCGGCGCCCGCCCTCGCGAGTTCCGGTCCGTCGGCCAAGGCCGACACCAAGGTCACCGATGGTTGCTACACCTGGGGTTCGACGCTCAAGGAGGGCTCCTCCGGGGAGGCCGTCCGCCAGCTCCAGATCCGGGTCGCCGGCTACCCGGGAACCGGTAACCAACTCGCCATCGACGGGCAGTTCGGCCCCGCCACCAAGGCCGCGGTCAAGCGCTTCCAGTCCGCCTACGGCCTGGCCTCCGACGGTGTCGCCGGCCCCAAGACCTTTAGCAAGATCTACGCCCTTCAGGACAACGACTGCACCCCGGTCAACTTCACCTACAGCGAGCTGAACCGCTGTAACTCCAACTGGTCGGGCGGCAAGGTCAGCGCCGCCACCGCCAAGTCCAACGCCCTGGTCACCATGTGGAAGCTCCAGGCCATGCGGCACGCCATGGGTGACAAGCCGATCACCGTCAACGGCGGCTTCCGCAGCGTCTCCTGCAACAGCGCGGTCGGCGGTGCGGCCAACAGCCGTCACATGTACGGTCACGCCGCTGACCTCGGCGCGGGCTCGCAGGGCTTCTGCGGCCTGGCCAAGGCGGCCCGCAACCACGGCTTCACCGAGATCCTCGGCCCGGGCTACCCGGGTCACAACGACCACACCCACGTCGCGGGTGGGGGCAGCAGGCACTGGTCCGCCCCCAGCTGCGGCATCTGATCCCCACCCGGATCACCTCAGGGAACACCTCCCGGATCGACTCCAGGAGCACGGCGCCCGCCCGGTACGCGTACCGGGCGGG
>NZ_JBEXEP010000011.1:0-189496 GCF_040606315.1 Streptomyces sp. NPDC005438
CACAACCGCATCCAGACACACCGAACACGGCCCCACCAGAAAGAGGGACAAGCAAGAACAGTAAACGCCGCCGAACAGCGACAAAAACGCCACCAACAAGATCACAGCCCCGTCGGCGACCCGGAGGACACTACACCAGCACCCCACCACCACCAAACTCGGTCGGGATGCTCAGCAGACGCCCCCAGATCGGACACACTGGGTCACGGACTGGGCACAGGCTTTGCGGGGCATCATGGCCTACACCGTGAGGTGGTGCCGTGCCCTCGGTCGCACTGTCGGTGGACAGGAGGTTGCCCATGACCACAGTGACCTCACCCGTGGCCGGCGAGGTGGTGGGGTTGGCGGTCGTACCGGACCCGGTGTTCTCCGACGCCATGGTGGGACCGGGGACGGCCATCGACCCGCGACGGCAAGCCGGCGAGGTGTCGGCCCCCGTGGACGGGCTGGTCGTGACGCTGCACCCACACGCGTTCGTGGTCGTTGACGACGACGGCCACGCGGTACTCACACATCTGGGTATCGACACCGTGCAGCTGAACGGACAGGGGTTCGAGCCCGTGGTGTCCAAGGGTGACCGGGTACACAGAGGCGACCTCGTACTGCGGTGGGACCCCACCGTGGTCGAGGCGGCGGGCAAGTCCCCCCTCTGCCCGGTGATCGCGCTGGACGCCAGCCCGGACGCGGTGACCGAGGTGCGGGAGTCGGGCCCCACGGCCAGTGGGGACGCGCTGTTCCTCTGGCGTTGACGCGACGTACCGGCGCGGCCAAGCCCCGCACAGGAGTTTTCCCGACGGCACCAGGCCGTCACTTTCGGACCGGAGACAGGTGACATGGAGACAAGCCTTCGCGGCGTCGGTGTGAGCCACGGAGTGGCCATCGGAGAGGTGCGGCACATGGGGGCTGCCGTACTCGAACCGCCTCCGCGCGAGACGCGGGAGACGGAGGCCCCTCAGGAACGGGAGCGGGCCCGTCGGGCGATGGACGCCGTGGCCGCCGACCTCAACGCAAGAGGCCAGCTGGCGGGGGGCGACGCCCAGGCCGTGCTGGAGGCGCAGGCGATGATGGCCGAGGACCCCGAGGTACTCGCGGACATGGACCGCCGTATCGACGACGGCAGCACGGCGGAGCGGGCGGTGTACGACGCCTTCTCCGCGTACCGCGCCTTGCTGGCCGGGGCCGGGGACTACTTCGCCGGACGCGTGGCCGACCTGGACGACGTCCGCAACCGGGCCATCGCGCGGTTGACCGGGGTGCCGATGCCGGGGGTGCCGGACAGCGACGAGCCCTTCGTCCTGATCGCGCGTGACCTGGCTCCGGCCGACACCGCGCTGCTCGACCCCACGCTGGTCCTCGGTTTCGTCACCGAGGAGGGCGGGCCCACCAGCCACAGCGCCATCCTGGCCCGCGCCCTGGGGGTGCCGGCGGTGGTCGCGCTGCCCGGGGTGCGGGGCTTGGAGGAGGGCACCATCGTCGCGGTGGACGGGAGTACCGGCGAGATCATCGTCGAGCCCGACGAGGAGGAACGCAGCGCCCTGCGGAAGCTGGCCGAGGAGCGGCGAGCCGCCGCGGCCTCCGCGGTCGGGCCCGGTGCCACCGCGGACGGACACAAGGTGCCCCTGCTCGCCAACATCGGCGGGCCGGGGGATGTCGCGGCGGCCGTGGAGGCGGGCGCTGAGGGTGTGGGGTTGTTCCGTACCGAGTTCCTGTTCCTGGAGGACAGTGCCCGGGTGCCCTCGCTGGAGCGGCAGGTAGAGGTCTACCGGGAGGTGCTGGAGGCCTTCCCCGAGGGGCGGGTGGTCGTACGGGTGCTGGACGCGGGGGCGGACAAGCCGCTGGACTTCCTCAACCCGGTGGAGGAGCCCAACCCCGCGCTGGGTGTGCGGGGGTTGCGGGCGCTGCTGGAGCACCCGGAGGTGCTGTCCGGTCAGCTGACGGCGTTGGCCCGCGCGGCGGAGGGGTTGTCGGTGTACCTGGAGGTGATGGCGCCGATGGTCGCGGACCGGGGTGAGGCCCGGGCCTTCGCCGACGCCTGCCGGGAGGCGGGCCTGCGGGCCAAGTTCGGGGTGATGGTGGAGGTACCGGCGGCGGCGCTGCGGGCCCGGTCGCTGTTGCAGGAGGTGGAGTTCCTGTCGTTGGGCACCAACGACCTGGCGCAGTACACCTTCGCGGCCGACCGGCAGGTGGGGGCCGTATCCCGGCTCCAGGACCCCTGGCAGCCGGCGCTGCTGGACCTGGTGGCGCTGTCGGCGGAGGGGGCGAAGGCCGAGGGCAAGAGCTGCGGGGTGTGCGGGGAGGCCGCGTCCGACCCGACCCTGGCGTGTGTGCTGGCGGGCCTGGGCGTCACCAGCCTGTCCATGGGTCCCTCGGCCATCCCCTACGTACGGTCCACCCTGGCCAAGCACACCCTGGCCCAGTGCGAGCGGGCGGCCTCGGCGGCGCGGGCAGCCGACAGCGCGGAGGGGGCACGGGCCGCCGCCCAGGCGGTGTTGTCCAGCGAGTGACCTGGCGGAACCAGGTGGGATCCCCCAGCTCGGTCCGGTGAGGCTCCGCGTGGGGTGCTCGCTTCGCCGCTCCCAGAAGGGCGAAGCCCCCGGGGTGGCCGCACCCGCTTGTCGCCCGGCCACCGGAGGTGGGATGCCACTCCCCCGCCTCCGGTGGCCGTGGGCTACGGCGGATCGGTCGGGGGTGTGGGGAACCCGTCCGAGGGGTGGAGGGGGTAGGCCGAGACGTACCGCACGCCGTGCTCGGGGGGCAGGGGTTCGCCGGTGTCGGGGTCGGTGCAGTAGGCGGCGAAGATCTCGGCGGCCGTCAGGGGGCGCAGCCCTCCCCGTTCGCCGACCCAGCCGCGTACCCGCTCCCGGCCGTCGGGGCCGGAGCGCAGCATCAGGGCACCGGGCCCACGGCGCAGCAGCACCTGGGCCAGGGCCTCGCACAGGGCGCGGACCTCCTGGTCGTCGTCCGGTGGCGGGGCGTCGTCCTCCACGGTGAGCGCCTCGGCACGGTCGCCCTCGGGTGACTCCACCCAGCAGACCAGGTGGTGCGGGCCGGGGCCGGCGGCCCACAGGGCGGTGGCGAGGAGTTCACCGGCCAGTGCGGTGGCGGCGTGCTTCGCCGTGTCCGGGGTGCCCCGGCGCAGTCGGGCCAGGGCGGTCGGGAGGGTTCCGGTGTAGGGAGCCGTGGCGCCTTCGGTGGCCCGGGCGAGGGTGGACCGCAGGTGGCTGTCGGGGTGGTGGGGTGGCAGTCGGTGCCCCCGGCAGTGGTGGCGGTGGTAGTGGAGGTCGAAGGGGGCGAGGTGGAGGTGGAGCCCCTGTCGGCGCAGGTGGTCGAGTTGGCGGCGCAGGTGGTGGAGGTAGCGGGCGTACCGCCGGGCGGGCTGGTCGGAGGGGCTGGTGCCCTGGAGGGCGGCGAGGCTGGCCGGGTCCAGGGCGACGGCCACCGTGCAGGGGGTGCCGCGCAGCGGGGCGGGCGTCCCCGAGCGCCCTCGCCGGTGGCGGGTGGGTCGCTCGGGGACGTCGGGTGGTTGGGCGTGGTCCATCGGTACCCCCGGGTGCGCGCTGTGCCCAGGACGGTGGCCTGAGCGGCGATCGGTTCCGGGGCCGAACCTAGTGCGGGGGTCTGACAGTCGCCGTGGCGCCGGGGTCACCATAGGTGGTCCGTGGGGCACCGTGGGTGCCTTGGCTCAGGGGCGTCGCTGGGCCAGATCCTCGTAGAAGCGGAGGAGTTCGACGTTGTCGACCGAGCCGGGGTTGACCGCCTTCTCCAGGGAGGTGCCCTGAAGCAGGCGCTTGACCGGGACCTCCAGCCGCTTGCCGGTGAGGGTGTGGGGTACGCCGGCGACCTCGACGACCTCGTCCGGTACGTGGCGGGGCGAGAGGCTGGAGCGGATGGTGGTCTTGATGCGGTCGCGTAGCGCGTCGTCCAGGGTGGCGCCCTCGGCGAGGTGGACGAACAGCGGCATCCAGTAGCCGCCGTCGGGCAGTTCGACGCCGATGACCAGGGACTCCCGGATCTCGGGGAGCCGTTCGACCGCCTCGTAGATGTCGGCGGAGCCCATGCGGACACCCTGGCGGTTGAGGGTGGAGTCGGAGCGGCCGTGGATGACCACGGTGCCCCGGCTGGTGAGGGTGATCCAGTCGCCGTGGCGCCAGGCTCCGGGGAACATCTCGAAGTAGCTGTCGTGGTAGCGGCTGCCGTCGGGGTCGTTCCAGAAGTGGATGGGCATGGACGGCATGGGGTTGGTGACGATCAGTTCGCCGACCTCGTCGACGACCGGGCGGCCCTGGACGTCCCAGGCCTGGAGGTCGACGGCCAGGGCGGGGGCCTGGAGTTCGCCGATGTACACCGGGAGGGTGGGGACGGCTCCGGCGAAGCAGGAGCAGACGTCGGTGCCGCCGCTGACGGAGGCGATCCACATGTCCTCGGCGACCTCGTCGTGGATCCAGCGGAAGCCGTCGGGGGGCAGCGGGGAACCGGTGGTGGCGACGCACTTGACCTGGCTGAGGTCGAAGTCGCGGCCGGGGTGGGCCTCGGCCTTGCGGCAGGCCATGACGTAGGCGGCGGAGGTGCCGAAGACGGTGGCTCCGGTGCGTTCGGCGATCTGCCACTGGGCGTCGACGGCGGGGAAGCCCGGGGAGCCGTCGTAGAGGATGATCGTGGAGCCCACCAGGAGGCCGGAGAGCAGGAAGTTCCACATCATCCAGCCGGTGGAGGTGTACCAGAAGAAGCGGTCGCGGGGGCCGATGTCGCAGTGCAGGCCGAGCTGCTTGAGGTGTTCGACGACGATGCCGCCCTGGGACTGGACCAGGGCCTTGGGCAGTCCGGTGGTGCCGGAGGAGTACAGCACCCACAACGGGTGGTCGAAGGGCACCTGCTCGAAGACCGGCTGTACGTCGTGGCGGGTGAGGGTGTCCCAGTCGAGGGTGTCCGCCGGGGGCTCGTGGCCCAGCAGCGGGATGTTGACCACCGCGCGCAGGGTGGGCAGTTCGCGGCGCAGCTCGGCGACGACCTCGCGGCGGTCGTGCTCCTTGCCGCCGTAGCGGTAGCCGTCGACGGCGAACAGGACGACGGGCTCGACCTGCTGGAAGCGGTCGAGGACGCTACGGGCGCCGAAGTCGGGGGCGCAGGAGGTCCACACCCCGCCCACGGCGGCCGTGGCCAGCAGGGCGACGGCGGCTTCGGTGGTGTTGGGGACGTAGCCGCTGACCCGGTCGCCGGGGCGCACGCCCAGCCGGCGCAGTTCCTGGGCGAGCGAGCCCACCTGGCGGCGCAGCTCGGCCCAGCTCACGGTCTGGGGGCGCTGGTCCTCGTCGATCTGGAGCAGCGCGGGCTGCTGGGCCCGCTGGGGGTCCTCGCCGGCGCGCAGGGCGTGCTGGGCGTAGTTGAGGGTGGCCTGGGTGAACCACTGGGCGCCGGGCATCTCACGGCTGCCGAGCACCCGCTCGTACGGGGTGGTGAAGTCGACGTCGAACCACTCCACGACGGCGGTCCAGAAGTCCGACAGTTCCTCGACCGACCAGCGGTGCAGGTCCCCGTAGGAGCCGTGGGGGTCACCGGGCCGGGGGGCCGGGGCGCCGTGGTGGCGGGCCGCCCAGTCGTGGAAGCGGGTCAGCTGGGTCCCCGCGATCCGGTCGCCGCTGGGCTCCCACAGGGGTTGCGGTCCGTGGCTGGCTTCGGTCATGAAACGGCTCTCCCGGGTGTGCGGTCCTGCTCCTCGGCGACCCGCCCCGTGGGCGCACGGAGACGTGCCGGCTCGGCAGGGACGATGCCATGTGATCGACATCCGCACCAGGGCGGACGCCACACCTTCCTGGTCGTGGGCATGTGGCGGTCGGGGATGGTGGCTGTCGGCGGGGGTGGCGGTCGCCGGGCGTCAGGAGGGCGTCCGATCCGTGAACGGATGCTGAACAACATCCACTTCGCGGTCCAGCGGTGGCAGGCTGAGCAGCATGGATGCCCGGGACCTGGCGCGGTCGACAAGAGTGGTGGGGGTGACCCGCGCGTTGCGCTCGGTGGGGGTGGCGTGGCGTCGGCGGTCGCTGGACGCCCGTGCGGTGTCCTCGGGTGGGGAGCGGGCCAGGACGCCGGGTGAGCTGGTGTCGGTCGAGCCGTTGCCGGGCGGTGGGCTGGTGCGTTTCGCGCGGTCCCGTCTGCGGGTGCGGGTGACGGTCCAGGGCGCGGTGTTCTGTGGCTGGGACGGTGCGGAGCCGGAGCCCTCGTACGCCCTGGTGTGCTGTCCGGCCGCCGACGAGCGGGCTCAGCTGGAGCCGGACATGGACGGGGGCTGGCGGGTGGTGTCCCGCCGGGTGCTGGTGACGGTCTCGCGCCGGGGGGTGGTGGAGGTGTGTACGCCGGGGGGCCGGGTGTTGCGGCGTGAGTGGCCGCCCCGGTGGTGGGAGCGGCCGGACGGGGCGCCGGGGGTGGCGCGCTGGAGTCAGCTGGCGGAACTGCCGGCTGAGGCAAGGGTGTTCGGCCTGGGTGGCAGTGGGGTGGGGCCGGGCCTGCCGTCCGGTGCGTACCGGCTGTGGAACTCCAGTCCGACGCCGTTGCAGCCCGACCTCCAGCGGCGTCCGGTGACCATGCCGGTGCAGTGGGTGGTGTCCGGGGCGGGCGCGCACCTGGTGTTCCACGACAACAGCGCGGAGGGCGGCTGGTCGCTGCGACGGGGCGCGGAGGGGGCGGGGTCGGGGCATGACCAGCCGGCGCGCGGCACCCTGCGGATGTCCGGCGGGCCGGTGCGGTACTGGGTCCTGGTGGGCACCCCGGCACGGGTGGCGAGGTCCTGGGCGCAGTTGACGGGTGGGCCGGCGTTGCCTCCCTCCTGGGCGTTCGGATACCAGCACGGCGCGTGGGGGTTGGGGGACCCCGAGCGGCTGTCGGAGGTGGTGGAGGAGTTCGGGGAGCGGGGGTTGCCGCTGACGGCGGTGCACTTGGACCTGGACCATCTGGAGCCGGGTGGTGGGCGGCCACGGCCCCGACTGTCGGCGGTGACCGGGGAGTTGGCGGACCGGGGGATACGGCTGATGTCGGTGGTGGAGCCGGGGGTGCCGACCCGGGGTGGCGGTGAGCGGTACCGGGAGGGGGTGGCGGCCGGGGCCTTCGTACGGGACGGGCGGGGGCGGCTGGTGCGGGGGCTGGGGTGGTCGGGCGAGGCGGTGTACCCGGACGTGACCGATCCGAGGGTGCGCAAGTGGTGGGGGGAGCTGTGCGCGGAGCGGCTGGCCGACGGGTTCGCGGGGGTGTGGCAGCACCGCGACGAGCCCACCTCCTTCGTGGCCTTCGGCGACCCCACCCTGCCGGGGTCCGCCCGGCATCACGTGGAGGGTCGGGGCGGTGACCACCGCGAGGTGCACAACGTCTACGCCCTCAACCTGGCCCGGGCGGCCTTCGAGGGGCTGCTGCACCAGCGGCCGGACCAGCGGCCGTTCGTACTGTCCCGGTCCGGCTGGGCCGGCTCGCAACGGTACGGCGGGGTGTTCGGGGGCGGGACGGGCAGCGGTTGGGAGGGGTTGCGGGCCTCGGTGTCCTGGACCCTGTCGCTGGGGCTGTGCGGGGTGCCGTACTCCGGGCCGGACGTGGGTGGGGTGTGGGGCGCGGTACCGGCCGAGCTGTATCTGCGCTGGTTCCAACTGGGCGCCTGGCAGCCCCTGTTGCGCACCTACGCGGGCCGGGGCGCGGGCGCCAGGGTGCCGTGGGCCTTCGGCGCGGAGGTGACCGAGGGGGTGCGGGAGGCGTTGCGGCAGCGGGAACGGCTGCTGCCCTTCTGGGAGACGCTGGCCCAGTTGGCGCTGCGGACCGGTGCCCCCTATGTGCGGCCCCTGTGGTGGCGGTATCCCGGGGACCGGGCGCTGTGGGAGGTGGGGGACGCCTTCCTGCTGGGTGACGACCTGTTGGTGGCGCCGGTGTGCGAGCCGGGGGTCCGACGGCGGACGGTACGGCTGCCGAAGGGCCTGTGGTACGACACGGCCACCGGCCTGGCCCACCGGGGGCCGGGCGAGGTGGAGTTGGCGGCCCCGCTGTCCCGGATACCGGTGCTCGCCCGGGCGGGGGCGGTGCTGCCGGTACGGGGCGCGGAGGGGGTGGAGCTGGAGGTGTGGGCTCCCGAACCGGGGCAGCGCGGCGGCGGGTGGTACGCCCCGGTCACCGACGGCACCAGGGAACGCGTCGAGATGGAGCGGTACGTGTCACTGTGGGCACCGGACGGGCGGGGCCCGCTGGTCACCCGGGAGGACGGCTCCCCGGTGCAACGCCCGGTGCGCGCCCGGGGGTTGCCGGAGGAGTGAGGGCACCGGGACGCCCGGGGGTTCCCCTGGCCGGCCCGGCGGTACGGGTGGCGTGTGGCCCCCGGTGGCCGAGGGTGGGTTCGGTGTCGCCGGTTGGGCCCGGCCACTTCCCTCAGCCCGAAAGTGCTGGTAGAGCGTGCACATGCGTTTTCGACTGAGACTGCACCGGGCCGGCGCCGCAGCCGCCGCGCTGACCCTCTCGCTGACCGGGGTACTGATGGGCGCCTCCGGCTCCCAGGCCGCCACCCCGCACAAGGCGCCCAAGGAGAAGGCGCCCAGGGAGTTCGTGTCGCTGCGGTCGGTGGACCCCACGATCCTGCACGAGATCCGCTACCCCACCCCGCACAACTTCGTCGGTGAACCGGTGGACGGGTACCGCGAGCCGCTGTGCATCGTCACCCGCGACACCGCCCGTGCCCTGCACAAGGCACAGCGGTCGTTCCTGCGGAAGGGCTACAGCCTCAAGGTGTACGACTGCTACCGCCCGCAGCGGGCCGTGGACCACTTCGTACGGTGGGCCGAGGATCTGGACGACGAGCGGATGAAGGCCGAGTTCTACCCCAGGGTGGAGAAGAACCGGCTGTTCGAGGACGGTTACATCGCGGAGAAGTCCGGGCACAGCCGGGGTTCCACCGTGGACCTGACCCTGGTGCGGCTGCCCGCCAAGCCCACCCGGCCGTACGTCCCCGGGGAGCCGTTGAAGTCCTGCTTCGCCCCGAAGCACGAGCGCTTCCCGGACAACTCCCTGGACATGGGCACCGGCTTCGACTGCTTCGACACCCTGTCCCACACCCTGGACCCCAGGATCAAGGGCAAGCAGCGGGCGAACCGCCTGCTGTTGAAGAACGGTCTGGAGAGGGTGGGCTTCGGCAACCTGCCGGAGGAGTGGTGGCACTTCACCCTGGAGAAGGAGACCTTCCCCGACACCTACTTCGACTTCCCCGTCAGCCGTCGGTCCCTGAGCCACCACTGACCGGCCACTGACCGGCTGACCGACTCACCGCTGGACGAGACGGCACGGCGCCACCCCCGTCGGCCCCGTGCCGTCTCCCCTGTGGGGACGCGCGGAGGGCCGGTGGCTTTGCGCGCGTGACACGGCTGTGAAGCGCCCGCCGTGGTTTCGGGACACGGGGGGCCGGGGTGACCCGTCGGGTTCAGCTGACCGGGGCGGAGGACCTCTGCTCGTTGGCGGCCAGCATGGCGTGCTCCACCACGGAGATCAGCACGTTCTTGGCGGAGCCCAACTCCCGCGCGTCGCACACCAGCAGAGGGGTCCGCTGGTCCAGGTCCAGGGCCTGGCGCACCGTCTCGGTGGGGTAGTCCTCGGCTCCGTCGAAGCGGTTGACGGCCACCACGAAGGGGATGCCCCGGCGCTCGAAGTAGTCGATGGCGGAGAAGCTGTCCTCCAGCCGACGGGTGTCGACCAGCACCACGGCACCCAGCGCTCCCTGGGCCAACTCGTCCCACAGGAACCAGAAACGGTCCTGCCCGGGGGTGCCGAACAGGTACAGCACCAGGGTCTCGCTGAGGGTGATCCGGCCGAAGTCCATCGCCACCGTGGTGGTGGTCTTGGCCTCCACCCCCTCGGTGTCGTCCACGCTGCGGCTGGCCTCGGTGAGGGTCTCCTCGGTGCGCAGCGGCTTGATCTCGCTGACCGCGCCGACCAGGGTGGTCTTGCCCACCCCGAACCCCCCGGCCACCAGGATCTTCAGGGTGACGGGGTCAGTGGGGGGCTGGTTCGCCCGAGCACGTCGTTCAGAGCGCCCGAAGACCATTGATCACCTCTCGGAGGATGTTCTCGTCCGGCAGTTCGGCCGCCGGTACGGGGCGGCTGACGCGTACCAGTCCGGCGTCGATCAGGTCGCCGATCAGCACCCGTACCACCCCCACCGGCAGGTCGAGGTCGGAGGCCAGTTCAGCCACCGAACGCGGGGTCTCCGCGCACCATCCCAGGATGTCCAGCTGTTCCGGGGACAGTGAGCGGTCGGTGGGTTCCTCCCCCGGCAACGGGGTCCGGGGGGTGGCGATGATCAGCGCTATCAGGTCCAGCACGTGGTCGTCGGCGCTGGCGCGGGTGCGGCCCCGCGTCATGGCGTACGGACGCACCACCGGTCCGGCCGCGTCGTCGAACCATCGCTCGGTCATCGCGCGTCCCGTCAGTGCTGCGGGGCGTCGAGACGTGGTGCGGTGGCCAGGTGGGCGCCGACCCGCTTGACCAGCAGGGTCATCTCGTAGGCGATCTGGCCGACGTCGGCGTCGGACTCGGCGAGCACCGCGAGACAGCTGCCGTCGCCGGCGGCGGTCACGAACAGGAAGGCGTCGTCGAGTTCGACCACCGTCTGCCGGACCGAGCCCGCCTCGAAGTGGCGGCCCACTCCCTTGGCCAGGCTGTGGAAGCCGGAGGCGACCGCCGCCAGGTGTTCGCCGTCCTCCCGGCTCAGCCCCTCGGAGGTGCCCCGGGCGAGGCCGTCCCCGGACAGCACCAGGGCCTTGCGGATGCTGCCGACGCGACCCACCAGCTCGTCCAGCAGCCAGTTGAGGTGGTGTGCGCCCTTGAGATGGCGGCCTGCGTTCGGTGTGGTCATGGACCGTTCCCCTCCGGTGTGGTTCCTGGGTTCCTTGAGGTGTCCTCGCGGGGCGAGGCGTTGTGCTGGCGTCCGCGCTGCCATCCTCGTTGCAGCGCGGCCATACGGTCACGTACCTCTTCGGCGTCCCGCTCGTCCGCACGCTGCTCCTCACCGCTCGTACGCGGGGACGGAGGCCCTTCGGTACGCAGTTGGGGCGCCAGACTGGCCTGACGAACGCGTCGCGGCAAGCCGCCGACCGTGCCTCCCGTCGTGGGAGGTTCGGCGGGGCGGTTCTCCTCCCGGGAGTCGGAGGACTCCTCCCTCGTGGGTGTCGGCACCACGTACGGGCGGGGTGAGGGCACCTGCTGCGGTCGCCGGGGTGCCTCCTCGGAGCGCTCACGCTCCCGGGTCTCCTGCGAACCGTCGCGCTCCGGCTCCACCGGCCGCCCGTGGTCGGACACCAGGGTCGGGGAGCGGTGCGGTCGCCGTCGGGGCAGGGGGGCCGGCCCCTGGTGGCCCGGCGGTGTCGGCGGTTGCTCCACCTCGTGCTGGGCGCGCTGGGGGCCACGGGCCGGCAGGGGCGGGTGCTCGGGGGACGGGCGGAACAGCGAGTCCTCGCGCGGAGCCGGGTCGTTCGCCTCCCGTGGTGGCTCCAGTTCCACCGGTCCGTCCAGGCCGCCGTGCGGGGTGCTGGGGCGGGCGGCGCGGGTACGGCCGGAGCGCCCGGAGAGCAGCGCCCTGGGGCCGGGCGGTGTTTCGCCCGCTTCCAGGACGTCCGACCGGGAGTCGCCCTCGATGCCCGGCGTCTCGGTGAGCAGGGTGCCGGGGATGAGGACCACGGCGGTGGTGCCGCCGTACGGCGAGGGCTGGAGGGAGACCCGTACGCCCTGTCGGTTTGCCAGCCGGGAGACCACGAACAGACCTAGCCGGTCGGTGTCGGACAGCTCGAACTCGGAGGTCTCGGCGAGCCGCAGGTTGGCGTCGAGCAGCATCTCCGGGGGCATCCCCAGGCCCCGGTCGTGGATCTCCAGCAGGTAGCCGTTGGCCACCCGCTCCCCCAGCACCTGTACGGCGGTGTGCGGGGGCGAGAACACCGTGGCGTTCTCCAGCAGTTCGGCGATCAGGTGGGTCAGGTCGCCCACGGCCGGCCCATCGACGGCGAGCCGGGGCAGTCGCCGGACCTCGATGCGCTCGTAGTCCTCCACCTCGGACACGGCCGCGCGCACCACGTCCATCAGCTGGACGGGCTTGCGCCACTGGCGGGAGGGCGCGGCGCCGGAGAGGATCACCAGGCCCTCGGCGTGCCGTCGCATACGGGTGGTGAGGTGGTCCAGGGCGAACAGGTCGGCCAACTCGTCCGGGTTCTCGGTGCGCCGCTCCATGGTGTCCAGCAGGGTCAGCTGACGGTGCAGCAGCACCTGGCTACGTCGGGCGAGGTTGACGAACACCTCGGAGACCCCGCGCCGCATCTCGGCCTGCTTCACGGCGGCTTCCACCGCGGCCCGTTGGAGGGTGTTGAGGGCCTGGCCGACCTGTCCCATCTCGTCGGGGCCGTAGTCCAGGCGGGGCGCCTCGGTCTCGACGTCGACCTCCTCGCCGGCGCCCAGGCGGCGCATCACGCTGGGCAGTCGGACGCCGGCGGACTCGTTGGCCTCCTTGCGGAGGGTGTTGAGGTCGCGCACCAGGCTCCGGCCGATGCGCAGGGAGATGATCACCGACAGCAGTACCGCCAGGAAGCCGAGGACGGTGGCGCCTCCGGCGATCAGGAAGACGTTGCGGCCCTCGGGTTCGGCGCGCTCGCGGAAGCGGTCGTACGCCTGGTGGGTCATCTCCTCCAGGTCGCTGAGCACCGTGGAGGAGGTGGCCTCCCAACGCTTGGCGTTGACCGCCGCGTTGGCCCGTCCGGGGCCGTGGTCGACGATGGCGTCCTCGTAGGAGCGCAGGGTGTGGGCGTCGCCGCTGTTCCAGAACTCGCTGTAGACGCGGCCCTCTTCGGGCGGCAGGGACTGGAAGACGGTGTCGTAGATGTAGGAGCGCTCGGAGATCCGGTCCGCGATGGCGCGGTGGTCGGCCTTGGTCAGGACGCGGTCCGCGAAGGCGGCGGACAGCAGGGCGTTCTCCCGGGCGAGGTACTCCCGGGCCCGGGCGACCTCCACCAGGGCACGGGCGTGCTGCACCAGCCCCTGGTCGGTGAAGCCGTCCAGGGAGGCGAGGAAGTCGAAGGTGGCGTCGGCCACCGCGTTGTACTGCTGGTAGGCGCTGGGGCGGGTGAGGGTGCCGGCGTCGGCCTTGACGCGGGCCTGCACGATGTCCTCGTAGCGCGAGAGCTGTTTGTCCAGCAGTTCGCGGGAGTCCTCCTGGAGTCGGGGGCGCAGCCCGTCGGACTCGGCGTTGTCGCGGACGCGTCGGATGGCCTTGTCGGTGGACTTCCGGGCGGCCAGCATCTTCTGCTCGACGTCGGAGAGCCGGGGGTCGGCGAGGTACACCAGGGTGTACCTGCGTTCCCGCTCGACCGAGTGAAGCGCCAACTCGCTGGGGCTGCCGACCTTCTCGTCGATCTCCACCACGTCGAGCAGGCGCTTGGCGTCGCTGGCCGTGATGTACGTGGCGAAGACCCAGATGGACATGAGGGAAACCAGCGGCACCATCAGCAGCGCCACCATCTTCCGGCGGATCGACTTCCCGCGAAAGCGCATGGTCTTCCCTAGGTCAACCCCCTTGGGGAGGGGCGTGTTTCAACAGCAAACGGCGTTGAGCCTACTACTGACCGCGCCCCAACTCGTAGGTATGTCCGAGCATTCCCGCCAGCCTCACCGGCAACCTCCACCCCACTTGTCCGCCGATGCCCTAACGATGCCGCAACAAGCGATAACGAACCGAGGGGTAGGGCAACAGATCCGGTAGGTCACCGAGGACACTGTGGTGGAGGGAGGGTGGAGAAGTCATGTACAGCAAGCCCAGGTTGGCGGATCCGATACGCACCGCCGCCGTGCGCGCGGTGATCCTCGTCGCGGTCACCCTCGTGCTCCTTCTGGTCGCGGTCCTGTGCTCACTGGCGGAGGTGTGGATCGCCTTCCCGATGGTGCTGGCCACCGTCGGCGGCACCGTGGTCTCCACCTGGGGCGTCCTGGACGTGTGGGTCACCCGTCAGGTGTGGATCCAGCGCCACGGGGTGGAGTCGGTGCCCAGCAGCGTGGCGCGGCCGGGTCGCCGGGGACGCCAGCGAGCCGGCGGTGCCGCCGGGGGCGGCTGAGCGGAACCCCGGTCGGGCGACCCGGTGTCCCGGCTGGCCAAAAAGCGCCGGCCGCCAGGACCTACGCGGGGTGAGCGCCGCTCAGCCCGGGCCGTCCTCCCCCGGGGTGCCCGAGGCGGTGGCCCGCTCGTACTCCACCGACGGCGCCTTCGCGGGGTGCGGCACCGGGGCGGGCTCCTGGGGTCGGCGGAAGACCCGGGTGGCCGTGATCTGGCCGTGGACGGCGGACTCCTCCTCGTCCCGGGGCAGGCCCGGGCGCAGGTGCTCCTCCACGCTGATGTACTTCAGCCCGGCCCTGAGGTCGGCGTCATTGCGCAGCCGGATCACCAGGGGGAACTCCGCCAGCGCGGTGGTGTCGAACAGGCCGGTGGTGTACAGGAGTTGGACCCCCAGGGCGTCGGCCACCGCGCGTTGCAGCTCCAGCAGGTAGGTGGCGTTGGCCCGGCCGATGGGGTTGTCCAGGAACAGGGTGCCGGCGTGCCGGTCCTGGTCCCGTCCCCGGTCGTGGCTGCGCAGCGCGGCCATGGTGCAGTACAGCGCGATGGCCGCGGTCAGCAGTTGGCCCCCGGAGAACACGTCCCCCATCTGTCCCACCGGCACCCGCTCGGCGCGCAGCACCGCGTCCGGCTTGAGGATCTCCACGCTCACGCCCCGGGGGCGCAGGGCGGCGTGCACCCCTCGCAGCAGCAGGGTCATGCCGTCCCTGCGCAGGTCGGAGTTCTTGCGGACCGCCGCCTGGGTGGCCTCGTCGATCACCTCGCCCAGCCGCTCGGTGAGGGTCGCCTGGTCGGGGTCGTCGAAGCGGATACGGAGGAACTCCTGGCCCGACCACTCCCCCAGCCCCTCGGGCAGCCGGGACAGTCGCTGGGCCGAGCGCAGGGTGGCCAGGGACGCCTCCACCAGCCCCCGCAGCCGGTCCACGATGCTGTCCCGGTTGCGCTCCAACTGGTCGAGTTCGTCGGTCAGTACGCGCAGCCGGGGGGCGAACGCCCGGGCCCAGGCGGCGGCGTGCTCCGGCAGGGCGGAGGCCGGAAGCTCCCGGATCTGCTGGCGGGCGGGAGTGGTGACCCGCTCGAAGCGGTTCGAGCCGGCGTGCCGTACCAGCACCTCGCAGGCCTCCCGTACCGCCGCCTCGGCGGCGCCCAGGTCGGTGGCGCAGCCCCGCAGGGAGCGGCGGGACTCGGCCGCGCGCTGGCGCGCCTCCGACGGTGAGCCCGGGTACGGCTCGGCCTCGTCGGGGTCCTCCTCCTGCGCGGGGTCACGCAGCAGGTCGCGCAGTGCGGTGGCGGTCTCGGCGAAGGCCTCGGCCGCGTCCTGGGCGGCGAGGTGGTCCCGACGTACCGCCTGGTCGGCGGCCTGGGCGGTGGTCACCACCTCGGCGCACTCGGCGAGTTCGGCCTCGGCGGCCCGCAGCAGCTCCCGGGCGTGCTCGGTGTCGCGCGGCTCCCTCTCGGGCGGCAGCTCGGTGTGCCGCTCGCCCTGGGTGGGGGCGAGCCGTTCGGCCTCGCCCCGCAGTCGTCCCAGTTCCTCGCTGGCGGTGGAGGCCCGGCCCTCCAGGGTCTGCACCAGGGCCTCGGCGCGGGCGGCGGCGGCCTGGCGGGAGGGGGCGTCGGCCCCGTCGGGGCCCTCCAGCAGTTGCCCGGCGCGGGTGCGTACCCGGTTGGACAGGCGGTCCAGAGCGGCCAGGGCGGCGGTCTCGTCGCCCTCCGCGCGGGCCTGTTCGGCGCGCAGGTCGGCGCCGACGCCAACCCTCTCGTACAGCTGGACGGCGCTGCGGTAGGCCTCGCGCAGTGCCGGCAGGGAGCTGTCGCTGTCCGGGGCGCCGGCCACGTCCTCGTCGGAGACGCCGGCGACCTCGGCGCGCTCCACCCGCAGGGCGCGGGCGGTACGGCGGGCGTCGTCGGCGGCGCGCTGGGCCTCCCGCCGGTCCTGGTCGGCGGCGCGGGCCCGCTCCAGTTCGCGTCCGGCCCGTTCCTCGCAGGTGTCGGCTTCCTGGGCCAGTTCCCGTAGGCGTCCGCGCCAGGCCGGGCGCTGGCGCAGTCGTGCGGCGAGCCCGGTCAGCGCGTCGGCCGCGCGGCGGCTGTGCTGGGCGCGTTCCTGGAGGGCGTCGCGGCTGCGGGCGGCCTCCTCGGAGGCGGTGGTCGCCTCCAGGTGGCCGTCCCGGGCGGTGCGCAGGCGTTCGGCGGCGCGCTCCCGGTGCTGTTCGGCCTCGGTGTGGGCCTGGCGCAGTTCGGCGAACCGGCCCTCGGGGCAGCCGGCGCGCCAGGAGCCGAGTCGGGCGGACAGGGCCCGGTCCTCGTTGAGCCGGGCGGACAGGCGGCGGATCTCGCCGTCCCGGGCCAGGGCGCGCTCGCGCAGGTGGCGCCGTTCCTCGTCGGCCGCGCGCTCGTCGTGCATCGCCGGGTTCGGGGGGACCAGGAAGACCTCGCCGTCCTGGCCGCTGTCGGGGGCCGGCACCGGGGCGGTGAGCGCTCCGGCGGTGCCCACCGCGACGGTGGAGCGGGGCAGCAGCGCGGCGTCGGTGAGCGCCTCCCGGGCCCGGGCGTAGCTGGCGGGGTCGGTGACGACCACTCCGTCGACCAGTTCGGGACGTGCGGCGAGCACCCTGGCGTGGTCGGTGGGGTCCACGGCCTGGGCCAGGTACCGCCAGCCCGGTAGTGCGGGGATGCCGTTCTCGCCCAGGAACTCCACGGTGGACAGCACGTCGGCGCTGGGCGGCAGCAGTCCGCCCTCGCCGAGGGCGCCCAGGATGCGGTTGTCCTCGGCCGCTGCCGTACGCAGGTCGAACAGCCGCCGTTCGGCGGCGGCCACGTTGTCCTCCAGCAGCTGCCGCAACTGCTCGGCGTTGGCGTCGAGTTGGGTGGCGTCCAGGCTGGCCTTGCCGTGCTGGGGGCTTTCGAGTCCGAGGAGTTCGGTGAGGCGTTCCTCGGCGCCCAGGGCTTCGGCGGTGGCGGTCTCGTCCTCGACCCGGGTGCGGGCGCGTTCGGCGGCGTCCTCGGCGCGGGCGGCGGCGAGTTCGGCCTGTGCCAGTTCGGTGGCGGCCCGGTTGGCGGCCTCGGACAGCCGTCGGGCGGTGTCGCGGTGCTCCTCCCAGGAGGTTGCCGCGCGCCTGGCGGCGTCGCTGGCGGCCATCGCCGCGCCCGCCGGGTCGGTGTCGGACTCGGTGATCCAGCCGGCGGCGACGGCCTCGGCGACCTCGTGTTCCACCTCGTCCAGTCGCTGGCGGAGGTGGTCGGCCTCGCTGCGGGCCCGCTGGGCCGCGGTGGCCGCGTCGGTGGCGTGCTGGTGGGCGGTCTCGCTGGTGGTGGTCAACTCCGCGGAGCGGGCCTCCTGTTCGCTGGCCGCCTCCTCCGCCCGGCCGGCCGCCTGGTGCAGGGCGCGTACCAGTTGTACGGCGGCCTGTTCACGGGCTTCCAGGGCGGGTGCCGCGTCGCGTTCGGCCTCCTGGATGGCGGCGCCCACCCGGGCCCGCCGGTCGGCGGCGGCACGGTGCTGGAGCACCGTTTCGGCGGCCTGCCAGGCGCTGTGCAGGGTGCGGGCCTCGGTCAGTTCCCTGCGCTGGGCGGCGGCTCCCTTCTCGGCGCCGGTCAGGGCCAGGGAGGCGTGGCGGTAGGCGAGTTCGGCGGCGACCAGGGCGCAGCGGTCGCGTGCGGTCTGGGCGGCGGTGACGGCTTCGCCGGCCTGGTCGGCGCGTTCGGCGAGTTCGGCCACCCGGCCGCGCTCCTGTCGGGCGCGGGCGGCCAGGGACTGGGCGAGGGAGCGGGTGCGGGACTCGGCGGAGGCGTGGACGGCGCGGGTCTGGTCGCGGTGCTCGGCGGTCTCGCTGACCCTCTGCAGCAGGTCCAGGGAGCCGGCGGTGAAGTCGCGTTCGGCGGTCAGTTCGGCGCGGCGGCCGAGTTTGTGGGCGAAGCCGTGGACCAGGTCGGCGAGGCCGTCGGTGTCCCTGGTGTCGGTGACCGCGCGCAGCAGCAGGTCGGTGAAGTCGGAGTCGTCGCGGACCGCGAAGAGTCCGGCGGCTTCGCCCTCGTCGGCGTTCATCTCCCTCTGGTAGCGGAAGAGTTCGGGGTCCAGGCCGAGCGCGGTGAGGTGTTCGTTCCAGCGTTCGTGGACCTCCTCCCAGGCCACGTCCAGGTTGGGGTAGGCCTTTCCGGTCTCGACGAGGAGGTCGCGGAAGCCCTTCATGGTGCGTCGGCGCCCGGTGGCGGCGGAGGCGCCCTCGGTGGTGGGGCGTACGGCGTTGGACTCGGCGACCGGCAGCGAGTCCAGGCTCATCCCGGGGCCGGGCCGGAAGGAGTACCACGCCTCGGTGAACTTGCGCGGGTCACCGGACACCTGGCGACCGCGCCACTCGCTGACCTTGCCGACCACGATGGTCTCGCCGGTGCGGGTGTGCTGCCACTCCAGGGCGACGTGGCCGCAGTCGTCGGCGAGCAGGAACTTGCGCAGCACCCCGGAGCTGGCGCCGCCGAGGGTGTTGCGGTGGCCGGGGAGCATCACCGAGAAGATCAGTTTCAGCAGGACGGACTTGCCGCCGCCGTTCTCCAGGAAGAGCACGCCGGCGGGGGCGGGGCGTCGGGGTGGTCCGGTGTCCTCCTCCTCGAAGAAGTCCGCCTGCACGGGGGCCGGTTCGGGCACCAGGGCGCCGACTCCGCGCAGGTCCAGCACGGTGTCGGCGTACCGGGCGCCGGCCGGGCCGATGGAGTAGAGGCGGATGCGGGACAGCTCGTACATGGGTGGACTCTCGGGGAAGAGGGGGTGGTTCGGGGGCTGCTGGGGTTCAGGAGTGGAAGGGCAGGCCGGCGTCGGCGACGAGTTCCTCGTCGCTGTCGGTGTTGGCGACCAGGCTCGCCTGGCCGTCGGCGACCGGCACCACGCCGAGGTCGAGGAGTTCGGCCATGGCGGCGTTGCCGGCCATGTCCCGGACCTGGAGCTGGTACCGGGCGGTGGTGCGGTAGGTGCCGCCGCTCTCGTCGGAGGTGCGTTGCAGGAAGCCGGAGTCGGCGAGGAAGGTGACGGCCTTGGCGACGATGCCGGTGGTGGAGCCGGCCAGTCGGCGGGCGTCCTTGGTGGCTCCGGTGGCGCTGCGGCGTTGGTAGACCCGCCAGGCGGCCTCCAGTCCGGGGGCCTCGGAGGTGGGGTCGGTGTTCTCGCCGGCCTCCTCGGCGCGCTCCTCCAGTCGTCGGCAGGCCTGGCGGACGAAGCTCTCCACGCCGTTGACGCTGACCCGGCCGATGTAGCCGTCGTCGGCGAGGTCCTCGGGGCGGGGGAACGCCAGGGCGGCGACGGCCAGGTGGGCCAGGCCGTGCAGGAAGCGGTCGGCGGAGTCGGCGCTGGCCCGACGGGCGTACTCCCCCATACGGACCGCGAACACCGAGTCCTCGGCGGCGGCCAGGGCCATGCCGGCCCGGGTGGAGACCTCCAGCACCACCAGGCCCAGGCCGGTGGCCACGGCGTCGGCGAGCCGGGCGAAGGCGGGGTGCTCGCGGTAGCGGCGCAGGAGTTCGGCGTACTCCGCGTCCCGGGCCGGCTGGAGCTTGGGCTGGAGGCCCAGCGCGACCAGCCGGGCGGCGTCGGCGGTGTCGGCGGGAGTGGGCACCGGCTCGCGTTCGGGGGCCTGCTCCCGGGTGGGGGCGTCGGCTACGGCGGACTGTTCGGGCTCGGTCACCGCTGGGGCTCCTCGGGGTGTCGGTTTCGGTCCGCGTCACTGGCTGGGGTGGGCGCCGCCATGTCAGGCCACCTCCGCCCGTTCGGCCGCCATGCCGACCGCGTCCAGCAGGGCGGTGCCGACGATCAGGTCGGCGCCGCCGAACTCGGGGTCGTCCAGTGCGGTGCCGTCGTCCACGGCGAACAGCAGCTGTTCCTCGCCCTGGCGGTAGGCGGTGCCGACCGGGGGGCTGGCCGAGTGGAAGGCCATCAGGGCCACCAGGTAGGGCAGGTCCGGGTCCTGTCGACGGGCTTCGGTCAGCAGTCCCGACAGTCGGCGGGGCGCGTCCGGTGGGAGGGCCAACAGGGTCTGCGCGGCGGCCAGTTGGTCCTCGCTGAACCGGCTGTCGTCGGGGGTGGCGATCAGGTCGGGTTCCGGCATCTGGGCGCCGAGGTGTTCCCGGGGGGCGGGCGGGGTGAGCAGCAGGTCGACCAGGTCGCCCAGACGTACCGCTCCCGGGTCGCGGGGCCCGGTGCCCCGGGCGAAGTAGGCGTCGGTGACCTGTCGGGCGTCCTCCAGGGGCAGGCCGAGCACCGGGGACAGCAGTTGTCCGTACAGGTCGAGGCCGGGGTGCGAGCTGGGGGCGGTGAACGCCTGGCGGTCCTGTTCGGCGCGGAACAGCGGGCCGGCCTCCAGCAGTCGGGACTGCAACTGGGTGTGGCGGCGGATGCAGTCCTTCACTATGTCCACGAGTTCGGCGGCCCGTCGTTTGTGGTCGGGGCCGCGTTCGGCCGCCGCCTCGTCACGGGCGCGGCGGATGTTGGTGAGGATGGCGTTCTCGTGGCGGTACCGGTCGGCCACGTGGTCGAGGGCCTCGGTGATCATGTCGGGGACGGTGTGCAGCCAGTCGACGGCGCGGATGTCCCGTCGGGTGGCCTCCAGGGTGCGGCGCAGCGCCTCGGCGTACTGGACGGTGCGGTACCGGGCCTGTTCGGCGGCGAGTTGGGCGTCCGCGAGCCGGCCCCGGTTGATCAGCACCTCCAGTTTGACCTCGGCGGCGATCTGGGCGCTGGTGACGTCGGTGTCCAGGGCGCCGACCAGCACGTTGACCGCCTCGTCGGTGGTGCGCAGATACACCCCGCCGCCGGGTCCGGGGACCTCCTCGATCAGCTTGAAGTCGTAGTCGCGGCGGACGTAGCTGCCGTCCGGGTCGAAGGTGCCGTACACCGCGCGGAAGCCACGGTCGACGCTGCCCACGTTGATCAGCGACTCCAGCACCCAGCGGGCCACCCGTCGGTGCTCCTCGGTGGGCCGGTGGGGAGCCTGGGCGGCGATACGGGGGATGAGCCGGGCCACTATCTCGTCGTGGTCGGCACCGGTGTCGAAGTCCATGTGCAGGGTGACCAGGTCGATGGCGGCCAGGGCGACCTCGGCCATGGCGTAACCGCCGTACTCCCCGGCGAGGTTGGCCTTGCGGACGTCCAGGTCGTGCAGCGGCGCGGTGCAGGCGAGCGCGCGCAGCCGCCGGGCCAGACCTTCGTCGGCGGCCGGACCGGGTGCGGGAGTACGGGGGGCGGCGCCCCCTCCGAGCTGGTGCGCAGTCACGACGGACACACTAGGCGCTCACGCCGACAGAGGCGGACGCCGCACGGGGCGGTCCCCCGCACGGGGTGGGATGTCGTGCCGGTACGGGTACCGTCCAACTCCGTGGCCGGGCGGGCGCGTTGCCGCCCCCGTATCTCCGCGTGGGGCGGACCGGGACCCGGTACCGGGTCGTACGGTGGGGGCACCGTCCACGTTCGTGGAGGACGCGCCGAGAAGCGCAGAAAGGTGCCGCCCGTGACGACGCCCCCGGTGATGGATCTCAACGCCGACCTCGGTGAGGGTTTCGGCCGTTGGCGGCTGACCGACGACCGGGCGTTGCTGTCGGTGGTCACCAGCGCCAACGTCGCCTGCGGTTTCCACGCCGGTGACCCCCCGATCATGCGGGAGGTGTGCGAACGGGCGGTGGCCGGCGGGGTGGTGCTGGGGGCACAGGTGTCCTACCGGGACCTGGCCGGTTTCGGTCGCCGTGCCATGGAGGTCCCGCTGGACGAGCTGGCCTGTGAGGTGGCGTACCAGATCGGTGCCCTGGAGGTGTTCGCCCGCGCCGCCGGCGGGGCGGTGCGCTACGTCAAGCCGCACGGGGCGCTGTACCACCGGGCGTGCGCGGACCCCGAGGTGGCCCGGGCCGTGGTGGAGGGCGTCGCCTTGGCCGGCGACTCCCTGAGGGTGCTGGCCCTGCCGGGTTCGGCGCTGACCTGGGCCGCCTCGGCCGCCCGGCTGACCCCGGTGGGCGAGGCCTTCGCCGACCGGGGCTACGCCCCCGACGGGACCCTGGTGCCGCGGGACCGGGCGGGCGCCCTGGTCAGCGATCCGGCGCAGGTGGTGGCCCGCAGCGTCACCCTGGCCCGGGAGGGGGTGGTGGACGCGGTCGACGGGACACGGGTGGAGGTGCGGGCGCGCTCGTTGTGCCTGCACGGGGACACCCCGGACGCCACCATCCTGGCCCGGGCCGTCCGGGACGGGCTGGAGTCGACCGGGGTACGGGTGGAGAGCTTCGCATGAGGGTGCTGCCGGTCGGCGAGCACGCGCTGCTGGTGGAGTGCGCCGACGCCGAGGAGACGGCCGCCTGCCACGCGGAGTTGCTGCGCCGCCGCGCCGTGCGGGAGCTGCCCCCGGTGGCGGAGATCGTGCCGGCGGCCCGCACGGTGCTGCTGGACGGGGTGGCCGATCCGCCCGCACTGGCCCGGGAGTTGGCCGGCTGGCGGCTGCACGGGACGGTGGAGGGGGACCGGCGGACGGTGGAGGTGCCGGTGGTCTACGACGGTCCCGACCTGGAGGTGGTGGCCGCGCACTGGGGTGTGGCGCCCGAGGAGGTCGGCCAGCGGCACGCGGGCTTCGACTACCGGGTGGCCTTCTGCGGTTTCGCCCCCGGCTTCGCCTACCTCAGCGGGCTGGACCCGGCATGGGCGGTGCCCCGCAGGGAGACCCCGCGCACCTCGGTGCCGGCCGGTTCGGTGGGCGTGGCCGGGGAGTACACCGGGGTCTACCCCCGCAGTTCCCCCGGGGGTTGGCGGTTGGTGGGACGTACCGACGCCCCCCTGTGGGACCTCGACCGCGATCCCCCCGCACTGCTGACCCCCGGGGTGCGGGTGCGGTTCGTGCCCCGTGGGGGCGCGCGGTGACCGCCCGCCTGGAGGTGCTGCGACCGGGTGCGCTGACCACCGTGCAGGACCTGGGGCGGCGGGGCTGGGCCCATCTGGGGGTGCCCCGCTCGGGGGCGCTGGACCAGCCGGCGCTCGTGGTGGCGAACCGTCTGGTGGGCAACCCGCCCGGGGCGGCGGGGCTGGAGTCCACCCTCTCCGGCTGCCTGCTGCGGGCCCGTGGCGCGCTGACCGTGGCGGTCACCGGCGCGGCCGGCCCGGTACGGGTGGACGGCCGGCCCGCTCCCTGGGGCGCCCCGGTGCGGGTGCCGGACGGCGCGGAGGTCGAGTGGGGAACGGCCCGTGCCGGGGTGCGCGGCTATCTGGCCGTGGCCGGAGGGCTGGCGGTAGCCGAGGAGTTGGGCAGCCGGTCCACGGACCTGCTGTCCGGGCTGGGGCCGGAACCCCTCAGAGCCGGGGACACCCTGCCCGTGGGCACCGCGCCGGTGGGCCGTACGGGCTCCGCCGGTGCCGCCGACTGGTCCGGGGGCGCGCCACTCCCCCTCCCCGAGGGGGCGGTCACCCTGCGGCTGCGGCTGGGGCCGCGCCACGACTGGTTCACCCCGGAGGCGCTGCGGACCCTGGGCTCGGCCGACTACCGGGTGTCCAGCGCGAGCAACCGGATCGGCCTGCGGACCGAGGGGCCGGCCCTGGAACGGTGCCGGGAAGGGGAGTTGCCCAGCGAGGGCATGGTGTGGGGAGCGGTACAGGTCCCGCCCGACGGCCGGCCCATCGTGTTCCTGGCGGACCACCCCACCACCGGCGGCTACCCGGTGGTGGGAGTGGTGGTCGGCGCCGACCTGCCGTTGGCGGCCCAGGCGGCTCCCGGGGTGACGGTGCGTTTCGCCCCGACCGGGAGCTGAGCGGGCCCGGGGGTACCGGCCGGGTGGGTAACGGGAGCCCGGGCCTCAGCGTCCGCCGTCGGGGCTGAGCCGTTCGCGTACCGCGTCCTGCACCCCGGTCTCCTCGGCGGGGTCGACGGCCAGCCCGCGCAGGCGCTCCATCACCCGTTCGTCGCCGGTGGTGGCGTGCGCGGCCCCCAGTTCGCGGGTGGCCTCCTCGCAGTCCCAGAGGCACTCGATGGCGAAGCCGGAGGGGAAGCGGGGGTCGGTGCAGGCCAGGGCGCGGGCGGCCCGTTCGCGCAGCAAGGAGGAGGCGGTCTCGCGGTAGATGTGGCGGAGCAGGGGGGCGGCGCAGTCGATGCCCAAGCGGCCGGCGCCGTCGACCAGGGCGGTCAGGTCGTCGCTGTGGGGCCCGTCCACGCGGAGGGTCCAGCGCAGGGCCGCCAGCACCGTGGGGCCGTCCTCGGCGGTGCCGTGCCGGGCCAGCATCCGGGCGGCGGCGGTGCCCAGCGCGTCGGTACGGCTGGCCCAGTGCCGCGCCTGTTCCAGGGCGGTCGCGTCCCGCATCCGGGCGAAGGCGGCGACCGCCGTGTCGGCGACCGTGGGTTCGGGGTCGGCGGCGGCCTCCTCGATCAGTGACAGGGCGTGGGTGTCGGCCTGTTCGGCGAGGTAGCGGAGGGCGGCGAGGCGGCTGCCCCCGGCGTCGGGGTCGCCGGCCACAGCCCGCAGGCGGGGGCGGTCGCCGGGGGTGGCCAGGGCCACCAGCAGGCGGGCGGCGGCCGACTCCCGGGCCTGGCTCCCGTGGGTGGACGGGGCGTCCGCCCAGTCCAGCACCTCGCGCAGGCTCCAGCCGGGCCGGGGGCCCGCGCTGTGCAGTTGGCGTTGCCACCGGTCGAAGGACCGGTTCTCGTCGAGCCGTTTCAGTCGCTGGCCCTGTCCGGGGCGGGCGGTGTCCTCGGCCCACAGCCTCCAGGGGCGGGGCTCGAAGGCGTCGCGGGCCGCCGTGGCCAGTTCCCGGTCGCCCTCGGGGGTGTTGGGGAAGCGGGCGAGTACGGCGGGGCCCAGGGGGCGCAGTCCCTCGTCGTCGTCCCGGACGGCCAACTCGTCCAGTGCCCACTGCCAGTTGACGCCGACCGTGGCGTACCGGCGCAGCAGCGTCAGGGCCCGGCGGTCGCCGTAGGAGGTGAGGTGGCCGAGTACGGACAGGGCCAGGCCGGTGCGGGTCTGACACCGCTCGGGGTCGGCCAGGGGGTCCTCGTCGTCCAGCAGGTGGGCCTCGATGGGGGCCAGGTCGGCCCGCAGGTCCCGGTGGAGCCGGGCGTAGTACAGGGAACGGTTCTCCAGTTGCCAGTCCCGTCGGGGATCGTTGAGGACACAGCTGCGGAGCGCGGCGAGGGCTTCCGAACGCGACGCCGCCAGGGCGTGCAGCGTCCCGTCGCCACGACCTCTCTGCAGGAGGCCGAGCAGCGTGCCGCTGGGCGCTATGTCTGGATCGACGGAACTCGCGAACATAAGGTCAGCATCCGGTGAAGGGTCTGGTACTGGCAACGGGATTTCCGTTGCCCGGCTTCTTGCCGAGGAACGCCCTGCTTACTCCTTCTCGTTCACACGTCGACTCGGATCCCGCGCTGGCGGGAGGCCCGGGCGACCGCAGCCTATACGTCTGGATCCGTCGAAGGCCGCCCCCGGGGGTGGCTCCATGGCCACCCCTCACACCCGGGAGCGGAAGTTCCGACTCCGGCCATATGCCAGCAGCACCACCGATATGGGTATCGCAAAGTCCCTTACGCTGCGTCGCCGGCTGTGCGACAGTCGTCACCGAACCCCTGTCGTACGGAGTCACCGATGTCCTCCTTCCTTCCGGCCGACCGCTCCGAGCAGCCCCTCGACTCCGGCCACCTCGACGCCCTGATCACCCAGGCCCATCGTCTGCGCGGCGGCCTGGAGCGGATGCGCCAGCGGATCAGCGCCCAGCCCCAGGACGCCCCCGACGCCGAGGACCGCTGGCGTCGGGCCCTGACCGAGCTGGCCGTCCAGCAGGTGGAGTCCCTCGGCGGGCACCTGCACCGGCTGCGGCACGACGACCAGCCCTCCGTCCCCCTCCCCGGCCCCTCCACCGAGTGGCCCGCCCCCACGGCTCCTCCCTCGGAGCCCGGGGCCGACCGGACCAGGGTGGGCAGCGCGGAGTGGAACCTGCTGACGGACGAGGTGGAGTGGTCCCCGGAGCTGTTCGCCCTGCTGGGGCGCGACCCCCGGGACGGGCCGCTGTCCCTGGACGAGCTGCCCTCCTTCGTGCTGGTGGAGGACCAGCCGCTGCTGACCCGGGCGGTCACCGGCTGCCTGGTGGACGGCCGGCCGGTCGACATGGAGTTCCGGGTCTGGCACACCGACGGCGACGTACGCCACGTGCACATGACGGCCGAGCCCCTGATGGACCAGGACGGCACGGTGGCGGCGATGTGGGCGCTGCTGCGTGACGTCAGCGAGCTGCGAAACAGCGAGCGCGCCCTGTCCGAGAGCGACGAGTCGCTGCGCCGGGAGCGCCATCTGGCCGACGGGGAACGGCGGTTGGCGGTGGAGATGCAGGAGGCGGTGCTGCCACCCTGGCGCGGGCCGGTGCACACCTCCGGGCCCGCGGTGCTGGACCTGGCCGGCCACTACCTTCCCTCGGCGACCGCCGAGCTGATCGGCGGCGACTGGTACGACGCGCTGGAACTCCCCGACGGGCGCTCGCTGTTGACGGTGGGGGCGCTCACCGGGCACGGGGTGGTGGCGACCTCGGGGATGGCGATGCTGCTGGGCGCGATCCGGGGCATGGCGGTGGCCGGGGTGGACCCGGGGCCCCTGATGGGTCACCTCAACGAGTTGCTGGACTCGGCCTCCCAGCCGGCGATGGGCACCGGGATGTGCTGCCGCTTCGACCCCGAGGAGCGCACCCTGACCTGGGCGCAGGCCGGCCATCCGCCGCCCCTGCTGTTCCGGGAGGGGGTGGGCCGGCCCCTGGAGTCCCCCGAGGGTGTGCTGTTGGGCGTGACGGTGGGCAACGAGTACGCCCAGCACACCGAACGGCTGCGGACGGGGGACGTGTTGGTGCTGCACACCGAGGGGCTCTCCCCTCGTTCGGGTTCCTGGGACGGGACGCTCACCGGCCAGGACGGGGACCGTCCCGACGAGGTGCGCCGGCTGCTGGCCCTGGCGCCCCGGTTCGCCCGGGCCCGTACCGCCCGGGAGTGTGCCCGGGCGGTGGTGGAGGAGTTCGAGGACGGGGAGCGCGAGGACGACGCCTGTGTGCTGGTGGCCCGGGTCGGGAACGGGTGACGCGTACGGGTCAGGACCAGGTGCCGCCTCGGCCGTTGGGCCGGGGCAGCGCCAGGTCGATCTCCTCGCGCAGCTCGGCGATCCGGGGGTGGCGGGCGTAGGGCTCGGTGAGCCGCTGGGTGTCGCGCAGTCGGTCCCAGGTGCGGTGTGAGGAGTTCTCGTTGATGGTAAGCAGCGCCAACCGGACGTAGCGATCGGCCTGTTCGGGGTCCTCGGAGATCAGGCAGGCCCCGGCCAGGGACAGGTGGTCGAAGATCTTCGAGCGCTGCCGTCCGCCCGGGCGCAGTTCCAGGGCCCTGCGGGCGTGCCGTTGCGCGGACCTGGCGGCGGACGGTTCGTGTTCGGCGAGGGTACGGAAGGCGAGCGCCTGCATCCCGTACAGGTCCGCCTCGTCGAACAGCTGCATCCAGCTGGGCGTGGGCTCCCCGTACCCCTCCTGCACATAGGCCTCCTCCGCCTCCCCCAGGGCGCGGCGGGTGGGTTCGGCCTGGCCCAGGCTGGCCCTGGCCCAGGCCTCGATGGTGCGCAGCATGGCGCGGGCCTTGGGTGGCAGGGGTCCGCCGGCGCGGTAGGCCAGCCGCATCAGGTCCAAGGCGTCCTCGGGGCGGCCGACGTGCACCATCTGGCGGGCGGCGCGGGACAGGGCCTCGCTGGTGCGCGGGCGGTCGCCGCTCTCCCGGGCGGCGTGGGTGGCGATGACGAAGTACTTCTGGGCGGTGGGCTCCAGCCCGACGTCGTGGGACATCCACCCCGCCAGCACCGCCAGGTTGGCCGCCACCCCCCACAGCCGGCGCTGGAGGCGCTCGGGGTGGCGGTACGAGAGCATCCCGCCGACCTCGTTCAACTGGCCCACCACGGCCTTGCGTTGGAGTCCGCCACCCCGGGAGGCGTCCCAGGCGCGGAAGACCTCCACCGAGTGTTCCAGGGCCTCGATCTCCTGGTAGCCGACCGGGGTGGCCTCCACCCTGCCGTAGCGTGCCTGGTCGGGGCGGAGGGAGACCGGGGACGGCTGGCCCGCGTGGGCGCCGTGCCCCGACTGGGCGGGGAGCGCGGCGGGCGCCGTGAGCCAGTCGCTGAGGCCGTTGCCGATCGCCGAACCGGAGGTCAGCACCGCTCCGGCGCCCATCAGCCCCCGGCGGTTGAGCATCAGGTCCATGCCCGTGAACTCGGTGAGCACCTCGGTGGTCCGCTCGGGAGGCCAGGGCAGGTCGTCCACCGACTGCCGGGCGCCGGAGCGGCCGGCACGGCCGAAGCCCAGGTCCTCGACGGTCACCACCCGCCCCAGCCGCTCGGTGAACAGGTACGCCAACACCTTCGGCACCGGATCGCGGGGGGACTCCCCCATGTCGATCCAGCGCCGCACCCGCGAGGTGTCCGTCGACAGTTGGGTGTGGCCCATGGCCCCCGCCTGTCGGTTCACCAGTCGGGCCAGCTCACCCTTGGACCAGCCGGTGAGCCGGAACAGGTCCGCGAGGTGGGTGTTGGGTCCTTTGGTCACGTCAAGCCCCCAGTTGCTCGGCTGAGTTGACAGTAACCCTCCGAACAGGGGGTAACGCGCATTCGCCAGGCTTCGCCAGGGTTCGCCACATGGTGGGCCACCCTTACGTGGGTGTGCGATCGGTACACGTCACCCGGACGAACGGTCCGCCCCGACAGGGGACCGGTCCGGTCCGGGGACGAGACCATCCGTCGGCACCCGAAGGGATCATGGTCACCGATGACTTCTACGACGTTCCCCGTGTCCTCACCCCACCGGTCGGCCCGCCCCGTGGCCGCTCCACCGTGGGTGAACAGCGGGCCCGGCGCCCCGGCGCCGGCCGTACCCCCGACGGCGCGCCGGGTCCGCCCGGGCACCTCGGGACCGGTGAGCGGGAGGCTCGACCTGACCGGACCCCAGGGCGCTCGGCTGAGGGCGGCGGTGAACGCCGTGCACCGGGTGTGCCCCGACTTCCAGCCGGCGCAACTGCTGCGCGCCAGCGGACGCTCGGTCCTGCTGCTGGGCACCGCGGGGCGGAGCGCGGTGGTGGCCAAGTGCCTGTCCGACTCCTCGCCGGTGTGGACCGAGCAGCTGCGTCAGGAGGTGGCCGCCTACCGCACCTTCGTACGGCACCGGCCCACCGTGCGGGCGCCCCGGCTGGTGGCGGCCGACCCGGACGGCGGGGTGCTGGTGACCGAACGGGTGCCGGGGCGGCCGGCCGCCCTGCGCCGTCACCCGTGGGAGCCGCCGAGCGAGGGGACCGGGCGGGCCGTGGTGGGGGCGGTGCAGCGGCTCAACCAGTGGCTGCCCCCGGCGGACACCTTCGAGCGCCGCATCGACTATCCGGTCCGGCTGGCCCGCTACCACGAGCTGGGGCTGCTGACCGACCGTGACCTGGGAGACCTGCAGAAGCTGTTGGTGGGGATCGCCCAGGCGACCGGGCGCTGCGGGCTGCCGTGGCAGTTCAACCACGGGGACGCCCTGCTGCCCAACGCCCTGCTGGCCCCGGGCGGGGTGGCGATGGTCGACTGGGAGCACGCCGGCTGGTACCTGCCGGGGTACGACCTGGCCACCCTGTGGTCCACCCTCGGGGAGGCGCCCGCCCTCCGACGGCGGATCAGCCAGCTGGCCCAGTGGGGCGGTCCCGCCTTCCAGGACGCGTTCCTGGTCAACCTGATGCTGGTGCTCACCCGCGAGATCCGCACCTGGGAGACGGCGGTACGGCGGACCATGCGGGACCCCGAACCCGCGCCCTCCCGCTCCGACTCGGTCAGCGCCATGGCCCCCGGTGAGCGTCAACGGCTGCTGCTGCGGCGGCTGCACGAGGACTGCGCCACGGTGCGCCGGGCGGTGCGCACCGCCGTCGGCGCCCGCTGAGGAGGGCGGGGGTTCTCGGGGGTGGTGGGAACGGCCTGAGGGCCGCCCCACCACCCCCGAGGTCCTCCACGGATCTTCCGAATGATTGACGTCGGCCCGGCCAACGGATACCCCTTGTGCAGTTCCGGCCCTTGTGCCTCGTACCACTTCAAGGGAGACCGCCTTGAACGGTTCCGACCAACCCATCCGTCAAGACCGCACCGAAAGACCCAGAAGGCAGCGCGCCCTGCTGGCCGGCGCCGCCGTCGTCGCCGCCACCGCGCTGGCCGTGCCGCTGCTGGGCAGCTCCACCTCGGCCGCCTCCGAGGACAAGTCCTCCGACTCCCTCCAGCGGGCGTTCGACGAGGCGGCCAGCGAGTACGACGTACCGCTGAGCGTGCTGCAGGGGGTGTCCTACCTGCAGTCCCGCTGGGACGCCCACGCCGGCCAGCCCAGCGTCACCGGGGGCTACGGCCCCATGCACCTGACCGACGCCGCCCACGCCGTGGCCCAGGACCGGGGCCCGGCCCACTCGCACACCGACGGCGAGGACCCCCGGGGCGACCTGGCCAGGCCGCTGGGTGAGCTGAAGGAGCCCGAGGTGCCCTCGGAGCGGGGCAAGACCCCCGCCCGGCTCCGTACCCTGACCACCGCCGCCGAGCTGACCGGGGAGTCGGCCCAGCGGCTGCGCACCGAGCCCTCGGCCAACATCCGTGGCGGGGCGGCCCTGTTGGCGAAGGCCCAGAAGGACGCCGGCCGGAAGCTGTCGGCCGACCCGGCCGACTGGTTCGGCGCCGTGGCCCGCTACTCGGGCTCCTCGGACCGGGCGGGCGCGGAGGCGTACGCCCGCGAGGTGTTCTCCGTGATCCGCTCCGGCGAACAGCGCACCACCACCGAGGGCCAGCGGGTCCGGCTCGCCGCCCGGCCCCAACTGCGCGCGGACGGCGCCCAGTTGAACGGCCTGGGACTGAAGAGGGCGGCCGGCAGGGCCGACCAGGTGGAGTGCCCCAAGAGCCTGGGCTGTGAGTGGATCCCCGCGCCCTACGAGGAGTTCGAGGACGACGAGGGCGAGCAGACCTACGGCAACCACGACCGGGCGGACCGGCCGAAGAAGCCCGGCATCGACTACATCGTCATCCACGACACCGAGGCCGCCTACGAGGGCACCGTCAACATGGTCCAGGACCCGACGTACGTGTCCTGGCACTACACCCTGCGGGCGGCCGACGGCCACGTGGCCCAGCACGTGCCGCTCAAGCACGTGGCCTGGCACGCCGGCAACTGGCACGTCAACACCCACTCGATCGGCCTGGAGCACGAGGGCTTCCTGGTGGACCCGGACGCCTGGTTCACCGAGGCGATGTACCGCTCCTCCGCCCGCCTGGTGCGCCACCTGGCCGACAAGTACGACGTGCCGCTGGACCGGGAGCACGTGATCGGCCACGACAACGTGCCCGGCACCAGCCCGGCCAACATCCCGGGGATGCACACCGACCCCGGCCCGTACTGGGACTGGGACCACTACTTCCGGCTGCTGGGCAAGCCGCTCAAGCCCAAGCCGGCCAAGAAGGGCCAACTGGTCACCATCAAGCCCGAGTACGACAAGAACAAGCCCACCTACACCGAGTGCGACGACTCGGGCAAGAAGTGCCCGGCCCACGGTTCGGGAGCGGTGCGCCTGCACGCCAAGCCCGACTCCTCGGCGCCGCTGGTGAAGGACATCGGACTCCGTCCGGGCGGTGAGGACTCCACCACCGGCGTCAACGACGTCGGCGCCCGGGCCTCCACCGGCCAGACCTACGCCTACGCCGGACGTGAGGGCGAGTGGACGGCGATCTGGTACCTGGGGCAGAAGGCCTGGTTCCACAACCCCGACAAGCAGCCGACCGCGGTGCGCACCAAGGGGCGGACGCTGGCCCCGAAGAAGGACGACGTCCCGGTGTACGGGGTGGCCTACCCGGAGGAGTCGGCGTACCCGGAGGGCGTGCCGGTCCAGAAGCCGGAGGCCCTGCCGTACAAGCTCAAGGCCGACCAGCGCTACGCGGCCGGCCCCAAGAGCCGGGGCACCTACTTCTACGCCCAGGAGTTCGACCCGGACGGGAAGAAGTACCGGGTGGTCAAGGGCAAGGAGAAGTACTACCAGATCCAGGTCGGACACCGGATCGGCTATGTGAAGGCGTCCGACGTCAGCGTGCGCTGAACGGACACCGGGCAGCCGCCTGGAGGAAACCGAGCCGGCGCTGAGCCGGCACGGAACGTGTCACAGGAGGGGCGTCCCCACCCGGGGGCGCCCCTTCGTCGTACCGAGGCCGCTACTGCTGGAACAGCTCCGCCGGCAGCGGCTTCAGCAGGGCGTACAGGTCGTTGCTGATCGGACGGTCCCAACAGGCGATGGTGACCAGCACCCCGTCACTGCGGTCGAACTGCACGCAGGAGACCCGGTCCTCCGAGCACCTGACCCGGCGGACGATCAGCAGGTTGTCCTCGTGCATCACCGGATCCTCCTCGACGGAGAGGACCTCCACCGGCTCCTCCATCTCCAGGGCGGCGAGCAACTGGGCCACCTCGAAAGGGACCTGGCCCTCCTCCACCTCCCGGGCGGGTGAGCCCTCGGGGAGGTTGCCGATGATCATCGCCGGGCCCCGGCCGCCGAACAGGTCGTACCGCAGGAAGACTCCCTGGCAGCTGCCGTCCGTCGCCGGCAGCAGTCCCGCGCCCAGGTTCCCCGGCCAGTCGGAGGGGTCCATGGCCAGGACATCGAAGTCCGGCCCGGCGGGAACGGCGGCGCTGCGGCGGCGGAGGAAGGACATGGCGCCATGGTACGTGCACGCCCGCCCCTCCTCTCCCGGGCGCCCCAGCCGCTCAGGGGGTGCCGCGCTCCAGCACCGCCATCGCCGCGTTGTGCCCGCCGACGCCGCTGACCCCGCCGCCCCGGACCGTGCCCGCGCCGCACAGCAGCACGTTCGGCCGGTCGGTGGCGACCCCCCAGGGATCGTCCGCCCGCTGCCGGTAGGGGAAGGACAGGTCGCCGTGGAAGATGTTGCCGCCGGGCATCGCCAGTTCCTGTTCCAGGTCCAACGGGCTGCGGGCCTCCAGACAGGGTTCGCCCCTGCCGTCCACGGCCAGCACCTCGCTGATCGGCTCCTGGAGGTGGGCGTCGAGCTGGGCCAGGGCGGAGCGGGTCAGGGCCTCGCGCACCTGCGCGTTGCCGTGCTCGAACAGCGAGGCGGGCGTGTGCAGCCCGAACAGGGTGAGGGTGTGGTACCCCTCGCCGGCCAGCCGCTCGTCCAGGATCGAGGGGTCGGTCAGGGAGTGGCAGTAGATCTCCGAGGGCATCGCCTGGGGCAGCCCGCCCTCGGCCGCCTGCCGGTAGGCGGTCTCCAACTGCTCGTAGCCCTCGGCCACGTGGAAGGTGCCGGCGAACGCCTCCTGGGGGCTGACCGACAGGTCCTTCAGCCGGGGCAGCCTCCGCAGCAGCATGTTGACCTTCAGCTGGGCGCCCTCCGCCCGGACCGGCGGCTCCTCACCCAGCAGCCGGGACAGCACCTCGGGCGCGGCGCCCACCAGGACGGTGCCCGCGCCCACCGCGCCCTCCTCGTCCCGGGTGCGGTAACCCACCTCGGCGGAGCGGCCGTCGGTGTCGATCACGGTCGCCTCGTGTCCGGTGACGATCTCGGCGCCGGCCGACCGTGCCGCCTCCTCCAGTGCGGAGGTCAGCGCCCCCATCCCGCCGACCGGTACGTCCCAGTCCCCGGTGCCGCCGCCGATCACGTGGTAGAGGAAGCAGCGGTTCTGGCGCAGCGAGGGGTCGTGGGCGTGGCTGAAGGTGCCGATCAGGGCGTCGGTGAGCACCACTCCCCGGACCAGGTCGTCCTGGAGCCGCTCCTCGATGGTCTCCCCCAGCGGCCTTTCGAACAGGGCCCGCCAGGCCTCCTCGTCGTCGATCCGTTCGCGCAGCTCCGCCCGGGTGGGCAACGGTTCGGTGAGGGTGGGGAAGACCCGTTCGGCGACCCGGCCGGTCATGGCGTAGAAGCGCCGCCACTCCTCGAACTCCCGCTGGCCGCCGGTGAGTCGGGCGAAGGAGTCGCGGGTGCTGCCGGTGCCGCCGACCAGCAGTCCGGTCGCCCGCCCGTCCCGGACCACCGGGGTGTAGGAGGAGACGTTCCGCTTCCGCAGGGTCAGCCGGAGTCCGAGATCCTCCACGACCGTGCGCGGCAGCAGGCTCACCAGGTACGAGTACCTCGACAGCCGTGCCGGTACGCCCGGGAAGACCGGGGTGGACACGGCCGCGCCGCCCACCTGGTCCAGCCGTTCCATCAACAGCACCCGTCGACCGGCCCGGGCCAGGTAGGCCGCGGCCACGAGTCCGTTGTGACCGCCACCGACGATCACCACGTCATAGGAAGACCTCTGCACAGACATGGCTCTTGGTAACACGAGCCGCCCGTTCCGCACACCCGCACGGGTTCAGCCGGAGGACCCCGAACGCTGCTGGCGCAGCGCGGCCACCCGCCGGTAGACCTCCACCGCCTCCCTGGTGCGGCCCAGCCGCTCCAGGCAGTGGGCGGTGTCGTTCAGGCTGGTGAGCGTCTCGGGGTGGTTGGCCCCCAGCAGTTCCTCCCGGCCCACGGCCACCTGTCGGTAGGCCCCCAGGGCCTCCTCCCAACGGTCCAGCCAGCCCAGGGCGACAGCCACCTCCCGCAGGGACACCAGGGTGTCCTTGGCCCGGGCGCCCAGCGCCCTCGAACGCAGCGTCCACACCGCGCGGTTCTCCGCGAGGGCCTGCTCCCAGTGGCCCAGCCGGCCCAGGTTGACGCCGATGCCGTGGCGGGCGCGCAGGGTGTCGGGGTGCTCGCCCCCCTGGGTGTCCGCCCAGGTCTCGCTGAGGTGGCGGTACAGCTCCAGGGCCTCGCCGCAGCGGCCCAGCCGGCCCAGGCAGATGCCGACCTCGTACCTGGCCGAGAGGGTCTCGGGGTGGCTGCCGCCCAGGGTCCGGGCGCGGGCGCGGGCCAGGTCCTCGAACACCGGCAGCGCCTCCTTCCAGCGCCCCAGCCGGCCGTAGACGAAGCCGACCTCGTGCTGGGTGGCCAGGGTGTCGGTGTGCCCGGCGCCCAGCACCCGGGCCCTGCGGCGGACCGTCTCCACCCCCATCCGCAGGGCCTCGTCCAGCTGGCCGAGCCGGGCCAGGGTGAAGGTGAGGTTGTGCCGGCAGCGCAGGGTGTCGGGGTGGTCCGGGCCCATGGTCTGCTCCCGGATCGCCAGCACCGAGGCGTACAGCTCGCCCGCCTCCTGGCGGCGGCCCAACTCCCCCAGGACGTAGGCCGACTCCTGGCGGGCGGCCAGGGTCTCCGGGTGCGCCGGCCCCAGGATCCGCTCCCGGCGGGCGGCCACCTCGGTGTAGACCCGCAGCGCCTCGGGGTGGCGGCCCATCCGGCCCAGCGCGAAGGCCCGTTCGTGGTCGCTGGCCAGGGTGTCAGGGTGGTCCGGGCCCAGCACCCGACCGCGTTCCTCGGCCACCGTGTGGTGCACCTCGTGTGCCTCCGCCCAGCGGCCCATCCGGCCCAGGCTCAGTCCCGCGCTGTGCCGGCTGTCCAGCACCGCCCGCTCCTGGGGGGAGGCGGACGGGGTGGCGCGCTCGCCGGGCGGGCCGGGTGCCAGCACCGGGGGCGGGTTGACCGGGCCGGTCCACTGGCCGGTCAGCTGGGCCACGGCCTCCGGGGGCCCGGTCACGGTGCCGGCCCGGGGGCCGGCGGAGATGCCCTGGGACCACCGGGGCATCGGCTCGCTGCCCCGGGGGGCGCGCGGCCCGGGGAGGGGCACCGACTCCCGCACCCCGCCCAGCCGTTCGACCAGGGCTGACGCGTGGTGGGGGCGGTCGGCCGGTTCCTTGCCCAGCAGGTCGAGGATCAGCCGGTCCAGGGGCTCGGGCAGGTCGGGGCGGTGGGCGCGCGGGGGCTTGGGCGGGGTGTCGCGGTGCCCCACCAGGATCGACCAGGCGTCCTCCAGGTCGAACGGCGGTGCCCCGGTGCACAGTTCGTAGAGCACACAGCCCAGCGAGTACAGGTCGCTGCGGTGGTCGACCTCCTCCTGGGAGATCTGCTCGGGCGACATGTAGTGCGGGGTGCCCATGGCGAAGCCGGGGCCGGAGAGCTTGTCGGTGAACCCGATCTCGTGGCCGATGCGGGCGATGCCGAAGTCGCAGATCTTGGCGGTGCCGTCCTTGAGCAGCACCACGTTGGCCGGCTTCAGGTCCCGGTGCACCACGCCCTGGTCGTGGGTGTAGGCGAGGGCCTGGGCGACCTGTCGGCCGATGCTGACGATCTCGGGCACCGGCAGCGCCTGGGGGGTCCGCTCCTCCACCAGCTGGCTGAGGTTACGGCCGTCCAGCAGCTCCATCACCAGGTAGAGGATGCCCTCGTGCTCCCCGAAGTCGTGGACCACGGTGATGCCCTGGTGCTGGAGGGAGGCGGCCACCCGGGCCTCGCGTCGGAAGCGTTCCCGCAGGGCCTGGCTGAAGGTGACGTCCTGGGCGTAGTCCCCCTTGGGCTTGAGGCACTTGACCGCCACCCTGCGGTCGAGGGACTCGTCCCTGGCGAGCCACACCTCCCCCATGCCACCCCGGCCGATCATCTCCTGCAGCCGGTAGCGGCCGGAGATCAGCGTGGAGTTGACCATCGTCTACTGCCGCCCCCGTCCGTGCGTCTCACTCCCGCCGTTCGCCCAGTATGCCCCGCCTTGGTGCCGGGCGGTACGCCCACCCTCCTCGCGAGGAGAACCGCGTCCACCCCGTCCCGCCCCACCAGCGGCGATCTCCCGGGCGCCCCTCGACGGGGGTGTGTGCCGTCCCCGTACCGGGGTACCCGGGCGGCGTCACCGGAACCCCCGTACGGCGTCCCGGCGCCGGGGAGGGAGGACCATGCCCGCCGGATCCAACCGAAAGCGTGAACGACAGTACGAGCACATCAAGGAGAGCGTCCGTGAACGTGGGGGCGGCGAACGTCGCGCCGAGGAGATCGCCGCGCGCACGGTGAACAAGGAACGGGCCCGCACCGGGGAGGCGGAGCAAGCCAGCCGTACGTCGGTGGAGGACATCTCCTCCTCCCGCCGGGGCGGGCTGCGATCCCACACCGGTGCGCGGGGGCCCACCAAGGACCAGCTCTACGCCGAGGCCCGGCGCCGGAACCTGCACGGCCGCTCCCAGATGACCAAGGACCAACTGCTGCGGGAGCTGGGCTACTGACCGGCCGCACCCGGAGGCCAGCAGTACGCCCAGCCCGTGAGGAGCGGGCCCGCCCGGGGCACAGTCCGGGCGGACCCGCGTCTGGGGTCCCACCGCTCCCCTCACCGATGGTCACGACAACTCCTCGATGGGTGAGAGGAGTTGGCAGGTGCCCTCGGGGTCGGGATCATGGAGCTGTGGGCACCCCCCACACTACTGAACACGATTTTCACGCTCAAGGTTCCGTCCAGATCGACATCGTCCACATCGGCGTCTTCTGGGCTACCTTCAGAGCCGGGAACGCACGTCAAGGACGACAAGCCACCCAGCCCTCCCGGAGGCCGCGATGAAGATGCTGATCAACGTTCCTGAGACCGTGGTCGCCGACGCCCTCCGGGGCATGGCCGCCGCGCACCCGGAACTGACCGTGGACGTGGAGAACCGGGTGGTGCTGCGCAGGGACGCCCCCGTCGCCGGCAAGGTCGCCCTGGTCTCCGGGGGCGGCTCCGGGCACGAGCCGCTGCACGGCGGGTTCGTCGGCCCCGGAATGCTGGACGCGGCCTGCCCCGGCGAGGTCTTCACCTCCCCGGTGCCCGACCAGATGGTCCGCGCGGCCACCGGAGTGGACAGCGGCGAGGGCGTGCTGTTCATCGTGAAGAACTACACCGGCGACGTGCTCAACTTCGACATGGCCGCCGAACTCGCCGAGGAAGAGGGCGTACGGGTCGCCAAGGTGCTGGTCGACGACGACGTCGCGGTCACCGACAGCACCTTCACCGCCGGACGCCGGGGCACCGGCGCCACCCTGTTCGTGGAGAAGATCGCCGGCGCCGCCGCCCAGGCCGGCGCGCCCCTGGACCGGGTGGAGGCCCTCGCCCGGCAGGTCAACGCCTCCTCCCGCAGCTTCGGTGTGGCGCTCAGCCCGTGCAGCACCCCCGCCAAGGGCGGCCCCACCTTCGAACTCCCCGAAGGGGAACTGGAGTTGGGGGTCGGCATCCACGGCGAACCAGGGCGGGAACGGCGCGCGATGATGACCGCCGGCGAGATCGCCGACGTCGCGCTGGACGCCGTACTGGAGGACCTCAACCCCAAGAACCCGGTGCTCCTCCTGGTCAACGGCATGGGGGCCACCCCCCTGCTGGAGCTGTACGGCTTCCACGCCGAGGTCCAGCGGGTGCTGACCGAACGAGGGGTGTCCGTCGCCCGCGCCCTGGTCGGCAACTACGTCACCTCCCTGGACATGGCCGGCGCCTCGGTCACCCTCTGCCAGACGGACGAGGAACTGCTGCGCCTGTGGGACGAACCCGTCCGCACCCCCGGGCTGCGCTGGGGCCTCTGACCCCCGCCCACCACCCCCGACCCGAGCTGGGAGCCTTGATGACCGAAGGCGCGGACACCTCCGCCCCCACCCCCGCCCTGGACACCGCCTACTTCCAGCGCTGGCTGGAACGGGCCACCGAGGTCGTGGTCGAACAGGCCGACCACCTCACCGAGTTGGACTCACCGATCGGCGACGCGGACCACGGCAGCAACCTGAAGCGGGGCTTCCGCGCCGCCCGGGACGCGGTCGCCGAACAGCGGCCCGCCACCCCCGGAGCGCTGCTGATGCTGGTGGGCCGACAGTTGGTCTCCTCCGTCGGCGGGGCCTCCGGCCCGCTGTACGGCACCCTGCTGCGCCGCACCGGCAAGGCCCTCGGCGACGCCCCGGAGGTGTCGCTCGCCGAGTTGGCCGAGGCCCTGCGGGTGGGTGTGGACGCGGTGTCCCAGCTGGGCGGTGCCGTGGCCGGTGACAAGACCATGTTGGACGCCCTGCTGCCAGCGGTGGAGGCCCTGCCCGGATCGCTGGCCGAGGCCGGCGCCGCGGCGGACCGGGGAGCGGTCGCCACGGTGGAGCTGCGGGCCCGCAAGGGCCGGGCGAGCTACCTGGGCGAGCGCAGCGTCGGTCACCAGGACCCGGGCGCGACCTCGGCGGCCCTGTTGGTGAACGCGCTGGTGGAGGTGGCCGGCGATGAGTGAACGTGCCCGGGTGGGGGTGGTGCTGGTCTCGCACAGCGCCCAACTCGCCGAGGCGCTGGCCGAGTTGGCGCGAGGGATGACCGGTGGGGACCCCACCGCGGTGGTGGCCGCCGGTGGAGGCCCGGACGGTGGGCTGGGCACCGACGCGGAGCGGATCACCGCCTCCGCGCGGGAGGCGGACCAGGGAGCCGGGGTCGCCGTGCTGGTGGACCTGGGCAGTGCCGTACTGACCGTGCGGGCACTGCTGGCGGAGGGGGACGAGCTGCCGGAGGACACCCGGCTGGTGGACGCGCCCCTGGTGGAGGGCGCCATCGCGGCGGTGGTGGCCGCCTCGGCCGGCGCCGACCTGGACACGGTGGAGCGGTCGGCGACCGAGGCCTACGACTACCGCAAGACCTGAGCCGGTTCACAACCGGGCGCACACCGCCTCGGCCACCCCCCGGGTGCCCACGTCCGGGATGCCCCGGGAGTCCAGGCTGACCGCGCCCGAGGCGAAGGCGGACCGTACCGCCTCCCGGACCCTTCGGGCGGGGTCGGTCAGCCCCAGGTGGTCCAGCAGCATCGCGGCCGACAGGATCTGGGAGGTGGGGTTCGCCCGGTCCCGCCCGGCCAGGGTGGGCGCGGAGCCGTGGATGGGCTCGAAGTAGGCGCCGTGGTCGCCGACGTTCCCCGAGGGGCACATGCCCAGTCCGCCGACGGTGGCCGCCCCGACGTCGCTGAGGATGTCGCCGAGGAAGTTCTCCATCACCAGCACGTCGAAGTGGCCGGGGGTCATCACCAGGTCGTGGCCGGCCGCGTCCGCGTAACGGTGGTCCGCCTCGATGTCCGGGTACTCCCGGGCGACCTCGGTGAAGACCTGCCGGAAGAAGGCGTAGCTGCGGATCACGTTGCTCTTGTCCACACAGGTCACCCGGCTCACCCCGTCCTCCGGGGCGCCCGGGCGACGCCGGGCCAGGTCGAAGGCCGCGCGGACCACCCGTTCCACCCCGTGTCGGGTCATCAGCAACTGGTCGGAGTACGCCCGGTCGTTGCCCACCCCCAGTCCACGGGAGAGGTAGAGGCCCTCGGTGTTCTCCCGGACGATCACGTAGTCGATCGGCCCGGACTCGGGGCGCAGGGGGGTGCGCACCCCGGGGATGGCGCTGATCGGACGGATGTTGGCGTAGGCGTCCAGCCCTCCGCGCAGCACCCCGCCGAGGAGGCCGGCCTCGGTGCCGTCGGGGCGGCGTACCCCCGGCAGGCCGACCGGACCCTTGAGGGTGGCCGCGTACCGGGTACGGACGCGTTCCAGGGCGCCCTCGCCGAGCGGTTCGCCGGTGGCGGCGTAGGTGCCGGCACCGCCCTGTTCCTCGTGGTACTCCAGGTCGGCCTCGCCCTCGACCGCGACGTCGAGGACCCTTCGCGCGGCGTCCACCAGTTCGGGGCCGATGCCGTCACCGTGGATGAGGCCGATGTGGTGGGTCATGCGCTCCGTCTCCTGTCCGGGTTCCCGTTCCGCTGGGTGTGCCGGCGCGCTCGGGGGCGCCGGGGTCGCCGGCTCAGCCACCGGCCACCTCGCCCCTGCCCAGTGGGGCGACCTCGGGCCGCGAGCCGGTGGGCCCGGCCGGGGCGAGTCCGGCGTCCCCGGAGTGGGCGGAGGAGTCGGCCACCCACCGCCGTCCGAACACCAGGATGACCGCCAGGGTCACCAGGGCTGCGAACACCAGGTAGGAGGAGAAGAACAGCGAGGTCCCGGTGGTGCTGTTCAGCCAGACCGCGACCAGTGGGGCGGTGCCGCCCAGTCCGGCCTGGGCGATGTTGTACGACAGCCCGCCGGCGGTCACCCGTACCTCGGGCGGGAACAGCTGGCTGACGGCCAGCAGGGAGGGCACAGCCATCACGCCCTTGCACATGCCCAGCACGGAGGCCCCCACGAAGGCCAGGGCCAGTCCGCTGCCGCTGAGCAGGAACCCGGGCACCACCCCGACGGCGACCACCAGGCAGCCGATGATGGTGGCGTTCCGCAGTCCGATGCGGTCGGCGATCGGGCTGAAGGCCAGGACGAAGACCACCACCATCACCGAGCAGACGGTGTTGGCCAGGTAGGCCTGGGTGCTGGTGAGGGCCTCGTTCTTCTTGAGGAAGGTGGCGAGGTAGGAGGTCATGGTGGCGGAGATGATCGCCCAGGTGCCCAGGAAGGCGATGAACAGCAGCAGCCGCTGCCACTGGGTGCGGATCGCCTCCCACACCGGCGAGCGGGGCCGCTCGGCCTTCGCCTCCCGCTCGCGCTGGAGCTGTTGGAACTCCGCGCCCTCCTCGGTGCGGTGGCGCAGGTAGAGTCCCACCACCCCCATCGGCAGCGAGAGCCAGAACAGTGCCCGCCAGCCCCAGGCCTCGTAGGCGCCGTCGGTCAGGGTCGCGGACAGCAGCGTGGCCAGCAGGGAGCCGACCAGGAAGCCGACGAAGGTCATCGAGGTCATGACCCCGACGGCGGTGGCCTTCTTGCCCTTCTCCCCGTGCTCGTAGACGAAGGAGATGGCGCTGGAGTACTCGCCACCGGTGCCGAAGGACTGGATCAGCCGCATCAGCAGCAGGAGCAGGGGAGCCGCGTAGCCGATGGTGGAGTACGTGGGGATGCAGCCGATCAGCGCGGTGGCGGTGCAGGTGATCACGATGGTCACCGACAGCGCCCGACGCCTCCCCAGCCTGTCCCCGATGTGGCCGAAGACCGCGCCGCCCAGCGGGCGGGTGAGGTAGGAGATGGCGAAGACGGCGTAGGCGCTCATCAGGGCCAGGGTCTCGTTCCCCTTGGGGAAGAACTGGTCGGCGATGACGGTGGCGACCACCCCGTAGACGCCCCAGTCGTACCACTCCGCGAAGTTGCCGGCCGAGGCGGCGACGATGGTCCGTCGCCGCTCGGCCCTGTCCTGCCGTCGCTCAGTTGCCGCCATCGTCGCCACTCTCCTCCGTGGGTACCAGGAACGCGGGCAAAGGTGTGGAAAGTCGCATCCGTCGAGCCAGCTCGCGCAGCTCCTCCCGGGTGCGACAGGACAGCTCCAGGCCGGCCCGTTCGGCCCGCCGCCGGTGCTCGGCCTCGATGTCCCCGGGGGCGTGGACCCGCTCCACGCCGGGCGCCGGCTCACTGGCCCGTACGTGGGCGGCGATCCGCCCGGCCCGCTGGCGTACTCCGGTGCCGTCGCCGAAGACCTCGGCGTCGATGACCAGGTAGAGGTTGCCGACGGTGACGTCCACGCCGGTACGTTCGGCCGCTCCCTCGGCTGCCGTGAACCCGGACAGCGCCACGTGCTGGGAGAGGTTCGCCCCGCCCAGCCCGGAGGCGAGCATCTCGACCACCAGGGACAGCCCCGACCCCTTGTGTCCGCCACTGGGCAGCACCCCGCCGGCCAGGGCGGCGCCCGGATCGCGGGTGGGCCGCCCCTCGGCGTCCACCGCCCAGCCCTCGGGCAGGGTCTCCCCCCGGTCGCGGGCCACCTTGATCCGGCCCCGGGAGGCCATCGATTGGGCGATGTCCAGCACCAGTTCCGGCCCCCGCTCCCCCGGCGCCGCGAAGGACAGCGGGCTGTTGCCGATACGGGGGCCGGCGCCCCCGTGGGGTACTACGGAGGGTGAGCTGCTGCTGAGGGCGAGGGCGAGGAAGCCCTGGTCGGCCGCGAGGCGGGTGTAGAAGCCGGCGGCCCCGAAGTGGGCGACGCGGGTGACCGCGGCCAGGGCGATGCCCTGGTGGCGGGCCTTGCCCATGGCGGCCTCCAGGGCGCGGACACCGACCGGGGCGCCGAAGCCACCGTCGGCGTCGACCAGCAGGGCGCCGCCGGTCTCGCTGAGTACCCGTTCCTCGGGGCGGGGGTTGACCTGCCCGGACCGCAGCTGCTCGACGTAGGGGGCGAGTCGGCTGAGGCCGTGGGTGGTCACCCCGCTGGCCTCGGTCTCCACCAGGGAGCGGGCCAGGATGTCGGCGTCCTCGCGGCGCATCCGCGCCTGGACGAGTACCTCGGAGACGAACCGGGTCACCTCTGACCACGGAGCGGTGGACACGGGCCGGCTCATGGCTGCCGCCTCTTGCAGAACAACCGCAGCCCCGCGTCCAGGAGTTGGACGTCGGAGTCGACGAAGTCGGCGTAGTGCACGACCACCGCCTCCTGGGTCTGCGGCACCACGCTGGACAGGGGGGTGTGGGCGAGGACCCCGTGGATCAGCTCCTCGTCGAGTCCCTCCTCGGCCATCCACTGGGCGCCGAGGTATCCGTGCTGGTAGAGGCGTCCGGTGCGGGAGAACCGGGCGCCGGACGGACTGTCGCCACTTGGGTCCGGCGCGAACTCGTGCAGCTTGCACACGTCGTGCAGCAGGGCGATGGCCAGGGTGCGGTCGAGGTCGATGGAGACCCCGTGGAGCGCGGTCTCGACGTCGACCATCCGCTCGGCGATCTGGGTCACCGCCCGGGTGTGGGTGATCAGCGTCCGCCGTTCGGGCAGATCGGGGCTCTTGGGGACGGTGCGCAGGTCGGCCCAGACGCTGGTGCGCCAGGCCCGGGACCAGATCCGCAGGACGGCCTCGGCCAGTTCCCGGTCCTTGATCCACTGGATCTCCGGCAGGTGTTCCCGTACTCGGGCATCCGCCTCGGCCGGTGTCACACTCGGCACCCCAACCTCCAAAGTGTCGCCAGTTTGAAGCATGGGGCGCACGCTAGACCCGCAACAGATGCCACACAAGAGAAAAGTGGCGCCACTTTTGGATTCCCCGTCAGGGCGCGCCGACCCCGGAGAGCCCACGTCCCGGAGGCCTGGCACCGGGAGACCGGTGCCGTTCGGGCCGAACTATGCTGTGGCCGTGGCGGAGACCGAAGATCAGCGAGAGTCCGAGGAGACGTCGACCGACGACCGGGAGGAACGTCCCGGGACCGCCTCCTCGCTGGTCTCCCGGGTGCTGTCCCGCGCCAAGTCGCTGGAGGGGCAGGGCGTTCTGGTCGGTGAGATCGTCACCGAGCTGGCCACCGAGATCATCGAGGGGCGACTCGACGCCGGGTACGACCTCACCTCGGTCAACCTCGGCCGCCGCTTCGGCACCAGCCGCACCCCCGTACACCAGGCACTGGCCGTGCTCCAGCGCGAGGGACTGGTGGAGGTCCCGCCCCGGAAGCGGGCGCGGGTCGCCACGCTCACCCTGGAGGAGATCCGCGACCTCTACCAGATCCGTTCGACCCTCTACTCCCTGATGAGCCAGGAGATCGTGGCGGGCGCCACCGACGAACAGATCGCGCGCCTGGACGAGCCGCTCGCCGCCATGCGCGAGGCCGTCGAGCAGGGCGACACCCTGGGCTACTTCTACCTGACGGTCGACTACCGCCACATCGAGGCCGACATCTGCCCCAACCAGCGCGTGGGCAGCATCATCGAGTCCCTCGGCCTGCGCATCTACCGACTGCGACGGTACGGGCTGTCCCTGCCCAACCGCATGAGGACCTCCAGCGTCGACTACGCGAGGCTCCGGGAGGCCTACGGCGAACGGGACCGTGACCTGGCATCCGCCGTCACCCGCGCCATGATGCGCAAGGCCCTTACCGTGATCGAGGCCAACTGGGAACGGGAACCCGTCCCCCACTCCCCCAACTCCCGCGCCCACAAGGGCTCCTGAGACCCCCTCAGCCTGCTGTCACCACCACACGCCCCTGACCGGCGACCAGTGACGGCCCCTCGTTCCGGGTTGCCGAGCCTGGAGCCGTACCCCCGAGGTTGGGCCGGGGCCGGGAGGAGTCGACGTCGGATCGTGGGTCCGTACGCTCCGGTGCCCCACCCGGTGACGGACACCTCCTCGCCGGCGAACGGACGGGCGAGGACAGGGGATTCCCGCACGATGACCTCCACCTGACCGGCCACTCACCTTCGCCAACGACGCCCGACCTCTCCCCTGAAAACGTCCAGCCCGCCCCTCGGGAGGGGCGGGCTGATCAGGAGTGACCCGGCCGGGTCACCAGGGCACTTCGCCCTCCTCGTCGAACAGCCGCCCCGTGGGGCCGTCGTCGGGCAGGGTGGCCAGCCGGACGGCGATCCGGGCGCCCTCCTGAGGGGTCTGGGTGCCGCTGAAGCCGTTGAGGTCGGTGGCCACGTAGCCGGGGCAGGCGCCGTTGACCAGGACGCCGGTGCCCTGGAGTTCCTTGGCGTACTGGATGGTCACGGCGTTGAGGTGGGTCTTGGTCGGCGCGTAGGCCCCGCTGACGCCTCCCAGGTCCACCCCCGGCGTGGTCTGGAGGGTCAGGGAGGCCACATGGCTGGACTGGTTGACGATCCGGGGGTGGTCCGAGCGGCGCAGCAGGGGGAGCATCGCGTTGGTGACCCGGATGACCCCGATCACGTTGGTCTCCACCAGCCGGCGCACCGTTCCCAGGTCGAGGGTGGAGGGGTCCTCCGGCCAACCGCCGGCGGTTCCGGCGTTGTTGACCAGTACGTCCAGGCGCCCCGCCCGCTCCCGGACCAGCCGCACCGCACCCTCCACGGCGGCGTCGTCCGTCACGTCCAACGGGACGAGGAAGGCGTCCGCGCCCCCGGACCGCAGCTTCGCCACGGCCTCCGTACCCCGCCGTTCGTCCCGGGCGCCGACCCCGACGCTCCATCCCAGGGCGCCCAGCCCGGCTGCGACCTCGTACCCGATTCCCTTGTTCGCACCGGTGACCAGTGCGATGCCCTTCTCACTCATGACAGCGAGCATGGTCCTGCCGTCGCCCACCACCAACACCGTCTCGGTAACGCAGCGATACCCCGGTGGCATGGGTTCCCCGAGGAGCGGGGCTACGGTGGGCGGATGGAGACACGGGAGTTGCGGTACTTCGTCGCCCTCGCCGAGGAACTGCACTTCGGCAAAGCAGCCCAGCGACTGGAGATCGCCCAGCCGCCCCTGTCCCGCGCCATCGCCGGACTCGAACGCCGGCTGGGCGTCACCCTGGTGGAACGCACCAGCCGGAAGGTCGCCCTCACCGAGGCGGGAGCCGTACTGCTGGCCGAGGCCCGCGTGATCCTCAACGCCGTGGCCGCCGCCGAACGGCGCACCCAGGAGGCCGCCCGGGGCGGCCCCCGTCTGGTCCTGGCCGTCAAGGCGGGTACGGCCGGGGAACTGCTGGCCAAGCTCCTCGACGCCTACCGCGCGGAACCCGAGGCGGCCACCGTCGACCTGCTGCTCTGTGAGGCGCACCAACAGCGCGAACTGCTGCGGACCGGGCGGGCCGACGTGGCCCTGCTGCACCTGCCCTTCGACGACCCGACCGGACTGGACACGGAGATCCTGCGTACCGAGGGGCAGGTGGCGGTCCTGCCGGTGTCCCATCCCCTGGCCACCCGGTCGTCACTTCGCACGGCCGAGGTCAACGGGCTGCCCGAACTGCCCATGGCGCGCTGGCCCCGCCCCGACGGCGGCTACCCGGACGGACCGGGGGCCGAGGTGCACAACCTCACCCAACTCTTCCAACTGGTGGCGCTGGGCCGTACCACGGTGGTGGTGCCCGAGTCCGCCGCCGGGGAGCGGCGTCAGGACCTGGCCCTGGTCCCGGTTGCGGACGCCCCACCGGTGACCACGGTGATCGCCTGGCCCCCGCAGAGTCGGCTGCGCACGGTGGCCGACCTGGTCCGGGTGGCCACCCGCCTCTGACCGCCACCCCTCAACCGGCCCGTCTCACCGGCCGGTTCGGCCCTCTGGACGGCCGGTCAGGGCCGGGTGGCGTCCGGCATCCCCACGAAGCGGGTGGGCCCCGGGGTGAGGGCGAGTCGGATACGTTCCCGGGCCCACTCCTGGAGCGGCGGCAGGTCGTCCGGCGTGAACCAGCCGACCTCCAGCGACTCGTCGTCGTTCACCCGGGCCCGGCCCCCGACGGCGCGGAGCTGGAAGCAGATGTCCATGAACTGGCACTGGTCGCCGTTGGGGTAGGTCACCGGCCGCAGGCAGTCGGTGGCCAGAACCCGTTCGGCCACCGCCTCCACCGCCGTCTCCTCGTAGACCTCCCGCACCAGGGCCTCGGCCGGCTGCTCCCCCGGCTCCGGGATGCCTCCGATGATCGACCACTGGCCGTTGTCCGCCCTGCGGTCCAGCAGCACCCGGTCCTGGTCGTCCAGGACGACCCCGCTCACCCCCGGCAGGAACAGCAGTTGGCGGCCCGCCGTGGCACGGATACGGCGGATGAACTCGGGAGTGGCCATGAACGAGAGCCCCCAGGTGGTGACGTGGTTTCAGCTGATGAGCGAGTCGGGGGACAGCAGGGCCCGCCCCTCGGCGTACCGGCCGACCAGTTCCGGCAGCCGCCCCGGCCGACCGCCGTGCAGCACGGTCAACTCTCCCTGGCCACGGCGTTCGGCCGCCTCGGGGGCGATCCGTCGCAGGGCCTGCGCGGTGACCGCCCGGGCGGAACCGTGCAGCGCCACCGGGGGGTGGCCGGGCGTGCGGACGGCGTGCTCGATGCGGGCCCGTACCAACTCGTAGTGGGTGCAGCCGAGTACGACCGCACGCACCCCGGCCGGGGTCAGGGCGGCGGCTGCGGCGATGGCCTGGTCGATGGCCTCTTCGTCGCCCCGCTCGACGGCGTCCGCCAGTCCGTGGCAGGGGACCTCGGTGATCTTCGCCCCGTTGCCGAACTCCTCGATCAGCCGCCGCTGGTAGGGGCTGCCGGTGGTGGCCGGGGTCGCCCAGATGGCGACGGTGCCTCCCCCGGCGGCGGCCGGCTTCACCGCCGGCACGGTGCCGATCACCGGGATTCCGGGCTCCAGTTGGGCGCGCACGGTGGGCAGCCCGTGGACGGAGGCGGTGTTGCAGGCGATGATCAGCGCCTGCGGCTGGTGCTGTGCGGCGGCTCGCGCGCAGGTCAGGGCGCGTTCGGCGATGTCCTGGCTGCCTCGTGGCCCCCAGGGCATACCGTCCGGGTCGTTGGAGAGCACCAGGTCGGCGTCGGGGCGGGCCGCGCGCACCGCGGCGGCGGCGGCCAGCAGTCCCACACCGGAGTCCACGAGCGCGATCTTCATGGGCCCAGGGTACGCGGAGCCGTGACGGCACCCACGACCCGGTGACCGTGCCCGGGGCTCCCTGCCTTCGGGCACGGTCGGGGTGGAGGTGGCCAGGGTGCGTCATGGGGACCGTGAGGGGTGAGCGCCCGCGTCCGGTGTGGTGTGCCGTGGAACCGGGCGCGCGCAGGAGCGATCCGGTGCGCCGCGCCGGCGACCCGACCGCCACGGCGGCAAGGAGACGACGACGCGGCGAGGTACGGCACCAGGACACCCGAGCCTCTCGGCGGTCCCAAAGACGCGCCCTACTTGCGGCCGGGGGTCCAGTTCATGCCCCAGCCGTAGGCGTAGTCCACGGTGCGCTGCGGGCTGACGCCGCGTTCGGGCACCAGGTAGCGGGACTCGCGCTGCACCACCAGTTCCCCGCCGTTGTTGGTGATCAGGGCCAGCGCGCAGACCGGCGAGGGCACCGTGCACTCGTCGAGTGAGAAGTCGATGGGCGCGCCGTGCTGGGGCTGGAGGGTGACCGTGGCGTTGAGGTTGGCGAAGCTGCGGGCGCCCTCGTAGATGGTGACGAAGATCAGCACCCGCCGCAGGTACTGCTGGTGGTCGAGGTTAATGGTGAGGTTCTCGCCGCTCTCCACCGCGCCGGTGCGGTCGTCGCCGTCCAGGTGGATGAACGGCGGCTGGTGGAGCGCCCCGAAGGCGTTGCCCAGGGCCTGCACCACACCCTTCTGGCCGTCGCTCAACTCGAACAGGGCGCACAGGTCCAGGTCGAGGTCGGAGTGCATGGCCATGGCCCGGCCGAGCTTCTGACCCCAGCCCTTGAACTGCTTGTTGACCTGCCAGTTGAGGTTGACCTTCATCACGCCGGAGGTGCCGCCCTGCTTGGTCAGCGACACCGAGGGGGCTTCCTTGGTGAGCGTGACCTTGGTCAGCCGTACCGGGGCGGCGGCCTGGGCGGGAGCCGGCTGCGGCGGGGCCGGGGGCTGCTGCGGCGCGGGCGCGGCCTGGGCGGGAGCCGGAGCCGGCTGGGGTGCGGGCTGGGGCGGGGCGGTCGGAGCGGGGGTGGGCTCGTCGACCGAGATGCCGAAGTCGGTGGCCAGTCCGCCGAGTCCGGTGCTGTAGCCCTGGCCCACCGCCCGGAACTTCCAGGCACCCTGCCGGCGGTACAGCTCGCCGAGTACGTAGGCGGTCTCCACGCTGGCGTCGGTGCTGTCGAAGCGGGCGATCTCGGCGCCGCCGGAGGCGTCCAGCACCCGGATGTGGAGCCCGGGCACCTGGCCGAAGCTGCCGCCGTCGGCGGAGGCGGCCAGCACGATCTTCTCGACGCCCGGTTCCACCTGGGACAGGTTCACCTCAAGAGCGTCCACGGTGCCGGCGCCCTGGGGCGTCTTGCCGAGGTGGCGTACCGAACCGGAGGCGTGCTGGGGCTGGTTGTAGAAGACGAAGTCACTGTCGGAACGGACCTTGCCGCCGGCGTCCAGGAGGAGCGCCGAGGCGTCGACGTCGGGAACGCCCTGTCCCGCGCTCCAGCCCAACTCGACGCGTACCGTCGGCGCCGGAACCGGCACGTTGGTTCCCTTGAGCATGGTCATGACCGTGTCCCCCTTGTGGGCGTCGCCCGGGCCGACGCGTGGGCCCGCTTCTCGGATCGGGAGGGCTTTACCTTCCGCTTGCCGAACAACCTATGTCAGAGACTTCCGAGCGTGAGCACGAAGATGGTCTTCACACGATCTCGACGAGGACACTCGACCGCATTTGTCCGCTTCCACGGCATTGGCGATCGGCGTTTGTGGCGGGCTGCCAAAATGGTCTACTTTCCAGGCTCCCCAAGGGCCGTTTCTGCCCTTAACTTATGAAGCATGACCTCCTCCCCCCGAAGCGGCTACTACTCAGCGTCGTCAGCCGCTGACACCCCCATCTACGACATGCTCGTAGCCGAGCGAGGCACCCCGCAGATCGCCCCGATCCGGGTGCCCTCCCCCTACGAGACGACGGGTTCCCTGCCGGCCCTCCCGGCGCTGCCCGCGGCGCCCACGGTGCCGCAGCAGCACACCCCCTCGTACGGCTACGCCTCCACCCCGCAGCCGGCCCCGCTCCAGCAGGCGCCGCAGCACCTGGCCGCGCAGCAGTACCCGCGCGGATACCAGGAGCAGCAGCGGATGATGCGGCCGGCGGCGGCCCCCAGGCCCCCCGCCCCCCATCCCGCGGCACCGCGTCCGGCCGCGCCGCGTCCGGTGCAGAACGCGTACCCGTACCAGGGGCAGCAGGGCGGCTACCAGGAGCCCTACGGCCGCCCCTACCAGAACCGGGGCTACTGAGTCCTCGACCGTAGGGGACCTCGCGCGCCGCGAACCGCCGTTGAGCGGGGAACGCGTGGCCCCCGAACCGGGTGGACCGTCCACGAAGCGACACCGGGGGAAGTCGCTTCCGCCTGCCCTGACGGGCTCGGCGGACGGGAGTGAGGAGGTGGCAGGATGGGGCATATGACCACGCCTCGTCTCGCCGCCGTTCGTGTCTACCCGGTGAAGTCGCTGGCGGGTCTCAGCCTTCACGCGCGGACGCTGCGCCCCTGGGGGTTGGAGGGGGATCGCCGCTGGCTGGTCGCTGACCGGGACGGCAAGCAGCTGACACAGCGCAAGCTGCCCCGGATGGCACTGGTGACCGTGCAGCCGTACGCCGACGGGGGGCTGAGGCTGACGGCACCGGACATGGAGCCGCTGGACGTCGAGGTGCCGCGCCAGGACGCGGACACCGTGGTGCGGGTCTGGGACTCCAAGGTCGACGCGGTGCCGGCGAGTGAGGAGTCCGGTTCCTGGTTGAGCCGGTTCCTCGACACCGAGGCGCAGCTGGTGTTCATGGACGAGCCGGCCCACCGCCGGGTGATGCACTCCCCCTACGCCCGCCCCGGGGAGACGGTGTCCTTCGCCGACGGGTTCCCCCTGCTGCTCACCACGAGCGCCTCCCTGGACGCGCTCAACTCCCTGATCGCGGACGGCCCGCACGCCCAGGACGGTCCGCTGCAGATGGACCGGTTCCGCCCCAACATCGTGATCGAGGGCACCGAGGCCTGGGACGAGGACCACTGGACCCGGATCAGGGTCGGTCAGACCGTGTTCAGGGTGGTGAAACCCTGCGGTCGCTGTGTGATCACCACCGTGGACCAGTCGTCCGCGCACCGGGGCAGGGAGCCGCTGTTCTCGCTGGCCCGGCACCGCCGCTTCGGTGACCAACTGGTGTTCGGTCAGAACCTGATCCCGGAGCGGGTGGGCGAGCTGACGGTCGGCGACCCGTTCGAGGTACTGGAGCGCTCCCCCTCCTGAGGCGGTGGCGCGCGGTACGGCCTGACCCGCCGTCAACCGCCCCTCGGGCACACGGGAGGTGCGGGGGTGCACCAGGCGGGCGCACGATCCCGACCCGGTCCGGTGCGATCGCCATCGGTCACGAACAGGACACCGACCGATACCAAATACCGGCAAAGCCCTTGCCTCCCTTCGTGCTGGGGAAGCCAAGTGGGAGTCACTGCCATTAGAGTCGGGGCGGCGAGGACGATCACGGCGCGGCCACTGTCACGCGCGCCCTGACACCGGACGGGGCCTCGTCCACGGGCCGCACCGCTCCGGCCTGTCGGTGAAAGGGGGTGAGCGGAGGAATGCGAACGATCACGGGGCTCTGGCGCTGGCGCGGCAATCCGCTCTACCGCCGCGGTCACCGGCTGGAGGCCGCGGTCACCATGACCGCCGTGCTGCTCATCGTCCTGGCCAGCCCGCTGGCGGGCTGGGCCGCCGCCACCACCGCCCGCCACTCCCTGGACGCCACCATCCGCGAGCAGCACCGGCAGCGTGAGCGGGTGTGGGCCACCGTCGACCGTCCGGTGCGCCACCCTCCGGTCGACACCGACCCGGAGACCAGTTCCCGTCGCGACGCCCACCGCCGGGTGTTGGCACAGTGGACCGGCCCCGGCGGAGGTCAGCACAGCGGGGTGGTCGAGGTGGACCGCCGGATGCGCCCCGGCACCAAGTTCTCCCTGTGGGTCGATCGGCGCGGTGAGGTCGCCATGCCTCCCCTGGACCGTCGTACGGCCTCCTCCCACGTCGCCCTGTCCGGTGTGGTGGCCGGGATCGGTACGGCCGGGCTGATAGAGGGCGCCCGACGACTGCTGAACCGGCTGCTGCTGCGTCGCCGGCATGACCGTTGGGAAAAGGAATGGGCCAAGGTCGGGCCGGACTGGGGTCGTATGGGGCGCGCAAGCTGACCGAGCCGCGCGATGATCTCCACGGCGCGCTACGGTGGGTCGCCCAGGTCCGCTGACGGCCAGGCGTGACCAAGTCCGCCTGGCCCGCGCGGCGTTCACACACACGGTGGGGGCACCTCTCTCCATGGCTCAGGGCTCGGTCCAGGTCACACACGGCGGCACGTCACGCTGGAGGCGTCGCACGGGCGAGTACGGCTCGCTGGCCGCCGCCCTCGCCGCCGCCGGCGACGGCGACGTCCTGACCCTGGCGCCCGGCACCTACCGGGAGAACCTGGTGGTGGACCGGCCGGTCACCCTGCGGGGCCCGGAGCGGGCCGGGGCCGGCGCGGTACGCATCGCTCCCCCCGAGGGGGTGCCGCTGACCGTCCGGGCCCAGGCCGTCGTGCGGGACCTGCGGCTGGAGGGTCAGGACGTGTCCGCGCCGGCGCTGCTGGTGGAGGAGGGCACCCCGGAACTGACCGACCTCCGGGTGGTGACCCGTTCCGCCGCCGGCATCGAGGTACGCGGCGGCGCCCGGCCCACCCTGCGGCGCTGCGCGGTGGACAACCCCGCCGGCCTCGGGGTGGCCCTGCTCGGCGGAGCGGGTGGCCTGTTGGAGGAGTGCGAGGTGATCGCGGCGGGGCAGGCCGGCGTCTCGGTGCGTGAGGGTGCCACCCCCCGGTTGGTGTCCTGCCGGGTGCACCAGTGCCAGGACGCCGGGTTGCTGGTGTCCGGCGAGGGCACCTCGGTGGAGGCCGTGGGCTGCGAGCTGTACGAGGTGAAGGGCAGCGGGGTGCGGGTGACCGGGCACGGTTCCGCGCAGCTGACGGACTGTCGGGTGCACCGCACCACCTCGGACGGGATCACCCTGGACACCCACGGGGCGTTGACCCTCACCGACTGCGAGGTCCACGAGATCCCCGAGAACGCGGTGGACCTGCGCTCGGGGGCGACGCTGGCCCTGATCCGTACCGTGGTGCACCGCTTCGGGCGGAACGGGCTGTCGGTGTGGGACCACGGCACCCGGGTGGACGCCGCACACAGCCAGCTGCACGAGAGCACCGGCGACTACCCGGCGGTGTGGATCAGCGACGGCGCGGCGGTGGTGCTGGAGTCCTGCCGGGTGCGGGAGGTGCCCGACGCGCTGTTCGTGCTGGACCGGGGTTCCCGCGCGGACGTGCTGGACAGCGACCTGGCCCAGATACGCGGCACCGCCGTGTCGGTGAGCGACGGGGCCCAGGTGCAGCTGGACGACTGCCGGGTCCACCAGGCGGGCACCGGGGCCTGGTTCCGTGACCCGGGGAGCGGCGGCACCCTCAACCAGTGCACCCTCGACGAGGTGGGGACGGGACTGATCGTCACCAAGGGCGCCGATCCGACGGTGGAGCGCTGTGTCATCTCCAGCCCCCGGGAGGCCGGCGTGTACGTCTCCGCCGGGGGCCGGGGCACCTTCGAGCGCTGTCGGGTGACCGGCTCCGGTGGTTACGGGTTCCATGTGATCGACGGCTGCGCCTCGGTGCTGCGCCGTTGCCGTACCGAGCGCTGTTCGCGCGGCGGCTACCAGTTCGCCCAGGAGGGACCGCAGGTGGAGGACTGCTCCAGCGACGAGAGCGGCACCCTGTCCGCACCCGAGCCGGCGCCGGTGGTGGAGCGCCAGCCCTCCGGCGGGGCGGCGGCGGCCAGCGCGCCCGCGCTCGAGGCGCCGGCGGCGCGGCCGGCTCAGGAGGTGCTGTCCGAACTGGACGCGCTGGTGGGGCTGGAGGGCGTCAAGCGCGAGGTGAAGGCGCTGATCGACCTGATCACGGTCGGTCGGAGACGTCAGCAGGCCGGGCTCAAGGCCCCCTCGGTGCGCCGGCACCTGGTGTTCACCGGTTCCCCGGGCACCGGCAAGACCACGGTGGCACGGCTGTACGGGCAGATCCTGCACTCGTTGGAGGCGTTGGAGCGCGGCCACCTGGTGGAGGTGTCGCGGGTGGACCTGGTGGGCGAGCACATCGGCTCCACCGCCATCCGTACCCAGGAGGCCTTCGAACGGGCCCAGGGCGGGGTGCTGTTCATCGACGAGGCGTACGCTCTGGCTCCACGCGACGCGGGGCGGGACTTCGGCCGGGAGGCGATCGACACCCTGGTGAAGCTGATGGAGGACCAGCGGGACGCGGTGGTGGTGATCGTCGCCGGCTACACCGAGGAGATGCGCCACTTCCTGGCCGCCAACCCCGGTGTGGCCTCCCGGTTCTCCCGCACCATCACCTTCGACGACTACAGCCCCGAGCAGCTGCTGCAGATCGTGGAGGGGCAGGCGGGCGAGCAGGAGTACGCCCTGGCCGAGGGGACCCAGGAGGCGCTGTTGAAGCACTTCGCCCTGCTCCCCAAGGGTCCCTCCTTCGGCAACGGCCGTGCCGCCCGAGGGGTGTTCGAGGCCATGGTGGAACGGCACGCAGGCCGGCTGGCGCAGCTGCCGGAGGCCAGCACCGAGCAGTTGACGCTGCTCTACCCGGAGGACCTGCCCGACCTCGACTGACCCGTCGGCTCGCTCCCGTCCCCCTCCGGCCGCCGGGGCGCGGGCGGTCGCCCGGCCTGGGGGTCCCGGGCCGCCAACCGCCGTAGCAGGGCGGCGCGTTCGCGTTCGAAGGCCGGGTCGGCCTGGTACTCCCCGTGGCCCAGGATCGGTGCCGGCAGCGGCTGTTGGACCGTACGGCCGTAGGTCAGCGGGTCGTGGAAGGGTTCGGCGTCGACCGGGGGGCCGTCCTCCTCCGGCAGCCGCACCGGCCCGCCGATGGGGTCGGTGTGCCGGTAGAGGTTGCGCCAGCAGTCGACCTCCTGGTGCAGCGCCCGCAGTGCGCGCCGTCCGAAGTAGGCGGGGAACCAGCGTCCGTAGAGCCGCTCCAGCGGGGAGCCGTAGGTGAGCAGGGCGACCTTGCGGCGGGTCAGCGGGTCCAGCTGCCAGACGGCCGCCGCGGCCAGCACGCTGCCCTGGGAGTGGCCGGAGATCACCAGCTGCCGTCCCGGCTGGCCGGTCCAGGTGGCCATCCGCCAGGCGAGGTCGGGCACCGCGCGCTCGGCGTAGCAGGGCGGGGCGAAGGGATGGGCGGCGCGCGGCCAGAAGGTGCCCACGTCCCACAGGATGCCGATGGTGCGGCGGGCGGAGGCGTCCCGGTAGGCCCGGCGCCCCCAGGCCAGGAACAGCACCATGGCCAGACCGATCAGCCAGGAGCCCAGGGCCTGAGCGGTCTCGGCGAAGCCGTCGAGTATCGCGGGCGCCCCGTCGGTGGCCCGCCCGGGCACCTCGCCGCTGAACCAGGCGCCCAGCACCGCGACCGCCCCCAGTACGAGGGTGAGCCCGGAGGCCACCAGCACCAACCAGGGGGCACGGTCGGTGAGTCGGGCCCTGGCCAGGGTGCGGGCGATACGGCGGGACCGGGAGGCGTCGGGCAGTACCTCGGGGCCGTACGCGGTGTGGATGTCCGGCTCCAGGCGGTGGGTGTGCCGCCAGGCGCGGTAGAGGTAGCCGAGCAGCATCAGTGCCAGCACCCCCAACAGCACCGGTATGGCTGCGGCGTGCCAGGTCAGCAGGGTGGGTGGGCCGGCGATCAGCCCGTTGTCCCGCCCGGGGGTGCCGGGTCCGTCCAGCCAGTCGGCCACCCGCTGGGCCACGCCCCCGGTGTAGACCGCGCCCAACGAGCAGGCGAGGACCGCCACGGCGGGGCCGCCCTGGCCTCGCAGCACCGTACGGTCGCCGGGCCGGTGCGGGTCGAAGCGGCGGCGCATCAGCCAGACCACGCCGACCATCGCGGCCACCAACAGCCCCTGGGCGACGCTGAGGACGCCGAACACCTCGTTGCCCGGCAGCACCCCGTCCGACCGCCACTCGGGCCGGGACCAGCAGGCGTACACCAGGGCCATCCCCACCAGTCCCAGGGCGCACAGGGGCAGCCCGGAGATGATGAAGCGGTCCAGCGCGTCGTCCGTGCGCCACTCCTTGCGGCCCCGGCGACAGATCACCGCGACCACAAGCGCCCCACCGAGGCTGATCAGCGTGGTCATCGTCCAGCCCACGGCCTCCAACGGTCCGCCGGCGTCCCGGTCGAAGCGGGTGGTGCCCACGGTGAGGGCGGCGGCCACGGTCAGCAGGGCGGCGGCGACGTGGGCCGCCCGCAGTCGGGCCACCAGCCGCTTGCCGTACCAGAAGCCGGGCAGGCACAGGGCGGGCCGGTCGGCGCCCTGGGGGTCGTCCTCGGCGACCGCCGCGCGCAGCGGGGGCTGGGACTCGTAGGCGCTCCAGGTGCGGTGGGACAGCCACCACAGCAGTCCGGTCAGGGCCAGCGGCACCAGGGCGCCGAGGGCGAGCCGTCGTCCGGGCTGGCTCCACCATCCGCCGCCGCCCCGGGCGTCGGGGGCGAGGAAGGCCAGCCAGGAGTGGTCGTCGACACAGGCGACGGTGCCCGCGCACTGCCACACCAGGAGGTCGAGGGCGACCTCGCAGGCAGCGGCGATCAGCAGCACGGTCAGGGTCAGTGCCAGCAGCCGCACCAGGGTGCCGTACAGCCGGACGCTGATGCGGCGGCTGTCGGCGGCCGGCCGCATCCAGTGGGAGAGGTTGGCGACCATGAAGGGCAGCAGGATCAGCCACAGGGCGCGGGCGCCGTTGCCGGAGGTGAGGTTGGACCAGCTGTACGCCTCGGGGACCGGTTCGCCCTCGTACCGTTCGGGGTGCTCCTCGGCGTCCACGTCCTCGGCCCGGCGGTGCACGGCGGCCGTCTCGTCCCCGGTGACCCGCTCGGTACGGGGGTCGCCGAGCATCTCCTGCGGGGTGGTGCCGCCCACCCCGTGGACCAGTAACTCCAGTGCCAGCCTGGGGGGTTGACCGTTCACCGGCTCGCCCTCGGCGTGCGGGGGCACCCCGCCGCCGTCCGGCTTCGCTCCTGGACGGCCGTCGTGCGGTGCGCTCATCAGGCCTTCCCCCGAGATCCGTGTCTGGCCCACCCCCGTGCCCTGGGGTGGGCGGCCACGCTGAGCCTTGCCCCCTGAGGGGGCGCTCAATCCTGTCCCGGGCGGCCTTCCCGGGGGCGTGGGATGATGATCCGGGACCCAGGGAACCGGTGAGGAAGGGGTGGGCCGCGCGGTGGCCGAGAACCAGAACCTGCTGGCCGAGCAGCGGCGGGCGCTGATCGTCGAGGAGGTACGCCGGCGCGGCGGGGCACGGGTCAACGAACTGACCCGCAAGCTGAACGTCTCGGACATGACGGTCCGTCGGGACCTGGACGTGCTGGCCAAGCAGGGCGCGCTGGAGAAGGTGCACGGCGGGGCCGTGCCGGTCGCCGAGGCCAGTACCCACGAGCCGGGCTTCGAGGCCAAGTCCTCCCTGGAGACCTCCGCCAAGGAGGAGATCGCCCGCGCCGCGGCGGCCATGGCGGCACCGGGCAGCGCCATCGCGCTGTCCGGGGGGACCACGACCTTCGCGCTGGCCCAACACCTGCTGGACATACCGGATCTGACGGTGGTCACCAACTCGGTGCGGGTCGCGGAGGTCTTCCACTCGGCCCAGGGCTCGGCCGCCCGGCCGGCCGCCGGCGCGGCCACCGTGGTGCTCACCGGAGGGGTACGCACCCCCTCGGACTCGCTGGTCGGCCCGGTCGCCGACGCCGCGATCACCTCGCTCCACTTCGACCTGCTGTTCCTGGGAGTGCACGGCATCTCGGTGGAGGCCGGGCTGTCCACCCCCAACCTCGCCGAGGGGGAGACCAACCGTCATCTGATGCGGTCCGCGCGCCGGGTGGTGGTGGTCTGCGACCACACCAAGTGGGGGACGGTGGGCCTGAGTTCGTTCGCCTCGCTGGAGGAGGTGGACACCCTGGTCACGGACCGGGGGCTGCCCCCGGAGGCCCGCGCGGAGGTCGAGGAGCACCTGCCCCGGCTGGTGGTCGCCGGGGAGGAGGAGCCGTCCGGCGACGACACGGAGGGCGTGGGCGAGCCGGAGGGGTCCGGGGAGGGCGAGCACGTCGGCTAGCCTGTCGGCCCCACCACCGGACCCGTCGAGTGGGAGGCCTGGATGCGTCAACTTCGTTCCGTGCGGCTGGACTTCACGGACACCGCCCCGACCCGGCTGGTCTCGGTCAGCCGCCTGAACGCCCCGGCGGAGGCGGTGTTCCGGGCGCTGGCCCGGGAGGTGGAGGCCTACCCCGAGTGGTTCCCCGGAGTGCGCGCGGCCCGGGCCGAGGGCGACCACCGGGAGGTGTCGCTGCGGGGCGGCACCCGTTTCGTGGAGACGGTGCTGTGCGCGGAGGAGGCGGAGCGGTACACCTACCGCACGGACAGCACCAACGCCCCCGGGGTGAGCGCCCTGTTGGAGGACTGGCGGCTGCTGCCCGACGGACACGGCGGCACCCGGGTGCGCTGGGTGGTGGCGGCGGACGGGCCACTGCCGGTACGGGGAACACTGCGGCTGTCCCGGGTCGGCGCCGCCTGGGTGCTGCGCAGGGGGCTGCGCCGGTTGGAGCGGCGGCTCGGCGAGGAGTGAGCGGGCGTTCCCCCGGGTGGGGTGGTGGGCGCCGCCGCTCAGCAGGGCCAGCGGCCGGTCTCCAGGAAGGTGTCCAGCGCCCGCCGGTACGGTGCGATGTCCAGCCCCTGTTCGGCGAGCCAGGCGTCGGAGTAGTACTTGTCCAGGTACCGGTCTCCGGGGTCGCACAGCAGGGTCACCACACTGCCGCGCTGCCCCCGGATGACCATCTCCGCCACGATGCGCAGCGCGCTCCACAGTCCGGTGCCGGTGGAGCCGCCGGCCTTCCGTCCCACCGCCTGCTCCAGGGCGCGGACCGCCGCCACGCTGGCGGCGTCGGGGACCTTCATCATCCGGTCGATGGCGTCCGGGACGAAGCTGGGCTCCATCCGGGGCCGGCCGATGCCCTCGATGCGGGAGGCCTGGTCGCTGGTGGCCTCCGCGTCGCGGCGTACCCAGCCGTCAAAGAAGCAGGAGTTCTCCGGGTCGGCGACACAGACGCGGGTGTCGTACTGGAGGTACCGCACATAGCGGCCGATGGTGGCCGTGGTGCCGCCGGTCCCGGCGGTGCCCACGATCCAGGTGGGCTCGGGGTAGCGCTCCAGCCGTAGTTGCTGGTAGATCGACTCGGCGATGTTGTTGTTGCCCCGCCAGTCGGTGGCGCGCTCGGCGTAGGAGAACTGGTCCATGTAGTGGCCCCCGGTCTCCTTCGCCAGGCGTGCGCACACCTCGTACACCGTCCGGGGGTTGTCCACCAGATGGCAGCGGCCACCGTGGAACTCGATGAGCCGGGTCTTCTCCGCACTGGTGGTACGCGGCATCACGGCGATGAAGGGCACCCCGATGAGCGAGGCGAAGTACGCCTCGCTGACGGCGGTCGACCCGCTGGACGCCTCGATGACCGGCTTGCCCGGACGAATCCAGCCGTTGCACAGGCCGTAGAGGAACAGCGAGCGGGCGAGCCGGTGCTTGAGGCTGCCGGTGGGGTGGGTCGACTCGTCCTTGAGGTAGAGGTCGATGCCCCAACTGTCGGGCAGCGGGAAGCGCAGCAGGTGGGTGTCGGCGGTGCGGTTGGCCTCCGCCTGGACCTTGCGTACGGCCTCTTTCAGCCACTCACGGTAGCGGGCGTCACTACGGTCGACGTCCACGGTCGGCTGGGGCGCGCCCCCGCTCTCCGGGGTCGGCGGCTCCCCGGTCACCTGGTGCCCGCCGGGCTGCTCGATCTCACTCACGCCGCGATGATACGGGTGGCCCGACGGGCTCCGGCTGCCGACCGCTGGCCCACCGGCCCCGGTGTGCGCGATGCTGGTCCGGGTACACGTGCTGCGAGGGTCAGGGTGGGAGGCGAAAGACAGTGGGCAATCCCTTGGATGACTCGGTGGGGGCGATCGGGGAGGGCGTTTCCCGGTCCACGTACGAGGTTCGGCCGGAGTTCGACGTGGCGGGCGTGGGCATCGGCAGATGGTTGCAGTCCCTCACGCGCGCCGGACAGGTTCAGGTGCGCGACGGGCGGCTGCAACTGTTGACCAGCTACGGCCGGGAGATCGACAGCGCCCCGCTGGAGGAGGTGCGGTTCTCCGACTGGTACGCGGCGGGCAAGCGGACGCTGGCGAGGGTCGGCGGCACCCGCTATCTGCTGAGGCTGGAGGATCAGCCCCGGCGGGACCTGCGGGAACTGGTGCGGGTCGCCCACGCCAAGGCGGAGGCGGACCGAGGCTCCCTCGGCGACTGAGCCGGGGCGCTCTCCCGGCGCCCGGGACGGGCGTACTCCCGATTTGCGCGGCGGGCGGTACGGGGTGAAGCTGGCGGTGTGGCTCAGGTCACACCTCGGTGCCGGCCGCCGTCTTCAGGGAGTCGCCGTCGTGAGAAGTCGAGCGAACAGGCCCAGCAGGCACTGCGCGGTGGAGTTCCACGCCCTGCCGTCCCGGATCGGACAGGTGCGGAAGATCGTGTCCGCGCAGTTGCGTTACTGGCGTCTGGATCCCCTGGTGGACCTGGCCGCCCTGGGCGTCACCGAACTCCTGGCCAACGTGCACCGGCACGCCGGCCCGGACAAGCACTGCACCGTCGAACTCGCCCTGCTCTACGACCGGTTGAAGATCTCGGTACGGGACCACGATCCCCGCCTGCCCCAGCTGCGCACCGCCCGGACCACCGACACCTGTGGCCGTGGCCTGGCGCTGGTGGCGGCCATCAGCGACACCTGGGGGATGCGGGTGGAGCGGGACGGCTCGGGCAAGGTCATCTGGTTCACCCTGCCGGCACCCTTCGTGACGCCGGCGGTGCCCTCCTCCCCCGCGTCCCTGGGCACCTCCACCCACTTCGCCTCCTACGGCCCCGAGACCCAGAGCCAGCTGAGGGTCTGACGCCCGCCGTGACCTCGTGCGGGCGGGGCCAGGTCAGGACCCGGCTTTCCCGGTCCCGGTCGGAGGCCCGGTCGGAGCTTCGCGCAGCACGGCGAGGCGGCGACGGTACTCCCCCTCGTCGATCTCCCCTGCGGCGTAACGGCGGCCCAGCAGGGCCACCGGGGAGTGCTCCCCGTGTGCGGCGCGGTACCGCCAGGGATTCTGGCCGCCCCGTAGGAAGGCTCGCCGCGCCAGCCAGATCACGGCCGCCAGGACCAGCAGCCACAGCAGGGGGAAGAGCAGGATCCAGGGGCCGGGCCCCGGGCCGTCGGCGGAGAGGTTCGTCAGTGTCGGCACGGCGATCACATCCTCGGTAGGGGTCGTGCTCCCGAGGATCGCGGGGCGGGCCGGCTGTTTCGTCGTCCGCTCAGCGACACCTCCGCTACCCCGCCGGGAGTAGCACGGGCCACCGAGGCGCCGGCCCTCCCGGACCGCCGGGGGGCTCGCCCTAGACGGTGATGGAGATCCCCACGTAGGGCGGATGCCGGCGCCGCAGCAGCCGTCCGAAGCCCTCCACCAGACGGAACTGCCACCCGTACTTGGCGCGCATCGCGCGCCGTACCGGCTCCAACGGCGCGCCCGGACCGACGATTTGGGCCCGCCCCTCGACCGTGACCGCGTCCGGGGCGATGTGGCCCCTGGCGTCGCAGGGCGTCACGGTGACCCGCTCGGTGTGGCGGAGCCGCTTCACCTTGCCGGTCTGGTCGCGGGTCCACACCACCATCCGGTCGGGGTCTCCGCCGGGGTCCGGGGCCACCCACACCGGGGTGGCGACCGGGTCGCCGCTGCGGCGGAAGGTGGTCAGGCTGACGTAGCGGCTGCTGGCGAGCGAAGTGCCGGACATACCGTCAGCCTACGGGCGCGGCGGGTCCTCGCCCAGCGGACGTGCCATGCACTCACGGGGCCAACGGTCCAGTCCCGCCCGCCGTTCCCGGTCCCGGATGGCGGCCAGGTCCACCGTCAGCTCCCGGTCGGGGAGGGTGTGGAAGCCGCAGCGCCGGTAGTACGGGGCGTTCCAGGGGACGTGGCTGAAGGTGGTCAGGGTCAACGCGGCCCTCCCCTGCCGGTGGGCGAGGGTGCCCAGGTGCTCCAGCAGTGCCCGGCCGAGGCCGCGTCGGGCACCGTCGGGGTGCACCGAGAGCTGTTCGACGTGCAGTCCCGCGTCGATCGGCAGCGCCAGGGCGTACGCCAGGACCGGGCCTCCCCGGGGTGCGTGCACCCACAGTTCGCCGGCCCGCTGGTGGAGCAGCAGCTCCGCGACCGTGGGTGGCGGGTCGTCGGCGACCTCGCCCATGCCCCAGTCCCGGAAGACCTCCCCCGCCGCCCGCTCGATGTCACGCAGCCGTTCCAGGTCGGACGGTTCGGCTGGCCGGATGTCCATGGGGCTCATTCCACCAGGGTGCCCAACGGGTCGTCCAACACCGGCTGCCAGGCCAACTCCCCCGCCCCGACGAGGCTGTTGAACTCCAGCTCACTGGGCACCACGTCCACCTGGCCGCTGCGCCCCCACAAGCTGCGTTCGGCGACCACGGCGCGTAGCCGTTCCTCGTCGGTGAGCACCAGCTCCCGGAACAGGGCGGTCAGCACCACCCGGTCGGGGTTGAGGATGTTCACCAGGCCCGCCAGCCCCAGGCCGAGCCGGTCGATCAGTCGTCGAACCGCCTCCCGGACCTCGGGGTCGCTGTCGTACTCCTGGTGGATGAGGTCCCGGGAGACGCTCAGCAGGTTGGCCTCGGGGGCGGCGGGACGGCCGGCGGCCTGGAGGAAGGCCAGCGGGTCGGTCTCCACGTCCAGGCAGCCGCGCGAACCGCAGTGGCAGGGGCGGCCGTCGGGGTCGACGGTGAGGTGTCCGACCTCCATGGCGAGGCCCGAACTGCCGGTGTGCAGCCGCCCGTCGAGGACCAGCGCGCCACCCACGCCACGGTGTCCGGTGCCGACCACCAGCAGGTCGCGGGCGCCCCGGCCGGCGCCGTGGCGGTGTTCGGCGAGCGCGGCGAGGTTGATGTCGTTGGCGGCGTGTGCCGAACGGCCGCCGAAGTGGATGTCCCGGGCGGCCAGTTGGTCGGTGAAGATCTGCCGTACGGGGGCACCGGCCGGCCAGGCCACGTGCAGCGGGTTCAGTGCGGTGCCCTCGGGTTCGGCGACCGAGGAGGGCACGGCCAGTCCGGCGCCCACACAGCGCCGTCCGGTCTCCCGTAGCAGGGCGGCGCCGGCTTCCACCAGCTCCCCCAGCACCTGCGCGGGGTCGCTCTCGACCGTCACCCGGCCCGGGGCGGTGGCCTCGATCCGCCCTCCGAGTCCCACCAGGGCGGCGCGGAAGCCGTCGCTGTGCACCTGGGCCGCCAGTACCACCGGACCCTTCTCGTCGAGGTGCAGCCGGTGGGAGGGACGGCCCTGGGCGCCGGCTCCGGCGACCGGATGCTGGTCCACGGTGATCAGGCCCAGCGCCTCCAGTTCGGCGGCGACCGCGCCGGCGGTGGCGCGGGTGACGCCGAGCCGGGTGGTGAGCTTGGCACGGGTGGGGGCCTGGCCGGTGTGGATCAGTTGCAGCGCGGGGCCGAGCGCGGCGCGGCCTCGGTCGAGGCGGGAGGTACGAGCTGGGGTCACGGCGCCATTCTCCCTTTGTGACCGAGGCGAACAAACTCGACGGTAGCCCGTATCGTTCGCGCGGGCGGGGCCTTCGCCTCTTTTGTGGGGGTGAGCACGGATCCGCGGACGAGACGCGTACCGGGCGGGAGAATCGCGGAATGGACACCACCTGTTTCATCGAGGTCGTACGACGGGAGGGCGGCGGACTGCTGTCCGCCGCCGAGCGCGCGGGCCTGGAAGCCCCGGTCCCCACCTGCCCCGGCTGGACGGTCCGCGAGCTGGTCCACCACCAGGGGAACGTGCACCGTTGGGCCACCGGCTTCGTGCGACAGGGCTACGGCGGCCCCCTGCCCATCCCCGGGGAGACGGTGCCGGACGGCGAGCTGTACGACTGGTTCGAGGCGGGTCACCGGGGGCTGGTGGAGGCGCTGTCCGAGGCGGGCGAGGAGTTGGACTGCTGGACCTTCCTACGTGGCTCCCCTTCTCCCCGCCACTTCTGGGCCCGGCGGCAGGCCCACGAGACGACGGTGCACCGGGTGGACGCCGAGCTGGCCGGGCGGGTCACCCTCGGCGAGGTCGACCGTGCGGTGGCGGTGGACGGCATCGAGGAGTTGCTGTGCGGGTTCCACGGTCGCGGTCGCAGCCGGGTGCGCAGCACCGTCCCCCGTTCGCTGCGGGTGCGCCCGGTGGACTCCCCGAGGAGCAGTTGGACGCTGCGGCTGAGCCCCGAGGTGCCGGCGGTGGTCACCGGCGACCCGGTGGGGCCGGCGGACTGCGAACTGTCGGGGGAGGCCTCCGCGCTGTACCTGGCCCTGTGGAACCGCGTACCGGTGGAGCAGGCGGCACGGATCGAGGGGGACGCCTCGCTGGTGGACCTGTGGCGGGCCAACTCGGCGATCGTCTAGATGCCCCCAGCCCCCAGCCCCAGGGGTCAGTGAACGTGGGCGGCCAGCGGGCGGAGGACGGTCTGTCCGGTGACCCCGTGGTGCCGGTTCGCACGGCGAGGGCTCTGACGCCTCCGGGTACGCCCCCGATGCCGTTCGAGTCCAGGCTGTCCCTCGAAGGTCTCCTTGATCGATTCGGCGGCCTGTCACAGCGACTGGACAGCGGCTGCGGCAGGGCCTCGTCAGACCACCCACCGTCAGGGACGGGCCGCGCGGCAACTGGACTTCGTACTCGCACAGTTCGCGTACGAGTCAACGGCCGAAGCAGTTGCTACCGACCCCTCCCGACCAAGGAGGCGCCGATTCCACCGGGGGCGGTGACAGGAACCGGTTGACGGCTCCCATGAGCCGGCGACCCCGCGCAGGTGGGCACGGGCAAGCCACGTGCCCTGGGCGCGGTGCCGAGGCGAGCGCGCGGGGTGGCGAGGGCGGCTGGTTCGGCATCGCTCGGTCGGGAGCGTGAAGGCGACCGGCGGGATACTGCTTTCGCTCCTGGGCGTTCCCGTCTCCACGGGCGCCCTTGGACCACGTCACCCGGAGGAACCGGTGCCACACCCGCAACCGCCCACCCCTGAAGCGAGGTTGGCCGACGCCAAGAAGCTGCTGCACCTCCCGCGTATGGTCGCGATCTGCGGTTCCACCCGCTTCATGGCCGAGATGATCGAGGCCGATCTGCGGGAGACCAAAGCCGGAAAGATCGTCGTCAAACCAGGCTGTGACCTGAAGTCGCCGCACGCACTCTGGTCCGATGCCGTCGAGGCCGAGGCGTTGAAAGTTCGACTCGATGATCTGCACCGGGCGAAGATCCGGCTCGCTGACGAGGTGTTGGTGGTCGGCGACCACATCGGAGACAGCACCCGAGCCGAAATCGCCTACGCCCGATCGCTGGGCAAGCCCGTGCGGTTCACGCACCCCGAGGTCGACCCTGACGCCTGACCGCCCGCCGTCACCTCGACGACCAGGGCCGGCAGCCCGCCCTCTGACCGTGTCGCGGTGGCTTCGGCCGCCGTTCGCTCCCACCCTCTGCGGGCATCCCCTGGAGTTGATCGTCCAGGGTGGCTGCCCCCTCCCCACGGCATTACCCGCCAGTAATATCCGTGGTAGCTTGAGCCCCATGTCGCGCCTGCTGTCCACCCCCAGCCGCTTCCGCCGCATCGTCTCCTGGTGGCCGCCCTACCGCTTCGCGGGAATCCGGGTCACCCACATCTCCGAGGACTGGTCCCGGGTGCGGGTGAAGCTCAAGCTCGGACGGTTCAACCGCAACCTGTTCGGCACCCAGTTCGGCGGCTCGCTGTACTCGATGACCGACCCCTTCTGGGTCCTGGTCGTCCTCAAACGGCTGGGACAGGGCTACGTGGTGTGGGACAAGGCCGCCGAGATCGACTACGTGGCCCCCGGCCGGGGGGACGTGTACTGCGAGTTCCACCTCACCGAGGAACGGGCGGAGGAGATCCGGGCCGCCACGGCCGACGGCTCCAAGGCGCTGCCCTGGTTCGAGACCCTGGTCACCACCGAGGACGGCACCGTGGTGGCCCGGGTACGCAAGCAGTTGTACGTACGTCCCAAGCGGCGGGAGCCGGAGACGGCCACCACCGCTCAGCCCAGCCAGCCCGGCCGCACCAGCCCCGACTCGTAGGCCATCACCACCAGTTGGGCCCGGTCCCGGGCGCCCAGCTTCACCATGGTCCGGCTGACGTGGGTCTTCGCGGTGAGCGGGGAGACCACCAGGCGGCCGGCGATCTCCTCGTTGGTCAGCCCGATCCCCACCAGAGCCATCACCTCCCGCTCCCGCTCGGTCAGTTCCTCCAGACCGGCCAGTGGCCCCGGCTCCTTGGAACGGGCCGCGAACTCCTCGATCAGCCGACGGGTCACCCCCGGTGACAGCAGGGCGTCCCCCTCCACCACCGAGCGCACCGCACGCACCAGTTCGGCCGGCTCGGTGTCCTTCACCAGGAAGCCCGAGGCCCCGGAGCGCAGCGCCTCGAAGACGTACTCGTCCAGCTCGAAGGTGGTCAGCATCACCACCCGGGTGCCGCTCAGCGCGGGATCCTCGGTGATCCGGCGCGTGGCCGCCAGGCCGTCCAGCTCCGGCATCCTGATGTCCATCAGCACCAGGTGCGGTTCGGTCTGGCGTACCAGTTCCAGCGCCCGCGCCCCGTCGGCCGCCTCGCCCACCACGGTGATGTCCTCCTGGGCGTCCAGCAGCGCCCGAAACCCCGCGCGCACCAGCACCTGGTCGTCCGCGAGCAGTACCCGGATCACCTAACGCTCCTCCCTCCAAACCTCACCCACCGTATCCGTCCGTCGCACCGGCAGCCGGACCCTGACCCGGAACCCCCCGTCCGCACGCGGCCCGGCCTCCACCGTGCCGCCCAGCGCGCTGGCCCGTTCCCGCATCCCCACCAGCCCGTCGCCGCCACCGGACGGGCCCCGCTCCGAGGCGGGGCCGTCATCGTCGACGAGGACCTCCAGGGCGGAGGACTCGTACCGCAGCAGTACCCGGGCCCGGCGGGACGCCGAGTGCCGCAGCACGTTGGTGAGCGCCTCCTGCACCACGCGGAAGACGGCCAGGTCGGCCCCCGGGGGCAGTGCCGTCCGCTCCCCCTCGGAGGTCACCTCCACCCCGAGTCCAGCCCCGGCCGCCTGCCGCACCAGTTCCGGCAGACGGCTCACCCCGGGCGCCGGGGAGCGGGGCGCCCTGGTGTCGCCGTGCCCCCGCAGCCGCTCCAGCACCTGGCGTACCTCGCCGAGGGCCTCCTTGCTGGAGCCCTTGATGGTGGTCAGCGCCGTACGGGCCTGCTCGGGGTCCTGGTCCAGCAGGGCCAGCCCCACCCCGGCCTGCACGTTGATCACCGACAGGCTGTGGGCCAGTACGTCGTGCAGCTCCCGGGCGATCCGCAACCGTTCCTCGTCGGCCCGACGGCGCTCGGCCTCCTGCCGCTCCCTGCGCTCCCGGGCCCACTGCGCCCGTCGGGAACGCACCAGTTCGGAGACGGCCACCACCGCCACCACCCAGCCGGCCAGCACCAGTTCCTGGCCCCAGCCGGCCGGCCCGTCCCCACCGGGCGGCAGCCAGCGGTAGAACACGTGCCCCATCAGCAGGTGCAGGGTCCAGCAGGCGCCCAGCACGCCCCAGACCACCCGGCGGTGCCCGCTCACCAGGGCCTGGAAGCAGGCGAGCACCACGCTGAGGAAGATCGGCCCGTACGGGTACCCCCCGGCGAGGTAGACCATCAGCGCGGCGGCCGTGCCACACAGCGCGAGCCGGGGGTACCGCCGCCGCACCACCAGGAACGCCGGCCCGCACAACAGCAACAACCGGGCGAGCAGGTCGAGTTCGACCCGGTGACCGATCTGGTTCTGGGCCGCGGCGGTGGTGCCCACCTGCTGGATGACGGCCACCACCAGCGAGGACGGCCAGGCCAGCCCGCTGGCGGAACCGGTCCACCACGGGGGTGAGCCACCACGGCCCAGGGCGCGGCGGGGCTCGGTGAGCGGCTGGCCGTCAGTCATGGACTCACGCTATGCCGCCACACCGTCCCCGCACGTCAGCCGTGGGAGGTGCCCGCGCCTACTCCCCCGGGAGCAGCGGCCTCACCGCGCGGCCACCCGTTCCTCCCGGGCTTCCTCGATCCGGTCGAAGCGGTCCAGGGCCCGGCGCGCCACCGGGTGGGTACGGACGATCTCGGCCAGCGAGGTGTGGCCCCGGGTGATCCGGGCGAACGCCCGCCAGGCCGGGCGGAACCCGGTGATCGCCGCGTGCAGCACACCCGGGCGCCGGCTGAACACCGCGTGCATACGCCGGCCCACCCCCATCTCCACGCCCAGCTGGGCCTTGACGGCGAACGCGTAGTTGAGGGCCTGGCGCCGGGCGTCCACCGCGTCCCCGGCCTCGGCGATCCGCACCGCCCACTCCCCCGCCAGCCGGCCGGAACGCAGGGCGAAGGAGATGCCCTCCCGAGTCCAGGGCTCCAGCAGTCCGGCCGCGTCCCCGCAGACCAGCACGCGTCCCCGGGACAGCGGCGAGTCCTCGGCACGGCAACGGGTCAGATGCCCCGAGGACACCGAGGGCTCGAAGCCGGCCAGGCCCAACCGCGCGATGAAGTCCTCCAGGTAGCGCCGGGTGGCCGCGCCCTCGCCCCGGGCGGAAATCACCCCGACGGTGAGGGTGTCCCCCTTGGGGAAGACCCAGCCGTAACTCCCCGGCAGCGGGCCCCAGTCGATCAGCACCCGGCCCGCCCAGTCCTCGGCCACGGTGGGCGGAACCGGTATCTCCGCCTCCAGGCCGAGGTCGACCTGGTGGGTCCGCACTCCCACATGGGCGGCTATCCGGCTGGCGCTGCCGTCGGCGCCCACCACCGCGTGGGCCCGCACCACCCGCTCCGGCTCCCCCGAGCCCTTCGCCAGCACCACCGCGACCGTACGGCGGTCGGACACCAGGGGGCCGTGCTGCTCGACCCGGGAGACGGTGACCCCGGTACGCAGTTGGGCCCCCGCGTCGACGGCCGCGCGCACCAACTGGTGGTCGAACTCGGGCCGGTTGATCAGACCGAACAACATCTGCTTGGAACGGCGGGTACGACTGAGCCTGCCGTCCAGGGAGAAGGTCACCGCGAACACCCGGTCGCGCAGCGGAAGTTCGAAGCCCGGCGGCAGGGCGTCCCGGGAGGGGCCGATGATGCCTCCGCCACAGGTCTTGTAGCGCGGCAACTGGCACTTCTCCAACAGCAGCACCCGCCGGCCGGCCACCGCCGCCGCGTACGCCGCCTGCGCGCCGGCGGGCCCGGCGCCCACCACCACGACGTCCCAGACCTGGTCCGGGTCGCCCTCGAAGGGCTCCGGCCGCTGGGTGGTCTCCTCGTCCTGTCGCCTCGACTGGTCGTCGTGCTCGCTGCTCACCTGTGCTGTCACTTTCCGTTCGGCCGGCATCGCCCGTACGTGTGCGCACCCTAGTGGGAGAGGGGCGCGGAGTCGTCTGTGGGAGGATCAGCGGCGTCCGTGATCGGGACACCCCCGCCCGGGCCTGCGGAGATCCCGTACGCCCAGACAACGCGAGTACCCAGAGGAGCGTTCCCATGGCCCACGACGAACTGGCGCACACCATGTCCTCGCTGATGCCGCAGGCTCAGCGGGAGCTGGCGGAGCTGGTGGCCTTCCGTTCGGTCGCGGACCCGGAGCAGTTCCCCCCGTCCGAGTGCGAGGCCGCCGCGCGCTGGATCGTCGACACGTTGCGCGCCGAGGGGTTCGCCGACGTTCAGGCCCTGGACACCCCCGACGGAACCCAGTCGGTGTACGGGCTGTTGCCCGGTCCGCCCAACGCCCCCACCGTGCTGCTGTACGCGCACTACGACGTACAGCCGCCGCTGGACGAGGACGCCTGGGACTCCCCTCCCTTCGAGCTGACCGAACGTGAGGGCCGGTGGTACGGCCGGGGTGCGGCCGACTGCAAGGGCGGCCTGGTGATGCACCTGCTGGCATTGCGGGCCCTCAAGGCCCACGGCGGGGTACCGGTCACCGTGAAGGTGATCGTCGAGGGCTCCGAGGAGCAGAGCACCAGCGGTCTGGAGCAGTACGCCGAGGCCCACCCCGAGTTGCTGACCGCCGACGCCATCCTCATCGGGGACTGCGGCAACTTCCGGGCCGGACAGCCCACCCTGGTCTCCTGCCTGCGCGGTGCCACCACGGTCCAGGTGCAGGTCGACACCCTGGAGGGCAACCTGCACTCCGGTCTGTTCGGCGGTGTGGCCCCGGACGCCCTGGCCGCGCTGATCCGGGTGCTGGACTCCGTGCGGGGTGAGGACGGTTCCACCACGATCGACGGCCTCCCCGCCGAGGCCAGCTGGGAGGGACTGGAGTACCCGGAGGAGGACTTCGTACGGGACGCCAAGGTGCTCGACGGGGTGGAGCTGATCGGTTCCGGGAGCGTCGGGGACCGGCTGTGGGCCCGGCCCGCGGTGACCGTGCTGGGCATCGACTGCCCGCCGGTCGTGGGCGCCACCCCCTCCGTGCAGGCGAGCGCCCGGGCGTTGGTGAGCCTGCGGGTGCCGCCGGGCATGGACAGCGACACCGCCAACGAGGCCCTCACCCGCCACCTGGAGAGCCACGTGCCCTGGGGAGCGAAGGTGACCGTCCGCAAGGTCGGCGGCGGGCAGCCGTTCCAGGCCGACGTCCACAGCCCCGCCTACGCCTCGATGGCTGAGGCGATGCGTCAGGCCTACGACGGGACCGAGATGGCGGTGGTCGGCATGGGCGGTTCGATCCCGCTCTGCAACACCCTGGCCACCCTGTACCCGAAGGCGGAGATGCTGCTCTTCGGGCTCAGCGAGCCCGAGGCCCAGATCCACGCGGTGAACGAGAGCGTCAGCCCCGACGAACTGGAGCGACTGTCGGTGGCCGAGGCCCTGTTCCTGCGCGAGTACGCCCGGCAGGTCTGACCTCCCGACCTCCCGTTCCCTGTCCGACCCCTGGTCGGCACGCGTACGTCGGCCCCAACCGCCTTCTCCGATCGGACGGTTGGGGTCGCTCGGCCAGGGCCCTTCGTGCGAATCGCCGGGGGCTCGCCTGTCGCGTCCCCTCGCTCCCGCGCTGTCGCTGGCATCACCATCGGTGCTCCGGTGCGGATGGTTCCTCCGCCACCTTGCGGTGCCGCTGTCAGTGGCCGCCGAGCTTGCAGGGCCCCGCACCCTGGTCACCCGTCCCCGGCGCGTCTGCCGGCGTGGTTCCGGTGCGGATCGGGTGGGTCCTCGCCCCGGAACCTGTCAGCTCAGGGGGAGCCCCCGGGGAGGGCCGCCGTCAGACGGACGTCCCGCTCTGGAAGAAGGACAGCAACTCCTTGTTGACCAGCTCGGGTTGTTCCAGGTAGCCGAAGTGGCCGGCATCGGGGATCTCCACGTACCGGGCCCCGGGCACCGCTTCGGCCACCTCGCGGCTGAGGTGGGGCGGCAGCACCAGGTCGTCGGCGAACCCGACGACCAGGCAGGGGGCGGTGATACTCCCATAGTCGGCCAACCGGTCGGGCATCACGTCCAGTTCGAGCTGGGCGCGGTATCCGGGCGTGTGGGCCGCGTCGGCGGACAGCTCCAGGATGTCCAGCCAGTCCCGGATGCCGCGGTCGTCGTCCAGGGTGCGCGGGGACAGGAACTGCATGGCCTGCACCGTGGCGGCGTAGCGGGGCGGCAACCGTACGCCGCTGTCCAGGAGTTGACGTTCGGCCAGCGAGGCCTCCTCACGCATGGCGTCGGTGCGCCCCCGGGTCGCCATGAACACCGCCTGGTGGACCAGGTCAGGGCGGGCCAGGCAGAGTTCCTGGACCACGTGGGCGCCCATGGAGGTGCCCACCAGCCGGCAGCGCTCCAACCCCAGGTACTCGATCAGGCCGACCGTGTCGGCGACCAGGTCATCGACGGTGAACCCACCGGAGCAGTCCGTCGGCGGGATACCCCGGTTGTCGAAGGTCACCGTGCGGTACCCGGCCGCTCGGAGGGCCGGGGTCTGGTGCGCCCGCCAGACTCGTCCCTCCGCCCCGGAGCCCATCACCAGCACGACGGGCTCTCCCTGTCCGTCGTCCTGGTAGGCGAGGTCGATTCCGTTGATGCGCTGCACCGGCATCGTTGCGTTCTCCCGTTGTCGTCACGTCGGCTGGCTCACCGCCGAGTTGGCGGTCCCACTGGGTCCTGCGTGGTCTTGGCTTCGCGTCCTGTCGTAGTTCGTCGTGCGCCGGGGTACCTCACGAACCATGTGGGGGAGGGGCCACCTCACCCTCGCATCCGGCGCCTGGTGGGCGACGAACGGTCGGTTGAGGACGCACACCTGACCGGGGCCGGAACCGCTTTGTTGAGCACTCTTCGTCGAGTGAGGTCAGCCTATGTGGTCGATCCCGCCCGGCCCCGGCCAGGGAGTTCCCGGCCGACCTACCGGGTCCCGCCCCCGGGTCCCGAGCCCGCTGAGGCGGTGCGCACCACTCGCTCAGCGATCTTCGAGCACCGCCCGCCCCTTCTGCGGTGGGGCCAGCGGCTCACTCCCCCGTACGCTCCCGTCTGGCGGATCTCCTGGAGCCAGGTCCCCGCAGGGAGGGCTCGCCCACCGGGACGCCCTGCTCCAGATTGACCGCTCTGCCTTGGAGCTTCGCCCACACCGCCCAGCGCAATCGTTTCGCCTTGGGCTCCGTCAGCAACTGGGCGGCCTCTGGTTCGGTCACGAATCGCCATTCACGCAACTCGGCTGCCGGCAGCAGCAGTTGGTCCATCTCGAAGGGGCTGAGGTCGCCTCCGTCGAACAGGAAGCGCAGGCCCCCGTGGTGGGAGCCCGCAGGGGGTTCCCAGTCGACGACCAGCAAAGGCGGCGGGTTTCTCAGTCGTATCCCCAACTCCTCCCGTACCTCCCGCACACCCCCTCGCGCGGGCGCCTCCCCCGGCTCGACCACTCCGCCGGGAAACTCCCAGCCGGCCTTGTACGTGGGGTCCACCAGCAGCACCCGACGGCGGTCGTCGAAGAACAGCACCCCTGCGGCGATGGTGGGCGAGGAAGGGGACGGGGTACTGACGATGTGGACCAGCCCCTTTCCTCGCTCCAGCCCGCCGGCCAACACCCGGGCCAGTTCACGAGGCGCCCGCCCCGAGGTGTCGAGGGTCCAGGCATCCGCTCCCAGCCACTCGCGGGCCAGCCCATGGCCGTCCCTCCGCTGGCCGTCCCACCGCGTGGGGAGCGCCGTCCGTTCCGCCTGTCCGTCCACTCCGGCCCTCGTGTGGCTCCGCTTCGACCGTTCAGGGGTCGTGTCCCTGTCGTCGTACAGCAACACGTGGTGGAGACGCGCGCCACGGGCCGCCAGGGAGCCGAAGATCTCGTCACGGTCCTCCCTGCGCAGCAGGGTCAGGGGCACGACCACGGGGCCGCTGACCTCTCCGAGCAGGAGGTTGATGGTGTCGATCAGCAGCCGACGCCAGGAGGCCAGTTCCAGAGGATCACTGACCTCCTTCAGTCTGCTCCTGGGCAACACCGCGTCGAGGTTGGCGCCGACCCGCCCGGGATCGAGGAGGGTCGCCTCGGGCAGCAGACCCAGCAACTCTCGTGCCACTGCGGTCTTCCCGACGCCGAAGGCGCCGTTTATCCAGATGATCACGGTTCCCCCCTCTCCGTCACCCCGGTTGGGGTGCCCACTCCACCAGGGCGGCGAAACTCCCTACTCACCGGTGGCTTCCGGGGACCACCAGCCCTTCCTCGTAGGCCAGAATCACCGCCTGGGTACGGTTGATCGCGCCGAGTTTCGACAGCAGGTTGCTCACGTGGGTCTTCACGGTCTCCAGGCTCACCGTGAGGCGCTCGGCGATCTCCGGGTTGGACAGGCCCCGGGCTATCCAGCGCAGGGTTTCCAGTTCTCTCGTGGTCAGCCGCTCCAGGGCCCCACTGTGTCGCACCGGCTCGGGCACATGGGCCGTGACCAGGGAACGCAGGGCATCCGGGAAGAGCAGGGAGTCCGTCGAAGCCAGCAGTCGCACCGCTCGACCCACCTCCTGCACGGGGGCTCGCTTCAGGAGGAACCCGTCAGCTCCCGCGCGCAGCGCGGCGTAGGCATAGTCATCGTTCTCGAACGTGGTCAGGACCAGGACCTTCGGCGGTTCGGCGTGCTCCGCCTTGAGGGCGCGGGTCGCCTCGATGCCATCGACCTGGGGCATCCGCACATCCATCAGTACGACGTCCGGGCAGGCGTCACGGACCACTTGCTGTACGGCCAGGCCGTCGGCGGCCTCCCCCACCACCCGTAGTCCTGGTCGCAGTTCCAGCAGCGTACGAAGGCCGGTTCGGGTGATTTCCTCGTCATCGGCGACGACCACCGTCACGGTCGTCTGGTCGGGCTCGGGAAACGTCACGATGTCGACCGTAGAGGCAGGGTGACCAGCAGCCGCCAGCGGGCGGGGGGCTGCGGGCCCACTTCGGTACGGCCACCCAGGAGTTCGACCCTTTCCCGCAGCCCGGTCATCCCGTGCCCACCACCGTTCCGCTTCCGGCGGGTGCCGGGGGCGACCTCGTTCACCACCTCCACTTCCAACCTCTCCTCCACGATCTCGGTGCGCAGTCGGACGGGTTGACCCTCCGCCCCGTACCTCATCGCGTTGGTCAGCCCCTCCTGAGCCACCCGGTAGGCCTCCCGGGACAGGCTCGCCGGCAGGGGGTCCGCGTTCTGGCCGGACAGCAGGGTCGCGTCCACCCGCACCCCGGCCCCAGTGGCTCCCGCCAGCAGTGCTGGGAGGTCGTCTAGGGTGCGGGTGGGCTCCGTGGACGCCTGGGGATTGTGGGCACGGAGTGCTCCCAGCACGTGGTCGAGGTCCTCCAGGGCTATCCGGCTGGACCGTTCGATGCCGTCCAGCGCCTGTCGTGCGCGTTGCGGGTGGGACTCCATCAGCTCCCGGGCCACCGCCGCCTGGATGGTGGAGGAGGTCAGCGTATGTCCGATGGAGTCGTGCAACTCCCGTGCCAGTCGCCCCTGTTCGGCCAGCTGTCGGACCCTGGCCTCGGTGGCCGCCAATCGCTCGGCCGTGTGGTGTTCGAGGAAGAGAGGGGCGAGACGTCGCAGGGAAGCCCGCCCGACCGCTGCCCACCATCCGGCCAGAAGTACACAGCACAGAGCCGTGGGAAGCGTCCATATACCGGGCAGGCCGGCGTCCACCGTGGCCTGGTAACCGAAGAAGTCCGCGGTGCCACCGCCCCCTCCCCAGACCGCGACCAGCACCGCGGCGGAGAGCAGCAGCAACCACAGTGGCCCGATCATCACCAACGCCAGTACGGCGTGGGTGAACCACCACAGGAGGGTGCGGGGATAGTTCGGCCATCGGGCGGCTGACACCGGCAACGGTTCCGGCAACGCGGTGTCCAGCAAGCGGTTCGCCCACCGCACACTCGCTCTACGTGCGCCGCCGGGCAGGGCGAGGAGGGCGAAACAGGCCGCCGTGCTGACTGCGGATACAGGCAACCGCCAAACCGGTGGCGCCCATGCCGCACTGATCGCAGCGACGGGAAACGCCAGGACCAGAGCCAGCAGTCCCAGGTGTGCGTACAGCAGGGCCTTGTAGGTGTGTGGGCGGCGGAGAGGGGTGACCAAGATCGCCATGCCGGAAATTATGGCACCGCCGCCCGCACTTCCCACTCCCCCTCAGGAGCCAATTATTTCCTCCCTCGCGTGAGGGAGCTAATTTCACGCTCAGCGGGGAGGCGCCACGGGACGACAGCAGCGAGGATTCTCCGAGAAGAAACAGGAACGCACACACAGTCGGGGGATTCGGCGATGAAAGAATCGCAGCAGAGCACGAGGAGCAGGAGCAGCAGTCGCGAGATGGCGGCCTTCTTCGCCGTCACTTTTGGCGCGGCCTGGGCCTATCTGTTCGCGGCTCGGTTGTGGTGGGACCTGTCGCTGGTGAATCCGCTGGTGCAGCTGCCCTACGCCGTGGCTCCGGCCCTGGGCGCCCTGGTGGCTCGACGATGGGTAGGTGGGGACCGCGGTCCAGCGCTGGGGCTTGGCCTACGCCTCAGACAGAGTTGGCCTTTCTACCTGCTCGCCTGGCTTGGACCGTTCGGCGCGGTGGCAGCCACCATGACTCTGGCGTGGGCTCTGGGCCACTGGGACGGAGACCTTTCGGCCGCGAGGGAGCTGTCACCCGGGATACCACTGTGGGGGCTAGTGATGGTCCTGCTGATTCTGGTTCCGCTCCTTTCCCCGATCTACGGTGGAGAGGAGTTCGGCTGGACCAGCTATCTCCGCCCGAGAATGTTTCGCAACCATCCGCGAATAGCCACGTTCGCCACCGGAATAATATGGGCAGCGTGGCACTATCCCTTGGCGTTCCTCGGCTACATCGAATTCCAGAACGTAACCGCCGGGCTGACCGTCTGGACTTTCAGCTTTCTCTGCCAGGAGGTCATCCTCGCCTGGTTTTTCGTACGCAGCGGTTCGGCCTGGGTCACCAGCCTCGCCCACGCCGGCAACAACCTGGTGTTCTCCTTGCTCACCGGAGCCCTGCTGGAGGAGAAGCTGAGTTCCGTCGAAGGGTCCACCCTGCTGTCGGCCGTGCCCCTGGCACTGCTGAGCGCACTGATCCTCCTGGGGCCGTCCGCCCGACGGCACGACCCGGTGCCCAGCAGAGCGGACTCGAAGGCTCACGCATGAGGGCCAGACCGCAGCCCCACGCTCTTCAGCCTCGGCCCCATCGCGCAGCCGCCGCCGCGCCCACCAGGCCAGCCTCGGCACCGAGTTGGGCAGGCACGACCCGCAGATCACGCATGAAGGAGAGGGTGACGTACTGCTTCAGCGCACGCCGCAAAGGGTCGAACAGGGTCTCCCCCGCCTCGCTGACCCCACCACCGACCACCACGACCTGCACCTCCACCAGAGCGGCGGTCGCGGCGACACCAGCCGCCAATGCCTGCGCGGCCCGATCGAAGGAGGCCTGTGCCAGTTGGTCACCCCGCGCGGCGTCCCGGGCGACATCGGCAGCCGTACGACCGGCTCCAGGACTCGGACGCCAACCCCACTCATAGGCGCGACGCGCGATGTTGGGACCGCTGGCGAGCCGTTCCACACAGCCGCGCCCGCCACAGGCGCACAGGTCCCCGTCCAGGTCCACGCTGATGTGGCCGATATGGCCGGCGTTGCCCGTGGGGCCGCCGTAGGGGCGATCGTCCAGCACCAGCCCTCCCCCGACACCGGTGGAGACGACCATGCCGAGCGCGTTGCGGTACCCACGGGCAGCGCCGCGCCAGTGCTCAGCCGCCGCCATGGCCACGCCGTCTCCCACCAGCGTCACGGGCAGCCCCTCCCCCACCGCCTCGCTGACCGCGCGCACCAGGGGGAAGTCACGCCAGGCACCGATGTTGACCGGGCTCACGGTTCCGCTCTTCGCGTCGACCGGGCCCGCGCAGCCGATGCCCACGGCGGCCACCTGGCGCCACTGGTCGTCGACCCGCAGTTCCCCGACCACCTCGGCCAGGGCCTGGCCCACGACCTGGGGGTCACCGCTCCGAGGCGTGGGACGCAGCACCGAGGCCTGGAGGGTGCCATCCTCGGCGATCAACGCACCGGCAATCTTGGTGCCACCTATGTCCAGTGCGGCAACAAGATCGTTTCCCATGCGAGCCCCCCATCGACATGTCACCTGGACCTGTAGGCCCAGGAAGAGTCTGACCCCTTTTGACAACGTTGTCTAGTTCGCTCCACCATCCCGCTCCCCAGCACACCTCACGACTGACCCCGAGGCCACGCTGGCAGAGCGCCGGACGGGGAGACAGGGCCATTGTCCACTACACCCATTTCCCTCCGCTCGGCCGGGGTGCCATCGCCCCAAGCCGCGACCTCACCCCTCCCCCAGCCTCACCGGACTTGACGACGGACGCCCCTCACCGTTCACTCGGACTTCCGGCGACGACGCACAACCGGGTGGCGACCGGCAGGTCAGAGCCCCAGCACCAGTGGAGAGTAGGCCCCCGTTGACTCAGACCCCGGACCACACCACCCCGCGTACGACGCCGACCAGGTCCGTCCCGCGCCCCACCATGAAGGACGTGGCGGCCCATGCGGGCGTCGGGCTCAAGACGGTCTCACGCGTGGTCAACGGGGAGCCGGGCGTCTCCCAGGACACCGAGACCAGGGTCCGGGACTCCATCGTCGCCCTGGGGTTCCGCCGCAACGACAGTGCCCGGTTGCTGCGCAAGGGGCGTACCGCCAGCATCGGCCTGGTACTGGAGGACCTCGCGGACCCCTTCTACGCCCCCCTCAGCCGGGCGGTGGAAGAAGTGGCCCGCGCCTACGACACCCTGCTGATCCACGGTTCCAGCGCCGAAGATCCGGTACGCGAACAGGAGTTGGCCCTGGCGTTGTGCGCCCGAAGGGTAGACGGCCTGGTGATCGTGCCGGCGGGCGAGGACCACCGCTACCTCGCCCCGGAGATAGCGGCGGGCGTCGCCATCGTCTTCGCCGACCGTCCTCCGGGGCTGATCGAGGCGGACGCGGTGCTGTCGGGAAGCTTCACCGGCGCCCACCAGGGAGTGACTCACCTGATCGAGCAGGGGCACCGTCGTATCGGCTTCGTGGGGGACCGTTCGGTGATCCACACCGCCCGGGAGAGGTTGCGGGGATACCACGCCGCGATGGAGGACGCCGGTCTGCCGGTGCACGAGTCCTGGGTGGCCCTCGGTTCCACCGCGCCCGAGCGGGTGCGGGCGAGCACCACGCGACTGTTGGACGGACCGGAGCCGGTGACCGCGCTCTTCACCGGCAACAACCGGGTGACCGTCACCGTGGTGCGGGTGCTGGCCGAACGCGAGGAGCCCGTGGCCCTGGTGGGGTTCGACGACTTCGAGCTGGCCGATCTGCTCTCCCCTCCGGTGACCGTGGTGGCCCAGGATCCGGCTCAACTGGGCCGTACCGCCGCCCAGATGCTGTTCCAGCGGTTGGAGGGAGCCGGTGGGCCGGCCCGCCAGGTCACCCTGCCCACCGAGTTGGTGCCGCGGGGGTCGGGGGAGGTCCCTCCCTCCCGGTAACCGTCACCCGCCCGACCCAGGCGCCTGGTCAATCCCCCCTCGAAGACGGGGAGGCGCCCCGCCGTCCCTTCCCCACGGACTCGAGGTGGGGCGGACCGGCGGGTTCCCCCGACGGAGCAAGGGCCGGGTTCATCCCGGTACCGGCTCCCTTCCCGCGCCCCCTTCGACGGTCACGGTCCATCTCCCGCCACTCCCGCCGCAACCCGGTCAGCCCGGTGGTCGCCGCGTACACCGCTCCGCCCGCCCACAGGACCGGAACCAGCCCCACGAATCCCACGGCGGCCCCGGCCAGGAGCCCGCCGAGGGGCACTCCGGCCCAGGCGATCGAGTCCCCCAGCGCGTTGACCCGCGCCCACATCCGTCGCGGTACCCGCTCAAACGCCAACGAGCCGATGATCGGGTTGAGGAAACCCGCCCCGAAGCCCCCGAGGGCGAACACCGCCAGCACCACCGGCAGCGGTGCGCCCAGGGCGAGCACCACGAACCTCGGTGCTCCGGCCACCAGGAAGCCTCCGAAGAACACCATTCGCCGGGGCAGCCGATGCGCGATCCCGGCGGCCAGCAGACTGCCCGCGATCGCGGCGGCGCCCATCACGCCCCCCACCAGGCCGATCACCGCCGGCCCGTTACCCGAGGACCGGGCCCACAGGGGAATGAGCACCGCGCCGAAGGCCGCGTCCAGCAGGTTGGTGACACCCACCATGACCACCACGGCCCACAGCAGCGTGTCGGTACGCAGAAAGGTGAAGCCCTCCCGAAGGCGCCCCCGGTAGCCGGAACGCTCCTCCGCCGCTGTCGCCGCCTCAGCGCCCTCGACCGTTGCCGCCCCGTCGCGGGGCAGGGTCAGGCGGACGACGAGTGAACCGAGCGCGAAACAACCGGCGTTGACGGTCAGGCTGGCCAGCGGCCCCACCAGCGCCACCAGGGCGCCCCCGGCCGCCAGCCCGACGGTCAGCGCGAGCCGTTCGACCGCGCCGGACAGTCCGGTGGCCCGTTCCAGCGGCAGCCGACCGTACTCGGCCGCCACCGGAACCATCACTTCCTTGGCCACGTCGCCGGGCCCGCGTGCCGCGCCGATCAGGGCGACCAACCCCAACAGGACGGGCAGCGCCAGCAGTTGGGCGAGGTGCAGCAAGGGGATGGCAAGGGCCACCACCGCGCTGACCAGGTCGGCGACCCAGGAGACCCGGCGGGTTCCGATCCGGTCCACGACCGGGCCTGCCAGGAGCTTCACCAGCACGTAGGGGGCCATCTCGCAGAAGGCGACCAGTCCGGTCCAGGCGGCACTGTGGGTGGTGACCAGGACGAACCAGGGCAGCGCGACGGTCGAGACACGGGTGGCGGTCAGGGAGGTCGCCATGGCCACCAGCACCCCGACCATGGGGCGGAGCGTACGCGGCGTCCGGGTGCCCTCGGCTGCCGTCGCCCCTGGGGGGAGGCTCATTCCCCGCTCCGGCCCTCCGACGGCACGGGGGGCACGTCGAGTTCGGGCAACACCTGCACGATCACCGAGACCCGCTCGGCGTCCTCGGGGGCGGGGGTCTCGGGGTGGTCGGCCCGGTAGCGGCCCAGGACCGCCTGCAGTTCCTCGCGCAGCGCGTGGGCCTCGTCGACGGTGAGCCGCAACGCGCGGTCGCTCATGTCCAGGGTGTTCTGCCACGCGGGGGGCATGGCGGGCGCCTCGTCCAGCGCCTGCTGGCAGCGCAGGGTGTAGACGCGGGCCACGGACCGCATGTAGGCGAGGGCGGCCTCGGGTTCACTCTCGACCAGTTCGGGGTCGTCGAACCGGGTCACCCGGTGCGCGGCCCGCCACCAGCGCTCCCGTGCGTTACCCCGCTCGCGGTCCTCCTCCACCAGGCCCACCGCGCCCAGTTGGCGCAGGTGGTAGCTGGCCGAGCCGGTGTTGACGTTCAGCCGCTGGGCGAGCTGGGTGGCCGTGGAGGGGCCGAACTTGCGGAGGAGGCCGACCAGTTGGACCCGGACGGGATGGGCCAGTACGCGGAGGCCCTTGGCGTCGAGTACGGCCGCCTCGGCGTCGGGGGCGCGATGGCCTACGGGGTCCTCGTGGTGTTCTGCCATGCCTCGCACCGTAGACCACAAAGAACTCTTTGCAAAGAACTGTTCGCGAAGAGCCCTTTGTGGTGGAGGCCGGGGATCTCCGCCGTCACCAGGTCCGTCATCCTGGAGAGGGCCTCGCCCCGGCCGATCACCAGCCGCCTCAAGGAGCACCAGAGTTGACTCACACCACGCCCGGGTCGGACAGCTACTACGAACGTCTCGACACCCACCGCTACAAGCCCACCGCACACGCCAGCGGCGCCTGGAGCACCGACGAGCAGCACTTCAGCCCGCTCGGCGGTCTGATCGTCCACGCCATCGACCGGCATCTGGCGGCTCGTCCGGCCCAGGAACTGGTGCTCGCCCGGATCAGCTTCGACATCCTCGGCCGGCTCGCCCTCGACGAGTGCGAGATCCGGGTCGAGACGCTCCGGCCGGGGCGCACCATCGAGCTGCTCGAAGCCACGGTCTCCATCGGGGACCGCGCGGTGGTACGGGCCCGGGCCTGGCTGCTGGCCCGCACCGACACCAGCCGGGTCGCCGGTGGACCGGACGAGGCGCTCACCCCGCCCGACCAGCTGACCCCCTGGCCGATGTCGGATCTCTGGCCCGGGGGCTTCATCGCCTCCCTGGACGTACGGCCGGTCACTCCCCCCAGCCCGGGACGTACCACCGCGTGGGTCTCCACCCCACTGCCCCTGGTGGCCGGTGAGAGCATCAGCCCGCTGGCCACCTACGTGGGCATGGTCGACACCGCCAACGGCATCGCGGTACGGGAGTCCCCCACCGAGTGGATCTTCCCCAATGTCGACCTCACCCTGCACCTCCACCGGCAACCGCGCGGCCCGTGGGTCGGGCTGGACACCAGGGTCACCTTCGGCGACACCGGCCAGGGCACCACCAGCACCGTCCTGCACGACGTCGCGGGGCCGTTGGGGCACGCGGAACAGATCCTCACCGTGCGCCCCCTCCCCCGGGGCTGAGCCCCGACGGCACTCGCGGTTCGCCCGGGCGCTACCTCGGGTCGGGCGCCCTGCCAGCCAGCCGGGCGAGGCCGGCGAGGTCGACCGGCACCTCCGCCTGGACCTCAGCCGGCTCCAGGGCTCCGCACTCCAGCCCCCGCCACAGGAATCCGCTCAGGGCCTTGGCGGTGGCCGGTTCGTCGGTGGAGCCACCCTGACGGGAGTCGAGGTAGCCGGCCAGCCGGGAGACGGCGTGGGGCATTCCCTCGCGGTAGAAGGCGTACACCGCGGCGTACCGGGTGATCAGCTGGCTCGGGTGCATGTCCCAGCCCTGGTGGTACGCGCGGCTCAGGGACCGCCGCACCAGCCGGTAGTGGGTGCGCCAGGCGTGCCGCAGTTCCTCGGGGTCCTCCGAGGAGGGGGCCAGTGTCGAGCCGTCGCTGAGCCACAACCCGCCCACCACGGCGGCCAGTTGCATCACCGCCTTGGCGTGGTCGGCGACCGGGTGGTCCATGGCCTGGTGGGCGGGGGCCACCTGGAGGGAGGCGCTGTAGTCGTAGGTGCCGTAGTGCAGGGCGGTGGCCCGGCCCTGGGCGGCGGAGGCCAGGGCGGCGACCGTGGCGGCACCGTCGGGTCCGAGTACCGCCCGGGGCGTCTCGATCTGGATCTCGAAGCGCAGCACGCCCTCGTCCAGCCCGAGGGCCCGCTCCAACTCGCCGCAGAGCCGGGCGAAGACGGCCACCTGGGTGGGGTGGCTGACCTTGGGCAGGGTGAGGAGCAGCCGTTCGGTGACGGCGCCCCGTTCGGCGAGGGCGGTGACGAACAGGTCGAGGGTGCGCAGGCCCCGGTCGCGTACCGGCGCCTCCAGGCACTTGGCGCGGATGCCCAGGTGGCTGGGCCCGTCGGGGCCCTGGGCGAGGGTGTCCGCGACGTGGTGCGCGGCGCGTACCGCGTCCTGGTCCTCCCGCGAGGGCCCCGGAGTGTAGCCGTCCTCGAAGTCGACGCGCAGGTCCTCGACGGGCTGCTGGTCGAGCTTGGCCACCAGCCGCCGGTGTACGGCCGAGGCCAACGGGGCGTCCAGGCCGAGGAGTTCGGCCAGTCGCTCCGGCTGGTCGAGGTGCCGTTCCAGCAGGGTGCGGGCGGTGGCGCCCCAGTGCCGCGCGGTGTCGGCGTCGAACCGGTCGGCGGGTACGTAGACGGTGTGCACCGGCTGCCGGCCGGACGGTGCCCGGTCCTGGGCCAACTCGCGGTCGAGGGGCGCGAGTTCGCGGGCCACCTCGGCGTAGGTGTCCGGGCCCCAGGTGGTCTCGGGCTGGTCGGACATCGGCCACCTCCACACGGGGTGCTTCAACAGTCTGTTGACCCGCAGCCCACCAGGTGGCCGGCGATCGGTCAAGAACCCCTCCACGCCGCTGGCCCCGGCAGCACCAGGCTGCCGGGGCCAGCGGACTCCGCGACCGTGGAGGGTGTCAGCCCTTGCGGGTCTTGACCTCCTCGGTCAGCTGCGGCACCACCTGGAAGAGGTCGCCGACCACTCCGTAGTCGACCAGCTCGAAGATGGGGGCCTCCGCGTCCTTGTTGATGGCCACGATGGTCTTCGAGGTCTGCATACCGGCCCGGTGCTGGATCGCGCCGGAGATTCCGGCGGCGATGTACAGCTGCGGGGAGACGGTCTTGCCCGTCTGGCCCACCTGGTTGCTGTGCGGGTACCAGCCGGCGTCCACCGCGGCGCGGGAGGCGCCCACGGCGGCACCCAGCGCGTCGGCCAGGCCCTCGATCAGCGGGAAGTTCTCCGCGCCGTTGACGCCACGGCCACCGGAGACCACGATCGCGGCCTCGGTCAGGTCGGGGCGGCCGGTGGACTCGCGCGGGGTGCGCGAGGTGACCTTGGTGCCGGTCGCCAACTCGCCGAAGGACACCGACAGTTGCTCGACGGTGCCGGCGGCCGGGGCGGCCTCGGGCGCGGCCGAGTTCGGCTTGACGGTGACGATCGGGGTGCCCTTGGACACCCGGGACTTGGTGGTGAAGGCGGCGGCGAACACCGACTGGGTGGCCACCGGACCCTCGTCACTGGCCTCCAGGTCCACCGCGTCGGTGATGATGCCGGAGCCGACGCGCACCGCGAGCCGGGCGGCGATCTCCTTGCCCTCGGCGGAGGAGGGCACCAGCACGGCGGCCGGCGAGGTGGCGTCGTAGGCCGCCTGCAAGGCGTCCACCTTGGGGACGACCAGGTAGTCGGCGAACTCGGGGGCGTCGGCGGCCAGCACCTTCACCGCGCCGTACTCGGCCAGGGTGGCGGACGCGTTCTCGGCGCCGGCGCCGAGGAAGACGGCGACCGGGTCGCCGAGACGACGGGCGAGGGTCAGCAGCTCAAGGGTGGGCTTGCGGACGGCGCCGTCCACGTGGTCCACGAGAACGAGGACTTCAGCCATGGGAAGGGTTCTCCTGTCGGAAGTGTGCGGGACGTGGGAGGAGTCGGGCTCGCGTACGCGGCTCAGACGAACTTCTGGCCGGCGAGGAACTCGGCGAGCTGCTTGGCGCCCTCACCCTCGTCCTGCACGACGGTGCCGGCGGTACGGGCCGGACGCTCGGCCGCCTCGTCCACCTTGGTCCAGGCGCCCTCCAGGCCCACCTCGTCCGCCTCGATGTCCAGGTCGTCCAGGTCCAGGGTCTCCACCGGCTTCTTCTTGGCCGCCATGATCCCCTTGAAGGACGGGTAACGGGCCTCGCCGGACTGGTCGGTGACCGAGACCACGGCGGGCAGGGCGGCCTCCAGCTGCTCGCTGGCGACGTCCCCGTCCCGGCGGCCGGTGACCTTTCCGTCCTCGACGGCGACCTCGGTCAACAGGGTCACCTGGGGCACCCGCAGGCGCTCGGCGAGGAGGGCGGGCAACACGCCCATGGTCCCGTCGGTGGAGGCCATACCGCACACCACCAGGTCGTAACCGGTCTTCTCGACGGCCTTCGCCAGCACCAGCGAGGTGCCCAGGGCGTCGGTCCCGTGCAGGTCGTCGTCCTCGACGTGCACCGCCTTGTCGGCGCCCATGGACAGCGCCTTGCGCAGGGCGTCCCGGGCGTCCTCCGGGCCCACGGTCAGCACGGTGATCTCCGCGTCGTCGGCCTCGTCGGCGATCTGCAGAGCCTGCTCCACCGCGTACTCGTCCAGCTCCGAGAGCAGGCCGTCCACCGACTCGCGGTCAGTGGTCAGGTCCTCGGAGAATTGCCGGTCGCCGGTGGCGTCGGGCACGTACTTCACAGGGACAACGATCCTCAAGCTCACGCCGGCTCTCCTACTGCTGCTTGGTCAATGAATGAGCTGCCTAGTGCTGGCAGCATAGGCGGCTGTCGGTACGGGTTCCGGTCGGGGGCGACCGAGCCCTCCCCAGTTTTTATTACTCACCAGTACACTCGGCCTCTGCCCGGTTATCAAGTGCCGAAACCTCCGCCCGCCGTCCCGTTGCCGCAGGTCAGGTACGAGGAGGGACGAGGGGCGAGACGCATTTCACAAGATCCACCCCGGCTGAGTCCCACACCACACCGCGCACCCCTCCATGGCACCCGTCTCACCGGTGTCTCACCGGCTTCCCGGGGGGCCACATCGACCGCCGGGAACCGTCCGGGACTCAGTCCCGTAGACCGGTGAACCGCCCCTGGTGGTAGAGCAGCGGACGCCGCCCCTCCACGGAGTGGGGGCCGGCCAGCGGATCGCCGGAGACCACCTCGGCGACCACCACCCGGTGGTCGCCCGCCGGCACCCGGGCGACGACCCGGCACACCATCCAGGCGAGCACCCCCTCCAGCAACGGCACCCCGGAGGGCCCGGGCCGCCAACGGGTCGGCGGGGCGAAGCGGTCCGCGCCGCTGCGGGCGAAGGTGGCCGCGAGTTCGCGCTGCCCCTCGGCGAGGACGTGCACCCCGACGTGGGTGGCCACGGCGATCGTCGGCCAGCTCGAGGAGGAGTTGCCCACGCCGAAGGAGATCAGCGGGGGTTCGGCGGCGACGGAGGTCAGCGAGGTGGCGGTGAAACCCACCGGGGAGCCGTCCTGGCCGGTGGCGGTGACGACGGCGACCCCGGCCGCGTGCTGCCGGAAGACCGCGCGCAGCAGGTCGGGGCCGGTCAGGGTGTCGTCGGGGACCGCGTTCTTGGACGGGGATACGCTCATCTCGGGGCTCCAGACCGCATAGCGTCACAGTGACGATACGGAGCGAGAGCCGTCAAGTGGGCCCGCTCGTATGGGAGATCGCTCACGCTCGGCCGCCACACGGTTCAGCACACCTCTCCCAGGGCGGCGATCACGTCCGCCTTGCGGGGCTGACCGCTGGCGCGCCGGACCTGCCGGCCCCGGGCGTCCAGCACCAGCACGGTGGGCGTGGCCGTGATCTCCAGGGCCCGTACCAGGGGCAGGTGGGACTCGGCGTCGATCTCCACCCAGGTCACTCCCGGCACCAAGTCGGCCACCTCCGCCAGTACCCGTCGGGTGGCGCGGCAGGGCTGGCAGAAGGCGCTGGAGAACTGCACCAGGGTGGCGCGCTCCCCCAGTCGCCCCAGCCCGAGCAGCTCGGCCGTCAGTCGGGCTTCCGTCACCATCCGTCCCGCCGCCTCCTGGTCCACGTTCCGGGCCTGCGCCCGACCGTCCTCTCGCCACGTGCTCGTCACCCTGTCAGCATCCGGGATACCCAGCTGATTCCCGGAGTCCGCGAGGGCGGGTGAGATGTCATCCGGCATTCACAACCACCGCTTCCCCTCGGGCGGTTGGGGGCGGGCTCCGGGCCGGATGCCGGGGCGTCCACGTGATGAGGATCTCCCCCTCACCCGGTCGCCGGACTGTTCCTTTACGCGTCTTTGGGGGACCATCACTGCCATCCGAAAGTTACGCATCCGTAGGTTTTCCGAAACCCCCGGACCAGCAAGGAGCCACCACACGGTGGAGGAGGCCCCAACCCGTGCCAGAACTCGTGTATCCCCCGGTGATCGGTTTCGCCCGCACCCTGTTCAAGACCTGGGATCTGCGCTTCGACATCGAGGGGGACCGCCACGTACCCCGCCAGGGGGGCGCGGTGCTGGTGAGCAACCACATCAGTTACCTGGACTTCGTCTTCGCCGGGCTGGCCGCGCGGCCGGCCAAACGGCTGGTGCGGTTCATGGCCAAGGAGTCGGTGTTCCGGCACCGGATATCCGGCCCCCTGATGCGGGCGATGAAGCACATCCCGGTGGACCGCTCCCAGGGTGAGCACGCCTACCAGCACGCCCTGAAGGCGCTGCGCTCCGGGGAGGTCATCGGGGTCTTCCCGGAGGCGACCATCTCGGAGTCCTTCACCCTGAAGTCCTTCAAGAGCGGTGCCGCGAGGATGGCGCAGGAGGCCGACGTACCGGTGCTGCCGCTGGCCCTGTGGGGCACCCAACGGCTGTGGACCAAGGGGCACAAGCGGGACTTCGGCCGCAACCACTTCCCGATCGTGATGCGGATGGGCGAGCCGCTGCTGCCCCGGGCCGAGGAGACCGCGACGGCGCTCACCGCCCGGGTCAAGGAACGGGTGCAGGAGTTGCTGGAGGCGGCCCAGCGCGCCTACCCGGGGCGGCCCAAGGGCCCGGACGACACCTGGTGGCTGCCGGCGCACATGGGCGGCACCGCTCCATTGCCGGCCGACTCCCCCTCCCCGTAGGGAGGTTGGCCCGAGGTACGACGTGGAAGAGGGGTTGCCCTCCCGGAATCGGGAGGGCAACCCCTCTTCGGTACGGGTCAGTTCGCCATCTCCGACCGCAGGGCCGCCACGAAGGAGTCGACGTCCTCCTCGGTGGTGTCCCAGGAGCACATCCAGCGCACCGAGCCGGTCGCCTCGTCCCAGAAGTAGAAGCGGTACCGCTTCTGGAGCCGTTCGCTGACCTCACGGGGCAGTTCGGCGAAGACCGCGTTGGCCTGTACGGCGTACAGCACCCGCACTCCGGGGACCTCGCGCACCCCCTCGTAGAGCCGGCGGGCCATGGCGTTGGCGTGGCGGGCGCTGCGCAGCCACAGGTCGCCGCCGAACAGGGCCTCCAACTGCGCCGAGACGAAGCGGGACTTGGAGGCCAGCTGCATCGACAGCTTGCGCAGGTGCTTCATCCGGCCCACGGCCTCGCGGTTGAGGACCACCACGGCCTCGCCGCCCAGCATCCCGTTCTTGGTGCCGCCCAGCGACAGGATGTCGACGCCCACCACGTTGGTGAACGCCCGCAGGGGTACGTCCAGGGTGGCCGCGGCGTTGGCCAGTCGGGCCCCGTCCATGTGCACCACCATGCCGAGCTGGTGGGCGTGTTCACATATCGCCCGCACCTCGTCGGGGGTGTAGACGGTGCCCAGCTCGGTGTTCTGGGTCAGGGACACCACCTGGGGGGTGGCCCGGTGCTCGTCCTCCCAGCCGAAGGCCTCGCGGTCGATCAGTTCCGGGGTCAGCTTGCCGTCGTCGGTGGGCACCGGCAGCAGCTTCAGCCCACCCACCCGTTCCGGTGCGCCGCACTCGTCCACGTGGATGTGGGCGGTGTCCGCGCAGATCACGGCGCCCCAGCGGTCGGTGACCGCCTGGAGGGACACCACGTTGGCGCCGGTACCGCTGAAGACCGGGTACGCCTGGGCCCGGGCGCCGAAGTGGCTGCGGATCACGGTCTGGAGGTGCTCGGTGTAGACGTCCTCGCCGTAGGCGACCTGGTGGCCGCCGTTGGCGAGGGCGACCGCCTCGATCACCTCGGGGTGGGCGCCGGCGTAGTTGTCGCTGGCGAATCCCCGTGACTCGGGGTCATGCCGGCGTCTGACCACGGTGCGGGACCCGGACACGTTCACGGTTGGGGCGTCAGCCACAGGCGGTTTCCGTTCACTTCGGCGGTCGGCTTGCTCCACACCCCGGCGATCCGCTCGGCCAGTTCGGTCACGTCGGTAAAGCCGGCGAACTTGGCGTTCGGCCGCTCCTTCCGCATGGCGTCGTTCACCAGGGCCTTGACCACCAGGATGGCAGCGGCGGCCGGCGGCTGCTCCTCGCCCCCCGCCCTGCGGAAGGCGTCGGCCAGCGACAGCGTCCACGCCTCGGCGGCGGCCTTGGCCGCCCCGTACGCGGCGTTGCCCGCCGAGGGCTTGGCCGCGCCGGCGGCGCTGATGAGCAGGAAGCGTCCGTTACCGCTGCGCTTGAGGGCGCCCTCGAAGGCGAGCGAGGTGTGCTGGACGGTGCGCACCAGCAGGTTGTGCAGCAGTTCCCAGTCCGCCAGGTCGGTGTCGGCGAAGCTGGACGAGCCCCGCCAACCGCCCACCAGGTGCACCAGTCCGTCGACCCGACCGAACTCCTTCTCCGTCTTGTCCGCCCAGGCCCTGGCCTCGTCCAGGTTGAGCAGGTCCACGGTGTCGCCGGTCACGGTCGCCCCGCCGTGTGCGAAGCGGGCGGCGTCCACCGCCTCCGCCAACCGCTGGGGGTCCGAGTCGGCGGCCACCACGGTCGCCCCCGACTCGGCGAGCTGGAGCAGGGTGGCCCGGCCGGCGGGTCCGGCCGCGCCGGCGACGGCCACCACGGCCCCCTCCAGTTGTCCGTCGCCGGTGCCGTTGGTCAAGGTCATCGGTTCACTGCCTCCTGTAGTCCCACGTTGCACTGGTGCGCCTGCCGCGCCGTCGGGGTCCGGCTCACGCCGCCAGGGCGGGTGAGTCCGCGGTGATCCCCTTGGTCGATGCGACCACGGAACGCAGCTTCTTGGCGAGTGCCTCGTAGAACATGCTCAGCGGAAACTCGTCGGGAAGCACCTCGTCGACGAGCTTGCGGGGCGGGAGGCTGAGGTCCAGGGCGTCCGGCCCCTTGGCCCAGGTGGAACCGGGGTGCGGGGAGAGGTAGCGGGAGACCAGCTCGTACGCCTTGAACCAGTGGACGATCTTCGGCCGGTCGATGCCCTCGCGGTAGAGGGTCTCGATCTCCTCGCGGAGGCGCTCGGTGACCTGGCGGGCGAGGTTCCAGTCGATGGTGAGCTTGTTGTCGGTCCAGCGCAGGGCGTCGTGCTGGTGGAGGTAGGCGAACAGCAGCTGACCGCCCAGGCCGTCGTAGTTGCGGTTGCGCTCACCGGTGACGGGGAAGCGGAACAGCCGGTCCAGCAGCATGGTGTACTGCACGTCGCGGCCCTGGGGCACGCCGTCGGCCTCCAGGCGTACGCCCTCGTGGAAGGCGGTCAGGTCACAGCGCAGTTCCTCCAGCCCGTACATCCAGAACGGCTGGCGCTGCTTGATCATGAACGGGTCGAACGGCAGGTCACCGTGGCTGTGGGTCCGGTCGTGGACCATGTCCCACAGTACGAACGCCTCCTGGCAGCGCTGCTGATCGGTGAGCAACCCCTGGGCGTCCTCGGGCAGTTGGAGGCTGGTGATCCGGCAGGCGGAGTCCACCACCCGACGGAAGCGCGCGGCCTCCCGGTCGCAGAAGATGCCGCCCCAGCTGAACCGCTCGGGCGCCTCGCGCACGGCGATGGTCTCCGGGAAGAGCACGGCGGAGTTGGTGTCGTAGCCGGAGGTGAAGTCCTCGAAGGTGATGCCGCAGAAGAGGGGGTTGTCGTAGCGGGTGCGCTCCAGTTCGGCCAGCCAGTCGGGCCAGACCATGCGCAGCACGACCGCTTCGAGGTTGCGGTCGAGGTTGCCGTTCTGGGTGTACATCGGGAAGACGACCAGGTGCTGGAGCCCGTCCTCGCGGTTGGCGGCGGGCTGGAAGGCCAGCAGGGCGTCGAGGAAGTCGGGTACCTGGAAGCCCTCGTCCGCCCAGCGGCGGAGGTCGGCGACGAGTGCCCGGTGGTAGTCGGCGTCATGGGGCAGCAGCGGGGAGAGTTCCTCGACGGAGGCGATCACCCGCTCCAGGTCCCCCCGTACGTGCTGCCGGGAGGGGGCGCCCTCGGCGTCGAAGTCGATCGAGCCGTCCTTGCCCTGGGCGGGGCGGATGGACTCCACCGCCTGCTTCAGCCTCGTCCAGGCAGGGTGGTCCACCACTCTGCCCACGGACGAGTCGCTGCCGCCAACCAGGGTTGGCGAAAGAATTTCCGTCATGATCACTCCTCCACCGGATAACCTCGCGTACGGACACCGTAGTCACGGAAGACCGGACCCTCAAGTGGGCCTTACGGGAAATCATCCGGCGAGAGTCTCGCCACAGTCGAGAATTTCCCGCACACGCCCCGGGAAACCCCGGAAGAACAGTCGTCGACCAGGCGGATCCCCGTCATCTCGATCACCTGCCCCCACCGGCCGCCGACGCTGGTTACGCTGTCGCCGAAAGCCGCTGCGAGCCGTCAACGGCCGCCGAAGTCACCGCGCGGGCCGCTGACGAGGGGCCGCGAGAACACCGACCGCCAGGGAGCGAACGCCGCGTGTCACTACTCACCGTTGGCCACCGAGGCCTGATGGGCGTCGAACCGGAGAACACCCTGCGTTCCTTCCGCCGCGCGGAGCGCGAGGCGGTGGACGTCATCGAACTGGACCTGCACCTGAGCAAGGACGGCGCCCTGGTGGTGATGCACGACGCCGACGTCACGCGGACCACCGACGGCGGCGGGCCCGTCTCGGACTTCACCCTGGACCAGCTGCGTGCCCTCGACGCCGGACAGGGCGAGCGCGTCCCCACCTTCGACGAGGTGGTGGAGGCGACCTCCCTTCCCCTCCAGGCCGAGATCAAGGACCGGGACGCGGCACAGGTCCTGGCCCGCCGCATCCAGGAGCTGGACCTGCACCAGCGGGTGACGGTGATCTCGTTCCACGACGAGGCCCTGCGCGAGACCCGGCGGCTGTTGCCACAGATGCCGCTGGTGCTGGTCGCCGGCAAGTCCTCCCCCACCGCCCCGGACCGCGCCCGGGAGCTGGGCGCGGACATGGTGTCCCTGGAGCTGCGCTGGCTCACCCCCGAGATCGTGGAGCGCGCCCACTCCCTGGGTATCCGGGTCATCAGCTGGACCGTGAACACCCCCGAGGACCTCCAGCGGGTCACCGAACTCGGGCTGGACGGGGTGGTCACCGACATGCCGGCAATCCGTCGGGCCACGGAGAAGCTGGCCGCCTCCTGAGGTCCGGTCGACCCCCGGGTCGGCCCCGACCGGACGGGCCCCGGGCCCCGGTCAGTCGAGGGGCTTGGTCAGCACCGCGAACTCCAGGTCGTCGCGCTGGGGCAGCCCGAACCGTTCGTCGCCGTAGGGGAAGGGGCTGCGCTCCCCGTTGAGGGCGTAGCCCCTGCGCTCGTACCAGGCGATCAGTTCCTCCCGTACCGAGATCACGGTCATCCGCATCTCCCGGGCGCCCCACCGTCGGACGGCCTCCGCCTCGGCGGCGGCCAGCACCTGGCGTCCGACGCCGCCGCCCTGGAGGGCGGGGCGGACCGCGAACATGCCGAAGTAGGCGTACTCCCCCCGGTGTTCCAACTGGCAGCAGGAGACCAGCTCGCCGTCCCGTTCGGCGACCAGCAGCAGGGACCGGGGGTCCTCGACGACCTGGAGGACTCCCTCGGGGTCGGTGCGTTGCCCGCCCAGCAGATCCGCCTCGGTGGTCCACCCGGCCCGGCTGGCGTCGCCCCGGTAGGCGGACTCGATCAGGGCCACCAGAGCCGGAACGTCCGGTGAGCTGGCGGTACGGAAGGACAGCCGGCCGGGGGCGGCGGTCTCGTGACCTTGGACATCGTCGACGTGCATGGGCCCGAGAGTAGCGGCGGCCCGCCTAGGGTCGCCGTATGGTTCACGTACTGAGCAGCCGCTACCTGCTGCGACCGACCGACCCCGAACGGTCCCGGGACTTCTACGGTCGCCAACTGGCCCTTCCCGTCTACCGCGAGTTCGGCACCGGGGTGGAGCGCGGCACCGTCTACTTCCTCGGTGGCGGCTACCTGGAGGTGTCCGGCCGCTCGGACACCCCACCCTCGTCCGCCCCACGGCTGTGGCTCCAGGTCCCCGACGTCACCGCCGCCCACCAGGAGTTGAGGGACCTCGGGGTGCCCGTGGTCCGCGAACCCCGGCGCGAGCCCTGGGGACTGGTGGAGTGCTGGATCCGTGACCCGGACGGGCTGCACCTGTGTCTGGTCCAGGTGCCCGAGGACCACCCCATGCGCTACCGCCCCGGCATCTAGGAACTCCCCCTCCGACTCCGGCGCGGCGGGAACCGGCACGCTCCTCCCCGTGCCCTCGTGCGCTCCCGTACCCCCGCCCCGAGGGGGGCAGGCTTCCGGCGGGCGGGACCACCGGGCCGAGGAGGGGCGCCATGCACCACCTGCCGTCGGGCACCGCCTGGCTGCTGACCGGCCTCTGCGCCTGGACCGGGGTCCTCTGCACCCTGGACCACCTCCGCCGCCGGGCGGCCGGGCACCCTCGCCGGGACGCTGACGGGCCCGGTTCCCCGGGGGCGGAGGCCTGCATGGCCTGGGCGATGGCGCTGATGGCCCTACCTTCCGTGGGGGCGCGGGTGCACCCCCTGGTGTGGGTGGCGATCTTCGCGGGGTGGGGGCTGGCCCGCCTCCCCGGGGTGGCGCGCCACGGGTGGGAGGGGTTGGGGCACCTCGCGGGGGCGCTGGCCATGGTGTACCTGGGCCTGGCCATGAGCGCCCCGGGTTCGGGCACCGGCCACGGGGGCGGGCTGCCCTGGCTGACCGGTGCGCTGCTGCTGTACTACGCCGCCGAGGTGCTGCTGCTCGGGCTGCGGCTGGCGCCGGTCACGGCCGGGGCACCGGTGGAGACCTCCGGCCCTCGGTCCACGGGGCTGCCGGTGGCCTGCCGGATCTGCCTGGGGCTCGCCATGATCGTCATGCTGGCCTCACTGTGACCGTACGGGCACGGTCGGGGCACCAAGAGGTCGCCCGATGGCCGGAGTTGGGGGTGGGTCGGGGTGTGTGACGCGTCACTTCCGCACCCTGGCGACCGCCGCTGACCGGCGGCTTCTCCTACCCTGAGGACATGATGGTCGCGCTGGTCCTGCTGGCCCTTGGAGCACTGACCGCGACGATCGCGCCCCCCTTGCTGATCCGCGCCTCCTGGGTCGACCGTGAACCGGTGCTGGCGCTGTGGGCCTGGCAGTGTGTGGTCGGTGCGGTGCTCCTGTGCTGCCTGCTGGCGATGGCGCTGTCGGCGGCGACCGCCTGGCAGGTGGTGCGCGGCCACGTCTTCGCTCCCGCCCCACACGGGGTGATGGAGGCGTACGGCTTCGGCTCCTGGGACGGGCCCTGGGCGGGGCTGCTCGCGATCGTGCTGGCCGGCGGGGGCGCCTGGACCGGGGCGATGCTGCTGCGGGAGATCCGTGACGCCCGGCTGCGGCACCGGCGACGGCGGGCCGAACTCCGGCTGCGGGCACCGAGCTTGCCCGACGAGCCGACCGACCGGGACGAACGCCTGGTGGTGCTGGAGGGGGAACGGCCCGACGCCTGGTGGCTGCCCGGCCCGAAGCCCCAACTGGTCATCACCACGGCCGCGTTGCGCCGCCTGAAAGGGCGTCAGCTGGACGCGGTGATCGCCCACGAGCAGGGGCACGCGCGGGCCCGGCACGACGTCCTGCTGCACTGTTCCTCGGCGCTGGCCACCGGTTTCCCCCGGGTCCCGGTGTTCGCCGGCTTCCACGAGCAGATGCACCGGCTGGTGGAGCTGGCCGCCGACGACGCCGCCTCACGCCGGTTCGGGGCGCTCACCACCGCCCTGGCACTGGTCGAACTCAACGAGGGACGCGGGGTGTTCGGGCCCTGTCCGCCCGCCCTGGCCCAGATCCCCCAGCGGGTGGACCGGTTGCTGGCGGCACCGCCCCGGTTGTCGGTGGCCCGGCGGATCAGGGTGACCGCGACAGCCTCCTGCGTACCGGTGGTCCCGCTGCTGGTGGCCTTCGTCCCCGGGTTGAGCGCCCTCGGTTAGCCGTCGGGCCCCGTGATGGGCGAGGATCCCCAGATGACCGGGCCCCGTGTACGACCCTCGACTCCCGCCTCCCTGTCCCTGACGGCCGGGCTGCTGGCCGTGGTGGCCACCGTGACCATGCTGCTGGCCGTCAGCGGCTGGGCGCCGTTGATCCGTCTGGACCGGGGCATCGCCACCGGGCTGCACGAGGTCGCCCTGCACCACCCGGGGTGGACCCGGGTACAGCGCTTCCTGTCGGACTGGGTGTGGGACCCCTGGACCGTACGGGCCGTGGTCGCCGTACTGGTGCTGTCGCTGTGGCGGAACGGCGAACGGATGCTGGCGCTGTGGTTCGCGGTGACCCTGCTGGTGGCCAACGTCACGCAGCAGGTGTTGAAGGCCGCGCTGGGTCGGGACCGTCCGCAGTGGGCGCAGCCGGTGGACGAGGCGCACTTCGCCGCGATGCCCTCGGGGCACGCGATGACCGCCGCGGTGGGCCTCGGGCTGCTGTGCTGGTTCACCGAGCGGATGACGGCCTCGTCGGTGCTGCGGATCACGGTGCTGGCCCTGTCGGTGTGCAGTGTGGTGGGCGTGGCCTTCACCCGGCTGTTCCTCGGGGTGCACTGGTTCACCGACACCCTGGTGGGCGTCCTGCTGGGCGTCGCCATGGTGCTGGCGGTACGGGCCCAGTGGCTGCGCAACGCCCCGGACGCCGGCGCCGCGACCTCCTGAGCCCCCGGGCGGGAGCCGGCCCGGGTACGGAGGGCTACGATGCCGTCCATGATCACGCTGAGCTACGCACGGTACCGCGCCGAACTCGCCACCCAGATCGGCCTGTTGCGGTCCGGCGTACGCGGCGCCGACCTGACGGTCCCGGTTCCCGGCTGCCCCGGCTGGAACCTCGCCCAGCTGCTGCGGCACGTCGGCGGCACGCACCACTGGGCCGCCGAGGTGGTCCGCACCCGGGCCACCGAGCCGGTGGCGGAGGACCTGGTCAACGAGGTCGCGGACCACGCCGACGCCGACCCCGGGGAGCTGGACTCCTGGCTCGCCGAGGGCGCGCGCCTGCTCACCGAGGCCCTGGGGGCCGTCCGGCCCGAGGACGCGGTGTGGACCCCCGGCCCCGGGGGCGACGCGCTGTTCTGGGCGCGGCGTATGACCTTCGAGGCGGTGGTGCACCGGGCCGACGCGAGCCAGTCCCTGGGGACGGCGTTCGCGCTGGACGAGGAGGTCGCCCTGGACGGGGTCGAGGAGTGGATGGGGTTCACCACCGTGCCCGAGGTCCTGGCGTCCGGCCCCGGGGAACCGCCGTTGCTGGGCGCCGGGCGCGTCCTGCGCTTCGAGGGGCTGGCCTCCTCGGGGGACGCGACCGGCTGGCTGGTCGACCTCACCGGGGACACCGTGACCTGTGGCCGTACGGACGCCTCCGCCCCGGTGGGGGCGGCGGTGACCGTACGGGCTCCGCTGGCCGACCTGTTGTTGCTGTTCTACCGGCGCCGCACCGCCGGGGACCGGGCCGTGACGGTCGAGGGTGACGCGGCACTGCTGGACCTGTGGCTGGAGCGGTCGGGGTTCTGGCTCCGGGAGTGAACGCCGCCTCCGGCGGGCGGGCGGGGCCCCTTCCGGGTCGGGTCAGGGCACGGCCACGTCGGTGTGTATGGCCAGCTTGAACTGGGCGTGACTGATCGGGGTGGCCACCTTGCGGTCGCCCGAGCCCCGGGCGGTGATCTTCAGGCCGACCGGTACGTCGGGGTGGACGAAGAACTGCCAGACGTAGGTGTGGAACTCCGCTCCCCCGGTGCGGTTGGCGGCGCTGGTGCCGGTGGAGTCGTAGCCGTCACCGAGGGGGTCACGTACGAAACGGGCGCGGTACTCCGAGGGCGTGGAGTCGGCCTCCCAGTGCACCGTGGCCGACAGCACCCCCCAGCCGTCGTGGCTGGGCCATATCAGGCCGGAGCGGGTGTCGGGGAACTTCGAGGGCTCGGAACCGCCCTTGTCGGGGTCGTGCATGTGCCAGGGGTCGTAGGACTCCCCCTCGTAGGGGAAGCGCACCAGGTGGTAGCCGTCGTCGTCGTACGAGACCTTCTGGGAACGCTGTTTGCTGGCCTTGGCGTCCCAGATGAGCGAACAGATCGCGAGAGACATTCCACTCCCCGTTGAAACGGGCCGCCCACGGTGGCGCGCGGACGGCGACGGGCGGGGGCAGTGACAGCCCACCGCTTGGTTCGACCGCGAGAATTCTGGGCGGAGCATACCCACCAACTGCCGCGCTAACAGCGACAGTTGGTGGGTCGCTGGAAGGCCGCGAACAGTGGGTGCGGTCCCCTCTCCCCCTGTGAGAGGGGCCCACGTCGCGGCCCGGTCTCGGGCGATCCCCCGCGTCGCCCGAAACCGCCAGCCGAGGGGGCGTCCACCGGCCAACCGGTGTCGGCGCCTCGCCTCGCGCTGAGTATATTGACTGGGAGCCAGTCAACGCGTGGAGTACAGCATGTCCCCTCGGAGCGCTTCGGTCAATGAAGAGTTGCGCCAGCGCTCACGTGCGCGAATCCTGCAGGCGACCGTGGACCTGGTCAGCGAGCGGGGCTACGAGGCCACCACCCTCGGGGACATCGCGGACCAGGCGGGCACCGCTCGCGGGCTGGTGTCGTACTACTTCGCCGGCAAGCGGCAACTCCTCCAGTCCGCCGTCCACCGCGCCATGCACCTGCGGCTGGGCGCCGCGCTGGACCGCGAGCCCCTGCCCACCGGGCCGGACGCCGGCCGGGAACTGCTGGCCCGGGCGATCGACGCGATACTCAGCCTGGCCGTGGAGCAGCCGGTACTGATGCGCACCCACATGGCCACGATCCTCCAGTACGAGGGCTTCGTGCAGTGCCAGGAGCAGCAGCAACTGGCCACCCTGCTCCGCCGGGCCGTGATCGGCTACGGCTCCAAGGACCCGGACACCGACTACCCCATGCTGCGCGCCCAGTTGATGGGTGCGGTGATAGCCGTCCTGCTGCCCGGCGCCCCGCTGGAGCGGTCCCGGCTGCGCGGCGACCTCTTCGACCGCTACGGGCTGGAGTGGGACATGGGTTCACCGCCCGACACCCCCCGCCCCGAGGACCCCTGAGACGTTCCCCACAGCCGGCTAGCGACTCGTTCCGGTCAGGGGAAGCCTCGTGCGGTTCCGGTCGGGGAAGCGCTCGGTCTCCGGGTCGAGGAAGTCGATCAGGTCCAGCAGGGCGTTCTGGAGGCGCACCAGCCGCCGGTACGCGTCCGGTCCCGATACGGCGGCGAGTCGGCGGACCTCCTCGGCCGGCGGTTCGAACCACTCGGCGAACCACGCGTCCTGCTCCAGACGCCGGCAGAACTCGGCGTAGCCAATACAGCCGTCACCGTCGATGACCAGTTCCCCCAGGGCGCGTTGGGTGCTGCGGAAGATCATCAACGGGGAGTCACGGTCCCGGCTGTCGCTCAGCACGGCACCGACGTCCGTCAGGCGGTTCATCACGGTCCGGTTGTCCTGACGGTTGCCGAGGTCGAGGAACTGGACACGTCGCCTGAGGAGTTCCACCTGCCCGAGGCACTCGGCGAGCACGTGGAGGGTGCTGCGGACCGCGTACCGCCGCTGCCACTCCGTTCCCCGGGCGTAGAACTTGTCGAGGAACCGGTGGCGGACGATGTTGGTCAGGCGCGACTGGAGGTCGTAGGCCGCCCACAGCAGGGGGTCGCGGTGCCGGCCCATCACGTCCTGCCGCTCGGCCTCCTCCCGACGTTCGGTGGCCCGCCGTTCCAACTCGGCCGCCAGAAGGGTCTGTCCACGGGCGGCCCGGACGCTGATCAGCGCACTCACCAACGCCACCGCCCCGGACACGGACGCCACCCATAACTCGGTGTTCATGGGGGCTGACGATACCGAGAGGCGGGTGGGACCCCTGACAGGCAAGCGAGGGCTTGCCTATCGTAGGGGCGTGACCGAGGATGTCTTCAAGGCGCTGGCCGACCCGACCCGTCGACACATCCTGGACGAGTTGGTGGAACGGGACGGCCAGACCCTCTTCGAACTCTGCGCCCGCCTGTGGGACCGGCACGGCGTGGGACTGACCCGCCAGGCGATCAGCCAGCACCTGGCCGTACTGGAGTCCGCGGAGCTGGTCGTCTCACGACGGCAGGGCCGCTACAAGTTCCACGACCTGCGCACCGCACCCCTGGAACGCGCCGTCAACCGGTGGCTCAGGCCCGACTCCCCCAAGGACAGCCCATGAGGATCCACCTCACCAGTGTTTTCGTCGACGACCAGGACAGGGCCCTGCGCTTCTACACCGAGGTGCTCGGCTTCGTGAAGAAGCACGAGGTCCCCCTCGGCGAGGACCGGTGGCTGACCGTGGTCTCCCCCGAGGGCGCCGAACTCCTGCTGGAGCCCGACGGCCATCCCGCCGTCGGGCCGTACCAGCGGGCCCTGGCCGAGGACGGCATCCCCGCCGCCTCCTTCGCGGTGGACGACGTGCCCGAAGAGTTCCGCCGACTGAGCGCACTCGGCGTGCGCTTCACCCAGGAACCGCTGGAGATGGGCGCGGTGACCACGGCCGTGCTGGACGACACCTGCGGCAACCTGATCCAGATCGTCCAGGGCGGCTGAGGCGCGGGCGGTCCCGTACTCGCAGTCCCGTACTCAGGGTGTGCGGGAGGCGTTGAGCGCCGCCACCGCCTCCCGGGCGCTGCCCAGGTTGGCGAAGTCCACGGCCACGAAGTTCACCGGGCTCCCCCGCTCGGCCTCACAGCCACGCGCCCGTTCGACGACGAAGTCCTTGGCGTTGACCTCCCCGGCGTCGATACGACTCCCTCCGCCGTGGGTGACGAAGTGGTTCATCAGGAACAGCCGCTTGTCCCTGCCACCCCGGTTGGGGATGCAGCTCATCTCCTGCGGCGAGGAGAACTCGTACGGGGTCTCCATGCCGTACTTGTAGAAGTTGCGGTACCAGGGGGCCGGGCCATCCGCGCCCTCGGCGAAGACGACCAGCCGCTTGTCGTCCTCCACCATCTCCCCCAACGTCGGCCACCGGGCCCCGGGGTCGGAGTCGGGCGTGAACAGCTTGTCGTTCAGCCCGGCCCGACGGAACGCCGAGGCCGTCTGCTTCCCGCTGATCCCGTCCTGGATGATCAGGGTCACCACCTCGTCCGGGTGGTCGTCCATCCAGGTGCCCACCTTGCGCAGGGTGTCCACCAGCGGGATGGCGCCGCCGCGACAGATCGCGTGGCACAGCCACAGCCCCGGTCGGGCCGGGCTGGCCTTGTCGATGATGCCGCTGATCCGCTGCTGGGTGTCCGGCGCGAACTCGGACAGCTTCAACCGCTGGGCGATCTCGTCACGGCGTTCCCAGGTGTGGGTGTCGATCAGCAGGGCGCGGGCGCCGTGGTCGAGCTGGGTGGTGATGTCCGCGTCCTGGAGGGGGCTGATGAACTTCTCGGCGGTCGAGGACATCGCGTTGTGGGACGCGAGGTAGGCGGCCTGGTCGTAGCGCAGGTCGCACATCTCGGCCGAACCGTTGCAGTAGATCCGCTGGGACCCCTGGGCGGCGGTCGGCAGCAGCGCGGGGCCCAGCACCACCGTGGTGGTGACTACGGCCCCGATGCCGCCCAGGGCCGCCTTGCGGGTACGCGGGGTCAACTTCCGGCCGGTGACCCGCCGTTCCCAGACCACACAGCCGACGAGCAGCGGCAGCCCCACCGCGAACGGGGTGAGCGCGGCCAGCAGCCCGGCACTGCTGAACGAACGGACACCGGCCCGCTCCAGGTCCTCCACCAGGTTCGCCAGGGTGGGCGGCCAGGAACCGGGCGGCGTCCACACCAGGGAATCGCCCTTCCACCGCACCACCAGGAAGACCAGGGCGGTCAGTACACCCCCCACGACGAGCAGCGTCCCGAGGTTGCGCAGCCGCCGGACCCGGCGCCGTGGACCGAAGAACCACAGGAAGGCCACCGCGGCGATACCGATGACCGTTGCGGTGGTCTGCACCACGCCCAGGGTGATGTGGGTGACGTGCCGGGCCGACTCCAGCTTGCGGGTGTCGGCGCCCGCGCTCCGCAGGTCGTCGGCCACGTTCCACTGGCCGCCGTCGGTGATCCTGATCAGGTCCTGTTTCGCCTTGTTGCCACCGTTGCCGGCCGTGGTACCGGGCAGGTGGGGGCCGACGGCGGCCAGCGCGGTCGCCACGTCCCCCACCGCCAACGCCCCCTTCACCTGGGGCCGCAGGTCCTCCCGCTCACTCTTCGGCACCCCGGACAGCAACAGCTGGGTACCCTCCCGTACCGCCTTGTCGCCGAGTTTCACCTTGGGCAGATCCGGCTTGCGGCCGGCCGCGACATCGTCGAGGGCGGTGTCCAGCTTCTTCAGCGCGGTGTGCAGATCGGCCTCGGACCTCGGGTTCTTGGCGGCCACCAGGTCGCCCAGATACATCTCGCCCAGGCCGTTCAGGTTGGCCATCACCGGTGTGAGGTCCACCGACAGGCTCAGGGTGTCGGTGTTCCCGCGCAGGTACCCCAGCAGGGCGGCGATCTGTTCGTCCGTCAGCTTCCGCACCGTCGCCGAGGGCAGCACGGTCTTGAGGTTGGCCGTCACCACCGACTCGGGCACCGGCAGACGCGCCAGCAGGCTACGGGTCACCGGCTGGGCCTGGGGGTCCACCAGCACCTCGTCGTACAGCCGGTCGTACGCCCGCTCGTCGTCCAGCACGCCCTGGTAGAAGCCCCGGTTCAGCAGGGTCGCGCGCAGGGTGCCCGCCCCCGCCAGGACCACCACGCACAGCACGACCAGCACACTGGCGACCACCCGGGCCCGCCTCAGCACACGGGCCTGCCGCCACCCGGGGGGCGGTGCTGCCGGGGCCTCGGAAGGCTTCGAGTCGACCTTCGCATCCGTGCTCCCGCCCACCGTGCCCCCTTCTTCGCTGGTCCAGCCCCTGCCCGGCCAGCGTAGGCCGAATCCATGTGTCGACAAAAACCCGGTACCCACCCCCTTCCGCTCCACCAAGTGCCGGCCCCGGTCGCCGACTTGGCCCCCGGGTGCCCACCCGGAGCCGGGGCCGGCCGGCAGCGGTCAGCCCCGTAGCAGTTCCCGGATGACCTCGGTGATCCTCTCGGGGGCCGCCTCCGCCATGAAGTGGCCGGCGTCGACGGTGTGGTGCGCGAGCCGGGGCGCCCAGGCCCGCCAGCGGGCGGCGCCGTCGAAGCCCAGTCGGGCGCCCCAGTCCTGCTGTACGACGGCGACCGGCATGGTCAGACGGGCCCCGGCCTCCCGGTCCGCCCGGTCATGGGCGACGTCGACCCCGGCCGACGCCCGGTAGTCGGCGACGATCGACGGTACGGCGGCGGCGCTCGCCCGCAGGTAGGCGGCGCGCACCTGGTCCGGGATGACGTCGGGGGTCCCGCCCCAGACGTCCAGGAAGTGCGCGAAGAACGCCTCGGCGCTGTTGCCGATCATGGTCTCGGGCAGGCCGGGAGGCTGGGCCATCAGGTACAGGTGGAAGGCCACCGCCGCCTCGCGCCCACGGAGCACGTCCCACATGTCCAGGGTCGGCAGCACGTCCAGACAGGCCAGGTGCGTGACCGCCCCGGGATGGTCCAGCCCGGCCCGGAAGGCCACGAGGGCACCCCGGTCGTGACCGACGAGGGCGAAACGCGGATGCCCCAACTCGGCGGCCAGGGCCACCACGTCAGCGGCCATGGTGCGCTTGGCGTAGGTGTCCTCACCGGTCACCTCCGGCTTGTCACTGGCGCCGTAGCCCCGCAGGTCGGGGGCGATGACGGTGTGGTCCCGCGCCAGTTCCCCCGCCACGTGCCGCCACATCAGGTGGGTCTGGGGGAAGCCGTGCAACAGCACGACCGGGGAACCCGTACCACCGACGGCCGCCGAGAGGCTCACCCCGGGGGCCACCGGGACGCGCACCACCTCGAAACCGGGGTGGAACGCGGAAGCAAGGGATGCCGGGGGCTCCACGGAGGCCGAACCGGTCGGACGGGACGAGGAAGAGGAGGAGGCAGAGGAACAGAGGGACACCGTGCGCGCCTTTCATGGGGCCGAAGGAGGACACTCCCAACCTGCGCGGTGGGGATGAGCAACGGATGAGCGACAAGGCGCGAGGGCGGAGAATGCCAGGATGCGGGTACGGATCGAGGTGCTGGGCGCGGTACGCGCCGTCGACCCCGAGGGGCGCCCCCTCGGGCTGCGCGGCCCCCGGCACCGCGAGGTCCTGGCCCGCCTCCTGGTAGCGCGCGGCCGGCTGGTCCCCACCGAGGTACTCCTCGACGACCTGTGGGCCGGAGCCCCTCCCGCGGGTGCCCTCACCTCGCTGCGCACCTTCGTCGCCGCGCTCCGCCGCTCCCTGGAACCCGAGCGCCCGCCCCGGACCCCGCCCCGGCTGCTGGTCACCGAGGGGCCCGGCTACGCCCTGCGCCCGGACCGGCTCGACGTGGACGCCCACCACTTCGAACAGGCCCTGGAGTACGCCCGGTCCGCCACCGACCCGGAGGCCGAACCCCGACTGCGGGAAGCCCTCGCCCTCTGGCGCGGCCCCGCCTACGCGGACCTCCCCGAGTCCCCCTGGATCCACGCCGAACGGGCCAGGCTGGAGGAGCTGCGGCTCCAGGCCGTGGAACGGCACACCCTCGCCCGCCTCCACCAGGGCGTCACCGCGCCCCTGATCCCCCTGCTGGAACGCCACCTCGCCGAACACCCCTGGCGTGAACCGGCCTGGGGCCTCCTCGCCCGGACCCTCTACCTGGACGGCCGACAGGGCGAGGCCCTGACCGTACTGGACCGGGTACGCACCCGACTCCGACGCCAACTCGGCGTCGACCCCGGCCCCGCCCTACGCCAACTGGAACTGGACATCCTCCGCCGCTCCCCCACCCTGGAGGTCACCGCACCCCGGGGCGGCACCTGGGAGAGCGCCGTCGCCGCCTACCAGCACGCCCCCGGGGTGGGACCCCGTACCCGGCTGCGCTCCACCGTCGACCTGGTCCGCACCCTGGCCATCGGCGGAGGCGACGGCCTGGTGGCCGCACGGCGACAACGGCTGGAGGCCATCCGTTCCGCCGAGGCCACCGGCGACAGCCGACTGACCGCCCGGGTCATCGGCGCCTACGACGTACCGGCCATCTGGAGCCGCCTCGACGACCCCGCCCAGGCCCACGAGGTGGTCGCCGCCGCCGAACGCGCCCTCACCACCCTCACTGCCGAGGAACACCACGGCGACCAACTCCCCCACGGCACCGAGGCGTTGCGAGCCCGTCTGCTGTCGACCATCGCCGTCGAGTCACGCGGCTCCCACTCCCCCCGAGCGGTACGGGCCGCGTACGAGGCCGAACGCCTCGCCCGCCGACTCGGCGACCCCCACCTGCTGGTCTTCGCACTCAACGGCGTCTTCCTCCAGTCCTTCACCATCCCCGGACACTGGCCCCGACGGGACGCCCTCGGCACCGAACTCGTCGACCTCTCCGCCCGCCACGGTCTGACGGCCCACGAGATCCTCGGCCACCTCGTACGACTCCAGGCCCGCTCGGCCCTGGGAGACCTCCCCGCCGCCGAGGAGCACGCCCGAGCCGCCGAATCCCTCGCCGACGCCCACGAGTCGCCGGCCGTCACCGTACTGACCACCTGGTTCCGGGCCATGCGCCACGCCTCCGAAGGCACACCGGTGTCCACCGTGGAGTCCGCCTACCGCGCGGCCTCGGTCCCCCTGGCCACGGCCGGAATGCCGGGCGTCGCGGACGGCCTGCTGCCCCTGGCCCTCCTGGGACTCCACCTGCTCCACGACCGACCGGCACCCACCGACCCCACCCTGGACTGGGGCCCCTACACCCCCTGGGCCCGCCCCCTGCTCCTCCTCGCCCAGGGCCGATCCCGACAGGCCGCCGACGCGGTACGCCAGGCACCACCGCCAACACCCGACCACCTCCACGAAGCGCTGTGGTGCGCCCTGCGCGTGGCCGCCCTCCGCACCGGCGTCGACGAGGTCGCCGCAGCCGCCCATGAGGCGCTGCGCCCCGCCGCCCGGGAACACGCCGGCGCCGGCAGCGGCCTGCTGACCTTCGGCCCCGTAGCGCGGTACCTCGCCCCCTGACGGGGGCCGCCCTCCGTCAGGGGGCTGGCTTACCGAGGGTGCCCGGGGTCGGACATCTCCGGGGCCTCGGCTCACCTCCGCCCAACGGCCCACCGTTCGGGGACAGTTGGGCGGGCACCCGTCGTGTCCGGGACACCACCCCGGCGCCCAACACGGTACGGCCCCACGGGGTGGGACAGGGGCGCCGGTACGTGTTCGCGGGGGGCACGGTGGGGCCAGCCCGGGCGTGTGTGCGGGAGGGGGCAGGTGCGGCTGGGTCCATCCCCCGCGTGCGCGGGGAGCAGAACGGACGACCGATCGACGCCCGAGGGTGGCTGGGACCACCCCCGCGTGCGCGGGGAGCAGTGCAGCACCCCGTTCACGGCATCTACGGCCGCGGGTCCATCCCCGCGCGTGCGGGGAGCAGCTCACGCACCGCCTTGGGCGCACGCGGTACGGGGGACCATCCCCGCGTACGCGGGGAGCAGTGACCTGCGGTTTTCCGGGGGACGACGTAGGGGGACCATCCCCGCGTACGCGGGGAGCAGGCCTCCCTTGTCCCCGCGTGCGCGGGGAGCAGCAGTTGTTGCAGGCGCTGTCCGGCATCTTGGCGGGTCCATCCCCGCGCGTGCGGGGAGCAGCCTTACCGCCATCCCGCGACGCCGCCGCCGCAGGGTCCATCCCCGCGCGTGCGGGGAGCAGTGCTTGTCCTCCTTGGCGTGGGCGGGTCCGTGGGGTCCATCCCCGCGTGCGCGGGGAGCAGTACATTCCGGTACCGGGCTTGAGCAACCCGCCGGGTCCATCCCCGCGTGCGCGGGGAGCAGTCGACGTTCTGCGTCGGCAGTTCGCCGCCCTGGGGTCCATCCCCGCGCGTGCGGGGAGCAGCCGGTCGGCCAGCAGGCTTGCCCCGAGCACGGGGGTCCATCCCCGCGCGTGCGGGGAGCAGAGGACGGTGAGGGTGACGGACAGGCCGTAGCCGGGTCCATCCCCGCGTGCGCGGGGAGCAGTCCTCGGTGATGTCGCCCGCGCTCGGGTCGACGGGTCCATCCCCGCGTGCGCGGGGAGCAGAGGGGTTCAGGGAACAGGGGCTGATCATCGATGGGTCCATCCCCGCGTGCGCGGGGAGCAGTGGCCGTCCTCCGACCGGAGGTAGTCGCCTCTGGGTCCATCCCCGCGTGCGCGGGGAGCAGGGGACTCCCGGCCCCGCCGGGTGTTGGCAGGCGGGTCCATCCCCGCGTGCGCGGGGAGCGGCTCGGGATGGCGTGGCCGCTCATCCTCGGCGCGGGTCCATCCCCGCGTGCGCGGGGAGCGGGCCAGACGCGGCTTGGCCGGCCGTAGCGGTCGGGGTCCATCCCCGCGTGCGCGGGGAGCGGGCTTGCTGACCTCGGGGTTTACCCGCGAGGGGCGCCGTTCTGAGCAACTTTCAAAGAAACGGACATTTCCCCTCCCCCTGTTCGACGGCACCCACCCACGATACGTGGACGGGACCTCGCCGGGCACCGTCAGCGACCGTCCCAGGCACCGTCCCGGAAGGGTGCCGGACTCGACTGGTCGACCGCTCCTCGTACCCCAACTCCGAGGGCGCCGTCCGAGTAAGTCCCGGTACGCAGTGGGGAGTTGGCGTGGGACACCTGGCAAGTCCCCGTACGGGGTTGCCGTGCGAGACCCGCCGGTACCGAACACCGTGCTGGCTCAGGCGTGTTCGGGGTGCCAGGGGGCGCCGTCTCGGGTGGGGCGGGCGTCGGCGGAGAGGCGGAGGGTGTGGACGGGGTCGCCGGCGAGGGTGGTGTGGCCGAGGTAGTGGTGTCCGGTCATGTGGCACCAGGCGGGCAGGTCCAGCCAGGCGGCGGGGTCGGTGGTGATGACGTGGACGACGGTGCCGGGCGGAGCCTCGGCGATCCGTGCCCGCAGCCTCAGCAGGAGGGTCACGCACAGCAGTCCGGTGCCGTCGACGGTGAGATCGGCGGAGGGCGGGGGCGGGTCGGCGGCGTTCGTCAACGGCGGGCGGTGAGGGCGATGGCGGGCAGGAGGGCGAGGGAGAGGAGCCCGCCGACCAGGGCCAGCACGGGGAACCCGGCTGCGGCGACCACGAGGCCCGAGGTCATGCCCCCGGTGGCGCCGGCCAGAGCGATGGACACGTCGACCGTGCCCTGTGTCTTGGCGCGTACGGCGAGGGGGACGGTGTCGGTGATGATCGCCGTACCGGACACCAGGCCGAAGTTCCAGCCGAGCCCGAGCAGGATCAGGGCGAGCGCGACGAGCGCGACCGACCCGCCCGGGGCGGCGGCGCCGACCACCCCGGCGGCCAGGAGCGTGACGCCGGAGGCGGCGGCGATGGTCATGCGGCCGTAGCGGTCGACGAGCCAGCCGGTGAGGGGGGACGGCAGGTACATGGCCGCCACGTGGAGGGCGATGACGAGGCCGGAGGCGGCGGTTCCGTGGCCGTGGTCGTGCATGTGGACCGGGGTCATCGTCATGATCGCGACCATCACCAGCTGGGTGAGGACCATGACCAGGGCGCCGAGTACCACCCCGCTGCGGCCTTCGCGTACGTCCGAGGGCTCGCCGTTCCTCTCGATGGTGGGGGCCGGGGTGTCCTCCTCGGCGAGTTCGCGGGCCAGCAGGAGGGGGTCGGGGCGGAGCCAGAGGGTGAGGGCCAGGGCGGCGAGGGCGTAGGCGGCCCCGGCGAGGAGGAAGGGGCCGGCCAGGTGGGGCAGGCCGAGGGTTTCGGCGAGGGAGCCGGTGGGGGCGGTGAGGTTGGGGCCCGCGACGCCGCCGAGGGTGGTCGCGACCAGGACGCGGGAGACCGCCCGTCCACGGTGGTCGGGGGTGGCGAGGTCGGCGCCGGCGTAGCGGGCCTGGAGATTGGTGGCGGTACCGGCCCCGTAGACCAGGAGGAAGAAGAAGAGGAGTACGGGTTGGTCCCACGCCGCCGCGACGATGACCCCGGCGGCTCCGAGGGCGCCCGTGAGGTAGCCGATGGCGAGCCCGGGGCGTCGACCGCGAGCCTGCGAGACCCGTCCGACGACGACGGCGGCGAGGGCGGAGCCGGCGGTGAACAGGGCGCTGGGCAGGCCGGCCAGGCTGGTGGAGCCGAGCATGTCCTGGGCCAGCAGCGCGCCGACGGTGATACCGGCCGCGAGACCGGCGCCGCTGAGCACCTGGGAGATGACCAGTACCCGCAGGATCCGGCGTTGCACGGTCGCGGTGTCGGTCGTGGAGGCGGGGCTGTCGGCGGCGGTACTGGTCATGTGTGTTCCGTGGGGTGTCGAGCGGCCCGACAGGGCCGGACGCGGCTGGTGTGTGGTGGCTGGTCGTGACCCGCGAGGGGTAACGCCGGGAGGCTTTCCGGCCGTCGGGGTGGAGGCCGTCGGGTGCGGTCGCCGGTCAGGCGGGGTCGGGACGTGGAGGGCTCGCCGGGGTGGAGGCGCGTACCGCGACCGGGGTGTCCGGCGCCTCCGGGTACGCGGTGGCCGCCCGGACCAGCGCGGTCGCCGCGATCGCGATGTCCTCCTCGGTGGTCCAGCGCCCCAGCGACAACCGGAGCGCCCCGGACGCCCGGTCGTCGGGCAGCCCCATGGCGGTGAGCGCCGGGGACGGGGTACGGGTGCCCTCGTGGCAGGCCGAACCGGTGGAGGCGGCGATCTCGGGGACGGCGTCGAGGAGTTCGTGCCCCAGAACCCCCTCGATGCCGAGGTTGAGGGTGTTGGGCAGCCGCTGCCGAGCGGGGCCGTTCAGCCGGACCCGGCCGGGCAGTCCGGTGTCGAGTCGACGGTGGAGGTCGTCCCGCAGGGCGGTGAGCCGTTCCCAGGAGCCGGCGGCGAGTTCGGTGGCCGCGAGTCGCGCGGCGGTGCCGAGGGCGACCGCCAGGGCGACGTTCTCGGTACCGGCCCGCAGGCCGTTCTCCTGGCCTCCGCCGTAGGTGACCGGTTCCAGTCGTACGCCCTCGCGCACGTACAGCGCGGCCACGCCCTTCGGGGCGTACATCTTGTGGCCCACCACGGTGAGCAGGTCGACCCCGAGCGCCTTCACGTCGATGGGGATCTTGCCCACGGCCTGCGCCGCGTCGCAGTGGAACAGGGCGCCGAACTCGTGGGCCAGGGCGGCGAGTTCGGCGACCGGCTGGAGGGTGCCGGTCTCGTTGTTGGCCGCCATGACCGAGACCAGTACCGTCTCGTGGGTGAGCGCGGCGCCCAACGCGGCCGGGTCCACCAACCCTTCCTCGTCGACGGGCAGTACCGTCACCCGCGCCCCGTGCAGCCGCTCCAGTACGCGGCAACTCTCCAGGATCGCCGGATGTTCGGTGACCTGGGTGACCACGTGCGGCCGGGGGGCGCCGGAGGCGAGGACGGCGCCGCGTGTCGCGAGCAGATCGGCCTCCGAACCCGACGCGGTGAAGACGATCTCGCCCGGCTCGGCCCCGACGAGCACGGCGACCTCCGTACGGGCGCCGGCCAACGCGCGGCGGGGTTCGGCGCCGTAGAGGTGGCCGCTGGAAGGGTTGCCGAAATAGCCGGTCAGATGAGGGAGCATCGCCTCGGTCACCCGGGGGTCAACCGGGGTGGTGGCGTTGTAGTCGAGGTACACCGGCCCGCCGCGCAGGGCCGGATGTATCCGGTGCCCGTCGTCGGCCGCCCCGTTCACGCCGGTTCCGACACGTCGACGGGAAGGTCCGACAGCCGCCACTCCACCATGCCGTCGTTGAGCCGGATCGCCCGGCGGCCGTGGTCGTTCAGCAGCCGTACCGCCTCGTAGGCCATCACGCAGTACTCCCCCCGGCAGTACACGACCACCTCGGCGTCCTCGGACAGTTCACTGATCCGGTCGGCCAGTTCCCGGATCGGGATGGAGACCGCGCCGGGGATGTGGCCGGCGGCGAACTCCTCGGCCGGACGTACGTCCAGCAGTACGACGTCCCCCGCGCCCACGCGTTCCCGCAGCTCTTCCCTCGTCATCGCGGCCGTCCCACCGTCACCGAGGTAGGCGTCACGGGCGGTGGAGACGCCGGCCTGATGGGTCTCGGCCACCTTGCGCAGCAGTACGAACAGCCGGGCCACGTCGTCGCCGGCCAACCGGTAGTGGACCCGCACGCCCTCCCTGCGGGTGGCGACGAAACCGGCCTGCTTCAGAATCTGGAGGTGCGCCGAGGCGGTGGTCAGGTTGAGCCCGGCCGCCTTCGCCAGTACGTCAACGGTCCGCTCCCCCTGAGCCAGCAGGTCGAGCAACTCCAGCCGCTTACCGCTGGCCAGCGCCTTCCCACTGGCGGCGAAAGCCTCGTACAGTCGCGCCTTCGCCTCGCGCGTCGTCTCCATGGATTCCTTCCTCCAGAATTCCATGGATTACCGTACTCCCGCCCACCACCGAACAGCCACCCCCTCCAGCCACGTGCACCCCACCCCCATCCCGGGCGGGACAGCCCGGGGTTGGCGGCCAGCCCACCTCACCTCGCCCCCGGGGCGTGCCGGGGGCGAGGGGCGTCGTGGTGCGGCCTCGGGCACGGCCGGGGCCATCCCCGCGTACGCGGGGAGCAGGCGAGCGGCGTGCCGCTCTACGAGCAGATCGGGGGTCCATCCCCGCGCGTGCGGGGAGCAGCGGCCATCAGAACTCACCCTCCTCGCCGGTTGGGGACCATCCCCGCGCGTGCGGGGAGCAGCCGACATTACCCGAGGCGTTGCACCCCGGGCAGGGACCATCCCCGCGCGTGCGGGGAGCAGGAAGGGCCGCATCACCTGGTGGTGACCGTTCGGAGACCATCCCCGCGCGTGCGGGGAGCAGCGGCCTGAACTCCGTCCGGGACATGCAGTGCTTAGACCATCCCCGCGCGTGCGGGGAGCAGCTTCGGTCGGGGTCGGCTCCCGTCCCCGCCCGGAGACCATCCCCGCGCGTGCGGGGAGCAGTCGACCAAAGGGGCGCAGGGATTGTGTCCGTGGAGACCATCCCCGCGCGTGCGGGGAGCAGACCGCGGCGGCGAGGCCCCCTCCCGCAGTCCAGAGACCATCCCCGCGCGTGCGGGGAGCAGACTTCCGTTGACAGTCAGGTGAGGTGGGCGGCGAGACCATCCCCGCGCGTGCGGGGAGCAGCCGGTCGGCCAGCGGGGTCCACCTGGCCACCGGAGACCATCCCCGCGCGTGCGGGGAGCAGGATCTGGCTCGGGATGCCCTCGCCCACCGTCGGAGACCATCCCCGCGCGTGCGGGGAGCAGTCACTAGGGCCGCGCGGGCTCTGGGGCGGTTCGAGACCATCCCCGCGCGTGCGGGGAGCAGGCCGCAGGTGGCCCGGGGAGTGGTCCTCAATAGAGACCATCCCCGCGCGTGCGGGGAGCAGTGTGGTCGAAGCCTTCTGTGCGCAGGTGGGGGGAGACCATCCCCGCGCGTGCGGGGAGCAGACTTGCTGGCCTGGGGGTTTACCCGCGAGAGGCACCCTCCCGAGCAACTTTCAAAGAAACGGACATTTCCCCTCCCCCCGTTCGACGGCACCCACCCACGATACGTGGACGCCCCCAGCAGTCCCGCCCCTCACGCCCGCCCCCCAGGCCACGTGACACGGCCACCTCGCCACCCGACAACCTCCCCCACCGACCAGTGGGCGCCGTACAGGTCACCGGCCAAGTCAAAGTCCCGCCAGGGGAGTTGCTCACCCACCGTCGTCACCAGCCGGGTGTCAGCGACGTAGAACGGCGTCGACGCAGCCCTGCACCCACTTCGGGGACTCGGCGTCCTGACCGTCACTCGCCCCGTGCTCGACGCACTCCTGCTCGGCAAGTTCGGCGTACGAGGAGACGTCACCGCCCGGATACGGGCCGTCGAACACGTGGGTGGTGAGGATCGCCTCCCGTTCCCCGTACGCGTGGCCCCGCCCGTACACGTACTGCTCGTACACCACGAACACGGCGGCGACCAGGCACAGGGTCGCGCCCACCCCGGCGCACCACCACACCGTGGAGGACACCCTCCGCAGGCGCACCCCCACTCCCCCGGCGATCCCGCCCAACATCCCCATCACTGCCGTCCCGCCCCCGGTCCTCGATGCCTCCCTCACGGATACACCACCCCGGCCTCGGAACGCGGAGGGCCCCCACCCCATAGCGGGGTGGGGGCCCGGTCTCGCTCGACGAAGCGGGGACGAACGACGACTACTGCCGTTCCTCTTCGTTCACTTCGCCGTCAGGCTCCGGCGGGGCCTCCCCTTCCGCGATCTCTCCGTAGTACTGAGGGATGCGGTCGCCTCGGGACTTGGCGATGCGGAGGAGGTCACGGAGGGCGTCCCGCAGCGGTTCGACGAGGAACAGCAACTCCTCCTCGTCCGGCTCGGGTTCGGCCAGGATCTCGTTGGCGTACTCCAGACACTCACGCCCGTTGTCGATCTGCTCGGCCTCCACGTAGTCCGCCTTGCGAGAGACGTATCCCCGAGTACGGCCCTCCTTGAGATAACAGGGGCGGCCGGCGGTGTCGGTCCACGGAAGCAGCCGAAGGTTGGCGCTGACAGGCGGGCTCTGCTGGGCATCCACGCCGCTCACACCCTTCCCGCGACGGCCGGCCGTCGAGCGGCCCGGGCCTCCATACGGTCCCGGCAACCGACGTGTCCCCTACCGGGCCCCTGAGCCAGCCGCATCGCGACGATGAGCACCGGCTCCTCAGCCCAGTGCCCACAGGAGTCGCAGGGGGCGGGAGGGATAGCGGACTGTCGTGTGTGTTCCCTGTCGGGCAAACTTGGCACTGCATCTCTCCTTGAGAGGTGGAGCCGCCCTCGCTGGGTCTTCCTGCCAGGGATCGCGCCCAGATCGGGGGCGGCGTTCAAGTACGGCCGGCGAACGGCCGCGTGGTCGATGAGTCGTCACACCAAAAGCCTGGTGGACGAGGCACGAGGTCGAGGCGGCACGCCACGCCGCTTCTCTGAGCTGGCGAAGGCGGGTCCCTACCGGCTCTCTCGGGAAGAGCCCGACAACGCGACAGCACGCCGCCCGAACGCGCCGAGGTTCCGTCTCCATCCCAGACCCGCGAACCCACGATCGACACGGGACCTCCGTGAACACCCCCGCCGCAGCACCCTTTCCGGGCACCTTCGCCTGGGTCGAACGAGGCGATCTCGAACGAGGACATACGCCACCCCTTGACTTCGCACAATCACCGCGCGTGAACATCTCTAGAGAACAACACATCTCTAGAGTCGTCAAGAACCGCGACGAGAGCCTGTTCACACGGCCTGAACTCCGTCCGGGACATGCAGTGCTTGTTCCTCTAGGGTTGTCTAGAGATCAGAGAGGAGGGTGAGTTCTGATGGCCGACGAGGGCGGGAAGCGCCAGCCGAAGTACCAGTCGATCGCGGACGACCTGCGCGGGGCGATCGAGGCCGGCGACTACGGCCCCGGCGACCGGCTGCCGGGCGAGAACGACCTCATGTCCCGGTACGGGGTCGCCCGTATGACAGCGCGTCAGGCGATCGGTGTGCTGCAGAACGAGGGGTTGACCGAGGCGAGGAAGGGCGCCGGCGTCTACGTCCGGGACTTCCGCCCCCTGCGACGGCAGGGCATCAGTCGGCTCTCCGCCCAGCAGTGGGGCAGCGGCCGGTCGATCTGGTCCGCCGACCTCGGGGAGCGGAACCTTGAGGTGGATCACGTCGAGGTCCGCGAGAACGAGGTGCCCGAGCGGATCAGTCCCGTCCTGGACGTCGAACCGGGGAGCGCGGTGTGCGTGCGTAGTCGTCGCTTCGTGCTCGACGGCAAGCCGGTCCTGCTGTCCACCAGCTACCTTCCCGCGACGCTCGTCGCCGGCTCGCCGATCCTGGAGGAGGACACCGGCCCCGGCGGTACGTACGCGCGGCTCGACGACCTCGGCCACAAGCCCGTGCGGTTCCGCGAGGAGGTCCGCTCGCGGATGCCGACCCAGGCGGAGGTCGACGCGCTGCGGCTCTCCCCCGGTACGCCGGTCGTGCTGATCTGCCGCACGGCCTTCGAGGAGGGCGGCAAGCCGGTGGAGGTCAACGAGATGGTCCTCGACTCGGCGTCGTACATCCTGGAGTACGCCTTCGACGCCTGAGGTGGGGGGCCCGCCCCCCGGAGGCGGCACGGGCCCGCGCCGTACCGACCGCGCACCGGTAGCCCCGGACGGGCCCCCTGGCGCGGGCCGGCCGCTCGGCGATGTCGCTGGACTGGTGGGGGGCGGGGGGCGTGGCTAGCCTTTGGCGGTACCACCCGTCCCTGATCTCCCCGGCACACCTCCCGTCACGCAGTCGGCCAAGGGGGCCCCGAAGTGAACACCAGCCTGAGCCAAGCCGCCGGTCCGACCGAGCCGCCCCTGAAGGAGGTGACCATCGGCGCGGACCTGCTGGCCACGGTGGAGCGGTACGGAGAGCGGGAGGCGCTGGTGGAGTGCGCCACCGGCCGGCGCTGGACCTACCGGGAGTTCCTGGACGCGGTGGACACCGTCGCCCTGGGCCTGCGCGACCTGGGGGTGCGAGCCGGGGACCGGGTGGGGATCTGGGCGCCGAACTGCGCCGAGTGGACCCTCACGCAGTACGCCTCCGCCCGGCTGGGCGCGATCCTGGTGACCCTCAACCCCTCCTACCGCACCCACGAGGTGGCCTACGCGCTGCGCCAGTCCGGTGTGCGCACCGTGGTGGCCACCCCCTCGTTCAAGACCTCCGACTACGCGGGGATGCTGGACCAGGTGCGGGGGGAGTGTCCCGAGCTGACCGACGTGGTGCTGATCGGTGAGGCGTCCTGGGAACGGCTGCTGGAGGCCGGACGGGCCAGTGACAGGTCCGAACTGGAGCGCATCGAGGCGGGGTTGCGGCCGACCGACCCCATCAACATCCAGTACACCTCCGGGACCACCGGCTTCCCCAAGGGCGCGACCCTCTCCCACCGCAACATCCTCAACAACGGTTACTTCGTGGGGGAGTTGCTGCACTACACCGAGGCCGACCGGATCTGCATCCCGGTGCCCTTCTACCACTGCTTCGGGATGGTCATGGGCAACCTCGCGGCCACCACCCACGGGGCGGCCATGGTGATCCCGGCGCCCGCCTTCGACCCCGAGGCCACCCTCGCCGCCGTGGCCGAGGAGGCGTGCACCTCGCTGTACGGGGTGCCAACCATGTTCATCGCGCTGCTCAACAGTCCCCGGTTCGACGAGAGCGGGTTCGCCACCGTACGCACCGGCATCATGGCCGGCTCGCCGTGTCCGGTGGAGGTGATGCGGCAGGTCATCGACCGGATGGGGATCACGGAGGTCTCCATCTGCTACGGGATGACGGAGACCTCGCCGGTGTCCATGCAGACCCGGACCGACGACAGCCTGGACCGTCGGGTGAGCACCGTGGGGCGGCCCGGCCCCCACATCGAGGTCAAGATCGTGGACCCGCACAGCGGCGAGGTGGTTCCGCACGGGGTGACCGGGGAGTTCTGCACCCGGGGCTACTCGGTGATGCTGGGGTACTGGGAGGAGCCGGAGAAGACCGCCGAGGCCCTGGACGACGAGGGCTGGATGCACACCGGGGACCTGGCGGTGATGGACGCCGAGGGGTACGCCAACATCACCGGCCGGATCAAGGACATGGTGATCCGGGGCGGGGAGAACCTCTACCCCCGGGAGATCGAGGAGTACCTGCTCACCCACCCCGACATCCTGGACGTCCAGGTGATCGGCGTGCCCGACGCCAGGTACGGGGAGGAGCTGATGGCCTGGGTACGGATGCGGCCGGGCAGCGAGCCCCTGGACACGGACCGGGTGCGGGACTTCTGCGAGGGCAGCCTCTCCCGGCACAAGATCCCCCGCTACGTCCACGTGGTGGAGGAGTTCCCGATGACCGTCACCGGCAAGGTGCGCAAGGTGCAGATGCGGCAGGAGGCGGTGGAACTGCTCGGTCTCCAGGACGAGGCGGCGGTACGCCACGCCTGAGCACCGGTACGCCCCCGCCCGAGGCCGCTCCCCCGCGTACGGCCGCCCCCGGTGATCGGTGCGGTCACCCGGGGTGGCCGGTGGTCACCCCCGTACGCTCGCCTCGGTGGCGGGGGCCTCCGTGTCGCGGGTGCCCCCGGAGTCCAGGAAGTGGCTCAGCGGAAGGGTGGCCGCCCCGACGGTCACCGCGTCGGTGCCCAGCCGCCCCAGTTCCACCGTGGCCCGGGCGGCGGGGTACCGCAGGGCGTAGCGCTCGGTCATCTCCCGTACGCGGGGCAGGAGTTGGGGTCCCATCAGCAGGCCGGCCCAGCCGGCCAGCACGATCCGCTCGGGGTTGAACAGGTTGACCAGGTCGGCGATGCCGGCCCCCAGGTACTCGGCCGTCTCCTCCAGCACCGCGCCGGCCACGGTGTCGCCGCTGTCCAGCAGGGCGGCGAGCGCCTCCTCCTCGTCCGCCCCGCCGGGGTCGCCGCCGGCCTCCCGCCACCGGTCGAGGACCGCCTCCGCCCCCACGTAGGCCTCCAGGCATCCGCGCGACCCGCACCGGCACTGCCTCCCCCGCAGGTGCAAAGTGGTGTGCCCCCACTCGCCGGCACCCCGGGCGGCACCTCCGTAGGCGCTGCCGTCGGTGATGACGCAACTGCCCACCCCGGAGCCGATCAGCGCGATCACCGCGTTCTGGGCGCCCTGTCCGGCGCCGAACCACATCTCGGCCTGCCCCAGGGTCTTCGCTCCGTTGCTGACGAACAGTGGCACGTCCGTGCCCGGTGGGGCGACTCCCCGGAGCAGTGCCTCCAACGGCACCGCCTCCCAGCCGATGGTCTGGCCGTGCACCACCGCGCCACCCTGTGCCGGGTCGTACTCGACGATGCCCGGTACGCCGATACCCACCCCGAGGAGGCCGGTGGCCTCCGGGCTCGCCCCCCGGACGGCGTCCAGGCCCTCGGCGATCAGCCGTACCACCTGGTCCACGTCGTGTCCGCCGTCCTTCAACGGGTATTCGGCGCGGGCGAGTTCGGTGAGGGCTATGTCAAAGAGTTCAACGCGCACCCGGGTCTCCCCCACGTCCACCCCGATCAGTGACCCGGCGCCCGGTGCGACCCTCAGCAGGGTGCGCGGACGGCCACCGTCGGAACCGACCAGCCCGGCTTCCTCCAGCAGCCCCTCGGTCAGCAGCTGACCGGTCACGTTGCTGATCGAGGCCGAACTGAGACCGGTGGCCGGCCCCAGCTCCAGGCGGCTGAGGGGACCGTCGAAATACAGCCGGCGCAGCACCGACGACCGGTTGACCCGGCGCAGGTCGCGCACGGTCCGCCCACGTCCACCAGCCATGCCCACTCCCTTGCCCGAGGCCCGCGTTCGGCCCGTCACCGGGGGAACCGACCGCTGCGCGATGTCTTGACAGTGCTCCGCGCGCCCACTTTACTCACGCTCCAAGTTAAGTCTTGTGTTCAAGCTCTGAACATCCTTCGTGTGAGGAACCCGGGCCGCTGAAGGGGGACTCACACCCGCCTCCCGGAGGGGCCACCACGACCATGCGCAGATTCCGCGTCACCGCAGCCGTCGCACTGACCACCGCCCTGACCGCCACCCTCGCCGCCGGCTGCGGTGGGGGGACGACGGGCGACGAGGCCAACAACGACAACCCCAAGGAACTCACCTACTGGGCGACCAACCAGGGGACCAGTCTCCAGCACGACAAGAAGGTCCTCACCCCGGAACTGAAGAAGTTCGAGAAGCAGACCGGGATCAAGGTCAAGCTGGAAGTCATCCCCTGGTCAAGCCTGTTGGACCGGATTCTCGCCGCCGCCTCCTCCGGTCAGGGACCGGACGTGCTCAACATCGGCAACACCTGGTCCTCCTCCCTCCAGAAGAGCGGGGCGCTCCTCCCCTTCGACAAGAAGACCTTCGACAAGGTCGGCGGCCGGGACCGCTTCACGCCCTCCGCCATCGCCGCCACCGGTGCCAAGGACAAGGACCCGGCCGCCGTACCGCTGTACTCGCTGACCTACGCGCTCTACTACAACAAGAAGATGTTCAAGGACGCCGGCATCGACAAGCCGCCGACAACCTGGGACCAGCTGGTCAGCGACGGCAAGAAGCTCACCAAGGACGGCAAGTACGGCCTCGCCCTGGAGGGCGGGGACCCGGTGGAGAACTCCCACCACGCCTTCGTCTTCGCCAAGCAGCACGGCAGCGACTTCTTCGACGCCGAGGGCAACCCCACCTTCGACACCCCCGGCAACGTCAAGGGCATCAAGCAGTACGTCGACTTCGTCGCCAAGGACAGGATCTCCTCCGAGGGCAACGCCGAGTACGCCCAGCGCCAGTCGGTGAAGGACTTCGCCACCGGCAAGGCCGGGATGCTGCTGTGGCAGGCCGCCCGTACCTCGCTGCTGTCCCACGGGATGAAGTCCGACGAGTACGGCATCGCCCCGGTGCCCTTCCAGACCGCCGAGCCCGCCAAGGGCCGCGACGTCAACTCCATGGTCGCCGGCATCAACATCTCCGTCTTCAACAACACCGACAACCTCGACGGGTCGTTGAAGTTCGTGAAGTTCATGACCTCCGACAAGGAACAGGAGGCCCTCAACAAGACCTACGGCTCCCTGTCCCCCCTGACCACCGCCAAGCAGAACGCCTCCGGCAACCCGGACGAACCGGTGCTGCGCCAGGTGCTCACCGACAACGCGGCGCCGCTGCCCCAGGTTCCCAACGAGTCCAAGTTCGAGACCCTGGTGGGCACCGCGATGAAGGAACTGTTCGCCGACGCCGCCGCCGGCAAGAAGGTCACCACCCAGGCCGTGCGGGACCGACTGGCCAAGGCCCAGCAGCAGATGCGGAAGTGACGCCGGGATGAGGACGACGACCCGCGCGTCGGAACAGCCGGGTGAGGCCGCGTCACCGGGGAGGGCGCAGGCCTCCCCGCGTGACGCGGCACCGGACGACCCCCCGCCCCCCGGGCGCGGCACCCCGCGCTCCCGCCCCCGCTGGGAGCGGATCCGACGTGGCGGACTGCCCTACCTGCTGCTGCTCCCGGCCCTGTTGCTGGAGTTGCTGATCCACATCGTGCCGATGTTCATCGGCATCGTGATGGCCTTCAAGGACCTCACCCAGGAGTACATCCGGCGCTGGGGCGAGGCCCCCTGGGCCGGGTTGGACAACTTCCAGGTGGCCGTCGACTTCGACGCCCCGGTCGGCCAGGAACTCCTGCGCTCCTTCGGCGTCACCTGCGCCTTCACGGTGCTCGCGGTGGGCCTGTCCTGGCTGCTGGGGGTGACCGCCGCCATCCTGATGCAGGACACCTTCCGTGGCCGGGGGCTGCTGCGGGCGCTGTTCCTCACCCCGTACGCGCTGCCGGTCTACGCGGCGGTGATCACCTGGTCCTTCCTGCTGCAACGGGACAACGGGCTGGTCAACCACGTGATCCACGACCAGTTGGGGCTGACCGACTCCCCGCCGTTCTGGCTGGTGGGGGACAACAGCTTCTACTCGCTGGTCGTCGTCTCGGTCTGGCGCACCTGGCCGTTCGCCTTCCTCATGCTCACCGCCGCGCTCCAGAACATCCCCAAGGAGATCTACGAGGCGGCCCAGGTCGACGGAGCGGGCATCTGGCAGCAGATCCGCAAGATCACCCTCCCCTCCCTGCGCCCGGTCAACCAGGTGCTGGTGCTGGTGCTGTTCCTGTGGACCTTCAACGACTTCAACGTGCCCTACGTGCTGTTCGGCAAGTCGGCGCCGGAGGCGGCCAACCTCATCTCCATCCACATCTACGAGTCCTCGTTCGTCACCTGGAACTTCGGCTCCGGTTCGGCCATGTCCGTCCTGCTGCTGCTGTTCCTGCTGCTGGTGACGGCCGTCTACCTGTTGCTCACCAACCGGGGAAGGAAGGACGCCGATGCCTAGCGCGACCAGACCCCTGCGCTCCCCCACGGCGCGGCCCCCGTCCTTCGTCTGGACGCGCCGGATCGTGCTCACCCTGCTGACCCTGTTCGCGGTGACCCCGCTGTACGTCATGGTCAGCAGCTCGCTGAAGCCCCTGGAGGGGGTCACCGGCTCGTTCCGCTGGATCCCCTCCGAGCTGACCGTCCAGCCGTACCTGGACATCTGGGAGACCGTGCCCCTGGGCCGGTACTTCACCAACTCCCTGATCGTCGCCGGGGCGGCCACCGTCTGCTCGGTGATCATCGCGGTGTTCGCCGCCTACGCGGTCAGCCGCTACCGCTTCCGGGGCCGGCGGACCTTCACCATCACCGTGCTGTCCACCCAGATGTTCCCCGGCATCCTGTTCCTGCTGCCGCTGTTCCTGATCTTCGTGAACCTCGGCAACCTCACCGGGATCGCCCTGTACGGCTCCCGGGGCGGGCTGATCCTCACCTACATGACGTTCACCCTGCCGCTGTCCATCTGGATGCTGGTCGGCTACTTCGACTCGCTCCCCCGCGACCTGGACGAGGCCGCGCAGGTGGACGGCTGCGGACCGCTGGGCGCCCTGTTCCGGGTGGTCGTCCCGGCGGCCACCCCCGGCATCGTCGCGGTCACCATCTACTCCTTCATGACCGCCTGGGGAGAGGTGCTGTTCGCCTCGGTCATGACCAACGACGCCACCCGCACCCTGTCCATCGGGCTGCAGGGCTACGCCAACCAGACCGAGGTCTACTGGAACCAGGTCATGGCCGCGTCGCTGGTCGTCAGCCTGCCGATCGTCGCGGGCTTCCTGCTGCTCCAGCGCTATCTGGTCGCCGGCCTGACCGCCGGAGCCGTCAAGTGACCCCTGTGGAAAGGAACTTCGTGCCCACCACGCCTTCCGACCCCCGCTTCCTGGACACCCTGCCCGACGACTTCCTGTGGGGAACCGCCACCGCCTCGTACCAGATCGAGGGCGCCGTGCACGAGGACGGCCGCTCCCCGTCCATCTGGGACACCTTCTCCCACACCCCCGGCAAGGTGGCCAACGGCGACACCGGCGACGTGGCCTGCGACCACTACCACCGCTGGCCCGAGGACCTGCGGCTGATGCGCGAACTCGGCGTGGACGCCTACCGGTTCTCGCTGGCCTGGCCCCGCGTGGTCCCCGGCGGCGACGGACCGGTCAACAAGGCCGGGCTGGACTTCTACGACCGCCTCACCGACGCCCTGCTGGAAGCGGGCGTCACCCCCTTCCCGACCCTGTACCACTGGGACCTGCCCCAGGTCCTCCAGGACCGTGGCGGGTGGCCCGCCCGGGAGACCGCCGAGCACTTCGCCGCCTACGCCAGCGCGGTGGCCGAACGCCTCGGCGACCGCGTCCAGCACTGGGCCACCCTCAACGAGCCGCTGTGCTCCGCCTGGATCGGCCACTACGAGGGCAAGATGGCCCCCGGGATCACCGACATCCAGCAGGCCGTCAACGCCTCGTACCACCTCCACCTCGGACACGGACTGGCCGTGGCGGCCATCCGCGCCGCCGTACCCCGCGCCCAGGTCGGCATCGTCAACAACCTCGCCCACTGCGAGGCGGCCACCGACCGCCCCGAGGACCTGGCCGCCGCCCGCCGTATGGACGGCCACATCAACCGCTGGTGGATGGACCCCCTGCACGGCCGGGGCTACCCCCAGGACATGCTCGACCTGTACGGGGCCCAACTCCCCGAGAAGCCGGGTGACCTGGACACCATCGCCGCCCCTCTGGACTGGCTGGGCCTCAACTACTACTTCCGCAACGTGGTCGTCGACGACCCCGACGGCCCGTTCCCCCGCGCACGCGGCGCGGAACCGGCCGACGCCCGACGCACCGCCATGGGCTGGGAGGTCCACGCCCCCGGCCTGACCCGGACGCTGCGGCGGATGAGCGAGGACTACGGGGCCCGCCGCATCCACGTCACCGAGAACGGCTCCGCCTACCCCGACGTGATCGGCCCCGACGGCCAGATCGACGACCCCGAGCGGGTGCGCTACCTGGAGGAGCACCTCGCCGCCTGCGCCGACGCCGTCGCCCAGGGAGTCCCGCTGGCCGGCTACTTCGCCTGGTCCCTGCTGGACAACTTCGAGTGGGCCTACGGCTACGACAAGCGCTTCGGCCTGGTACACGTCGACTACGAGACCCAGAAGCGCACCGTCAAGGGCAGCGGCCGACGGTACGCCGACATCATCCGCCGCCACCGCGACCGGGCGCCCCGCGCCGCCTGACCCACCCCCAGGAACGTCGAGGGGCGCGCCGCCGCGCGGAGCTTGCCGGCCCCGCCGGCGGCGCGCCCCCGACCCCGGCCCCTTCTCGGAAACACTCTCGGAAAAGCGCCGCCTCACCAGCCTCCGGGCGTCACAGGTCTGCCCGTCCCCCGGGCACACGGCGGCCCCGGATCGTGTCCCACCGGACCGCGCACCCGCGAAGTCCCGCGCCCCCGCGCCCCGTTCCCGCCCGGCCCACCGAGCGCACCGTGGGGCGCGGCACGCGACGGGCGCACCGCGACGAAGGAGCCGCCCATGTCCTCCGAGCCCCGCCGCCCCGCACGAGAGAGAGGCCCCTCCCTTGGCCGCCGACGCCTCCTCACCCTGGCCGCCGCGATGACCGCGGCCGGCGTTCCCCCGCTGTTCCAGCCGGCCCACGCCCGACCCCGCGCCGGTACCGCCACCGTCCACTGGACCTCCGAGTCCACCGCCCCGGGTTACGCCCCCGGCGACGGCCGATGGTACGAGGACCCGGCCACCGGCCTGGAACAGGTCGCCCACCGGCTCAGCCCCCAGGAACCCGTACCGGTCACCGACCCCGGCGAGGCCCACGGGCAGCTGATCACCGTGGAACCGTCCGCGCGCCGCCAGACCGTCCTCGGCATCGGCTCCTCCACCGAGGAGTCCACGGTGCACAACCTGTCGCGGATGAGCCCCTCGGCCCGTTCGGCGGTGCTGCGCGCCCTGTACCACCCCACCGAGGGCGCCGGCTTCAACCTCACCCGTATCTGCTTCGGCACCTCGGACTTCACCGCCGAGGAGTTCTACACCTACGCCGACGAGCCCGACCCCGAGCTGTCCCGGTTCTCCATCCAGCGCGACATCGACCTCGACATCGTCGCCACCCTCCGCGAGGCCCTCAGCCTCAACCCCGCACTGAAGGTCACGGCGACGCCCTGGAGCGCCCCGCCCTGGATGAAGGACAGCGGCACCCTGGTGGGCGGCGCCCTGCTGGACGAGCACGTCCCCACCTTCGCCCGCTACCACCGGCTCGCGGTGCAGGCGTACCAGGAACAGGGCATCCCCCTCCATGCGGTGACCCCGCAGAACGAACCCGGCTTCGTCCCCGAGGACTACCCCGGGATGAAGGTCACCCCCGACCAGGAACGCCGGCTGATCGAGGCGATGCGCCGGGAGTTCGACGCGCACGGGCTGGACACCCGGATCTGGTGCTTCGACTGGAACTTCGCCCCCGCCGCCGAGCACCTCGCCACCACCCTGGGGGTTCCCGGCGCGTACACCGACGCCTACCGCGCCAGCCAGGCCATCGCCCTGCACGACTACGAGGGCGAGCCCGCCGACATGTCCGCCCTCCGACGGACCTACCCCGACCTGGACGTGCTGCTGAACGAACGGATGGTGTGGGGCACCGAGGGGGCGGACCGGATCGCCCAGTACTTCCGGCACGACGCCACCGCCTACCAGGCGTGGGTCACCATGCTCGACCGGAACATCGCCCCCGAACAGTGGACCGGGGTGCCCGACCCCACCCCGCTGGTGCAGGACCCCGACCACCCCGACACCTACTGGGCACTGCCGGAGTACCACCTGATCGCCCAGTACTCCCGCTTCGTCGGGCGGGGCAGCGTACGAGTGGAGAGCGACGCGGGAGACGCCAACACCCTCACCAACGTCGCCTTCGCCGGGCCGGACCAGACCCTCACCGTGGTGGTGATCAACCAGACCGGGCGGGACAGGGAGTTCACCCTCCGCACCCCGCGACAGCAGCTCAGCCACACCCTGCCGGCCAAGACCGTGGGCACCTACGTCTGGCGGTCCTAGGCCGCGTCGTTCGGATCACCACGGGGCGCGCGTGCGCCGCGCCGTGGAGGTAGGTTGCTGAGAGTCGCTGTCGCCGAGGCGCCGCGTCGGCCTCCTCCGCCTCGCGTTGTCCCACGGCCCACCCCGGGCACGCCCGGCCCACCGGTACCGCGTACGCGGGCCCGCCCCGTCGGGAGCACCCCACGACCGGGGCGGGTGTACGGCACGGCCGGCGGGCGTGACCTCGGCCCGGACCACCCGATGTGGTGACCGGCGCCTTCGCACGGCGAGGCGTACGAGGGCGGCGGCCGGGGGGGGGCGGCCCCCCCCCCCCGGGGGGGGGGGGGGCGGGGGCGGGCCCGCGGGGCTGCGCGCCGGGATACCGGGGTTGTTCTGGGTGTTGATGCCCAACTTGGCGGCGTAGGTGGAGGCCACCAGCTTGCCCAGCGCCGGGTAGGCGCCCAGCGGCTCGCTGACCGCGCAACCGGCCTCCGTACCGGCGGACTCCAACAGTCCCTCCGGCACCTCCGGGCCGATCAGACAGGGGGCCACCGCCAACTGCTGGGAACCCGAGGCGCGCAGTTGCTCGGCGATACGCGAGACGGCGCCCTCCTCGTCCAGGGCGGCGGCCAGCACCGGCACCGCCAGCCGGGCCGCCAGCAGCATCCCGGTGATCCCGGCGGCCTGCACCGCCTCCTCGCCACCCATGGTGGCCAGGATGATGCCGTCAGCGGCCGTCGCCACGGTGAACAGCCGGGCCCGGTCCGCCCGAGCCAGACCCGCCTCCGACAGCTTCACGTGCACCGCCTCGGCCAGCAGCGGGTGCGGCCCGAGCACGTCGGTCAGCTCCGCGCCCGAGGCGCTGTTGAGCACCGACTGCCGGATCGACCGCATCTGCGCGGCGTCCGGCCCGGCCAGCAGCGGCACCACCACGGCGGCCGGCCCCTGCGGCTCCGGCACGGGCTCGCGTTGCTCCTCCAGCTCCTCGGGAAGCAGCCCGGGGAAGCTGGACAGCCCGGAACGGGGCGCCGTCTGCTCCTCGGCGCAGCGCGCCAGGGTGCTCTCCAACTGCGGGAACTCCTGGCCGTCGCCCTCCACGAAAGCGACCCGGGCGTCCAGTCCGGGCAGCTCGGAACGGGCGATGCTGGCCACTTCCTCCGTCAGCGACAGCGAGGCCGGGGAGGGCTTGCCGGGAACCGCGAGCACCAGGGCGGGCGCGTCGTCCGGAGCGACAACCGGCTCCGGCCGACGGTGCCGGCCGGGCTTGCGCGGGCGCGGCATACGAACGGGGAGGCTTGACTCAGGTGACTCGGGACCAGTGGGGGTGCTCATGCGGTCGCATGGTAATGCCTTTGGGGCATCCCTCGCGCGGTCGGGGGCGCCTAAGCTCACCACTCCAGGTCCGGCCCTCCTCGTACCGTTGCCGACCCAGGGCGCACGGCCTCTCCACACGCCCGCTCGCCCGCCCCCGAGCGGGTCTGCACGCGGGTCCCCGGGCCCCCCCGAACGGCCGGCCCACCAGCACCGCACCCCGGTTCCGCGCGGCTCCCCGAGCGCCTCCGAGACGGGCCGCACAGGGCCCGGTGACGCCCGTCAACGCCGGCGCCCTCACCCGTGGCCCCGGGGCCGTTCAGCGGGCGCTCAGTACGACGACAGCAGCCCCGGCTCCTCCGGCAGCCGCAGCCCCTCACCAGCCAGCGCACGGGCCACACACACCGAGCCCCACAGGGGGTCGCCGGCCGGCTCCACCCGCTTCGCGCGGGGCAGCCGCTCGGACAGTTCCCGCTCCAGCGGTACCAGCAGCGGGGTGCCCATGCCGAACAGTCCCCCGGTCAGCGCGACCGCGCTCTCCGTGTCGGCGGGGCACACCGCCTGCGTGGAGCGGGCGATCTCCCGGGCCGCCTCGTCCAGGATCCGTCGGGCGACCGCGTCCCCGGCCACGGCGGCCGAGGCCACCTCCCGGGTGAAGGAGGCCAGCACCGCCGGCCGGTCCGTACGCGGATACAGCTGACCCGGCAGCGACCCGGCCGGACCGAACCGGCGCTCCGCCTCCGCCAGCAACGCCTCGGAACCGCCCTCCCGACCGTCGTGGGCCCGCATCGCGGCCTCCAGACCGGCCCGGCCGATCCAGGCACCGCCCCCGCAGTCGCCCAGCAGGTGGCCCCATCCGTCGGCACGCCACCAGCGGGTGAGGTCGGTGCCCAGGGCGATCATCCCGGTACCGGCCGCCACCACCGCGCCCGGCACCTGCCCCAGCGCCCCCACGTACGCGGTGACCGCGTCGGCGGCCAGGGCCAGTCGCTCCACGCCCAACGACGCGCGCAGGGCACCCGGCAACCGGGCCCGCAACTGGTCGCCCAGGGTCGCCATGCCGGCCGCGCCCACACAGGCCGCCACCACCGGGTCCCCGACCGGCGCTCCGGCCTCGGCCCGCAACCGCTCCACCAGGGGCACCAGCAGCCCGGTCAGGTGGTCGGCGTCGATGCCCTCGGCCGAGGTGCGGACCGGTTCGGGCGCCGACAGCGGGCCCACCACCGGGCCCTCGACCGGCGCCAGGGCGGCCCGCAGGCCCGAGCCCCCGGAGTCGACCCCGAGCACCCAGGGGGAGGTCACGGCAGTCGCCAGTCGACGGGCTGGGCGCCCTGCTGGGCGAGCAGTTCGTTGACCTTGCTGAAGGGGCGGGAGCCGAAGAACCCACGGTCCGCCGACATGGGAGAGGGGTGGGAGGACTCCACGGCGGGCAGCCCGCCCAGCAGGGGGCGCAGGTTGCGCGCGTCCCGGCCCCACAGCACGGACACCAGCGGCTGGTCGCGGGCCACCAGGGCCCGGATGGCCTGTTCGGTGACCTCCTCCCAGCCCTTGCCCCGGTGGGCCCCGGGCTTGCGGGGTGCCGTGGTCAGCGCTCGGTTGAGCAACAGGACCCCCTGCCGGGTCCAGGGCGTGAGGTCACCGTTGGAGGGCGGGGGCAGGCCCAGGTCCTGGCCCAGCTCGCGGAAGATGTTCACCAGGCTTCCGGGGAGCGGCCTCACCTCGGGGGCCACCGAGAAGCTCAGCCCCACGGCGTGCCCGGGGGTCGGGTAGGGGTCCTGTCCGACGACCAACACCCGTACCTCGTCGAAGGGTTGTTGGAAGGCCCGCAACACGTGGGGGCCCGCCGGCAGGTAGGTACGGCCGGCGGCGATCTCGGAGCGTAGGAAGTCACCCATCGCCGCGACGCGATCCGCCACCGGTTCCAGGGCCTTGGCCCAGCCGGACTCGACTACTTCATGCAAGGGTCGTGCAGCCACGGTCGGCCACTCTACTGGCTGTCCCATCAGGGTCGATCCGCCTTCGTACGGGGGCAGTTGGCTAACCGGCCACCCCGGGGAACCGTCAACGCGGTTCAGTCGAGCACCGCGGCCCGTACACACAGCACGTCCGGCAGGTGGGCGGTCAACTGCCGCCAGCTGTCGCCCTCGTCGTCGCTGGCGTACACCTCGCCGTTGCGGTTGCCGAAGTACAGGCCCACCGGGTCGGCGTCGTCGGTGCTCAGGGCGTCCCGCAGCACCGGACCGTAGTGCGCCCCGGCCGGCAGTCCGCGCCCCAGCTCCTGCCAGGTCGCCCCGGCGTCCTCGGTGCGGTGCACCCGGCAGCGGTGGCCGCTGGGCACCCGGTCGGAGTCGGCGTTGAGGGGGAAGAGGTAGGCCACTCCTCCCCGGCGGGGGTGGGCGGCCACCGGGAAGCCGAAGTCCGAGGGCAGCGCGTCGCCGACGGAGGTCCAGCGGTCGCCCCCGTCGTCGCTGCGGTAGACACCCCAGTGGTTCTGGAGGTAGAGGCGGTCGGGGTCCTCCGCGTCCCGGGCGATCTTGTGGACGCACTGACCGAACGGTGGATACGGATCGGGCAGAAAGTTGGCCTGAACACCATGGTTGCTGGGGTTCCAGGTGTCGCCGCCGTCGGTCGTCCGGTAGGCCCCACCGGCGGAGACGGCCACCGTCAACGCGCCCGCGTCACGGGGGTCGCACAGGATGGTGTGCAGCCCCAGCCCTCCCCCGCCCGGCTCCCACCGTTCCCTGGTGGGGTGGCGCCACAGGCCGCGCACCAGCGCGAAGCTGAGTCCCCCGTCCCCGGACCGGAACAGGGCGGCCGGTTCGGTGCCCGCGTAGACCACGCCGGGCTGGTCGGCCCCGGCCGGCTGCAACTGCCACACCCGCTCCAGGGACGTACCGGTGTCCTCGGGGAACCTCACCGCCGGCTGTCCCGGCTCCACCCAGCTGGCGCCCAGGTCGTCGGAGTGGAAGACGGAGGGGCCCCAGTGCGCGCTGTCCCCTCCGACCAGCAGTCGGGTGCCGGACCTGCGGTCGATGGCCACCGCGTAGATGGCCTGCGCGTTGAAGTGCGGGCCCTCGAACTCCCAGTGGCGGTGCCGTCGGGCGACCTGCTGGCGGGCCAGGAACAGGCCCTTACGGGTGCCGACGGCGAGCAGCACCTCGCCCATACCCACCACCTCCGAGCGCGACAGGGCGGAGAACGCCCTGTCGCCAGTCTGCACCCGGGCACCGACAGCCGCCCCCGCTGAGCGGTGCCGCCGGTGGGGCGGGTTGGCGGCAGGCCGCTCCCGTTGCCGACGACAAGCGAACCCGTCGTCCGCCGGCCGGCCCACGGGCAGGGGTCGCCCCCGCGCCGGCTCGACCCACCGGGAGCTCGCGGGGAGCGCCTGGAAAGGGTCCGGGAACCGGCGGATCTCCGCCCCTCCACGCTCACCCGTACCCCGGCCCCGACCGCAGAGCCCGCCCCCACCACCGCCATCCACCGGAGAGCAGGCCCGCACGGCCCCACCGGGACAGCCTCCGCCGAAGTCCCCTTATCCGGGTTATCCGGGCTTGTAGTAGATGGTGTACTTCCGGCTGCCCTCGGCCCCGGAGGCGAACCCCAGGCAGAGCCGTGGAGTGTCGGTGTGCCAGATGGCCAGCCCCTCGGGCTCCCGGTAGTCCAGGGAGTAGGCGGCCTGAGTCCACTCCCGCTGGCTCAGCTTCCCCGTGGGCAGGTGTACGCAGGTCAGATAGCAGTTGCCGCGCTTCGACGGGGGGTTGGCCCCGGACTCCCCGGTGTAGGCGGTGCCGGTCATGCCGTAGGCGTAGTCCCCCAACACCGCGCAGCCCTGGAAGACCTCGTCCTCGGACACGCCCGCGACCGCCACGTCGTGCAGTGCCTTGTAATCGCCCGCCTTCACGTCCACCAGACGCATCAGCCGATACCGTCGGTCGCCCCCGGACACCCGGTAATGGACGAGCAGGGTGCCGGCGACCGGGTCCACCGTCGGACGGTTGCTCGTCGAGCCGGACACCGGGTGGTGGACGGTGACCGAGTCCGCGTCGCAGTCGAGCACCGTGCCCTTGGCGTACCGCACCCGTGCGACGCCCCGCCCGTAGCCGGAGTCCGGGTTGGCGTCGGCCTCGACCCACAGGTAGGTGTCCTCGCCCTCCCGCTCCACGCCCAACGAGGCGCCGTGGCCGAATCCGCGCAGGAACATGTGGTCCCGCACCTCACCGGTACTCGGGTCGAGTCGGGTGACACACATGTCACCGCGCTTCGCACGCTCGGTTCCGGTCAGCGGCCCCGACTCGTCGTCCAGTTGTACGCCGCCCTGCATCAACTGGGCCGCGTACAGCTCCTTACCGTCCTTGTCGAAGGAGAACGACTGCATCACCGTCGCGTGGTACAGCGTCTTCCCCCTGATGTGCTGCTCGGCGGAGTGCGTCAGGTCGATGGCCCCCTCGGGCACCGCCAGAGCCGCCGGGCCGTCAGGTCCGGCCAGGGCGATGCGCGCCCCCACACCACCCGCGGCCAGCCCCAGCACCCCGCCCAGGGCGAAACTCCTCCTGCTGATCACGTCCCACTCCCCCTTCGTACCGGTCCATCGCCAGGCTGGTGCGCACGCCTCCGGCCCGTCACACGTCGTACAGCCTTCTCCGGGCGTGCTGCTGCTGCCCCCTCGTCCTCGTCAGAAACCTGACACCACGGTCGTTCACCCTCCGCTCGGCGAGACCGGGTTCCTCATGGAACACGTCCAAGCGGCGGGCGGTGTTCCCGTGGAACGGGGCGAGGAGGGGGTACGACGGCCGGCGACCGGCACCTCCGCATCCGCTCCCCCGGACGACCCCGCCCCGGGGGCGGCCCATTGGCCCCGGCGACCGCCCGGGCCCACCCGATGCGAAGCGGGCCAACCGCCCCTGTTCCAGGGCCTGTTCAGGGCCCCTCCAGGCGCTTCAGAGGGCCTTGCGCATCCGGGCGATCTCCACGGTCTGGGAGGAGCGCACCCCGTCGGCCATCTCCTCCACCCGTACGTCGTTGCCCTGGGCGCGCACGGTGCGGACCATGCTCAGCGCGCCCTTGTGGTGCGTGATCATCAGCTTCAGGAAGAGCCGGTCGAACTTCTCGCCCCGGGCCTTCCGCAGCTGGGCGAGCTGCGCCTTGGTGGCCATTCCGGCCATGCGAGGGGAACCGGAGTGGTGCTGGTGCCCGGAACTCTCCTCGCGGCCTACGCCCTTCAACCAGCCGCGCATGGCCTTGATCTCCGGCCCCTGGGCGGCGGCGATGCGCTCGGCGATGGCCTTGACCCGGGAGTCGGTGGCGTACTTCTCCGCCAGGTCCGTCATGGTGATCGCCTGACCGTGGTGGACGATCATGCCGTTCACATAGGCGACGTCGGCGGAGTTGGGCTCCCGCTCGGCCTCGCCGGCCCGCTTGGCGTCCTCGGGGGAGACGGTCCGCGCGGACTCCCCCGGCCGCTTGGGCGCGATCACCGGCGTGGAGTCCCCCGCCCCCTTGTCGTCCCCGTCCGACGACTGGTCGCAGCCCGCGAGCAGGGGGACGGCCAGGGCGAGGGCGGCGAGCACGGTCGAGGCGGTCCAGTGGGGCCGACGCTTCGTCACGAGGTACTCCGGGGGGTCGCGATGGCGAACCGTTAGATCGTGCCACGTAAGTGCGCGGGAAGAGGAGGGCGTCTCCTGTGACGTTCTCGTTGCCACCATTGATATGTACATGAGTAGCGAGATACTGCGAGGGCTGTCCGTTCGGCATTCCCAAGAGCCGTCGGAGTACCAAGGAGGACACGTTGTTGCACACCCCCACGGTGCGGCGAGGCAGACTCGGCGCGGCACTCGCCGCCCTCGGACTGGTCGCCTCCCTCTTCGCGGCCGGCCCGGCCTGGGCCACCCCCGACCCCGGCGACCAGCCCCGTACCCCGAAGGAAGCCTCACAGCAGGACCGAGAACGCACCCGGAAAGCCATCGAGAAGGGCGACATCCCGGGCGTGGACGAGGTCGTCACCAGCGACAACGTTTCCCATGTGGCCAACCTCCCCAAGGGCGCCCTCCAGGGCAACAACACCGACCTGGCCTTCCAGGGCCGGTACGCCTTCGCCGGCAACTACGACGGCTTCACCGTCTACGACATCAAGAACCCCGAGAAACCCCGCGTCGTCAGCCAGGTGCTGTGCCCCGGTTCCCAGAACGACATCTCGGTGGCCGGTGACCGCCTCTACCTGTCCACTGACTCCTCCCGCAGCGACGACTCCTGCGAGAGCACGACCCAGCCCGCCACGGAGAAGGACTCCTGGGAGGGCATGAAGGTCTTCGACATCAGCGACAAGCGGCACCCCAAGTACGTGGCGGCGGTCGAGACCGCCTGCGGTTCGCACACCCACACCCTGGTCCCCGGCCGTGGCGCGGACTACCTGTACGTCTCCTCCTACGGCCCGGACGCCACCTACCCGGACTGCCAGCCACCGCACGACGGCATCTCCATCGTCAAGGTCCCGCACCGGGCCCCGCAGAAGGCCGCACTGGTGGACTTCCCGGTGCTCTTCCCCGACGGCGGCAACCCCGGCGACGACAGCGAGGGCGGCATCTCCAAGACGACCGGCTGCCACGACATCACCGCGTTCCCCAAGCTGCGCCTGGCCGCCGGCGCCTGCATGGGCGACGGCATCCTGCTGGACATCAGCAAGCCGGCCAAGCCCCGGGTGATCGAGCGGGTACGGGACGACAAGAACTTCGCGTTCTGGCACTCGGCGACCTTCAGCGAGAACGGCGACAAGGTCGTCTTCACCGACGAGTTGGGCGGCGGCGAGGCCCCCACCTGCAACAAGGAGACCGGCCCGAAGCGTGGCGCGGACGGTGTCTACGACCTGACCGGCAAGGGTGACAAGCGCCAACTCACCTTCCGCGGCTACTACAAGATCCCACGCCACCAGGCCGACACCGAGAACTGCGTGGCCCACAACGGCTCGCTGATCCCGGCCAAGGGCCGCGACATCATGGTCCAGGCCTGGTACCAGGGCGGGGTGTCCTTCGTGGACTTCACCAACCCGGAGAAGCCCAAGGAGATCGGCCACTTCGAGCGGGGCCCGCTCTCGGACGAGGCCGCGATCTTCGGCGGCGCCTGGAGCGCCTACTACTACAACGGATACGTGTACAGCAATGACCAGAAGGGGTTCGACGTACTCAGGATCGACGACCCCCGGACGGACAGCGCCAAGAAGGTCCGTATGAAGGAACTCAACGCCCAGACCCAGCCCGACTACCGGTGAACAGGTGGGGGCACCGACACCCTGGTGCCCCCACCACCTCTCCCCCCGCCCCCGGCTTCCTGGAGCATTGACGCCGCCAGCCAGGCCGGGGGCGTCACACGTTCCGTACGGCCATGGGGGGGCTCCCCCCCACCTCGGCACGACGGCCAACGGCACCCTCGCTCAGGGGAGTTGGCCACGCGGGCTGAATGCGGGGCACCGCTCGTTCCGAGGTGTGTCGACCTGAGGCATTGACAACGCTGGGCGCCCGGCCGCCTCAGCCCCCTGCCCATCCCCCCGATGGGTGGGCACCAGGTTCCGGTGGCGCTTGGGCGCGGACAAGGAGGAAGCCGCCGTTTGAGCCCGCCCCTTAACCTCGAAACAGAAGGGCGCGCCCGACACGAGGGAGAAGAATGCCCGTTTCTTGGAAAGTTGCTTGGCCGGCCAACTCGCCGACATAAGCTCGCAGGTCAGGAAGACTGCTCCCCGCGCACGCGGGGATGGTCCCCAGCGGACGGACGACCGCATCCTGGGGTTGGTCTGCTCCCCGCGCACGCGGGGATGGTCCCGGGCCTGGCCTGAAACGGGCTTGGATGCGGCCCTGCTCCCCGCGCACGCGGGGATGGTCCCGCACCCCATGGACCGGACGCCCGCCCAAGCAGCTGCTCCCCGCGCACGCGGGGATGGTCCCCGCCACCTGGTGGTGCCCAACGTCCAGACCCCCTGCTCCCCGCGCACGCGGGGATGGTCCCAGCCCGTCCTGCTGGATGTCGAACGCCCCGGGCTGCTCCCCGCGCACGCGGGGATGGTCCCGTCGGCCCGACGCACATACCCCGGGTCCGCTCCTGCTCCCCGCGCACGCGGGGATGGCTCCCACTCCTGCAACGCCGCGATGCTCTCAGGGTCCTGCTCCCCGCGCACGCGGGGTGATCCCGCCACCCGGCCGTACCGAACACGGCCGGGTGGCCGCTCCTTGCGGCCTTGGGGGCGAGACGGGTCCCACCCCGTTCCACCCGCCGCCGCTTCCTCCGCTGCCGGCTGTGGGTGGCTCCCCCGCCTCGGTGTGACGGCCAACGACGGGCCCGCTCCGGGTAGTTGGCCACGCGGACTGTGGGGCTCGCCACCTCAGGAGACCGGGCGGCCCGCCGGTCGCGGAGGCGGCGAGACGCCCTAGACCAGCTCGGTGTCGGGGAGGGGGGCGCAGGGTTGAGGGCGGGTTCCGTCGATGGCGACGCGCTGGCCGTAGCGGGAGTGGGGGTAGTAGTCCCACACCGCGTGGTGCTGTACGCAGCGGTTGTCCCAGAACACCAGGGTGTGTGGTTCCCAGCGGACGCGGCAGTGCAGCAGGGGGGTGCCGGCGATGTGCTGGTACAGCATGTCCAGCACCGACCTGCTCTCGGCCGCCGACAGCTGGGTGATGTGCGCGGTGTAGGGGGCGTTGACGAACAGCAGCCTGCGGCCGGTCTCGGGGTGAAGGACCACCACCGGGTGCTCGGTACGGGGGGCCTCGTACCCCTCGGGCGGCGCCATGCCCTGGGAGAGCCAGGGTTGGGCGCCGTCGTGTACGGCGGTCAGGCCCTCCAGGAACTCCTTCATCCGGGGGGACAGCATGTCGTAGGCCAGGTGCATGTTGGCGAAGAGGGTGTCGCCGCCGCTGCCGACCTCGGGGGTGCGGATGAGGTAGAGCATCGACCCCAGGGAGGGTTCGGACTCGGCGGTACCGTCGGCGTGCCAGCCGTTGCCGGCCACCGCGCGGGAGCTGGCGTCGGCGCTGATCTCCAGGATGTGCGGGTCGGCGCCCTCGGCGGGGAGCACCACCCGGTGGAGGGGGCCGAACTCGGCGGCGAACCTCTTGTGGGCGGTGGGGGTGAGGTGCTGGTCGCGGAAGACCAGTACGTGGTGCTCCAGGAACGCCCGTCGTACCTCCCGGCGTTGTTCGCAGGTCAGCTCGCGGGACAGGTCCAGGCCGGTCACCTCGGCCCCGAGTACGGGGGTGAGGGGGGTGAGGGTGAGGGTCTCGTAGTCCTTGGTGGGACGGGTGGTGACCCGCTCCAGCGCGTCCAGGGCGAAGGGTTCCATGGTCGGTGGTCCTCCTGTCGGTGTGGGGGTCCCGGGGCGGCTCACGGACCCCGGTCTCGATCAGTGCGTTGAGGAGCGGCCGGCCGGGATGGACGGCGGGGTCCACCGCGCCAGGGCGCGGTCCGGGACGGCCGCCGGTGGCCCGGGAGGTCGGGCCCCGCCGACCTGGCGGCGGGCCGGCGCGGTGGCGCGCCGTGGGCTGACCCCGGCGCGGGGCCCTCTCGGGCGGGGGTGTGGGCGCCGTCGGTGTGTACGGGGCCCACGTCCGGGGGCCGTCGGCGCTCGGGTGGCGCGTGGTCGGGGTGACCGGGGCGGCCGGGTGCCGTCGTCCGGGGAGCCGGGGGTGCCGGTCGGTTCGGGGAGGCACCGCTCGCGGGGCGGGTCAGTCATCGTTCACCGCCCGGGCGAGGTGCCGCACATGGGGTGGGGTCAGCAGTCCGAAGTGGTGGGCCGGTACCTGGTGGACGGCCGGGGGCGGGGCCAGAAGGTCGGCCCACTGTCGGGCGGTGCGCTCGGGGTCGCCGTACGCGGGCAGGTCGGTGACCGGATGGGCGGCCAGCCACACGGTGCCCGGGGTGGCGGTGAGCCGGGGCGGGTGGTGGCCGGCCATGGCGGCGAGGTTGGCGCGGCAGCGGGCGGCCAGCCGGTCGGCGTAGCTCTGGCCGGAGGGGCCCAACTGCCGGGTGCGGGTGGAGTGTTCGCGTAGTTCGTGGCGGAAGACGGTGTCGATGGTGTCCTCGTCGTAGCCGCCGAGGGTGGGTCCGGCCCCGGGTGGGGGTGGGTCGAGCAGGTACAGGTGGTTGACCGGGTGGCCGGTCGCCTCGGCCTCGGCGGCCATGGACACCGCCACCCAGGCGCCGAACGACCAGCCCAGGAGCCGTAGGGGGAGGTCGGAGAACCGGCCGCGCAGTGCGGAGTGGTAGGCGGCGGCGCGTTCGGTCAGGGACCAGTCGGGGACGCCGTCATGGCGCAGCGCGGGGTCGGGGATGAGGCAGACCGTCAGCCGGGGGTCGAGGGCGGAGACCAGGGGCCGGTACGCCTGGATGTCGCCGCCCACGGGGTGGATCAGGCACAGCACCCGCCGTCCCTCGCCCTGTTGCCAGACCTCGACGGTCACCGGGTCGTGGTGGCTGCCCGGGGTGGGCCGCTCCAGGTGGCCGAGGATCTCGTTCAGGCTGACGCGGTGGCCCAGTTGGGACAGTTCGAGGTCGGTTCCGTACAGCCGGCGTACCTCGGTCAGCACGTCCAGCAGGGTGAGGGAGTCGGCGCCCAGGTCGTACAGGGAGCTGTCCGGGTCCAGTCGCTCCACCCCGAGCAGCCGTCGGGTCGCGGCCGACAGTTCCTCGGCCGGCCGGCCCGGGGGCGGTGGAAGGTCGGGTGTCGGTGTCGGGGAGGGGGCGGGGGGTTCGTAGAAGTAGGGGGCCTCCTCCGGGGCGGTGGTGGACACGCACAGGTGCGGCAGTCCGAGGGTGAGCGCGGCGTTCAGTACGCCCCGGGCCTCGGCGGTGGTGAGTCCGACCTCCAGGTGGGCCTGGTGCCGGGGGTCCCCGGCGAGGGCGTCGCGGGCCATGCCGGCCTCGCGCCACACGTCCCAGCCGATGCCCGTCCGTACGGTGCCGCCCGGCGGGGTCCCGGTGGCCGGTTCGTACTGGGCGAAGCCGTCCAGGGCGCCGTTGCCGGCCGCGTAGTCGAACTGGCCGACCCCGCCGAACTGGGCGGACAGCGAGGAGCAGTAGACGGCGCGGTCCGGCCGGTGGGCGGCCACCAGCCGTTCGACCAGCAGGGCGGCCCGCAGTTTGGCCCGGGTGACGGTGTCGGAGGTTAGGGGGTCCCGCCGTACCAGCAGTCCCCCGGCGGCGGTGCCCACCGCGTGGGTGACGGTGCGCAGCCGCTCCAGGTGCGGGGCGAGGCGGGCGGTGAGCTGGTCCAGCGGCTCGTCGGCCAGGTCGGCGGCGACCAGGGTGATCCGGTCGGCGAACCGCCGCAGGTCCTGTGGGAGTTGGGGGTGTCGGGCGACCAGTACCGCCCGGCCGGAGGTGTGGTCCAGCAGCCAGCCGGCGACGGCCGAGCCCACCCCGCCGGTGCCTCCGAGCACCAGGTGGGTGCCGCCGTCCGTTTCCGGGAGGGGGTCCGGGTCCTCCTCGGGTGCGGGGACCGTGGTGGGGGTCGGGCGCCACCAGTGGCCCTGGCGGAGTGCCAGCCGGGGTTCGCCGGGGTCGCGGGCGAGCAGCGCGGGCAACAGGTCGGCCCAGTCGGCGGGTTCGTCCCCGGGCAGGTCCACCCATCTGGTTTCCAGGTCGAGTTCCTGTCGGGGGGTGTGCGCCGCGCCGGCCAGCAGGCCCAGTTCGGGGCGGTCCACCCCGGAGTCGACGGGCTGGGCCCGGTGGGAGAGCCACCACAGTCGGGGGCGGGGCCCGGGGTGTTCGGCCAGCGCCCGGCACAGGGCGGCGGGGGTGTCCAGGCAGGCCCAGCGGGCCTGGTCCATCCGCTGTTCGTCCACCGGTCCGGTGACGCCCAGGGGCAGGGCGTGCAGCCAGTCCACTCCGGCCGGGGCGGGGCCGAGTTCGGCCAGGAACCGGGACAGGGCGCGGGGGTCGGTGGGGTCCAGCCGGTGGTGGTCGGGGCCCAGCCGGGCGTACTCCGTGGCGGCGGTGAGGTGGACGACCCGGGTGTGGGGGTGTTGTTCCAGCGCCTTCCACCGGGTCGGGGCCGAGGGGTCGTCGGTGAGCACCACCAGTACCCGGCCCTCGGGGGCGGCGCCGGCCGTGGCCCGCCTCAGCCGGGTCCAGCGGGTCTGGTGCAGCCACCGTTCCCTGGGTTGCCGGGCCGGGGCGCTGTGTGGTGGCGGGGTGGTGCGGGCCCGGGGCGGGTCGTGGTCGGTGAGGTCGAAGGAGGGGGGCGGGAAGTCCCAGGGGGCCTGCGCCGAGCCGTCGGGCCAGTCCACCGGCGCCCCGGCGAGCCAGGCCTCGACCACCGCGTGCGGTGTGGCCCGGGTGGCGTCCACCCGGGGCGGGGAGGGGTCCGCGTCGGTGAGGTGGGTGGCCCCGGAGGGGTCGGCGGCGAGGGCGCGCAGCCAGTCGACGGCGGTGCTGGCGTGGTGGTGTACGGCCGCCGCGCGGTGGGTCGAGGGGGTACGGCCGGACCGCAGGTGGCGCAGCACCCGGGGGTAGCTGCCGGGGTGGGTGTCGAGGTAGTCGGCGATCCGTCGGGCGTCGGCGCGCAGGGTGCTCAGGCTGTGGGCGGACAGCACCAGGCAGGGCGGGTCCGGTGGGGTGGGGGGTGGGTCGGGTTCGGTGTCGCGGGTCAGCAGCAGGTGGGCGTTGGTGCCGCCGATGCCGAAGCTGCTGACGGCCGCCACCCGGGGTTGGTCGGTGGGCCAGGGTTCGGGGCGGGTGGGGACGCGGAAGGGGGTGAGGTCGTCGGCGCACTCGGGGTTGGGGCGGTGGAAGTCGGGGGTGGGCGGGATCAGTTCGTGGTGTACGGCGAGGGTGGCGCGTACCAGTCCGACCACTCCGGCCGCCGCGCCCAGGTGTCCCAGCTGGCTCTTGACGGAGGACAGGGCGCAGCCGCCGGGTTCGGTGAGCTGGTAGGCCTGCCGCAGGGCGCCCACCTCCACCGGGTCGCCGAGTCGGGTGCCGGTGCCGTGGGCCTCGACGTAGCCGATGTCCTCGGCCCGGTGGCCGGAGCGGCGCAGTGCCTCGCGGACGACCTCGCGTTGTCCGGCGAGGGAGGGGGCGCTGTAACCGAGTTTCTGGGCGCCGTCGTTGTTGACGGCGGAGCCGGTGAGGACCGCGTACACGGTGTCGCCGTCCTGTCGGGCCCGGGACAGGGGTTTGAGGACCACCACGCCGACCCCGCTGGCGCCGACGGTGCCGGCGGCGTCGTCGCTGAACGGTCGGCAGTGGCCGTCCGGGGAGAGGATGTGCTGGGGGCGGTAGTGGTAGCCGTCGGTGAGGTCGGGGTCGATCAGCACGCCGCCGGCGAGCATCACCTCGGCGTCGCCCTGCCGGAGCAGGCCGGCGGCCAGGTGGGTGCCGACCAGGGAGCTGGAGCAGGCGGTCTGGGCGGTGAGTGCCGGTCCGGTCAGGCCCAGGTGGTAGGCGACCTTGGTGGCGAGGAAGTCCTTGTCGTGGTGGGGGGCGAGTTGGAAGCGGTCCGGGAGTTGTGTGGGGTCGGCTTCCCGTAGCAGTGCCTGGAAGTGGGTGTTCTCCCCGCATCCGGCGACCAGTCCGACCCGTTGGGTGGTCGGGTCGCCGATGCCGGCGTGGGCGAGGGCCTGTACGCAGCACATCAGCAGGTGGCGTTGCTGGGGGTCCATCAGCCGGGCGGTGTGGGGGCTGATGCCGAAGCGTTGGGGGTCGAAGGCGAGGGGGCGGTCGAGTTGGCTGCGGGCGCCGACCAGTCCGTCGGCGGCCGGGAAGTGTTCGATGCCGCTGCCGGCGGTGGTGACCAGGTGCCAGAAGGCGGCCAGGTCCTCGGCGCCGGGGAGTCGTACGGCCATGCCCACCACGGCGACCGGTTCGGTGGTGCCGCCGGGGTGCCGGTCGGCGGGGGTGGCCGTCCGGGGCTGGGGGCGTTCCAGGAAGCGGCTCAGCCCGCGTACGGTGACGTGCTCGAACAGGTCGGCGACGGTGAAGGTCAGGTCGGGCTCGGTCTGGCAGCGCAGGTGGAAGCGCATCAGGTCCCAGCTGGTGGCGCCGGCGTCGAAGAACCGTTGCTCGGGGCTGAGGGGGCGGCCGGTGGCCTCGGTGAACAGGGCGCACAGTCGGCGCTCGACGGGCGGGGCGTCCCCCGGGGGCGCCGGCGCGGGGGCGGCGAGTGCCCGGCCCGGGAGGGTGAGGGCGGCTCGGCGGTCCAGCTTGCCGCTGGGGGTGTGGGGCAGGGCGTCCACCCTGCGGTAGTGGGCCACCCGGACGTGGGCGGGCAGCAGTCGGGACAGGTGGCTGTTGAGTTCCTCGGGGTGGGGGTCGTCCTGGGTGCGGCAGCGCAGTACGGCGGTCAGCGCGCCGTCCCGGAGGTCCACCGCCGCGCCGTGGACGTCCGGGTGCTGGAGGAGGGCGGCTTCCACCTGGCCCAACTCCAGCCGGTGGCCGCTCAGTTTGACCTGGTCGTCCCGGCGCCCGTCGTGGTGGAACAGTCCGTGGTCGTCGAGGTGGGCGAGGTCGCCGCTGCGGTGGAAGACGCCTTCGCCGGGGAGTTCGGTGAAGCGTGCGCGGTTGAGGTCGGGGGCGTGGAGGTAGCAGGGGGCGGCCATGGGGCCGCCGATGAGCAGGTGGCCGACGGCGCCGGGGGGCAGGGGCCGGTCCTCGTCGTCGACCACCCGGAGGACGGCGCCGCTCACCGGGCGGCCGACGGCGGGCCGGTCGGGCCAGCGGCCGGGGTCGCCGCTGAGGCACAGTCCGCTGACCACGTGGGTCTCGGTGGGGCCGTAGTGGTTGAACAGTCGGGCGTCGGGGAGTCCGGCGAACCAGCGGCGCAGGGCGTCGGTGCACACCAGTTGTTCTCCGGCGGTGACTACCTCCCGCAGTCGGGACGGGAAGCGTTGGAGCCGTACCCCGTGCTCGGCCAGCAGGCTCAGGGCGACGTAGGGCAGGAAGATCCGTTCGACTCCGGCGTCCTCCAGGTGCTCCAGCAGTGCGGGCAGGTCGTGGCGCCACCCGGGGTCGAGGAGGTGGAGTGCGCCGCCCGCGCAGAGGGTGGTGAGGATCTCCTGGAAGGACACGTCGAAGGAGAGGGCGGAGTACTGCTGGGTGACCCGGGCGCCCTGGAGCCCGCCGTGTTCGTGTTGCCAGTGCAGCAGGTTGACCAGGGTGGACTCGGGGACGTCGACGCCCTTGGGCTCCCCCGTGGAGCCGGAGGTGAACAGGGTGTACAGGGGCCGGGTACGGGTCAGGGGCTCCCCTGGCGGGGTGTGGTGCGCCGTCGGGGTGTCCGACTCCACGGGTATCAGGGGGAGTTCGGGCCACCCGGGCAGCTCCGGGTCCGGGCCTGGGGGGACCAGCACACAGAGCGGGTCGGCCCGGTCGAGTATCCGTCGGGTCAGCGCGGCCGGGTGACCGGGGTCCAGGGGCACCACGGTGAGGTTCTGGCGGGCCGCCGCCAGCAGGGCCACCACCTGTTCCACCGACGGCGGCAGGTACAGCGCCACCCGGGCCGGCGCCTCGGGGTCCGGGGGCAGCGGCAGTGCGGCGAGCCGGGCGGCCAACCCGCGTACGCGGGCGTCCAGTTGGGCGTAGCTGACGGCGCGCCCGCCCCCGGTCACGGCCGGCGCCCCGGGGGTGCGGCGGACCTGTCGGGCGAAGCCCTCGGACAGGGTGGTGAAGGAGGGGTTGCCCGTGGGACCCCGGCCGTGGTCGGGCAGTGCCCGGCGGTAGGGGGCGACCAGTTCGGTCAGGGTGGCCGGGGTGTCCGGGGTTTCGTCGGTCAGCAGGTCCACCGCGCGTCGGAACAGTTCGGCCACGGCGGTGACCCGTTCCGCGTCGAACCCGCCCTCGCGGTACTCCCACAGGCAGTGCAGCCCGTCCCCCTGTTCCAGCACCGACAGGGTCAGCGCGCACTTGGCCTCGGCCGGCTCCGGCCACAGGGGACGCGCGGTGCGCCCGGGGAGGGTGAGCGCCTCGAAGTCGGTGTTCTCCAGCACGAACAGGTAGTCGAAGGGGGCGCCGGAGCCGAGGTCCAGGTGGCCGGCGTCGAGCAGGTCGGCCAGGGCCACGTCCTGGTGGGCCAGCACCCGGGCGGTCTCCCGGGCGTGGCGGGGCAGTTGGTGCCGTAGCTCCTCGTCGGGGGCGAGCCGCAGGGGCAGCAGCAGGGTGTTGGCGAACATGCCCACGGTCGGGGCGAACTCCCCGGCCGGGCGGCCGGCCACCGGGGTGGCGACCGTGGGGCGGCTGTCACCGGTCACCCCGTACAGGGCCCAGGCGTAGGCGGCCAGCAGCAACGGGAAGCGGGTGAGCCCCCGTTCGGCGGCGAGCCGGTCCAGGCGGGCGGTGCGGCGCCGGTCCAGGTGGGTGGGGAGCAGCCTGGCGCGGCCGTCTCCGGCGCCGGCCGGGGTGCGGCGGGAGGGTGTCGGTGGGTGGTCGGCGTAGTGCTCGCCCAGGGCCTGGAGGTGGGCGCGGTAGTCCGGGGTGTGGCGGTGTTCGTCCTGCCAGAGCGCGGCGTCCACGGGGGTGGGGGCGGGTGTCTCGGGTGCGGGTGAGCCGGCCAGGTCGGCGGAGAGTTCCCGGAACAGCAGGTTGAGGGACCAGCCGTCGACGGCGATGTGGTGCAGGTGCAGGGCCAGGACGGGGCCGTCGGCGGTGTGCAGCAGACCGGCGCGCAGCATCCGGGGGCGGGACAGGTCGAAGGGCGGGCCGGGGAACGGGGCGAGGGCCTCCCGCCAGCTCTGGTGCCGGTGGGAGCGGGTCGGCTGCCAGGGGTCGTAGGGGGCGTCGATCCGTTGGCGCAGCCCCTGGGGGGTGGCGTGGAAGGAGGTGCGGAGCGCGGGGTGCCGGGCGACCAGCCGGCGCAGTGCCGCCCGCAGGGCCTCGGTGTCCGGGGGGCCGTCCAGCAGGAAGGCCAGCGGTACGTCGTAGGCGCGGCTGTCGGGGTCACGTTGGTGCAGCAGCCACAGACGGTGCTGTTCCGAGGTGGCCGGCCCCTCGTTCCGGCCGCTGGGTACGGGGGGTGGCGGTGTCCGGGTGGGGTCGGGGCCGTGGGCCAGGGCCCGGGCGAGGCCGGCGAGGTCGGTGTCGAACACCACGGACTGCGGCAGGTCGGTGCCCCAGCGGCGACGGGCCTCGTGGCGCAGGCGCAGGGCGGTCAGGGAGTCGCCGCCGCTGGCGGCCCAGCGGTCGTCCAGGCTCAGGTCCGGGTCGCCGAGCAACTGGCCGGCGAGTTCCAGCACTTCGCGTTGGAGGTCGGTGAGGGGGCCGTCAGTCTTCGGGGGGTGGCGCCAGGGGGGTGTGTCGGCGTCCAGCAGGGCCCGTTCGTCCACCTTGCCCTGGGCGGTGAGGGGGAGTTCGGGGACCCGGTGGGTGCGGTGGGGGCGCATGGCGGGCGGGAGGGTGGCCGTGAGGTGGCGGTGGTACGCGTCGAGGGCCAGCTCGGAGTCCAGGACCAGGTAGGCCAGCAGCCGGTGGGCGCCGTCGGGGTCGCGGAGGGCGCAGACGCGGGCCTGGCGGATCGCGGGGTGGGCGGTCAACCCCCGTTCCACCTCGGCGGGTTCGACGCGGAAGCCGCGTACCTTCACCTGCCGGTCGGCCCGTCCGACGTACCGGATCAGTCCGGTCCCGTCGCGGCGGGCCAGGTCGCCGGTGCGGTACCAGCGCTGCCGTCCGCCGTCGTACCAGGGCAGACGGGCGAAGCGGTGCGCGGTCTCCTCGGGCAGGTGGTGGTAGCCGGCGGCGAGCCCCTCGCCGGCGAGGTGGATCTCGCCCAGTTCGCCGTCCTCGGCGGGGCGCCGGCCCTCGGCCACCAGTACCGCGTGGGTGGCCGGCAGGGGCCTGCCGACGGGCACCACCTCGCCGTGGAAGGCGCGGGGTACCGGGTGCCACAGGGCGAAGGTGGTGCACTCGGTGGGTCCGTAGACGTTGGCCAGTTCGGTGCCGCTGTCCGGGTTGTCGCGGTACCAGCGGCTGACGCGTTCGGCGTCGAGCTGTTCGCCGCCCACCAGGACCCGCCCGACGGTGGCGAAGCAGTCGGGTACGGCGTCCACCACGGCGTTGAACAGGGCGGTGGTGACGAACAGCGCGTCCACCCGGGCCTCGCGCAGGACGCGGGCCAACTCCCGGGGCTGCCGGGCCTGTTCGTCGTCGATCACCACACAGCTGCCCCCGGTCAGCAGGGGCACCCACACCTCGAAGCTGAGGGCGTCGAAGGCGGGGTTGGACAGGCAGGCGTAGCGGGCTCCCGGGCCGGCGCCCACTCCCCCGGGCAGGGCGAGCCGCAGGACGCCGGCGTCCAGGACCTCGACTCCCTTGGGGCGACCGGTGGTTCCCGAGGTGTAGTACAGGAACGACACGGGCGCGTCCCGGTCCTCGGGCACCGGGGGGTGGGGGCCGTCGGGGGTGTCCAGGAGGTGCCGGACCAAGACGGTGGCCGGTTCCCCGGTGGCGCCGGGCGGGGGCGGTTCGGGCCGTACCAGCAGCCGGGCGCCGGAGTCCTCCAGCATCTGCCGTCGGCGCTCGGCGGGGCTGGCCCCGTCCAGCGGTACCACGGTGGCGCCGGCCCGGCGGATGCCCAGCATCACCACGACCAGTTCCCAGGAGCGGGGCAGGCACACCGCCACGGCCTGCCCGGGGCGCACCCCGTGGGCGTCCAGCCCCCGGGCGACCACCCGGCTGAGGCGGTCCAGGTCGGCGTACCGCAGGGGCGTGCCGGTGCCCTGGCCGTCCACCACGGCGGGGGCGCCGGGGGTGCGGGAGGCCTGGGCGAGTACGGCGGCGACCAGCGGGGACGCCGGCCCGGTCCGTTCCGGGGGGCCGCCCATCAGGTCTCCTCCGGCAGGGCGAGCGCGGCCAGTTCCCCCTGGATCACCTTGGCGACCCGACGGGACTCGGCGGTCTCCAGCATCTCCCAGTGGTCGCAGTCCAGGGTCTCGACGTGGAAGGCGCCCCGGGCCCGGTGCCGCCAGAAGTCCCGTACCCGGGCGAGCTGTTCGGGGGCGACCCCTCCGGTGGCCTGTAACAGCACCAGCCGGGCCGGGGAGGGGGCCGGGAGGTGGGCCCGGGCGGTCGCCCGGTTGTGGTTGTAGACGTGGAAGTACTGGGCGATCTGCTCGTCGTCGATGCCCGGGTACATGCCGTTGAACCGCACCAGCTTGTCCCGGAACTCGGCCATCCCCACCGGGCCGAGGGCGGCGCGCTCGGCGGGGTCGTCGGTGGCCTGGGTGTCCAGCAGCACCACGGTCACGTCCGCACGGCCGCCCTCGGCCAGCAGCCGCCCCATCTCGTGGGCCACCAGTCCCCCGTACGACAGTCCGCTGAGGACCAAGGGGCCGGCCAGGGGCTCCAGTTGCCGCAGGTAGCTGGCGGCCATCGCCTCGACGGAGGGCAGCACCCGCTCGCCGGGGTGGAGGCCGGGTGACTGGACCCCGTGGACGCCGACCTCGGGTGGCAGGGCCTTGGCAAGGGACAGGTAGCAGAAGGCGGTGCCTCCGGCGGGGTGGACGCACACCAGGTCGCCGGCGCCGCCGTTCGGCCGGAACTCGATGACGTTGCCCCCGGGTGGGGCCGAGTCGCCGCGTCTGACCAGGGCGGCCAGGTCCTCGATGGTGGGGTGGAGCAGCATCTGCCGTACCGGCACGGTCACCCCCAGCTCCTCCCGGATGGCGTGGGTGACCTTGATCGCGGACAGGCTGGTGCCGCCGACGTCGAAGAAGTCGTCGCGGACCCCGATCTCCTGGTGCAGCAGTACCTCGCGCCACAGGCGGTAGAGGACCAGCTCGACGTGGTCCCGGGGGCTGGCGACGTTGACCTGGTCGCTGGCCGGTGCGGCGGCCCGCTCCAGCAGGGCCGTCCGGTCCACCTTGCCGTTGCGGCCCAGGGGAAGGGCGGGCAGGTCCACGAAGCGGGCGGGGATCATGTGCTGCGGCAGCCGGTCGGCGAGGGCGGCGCGCCACTGGCGGGTGGTGCGCTCGGGCGCCTGGCCCCGTCCGACGGCGGCGACCAGCCGGGGTTGGCCGCTCGGGTCCCGTTCGGTGAGCACCACCGCCTCGCGGACCTCGGGCAGGGTGAGGAGGGCGGCCTCCACCTCGCCGGGTTCGACGCGGAAGCCCCTGAGCTTGACCTGGTCGTCGGCCCGGCCCAGGTAGACGGCCTCCCCCTGGGGTGAGCGGCGTGCCAGGTCGCCGGTGCGGTACATCCGTCGGCCCGGTACGAAGGGGTCGGCCACGAACCGTTCGGCGGTCAGGTCGGGGCGGCCGAGGTAGCCGGCGGCCAGGCCGGCCCCGCCCACGTACAGCTCCCCGGTCACCCCGGGGGGTACCGGGCGCAGTCGGGCGTCCAGCAGGTAGGCGCGGGTGCCCGGCAGGGGGCGGCCGACGGGGCAGGGCCGCTCCAGCGGGGCGAACTCGTGGCGGGCGGTGGTGTAGAGGGTGGCCTCGGTGGGGCCGTAGCCGAAGCAGATCCGCAGTCCGGGCAGCCGCTGGCGCATCCGGTGCAGCGCGGCCTCGGGGAGGGACTCCACTCCGGTGAGCAACTGGCGCAGGCGCAGCCCCCGCAGCCGGGTGTCGGGGTCCTCGTCGATCCACCGCACGTAGGCCGGTGGCAGGAAGCACTGCACCACCCGGTGTTCCCGCAGCCAGGTGGTCAGCGCTTCGGGGTCGCCGCGCAACTCCTCGGGTACCAGGTGGAGTTCGGCTCCGGTGGTCAGGGGCAGCAGCAGTTCGTGGACCGAGGCGTCGAAGCCGACGCCGGACCAGGCGGCGGTGGCCTCGCCGGGGGTGGCGCCCATGTGGTCCAGCCAGCCGTCGAACAGGTTGAGCACGCTGCCCTGGGTCACCGCCACCCCCTTGGGGCGGCCGGTCGACCCGGAGGTGTGGAGTACGTAGGCGGTGGCACGGCGGTCCTCCACCGGTTCCGGCGACCGTCCGCCCTCCCCCTCGGCCTCCACCGAGGTCAACCCGGCCACCGAGGTCAACCCGGCCCATTCCGGCGGGTGTGGGGCCTGGTCGCTGAGCACCAGCGCGGGCGCCGCGTCCTCCACCAGGGCGGCCAGCCGCAGTGGGGGCTGGGTCGGGTCCAGGGGCAGGTAGGCGGCGCCGGATCTCAGCACGCCGAGTATCCCGACGACCAGTTCCGCCGTACGGCCGGTGTGCAGGCCCACCAGCTGTCCGGGACGCACTCCCCGGGCGGTGAGCCCGGCGGCCAGCCGGTCCGCGCGCTGGCGCAGGGTCGCGTAGTCCCAGCGTCCGTCCGCGCAGACCAGGGCGGTACGGTCCCCGTGCTGGTCCGCCCGGGCCGCGAACCGCGACCACAGTCCCCCGGGGTGGGCGGGCGGGGGCGGCTCGTCGGTGGCGTCCCAGTCGGCGAGCAGCAGCCGGCGTTCCCGTGGGGTCATCAGCTCCAGCGCGTCGACCCCGGCGTCCGGTCGCTCCACCAGTTCGGTCAGCAGCAGCCGCAGGTGGTGCACGTACCGCTCGGCGGTCTGCCGGTCGAACAGGGCGGTGGCGTAGTCGAGTTGGCCCCGGACCCGTCCCTCGGACTCGCTCAGGGACAGCGCCAGGTCGAACTTGGCGGCGGCGTACGGGATGGGGAGGGGCTCGACCTCCACGTCCGGCAGCCGCAGCAGTCCCCGTCGGTCCGGTGCCCAGGCGCACATGGTCTGGAACAGCGGGGTGTGGGCGGCGCTGCGGGGCGGGTTGACCAGTTCGACGATCCGCTCGAAGGGCAGTTCCCGGTGGTCCAGTGCCGTCCGCAGCGCCTCCCGTACCCGGTCCAGTGCCTGGACCGCACTGGGGGAGCCGGACAGGTCCACCCGCAGGGGGAGGGAGTTGACGAAGAAGCCCAGCAGGTTCGACAGCCCTCCGCGCCGGTTGGCGGTGGGGGCGCCGACCACCAGGTCGGTGCGCCCGCTCAACCGGGACAGCAGCACCGTCCACCCGGTCAGCAGGGCCACGTACAGAGTGCCGCCCCGGCTCCGGGCCAGGGAGCGCAGTCGCGAGGTCAGCTCCGGGTCGAGGGTGAACTCCAGCCGCCCGCCCTCGTGGTCCTGCTCGGCGGGCCGGGTGCGGTCGGTGGGTACGTCCGACAGCCAGGGGACCTCGCGCAGGTTCCGCCGCCAGTGGTCGGCCTCGGCGTCCAGTTGCCCGTCCCGGACCTGGTCCCGCTGGGCTCGGGCGTGGTCGGCGTACTCCAGGGGCAACGGCGGCAGCCGAGGCGTCTCCCCCGCCGCGAGCGCCGTGTACCAGGTGCCCAGCTCCCGTAGCAGCACCTCCATCGACCGGCCGTCGAAGACCGCGTGGTGGACGGTCAGCAGCAGGACGTGGTGGCCGGGTCGGAGGGTGACCAGGTTGCCGCGTACCAGCGGGCCCCGGCCGAGGTCGAACGGTACGCGGGCGTCCGCCCGGCGCAGCACCCCGAGCCGGGCCTCGGCGTCACGCAGCCCCACCAGGTCGTGGACCGACAGGGCGAAGCCCCCGCCGGGGGGATCGATCAGCTGACGGACCTCGCCGTCCACCTCCACCAGCCGGGTACGCAGGGCCGCGTGCCGGTCCACCAGCGCGTCCAGCGCCCGCCCCAGGAGGTCGGGGTCGACCGGGCCGCGCAGGGTGAAGGCCATCAGCTCGTTGTACGCGGCGCTGGCGCCCGGTAGTTGGGACAGGAACCACAGGCGCTGTTGGGCGAAGGACGCGGGGGCGGACGTCGGGCCGTCGGTGTCCACGGTCGGGTCGGGTGACAAGGCTGGTCATTCCTCTCGCTGGGGCCGGGACGAGAGTCAGCGGTGGCGGTCCTGGGGTCGCCGCTCCGGGGAGCTTCGTGGGGTTCCGCGTGAGGTCCGTGGCGGGCGGCTGTCGCGGGACGCGCACCCGTGGGGGCGCCCCTCAGGGCGCGGCCTGCGAACCCCGAGGTGGGAGGGGGCGGGCCAGAACGACAACGTTGGCATCAACGGTCGGACGGGGACCTGTGCGACCTCGCTCCATGCCGCGCACCAGCTTTCTCACTCTCGGCACCGCACCCACGCGGACGTCATCCGCCTCCGGTCGCCTGCCGGTCCACGGAGGCGGGCTCGATGATTGTGGAGCGGCGGAAGGGCTGTCAATGGCCCGGTTTACGCCTCTGACGGCCCGTTTTCCGCCCGAACCCGAGGGGTGGCCCGCCCCCGACTCCCGGCGTTTTACCGGCCGTTGACCCTCACCGGGCGCACCCCGGGAAACGGCGCCCCGCCCCCTTCCTCCCGTCCGGGCGCGCCCCTCCCCCCACCACGGCTCGGCACAACGCGTCACGATCCCTCACACCCACTCCCGACAGGGGGAGTTCGGCACCGTCGGAGGGAGGAGGGCACCCCTCCCCCACGGGAGGGAACCGTCGCGCCGAGGGGCACCCCGCCGCCCCGGGGACGCCCGCTCATGCCTACCGGGGCGTAGAAAGCCGGGCGCCAAACGGGCATCAGGATCGGCCCCAACTGGCCGGTACTGGCCCAGACTTTTCTCCGAACACCACCATGCGCCGTCCATCGGTCACTTACGGTCGCCACATCGACCGGCGCGGGCCGAGGAGGGCGGCCACCCCACACGCCACCCACCCGGGGACGCCCGCGACCGGGCAAGCGGAACGCCGCCACCCGAACCGTCCGCCCGGCAACAGTGGTCGCACGGCAACGGTCAACCCGTCCGACCTCCCCACGGCCGGCCGGGCACCGCACCCGGCGGCCGGCCCCCCCTCGAAGGGCTCCCATCCGAGGGCCACGTACGCCGGAGCGGCGGGGGGAGGTCACCGGGACCCCGGCGAAGTTGCGGGCGGGTGGGCCCGCTCCCAAGGTGGAAGAGGGCCCACGGGCGACGGCGACCCACCACCCCACCGACCCGTACACGGGCCGACCCACCCGACGTATCCGACGACGGACACCGGTACGCCAGCCGCCGGCGGCGTCACCGGGGATCGGTGACAGCTGTGACCACATCACCCTTCGGGTCGGCCGACCCGTTCTCGGACCTGTTCAACCGCTTCTTCGGCACCAGCCCCGCCGCCTCCCCGCCAGCGGTGCAACGGGTGCCCATCGGACGGCTGCTCAGCGACGCCGCCCAGGAACTCCTCCAGGCCGCCGGGGAACGCGCCGCCCGGGACGGCGCCGACCTGGACAGCGTCCACCTGCTGTGGGCGGCCACCCGCAGCGCGCCCGGACGCTCCCTGCTGGAGCACGCCGGGATCGACCCCGACCAGGCGACGGCCGAGGTCGAGCGGCTCCTGCCGCACGGGGACGAGGGACCCGAACCCGCGCTGACACCCGCCGCGAAGCGCGCGTTGCTACGCGCCCACGCCCGCTCCCAGGACGCCGGCGACTCCTACATCGGCCCCCAGCACATCCTGGCCGCGCTGCTGGAGGACCCCGCCTCCGGCAGCGCGGAGGTGTTCGGCCCCGACGGGGTGGAGCGGAGCCCGGTACGCGACCACCGGAGCGGCCCCAGCGACACCCCCACCCTGGACGAGTACGGGCGTGACCTCACCGAGGAGGCCCGCTCCGGCCGGCTCGACCCCGTGGTGGGCCGGGCCGAGGAGATCGAGCAGACCGTGGAGGTGCTGTCCCGGCGCTCCAAGAACAACCCCGTACTGCTCGGCGAACCCGGGGTGGGCAAGACCGCCATCGTGGAGGGCCTGGCCCAGCGGGTGGTCGCCGAGGAGGTGCCGCGCTCGCTGCGGGGGCGCCGGGTGGTGGCCCTGGACCTGTCGGGTCTGGTGGCCGGATCCAAGTACCGGGGCGAGTTCGAGGAACGGCTGAAGAAGGTCGTGGACGAGGTCACCTCGGCCGGCAAGAACGTCATCCTGTTCGTGGACGAACTCCACACCGTGGTGGGCGCGGGCGCCGGCGGCGAGGGCGCCATGGACGCCGGCAACATCCTCAAACCGGCCCTCGCCCGGGGTGACCTGAGCATGGTGGGCGCCACCACCCTCGACGAGTACCGCAAGAACGTCGAGAAGGACGCCGCCCTGGAACGCCGTTTCCAGCCGGTGATGGTGCCCGAGCCGACCGTGGCCGAGACCGTCGAGATCCTCCAGGGGCTGCGCGACTCCTACGAGGCCCACCACGGAGTGCGGTTCACCGACGCCGCCCTGGACGCGGCGGCCCGGCTCTCCGACCGCTACGTCACCGACCGCTTCCTCCCGGACAAGGCCGTGGACCTGATGGACCAGGCCGGCGCCCGGGTCGCGCTGCGGGAACCGGACGGCAGCGCGACCCGCGCGGACGCGCTGCGCGAGGAACTCACCCGGCTGAACCGCGAGAAGGACGAGGCGGTGAACACCGAGGACTACGAACGCGCCGCCGAACTCAGGAACCACATCGCCCGCGCCGAACGCCAGTTGGACTCCACCGGCGAGGAGCGGGAACGGGAGCCGGCGGCCGAGGTGACCGAGGAGGACGTCGCCGACGTCCTCTCCCGTCGGACCGGCATCCCCGTCTCCCAGCTCACCTCCACCGAACGGGAGCGGCTGGTACGGCTGGAGGAGACCCTGCACCAGCGGGTGATCGGCCAGGACGAGGCGGTGACCGCCGTGGCCCAGGCCGTACGGCGCGGCAGGTCCGGCATGGGCGACCCGGACCGGCCCACCGGCAGCTTCCTGTTCCTGGGCCCCACCGGGGTGGGCAAGACCGAACTGGCCAAGGCCCTCGCCGAGATCCTCTTCGGCGAGGAGGACCGGCTCATCCGACTGGACATGAGCGAGTTCCAGGAACGGCACACGGTCTCCCGGCTGGTCGGCTCACCCCCCGGTTACGTCGGCTACGAGGAGGCCGGGCAGCTCACCGAGGCGGTACGCCGCAAGCCGTACAGCGTGGTGCTGTTCGACGAGGTGGAGAAGGCCCACCCGGACGTGTTCAACCTGCTGCTCCAGGTCCTCGACGACGGACGACTCACCGACGCCCAGGGCCGCACCGTCGACTTCCGCAACACCGTGGTCATCATGACCAGCAACATCGCCTCCCAGACCATCCTGGACCACCACGGGGAGGTGGACGAGATCCGCGAGGAGCTGATGGCGCGGCTGCGCGCGCACTTCCGCCCCGAGTTCCTCAACCGCGTGGACGAGATCGTGGTCTTCCACGCCCTCGAACGCGCGGACCTGGTACGGATCGTGGACCTGTTGCTGGATCACAGCCGCCGCAGGCTGCACGCCCAGCGGGTGGACCTGGAGGTGACCGAGACCGCAGAGGAGTGGCTCGCCGGGCAGGGCTACCAGCCCGAGTACGGTGCCCGCCCCCTGCGCCGCACCATCCAGGGCGAGTTGGACAACCGCCTGTCCAACATGCTGCTGGAGGGTCAGATCGGTCCGGGCGACACGGTCCTGTGCGACGTCCACGACGGCGCCCTGGACTGCACGGTGACCACCCCCGACCGGGAGAAGGTGGACGCCGCGTAGGCGCCGTGGGGTTCCGCGACGCTCGGTGAGCCCGTTCTGGTGCCGTGTCCGAGGAGACGGCGCGAGGTGGAGGAGCCGGACACCCCGCACCGGTGGTGCCCGTGGCCGCTACGGCGACTGCGGGGCGGGGGTCGTGTCCCTCAACATCCCGGGACGCCCTTGGCACCTGGAGGCACCAGTGGGCCCCGGGAAGGGCTACGGGGATGTCCCGAGGGAACCCCGTACCCCGCCACGGGGCTCGACCGCGTGCGGCCTCCGTCGACACCTCGCCCTACGGCCGAGCCGAGGCCACCCGCCCCCGAAGGAGCGCGGACTGCGGGTCCGGGACCACACCGGGGCTGGCCCTGCCGCGAGTTGACGGGACGTCATGCCCCTGGTTTCCGCGTCGACCCGGCACCGGGGCCGACTCCGGTGGGCCCCGCCGCACGGGCACGGCACCGAGCGCCTCAGCGCACCGCCGCCCGGGTGCGGCACGGCACCGTACCGGCCGAGGGGTACGGCCCGAGCCCGTCAGCGGCCCGCAGACCCCCGACCCCGGTCATCCCACTCGGGCAGTGGAAAGGGCCGCCCTGTGCCACGAGTTGACGGGACGTCATCCGCGCGGTCTCCCGGCTGGTCGGCAGCGGGTCGGTGGCCGTGACAACGCGCGGCCTGAACCAGGGCCGCTACGAGGCGACCCCCACGGCCCGGGGAGCGGTGCCCCACGCGCCAGGCGGGCCCGGAGCCGCGCCGTGACAGAATCACGCCCGGGGTTCCGCCCCCTCGCACAGGACTCCCGGTTCGCGTGGACCGCGCGGAACCGGACCACCGCCGAACCCCGGAAGGCGCCCCGCGTGTCCACCCAAGTCATCGTGCTCAACGGCGGATCCAGCTCCGGGAAGTCCGGCATCAGCCGCTGCCTCCAGGCGATCCTTCCCCAGCCCTGGATCAACCTGGGAGTGGACGACCTCGTCCAACGGCTTCCCCCCGCCCTGCTCAGCTCGGACACGGGCCTCACCCTCGGCTCTCGGGGACAGGTGGCGCCCGGACCGGACTTCCAGCGGTTGGAGGCGGCCTGGACGGCCGGTATCGCCGCCATGGCACGGGCCGGCGCCCGGGTCGTCATCGACGACGTGTTCCTGGAGGGAACCGTCTCCCAGGAGCGGCTGCGCGCACGCCTGGGAGACCTGGACGTGCTGTGGGTCGGGGTGCGCTGCGCGCCGGAGACCGCCGCCGCCAGGGAGCTCGCCCGGGGCGACCGTACCCCCGGGATGGCGGCCTCCCAGGCCGAGTCGGTGCACCGGGGCGTGGCCTACGACGTCGAGGTCGACACCACCCGGGCCGAGTCGCTGGACTGCGCCCGCGCCATCGCGTCCCGGGTGCGCTGACCGCCACGACCTCGGCGGTGGTCAACCGCCGGCGGGCTCGGAGGACTTGGACGGCTTCAGCACCAGCTGGGTCTGGGTGGTCTGGGCGACCAGCCGGTCCCGGTCGTCCCGCAGGTCGGTCTGCACCACCAGCAGGGTGCCGCCGACGTGCAGGGGGCGGGCCGTGGCGTGGGCGCTGCCGTCCCGTACCGCGCACAGGAAGTTGGTCTTGGACTCCACCGTCGAAGTGCCGGCCCCCCGGGGCAGGTTGAGGTAGGCGCACACGGCCCCGACCGAGTCGGCCAGCGCCATCAGCGCCCCTCCGTGCAGCATCCCGCCTGCCGTACAGGCCCGCTCGGACCAGGGCAGGCGACCCTCGGTCCACTCGGGGGTGGCGGTCACCAACTCCACGCCCAGCCAGGTCGCGAAGGGCATGGCGGCCAGGAGTCGGGCGGTGTCCCCCTCGGGCGACGGTGAGGAGGCGGACGACGGGGAGGACGAGGGCATGGGTGCGCTGCCTTTCGGGTGGCTGGCTCCGCCGTCATCCGGCGTGCGGGGTTTCGCCCCGTAGTGTGCCAGCGCGGTACGACAGCGCCCGGAACCACGGCCGGAACACGCCAACCCCGCGACCAGCAGGGTCTGTTGGGGCACTGCGGACCCCGCTCCACACCCTCGTGGACCACCCGGGTTCCGCCGCCGTACAGGGTCGGCCGGCGCCGACGCGGGCCAGGGGCCGGCCACCGTAGGCCCTCGTGCACCCGCACCAGGTTCACGCCCTCCCGGTACGGCCACGGTGGACCGGGTTCCCTCAACCGGCGTGGTCCCGACCTCGCGGCCCTCCATGGGTGGGGGCCAGGCGCGGCCGTGGTGGCCGATCGAGGGCGGGACCGCCCGGGGCTCGCCCAGGCTGGGCGTGCGGCGTGGCGGGGCATCGCCCTTACCCCGTACGCGTCCCCACCGGCCGGGCGGGGACACCCGGCCAGGTGCCCGGTCACGGGGCGGAGGCCACCGCCGGTGTGCCGGTCGACCAGTCGAGACCGGCAACCGGCACACCCGGGCCCTGGGGGCGCGTCGTTCGGATCAGGGAGCGGCTCGCGTACCGCGCGTCGGACCGCCCCGCGCCTCGCCCACGGCGGATGAGGTGGGGCACCAGGACACGTTCCCGGGTGCCCCACGACCACGTCCGCCGAGGTCTCCCGGTGTTCCTAGGCGCGGCGTATCTGCATCAGGGCCACCCTGGCGTTGTGTCCGTCCACGTCCATGGGGACCACCTTGGTGCGCTTCAGGCGGAGTTCGGTGCCGTTGCCACCGGGAACCCAGCCGATCTGGTCGATGCCTCCCTTGAAGGCCCGCTTCTCGTGCTGGGGCATCAGCAGGGGCATTCCGTTGCGGTTGACGTCGCCGGTCCAGATGACCGGGAAGCCCTGGGAGCGCCAGTGCCGCAGCACCTCCTCGCGGTGCGTACGGAAGTGCCGGGCCCACATCCGGTCCCGCCAGGCCTCGTGCGCGTCCTCCTTCCCGTTCCAGGCGCCGGCGACGTAGTGGGTGTTGGCGAACACGAACCGCATCTTGGGGTCGTCCACGTGCTGGAGTACCGCCTGGGTGATGACGCGGTGCGGGGACACCCCCTTCTTCCCTCCGTGGACCTTGGTGACCCTCTTGTCGATGATCTTGTACTCGTTGGGCACGGAGATCGGTACCCGTTGCGCCGGGTTCTTGTGCTCGTAGATGTTCTCGAAACCGGAGCCGAAGTGCTTGTTGATCCAACGCGCCTCGCGACCGTCGTCGTCTCCCTCCCCGATCTCCTGCCACCCCACCAACGGCTTGGCGTAACCGTCACCGGACTTCACCGCGCGCCGCACCGCGAGGATGGCCGGCTCCCGCTTCTTGAGCCGCTTGCGGCCGATGTTCGCCGTCACCACGATCAGGGGCTGCCACCCACCGGCCGCGCCGGCGCCGCCAGCGACGGCCGCCACTCCGGCGGCACCGAGCACGGCACCGCCTCCGAGGGCGAGCGCGCGCCTCCTGCTGATGTCCATGGATCATCCTTCCTCGTGAGCTGTCACGGCTGACTCGCCGTGATGGCCGCCCCTCGGGGCGAGCCCTGGTCCAGTACGTCGTGGGTCTGGGTCGTTGTGGGGCCGTACCCGGAGAGCCGGGTCAGGCCCCCTGCCGGTTCCGCGTGCGGGTGCCGTTTGGCGTCGATGGCCCGGCGGCCGTGCGGCGGGCAGACCCACCCGCCGGCGTCACGGAACGGCCCCCGGGCGGACTTCGCGACGGCGCGGCCGACGCACTTCTGCTCCGCCCCCTTGCGTGTGGCCGTGGAGAACCTCAGGTAGCGGTCGCCGAAGCACGCGACCCCGGGCGCCCAGACGGCACCGCCCGGCTTCGTCCAGCGGCCCGGCCCACCGGGCAACGCGTCGCCCGAGGCCCAGTCCGCCATACCGACCGAGTCACCCGAACCATGGGCGAGCACCGGCACGTTGAGCCTTCCCTCGCCGCCGCACCGCTTGCCCCGGCCGGCGGGCACCGTGGCTCCGTGGGTCAGGTGGCCGCCGTCCTCGGCAGGGACGGTGTCCGGGTCGGCCAGCGGGAAGGACGACCCGTCCGCCCGGGTGCCGGCGCTGTCGCGCGCTCCCCCGGCCGGCGGCTCCTTCGGCGACGGGAGCGCGGTGGACACCGCGAGGATCACCGTGCTCCGACGGCCACGGAGCAGGGTCCGGTTCTGGCCTGACGAGCGGGTGTGCGATGGGTCCCTCATGTCTTCCCCCGAAGTCGCGTCCACCTCGTGGATCACTCGTCCGCCATGGAAGGGGGATGACAAGGACCTGTCAACGATCCGTGGCCCCCTCAGCCAACCCGTCGCTCCAGGACCGGGCGGCACGATCTCCTCCCGTCACCACACCTCACCGGGCCTCCTTCGGCGGGCCCACTCCCCCGGCGAGGTCCACCACGGGTCGCCGACCGTACGAAAAGTCCCAAGGACGGAACGCCGACCTCCGGCCGCCCGGCGCCCGAACGTCGGCCGACCTCGCGGGAGCGGGACCGGGTACGCCGCGAGGCGTACCGGCACGCCTCAGCCCCGAGCGGAAGAGGCGGACGGCCCGGGTCACGGTCCCGACAACCGCGCGCCCGGCGCACATCCCCCACCGGTGGGAGGGAACACCGCGCCCTCCCGTACGAGGGGGAGCGCTACGGGGCGACCTCGGTCCGGGTTCTGAGTACCCCGGCGGCCACGGCGGCGAAGGCACAGCACGCCGCGGGCAACAGGAAGGTGAGGTTCAGCGGCATCAGCCGGGTGAGCCAGCCGATGACGGCCGGGCCGGCGAGCATACCGAGGTAGCCGAGGCTGGCCACCCGGGAGACGTTGGCCCCGGCGGCGCTGGGGTCGGCGTGCCCGGCGGCGCTGAAGAGCTGGGGTACGCAACCGGACAGGCCGGCGCCGAAGACGGCCCACCCGACCAGGGCCGCGCCCACCCACGGGGAGAGCGCGGCGAGGGTGACCCCGGCGGCGGCCACGGCCGCTCCGTACCGGAGGACGGAGGCGGGACCGAACCGGGCCGAGAACCGGTCCGCCAGCAGGCGACCGATGGTCATCGTCGCGGCGAAGGAGCCGTAGGCGAAGGCGGCGGTACTGGCGGAGGTGTCCAGCACGGTGCGCAGGTGCAGCACGCTCCAGTCGTTGGCGACGCCCTCGCTCATCATCACCATCAGCGCGAGCACGGCCAACAGCCAGATACGGGCCGGGGCCTGGCGTGCCCCCGCCTCCTCGCCGACCCCTTGCCCGGGCTCCACCGAGCGGTGGCTGTCGGCGGGCAACAGCAGGGGCGCCGCGACCAGGGCGACGAGGGCGCCCAGTACGGCGGACGCCCCCAGGGCCTCGGCCGGCCCCCAGCCGAGGGAGGCCATGGCGGCCCCGGCGCCGGCGGCGAGGACGCCGCCGACCGAGAAGGTGGCGTGGAAGGCGGACATCACCGGTCGCCCGTACCGCTTCTCGACCTCCACGGCGTGGGCGTTCATGCTGACGTCCAGACAGCCGTTGCCGAAGCCCAGCAGCACCAGGGCTCCGGCGAGGGTCCAGGCGCTGGTGGCGAGTCCGGGCAGCGCCAGGGTGAGGCTGCAGAGGACGGCGCTGGCCGGGACCACCGTGCGGGTGCCGACGCGGTCGGCGACCGGCCCGCCGAGCCGCAGGCCGAGGAAGGCTCCCCCGCCGAGCAACAGCAGGAAGCCGCCGAGTACCGCGTGACTGATGCCCGCCCGGTCCTCGATGGCGGGGATCTGCACAATCCACATGCCCAGGAGGGTGCCGTTGAGGACGAAGTAGACGAACGTGGCCAGCCGGGCACGGCTCAGGGAGCGCTCCATTCCGCGAACGTATCGAACATTTCTGATGTGTGGAACATGGCTCTTCTCACAGGATGGCCGCGCGATGGATGATGGTGTTCAATCACGCCATGGCGAACACGGACCGGCTGCGACAGATCGCCGAGGCGGTACGCGAGGCCGGAAGCCTCGGGGTGGCCGAACTCGCGGACCTCACCGGCGCCTCGGAGATGACCGTACGCCGTGACCTGGACACCCTCGCCGCCCAGGGAGTGCTGGAACGCTTCCGGGGCGGAGCGCGCACCCTGCTGCTCCGCGGGGAGGAACCGCCCTTCGCCCTCCGGGCCCGGGAGGGCGTCGAGATCAAGCGGCGCATCGCCGGGTGGGTGGCCGACCAGATCGCCGACGGCGAGACCCTGGTGCTCGACAGCGGCACGACCTGCCTGGAGGTGGCCCGGGCGCTCCGTGGCCGCCGGGTGAACGTGACTCCCCTGTCGCTGCCTGCGGTGAACGCGTTGACCGACCCTCCCGGCCCCACCACGGTCACCGTGCCCGGTGGGCGGCCACGTTCCGGCGAGGGCGCGCTGACCGGCCCCCTGACCCTCACCTCGCTCGCGGCGTTGCGGTTCGACACCGCGGTGATCGGCTGCTGCGGCTTCAACGCCGCGCAGGGGCTGACCGCTTACGACCTGGACGACGCGGCCGTCAAGAAGGCCGCCGTCGAGTCCGCCCGCCGGGTGGTCGCGGTGGCCGACGGCACCAAACTGTCCCGTACCGCCCACGCCTTCGTCGCTCCGGCCAGCGCGGTACACCTGCTGGTCACCGACGCCGAAGCCCCCGAGGAGGAGGTCGGGGCCCTGGCCGCGCAGGGCGTCGACGTCCGCACCGTGTAGCCCCTCGGCCCCGGGGTGGTCCGGCTCACCCCCGGAAGCTGGGACCACATCCGTCGCGGGGCGTTGCGACGTGGGCGTCCGCCAACCTCCGCGAGGACGGCCCGAGTTACCCGACGGGTCGGGTGAGGCGCTCCACCTCGGAGGATGACCGCCGTCCGACAGCCAGCCCACGTCCCCGCGCGCCAACTCCCCTCCCCCACGCCGGTGGTGCCGTCGGTACGCCACCGGCACCACGTTCCTCGGGTAGGTCCACCATCGAGTACGTTTACCTGGTCACCTACTTACGGATCCACCGGGGCCAAGGCCGCTGGCACCACCGGGTGGACCCGCCGGCACCGGGCTCTCGTGGGGTGCACGACCACCCACGGGACACGTGGTTCGGGGCGGACGTGTACGGGATCGGTACCGGCAGCACACCACGGGTAACGGCCACGAGGAGAAACCCGCTCCTCGGCACCCCGTAGGCGTCCGGGGCCACGGCACGGGCTGCCGCCCCGCGACACCAACCGCCCTCCACCCACTGGGAATCAGACGACCAACGGACACATCACCACCACGACGGATACCGTCAACTCTCTTACCGGCACCAGCCCAAAAGGCTCATCGTTTGTGCGATGAATCGCCGGGTATGCGACCTGCCAGCCACGCCATCGATGCGCGCACGCGCCGAAGGAGAAACGTCTATGCCGAATCGCGAACCGGGCACCAAGAATCCCGAGAAGGGCTACGTAGCTCTTCTCGGGTGGAGTCTCAACGCGGTGGAAGCAATCGACCGGTTCGACCGGAGATATATCGTCGTGGCGCCGGAGTGGGCCGAGGATTACTGCATCGAGCACGACATCCCCTACGTTCCGTGGAATTTCGAAAGGCTCAACGACCGTTCCATGGAGATCGCCGAAACCCTCCAGAAAAAGGGCGTCGACATCGCGATCCCGCTGTTCGAGGAGACGGTGGAATGGGCGGGGGCGATCAACTCCGTACTGCTGGACGACCCACGTCTGTACGGCCAGGCCATGCTGCTGCGGGACAAGGCGCTGATGAAGCGCCGCGCGCAACTCGGAGGCATCCGGGTCGGAATCTTCGAGGAGGCCCACGACCGGGAGGACGTGACCCGCTTCCTCAGGCGCGTCAACCAGACCCTGCTCAAGCTGGACGGCGACCCCAACGACCCGATCCATCTCAAGGCATTCGACAAGGCTGGCTGCCTCGGACATCGCGTCATCCGCACGCCGGACGAGGTCGACACGATTCCGGACGAGGAGTTCCCGGTCCTCATGGAATCCCACCTCGACGGTTGGGAGTTCGCGGTCGAGGCCTGGGTGCACAACGGGAAGATCAAGTTCCTCAACATCTCCGAATACGTCACACTGGGGTATTCGGTGTTCGTACCGGCGACCCCGGAACTGGAGCGGTACCGACCGCAGATCACGGCGCAGATCGAGAAGCTCATCAAGACGTTCGACATCGAGTTCGGTTTCGTGCACCCGGAGTATTTCGTCACCAGTGACGGAGAGATGTACTTCGGTGAAGTCGCCTACCGGCCGCCGGGCTTCAAGGTATTCGAACTCCTGGAGCGCGCGTACGGATTCAACGCCTACCATGGCCTGGTGTTGGCCTTCGACCCGAAGACGACAGAGGAGGAGATCGACGCCTTCTTCCCCCGCGAGGTGGAAGACGCGTCAGGAGTCGCCGGCTGCTTCGGTGTCTACCCGCGCCGCCGTGTCGTCAACGACCTGCGGATCCCGGAGGAGACCGAGGACGACGACTACTACGAGTCACACGACCTCTCGAAGCCGCTCGAGGAGACCGTCACCAAGAGGACCGCGTTCGGCACGCACTGGGGTCTGGTGTACTTCTTCGGTGATGACCCCTACCGGATGCGCGACCTGTTGAAGCAACAGGAAGAGCTCGACTTCTACGTCTGACAACCTCGCGGACGCGGAAGCCCTACTTGAGGGAAGCCCTTTGAAACCGAACGTCGACGACGTCAACAGTGAGGCTACGACACTCGGCAAGCGCGTGGCCTCACTCGACGACGCCATCCAAGCCATGGCCGAGACCCGCGACTTCGGCAAGCACACGAAGCTGCGGCGGATCCTGGAGGCGCTACGGCGGGTGCTCCTACAGCGGGGCGGCGCCGCAGCGATCCAGTCCAGGGCGCAGGCCCTCGAGGAAGCGGGGCTCTTCCAGGAGACGGACTGGGCGTCCCCGGAGATCCTCATACCCTCGCTGGTGGGCCCGAGCCTGCACAGCGGAGACGCGGACACCGTCGTGATGGAGGCGGTCAGCGAGCTGCGGATGTTGGCCGTCGCCCAGGGCGACTTCGAGCACCCGACGCTGTCCGCCGAGGACGCCCGTCTGTTCCTCTCCCAGGTGCTGGCGACGAACCTGGAGCTGCTGTTCGCTCCCATCAGCGAGGCGGAGCGGACCCGGCAGGGCCGCACCGCGCAGCTCATCCGGGACCTGTTCCGCCACCTCGCCGACGAGATCGGCTACGACAGCGTCCTGGACAACCTGGTCGACGAGATCTGGCGGATCCTGCGGCAGCGTCCGATCCAGGTCGAGTCCGTGCAGTCCCTGATCACCCGCATCGCGGTCTACCGCAACGACCCGGACGTCGCTCTCGGCGCCTCGTCGGGGCAGGGCATCGACCGGCTCATCACCAGCCTCTTCGGGACCACCGAGGCGTGCCGGGAGGACCCTGGCTTCGACGTCTTCCGCTCCCGGCTCGAAGCGATGGACGCCGGTGGTCTGCAGTACGAGGCGACCGGATTCGCGCGGGCGATGCACGACACCGGCCTGGTGTCGCCGTACCACGCGGAACTGCTCCGGTTCCTCCTCCGCGAGAGCGACCACCTTCTCGGTGAGGCCCTCGGGCTGTCCGACACCGGCCGCAACTGCCTGCTGCGCTACAGCCAGCTGGTGCACCGGCTGATCGAGGTCGCCGTGCACCCCCAGACAGCGCAGAGCGTCTACGGGCTGGCGCTGCTGCTCGACCGGGGCATCCTCTACGAACCGCCGATCGTGCCCGCGCTGTGGCGCCAGTTGCGGCTTGAGCTGTCCCCGGTCGCGCGGGAGCGGCTGACGGGGGTCTTCGGAGACGTACCCGACCCACGGGCGCGGCTGGTCGCGGGAGTGCTCTCGGTGCTGGGGCAGCCGCTCGGCGTCGGGCAGGGCGACAACCCGACCTGCCAGTCGGCCCGCGCGCTGTCGATGTGGTCCTACAACGACCCGGACTACCTGCTCCAGATGGTGGTCTGGGCGGCCCGCGACGACGAGATCCTCATGCACTTCGAGGGGCAGCCGATCTCGTCGAAGGACAGCGCGACCGGAGTCGCGACCACGCTGCCCATGGACCTGGACCCCGTGTCGCTGCTCGTGGTGCCGCATCTGGACCGGATATACGCCGAGATGGGGCGCCGCTGCGCGGCACGGCCCGGGGACCCGCACCGGTGGGTCAACCCCGAGTTCCACGGTTGGTGGGCCGGCCGTGGCTTCCACATCAACGTCGACGTGGAGACCGGGAACCTGGTCGACCTCGACGACTTCCTGCGGCAGTTCCACGCCAGCTACCACCCCTCGTACAACGGCGAGCAGCCGCTGATCCATCCGCAGCCGGCCGGCGTCGCCGTCACCGACAGCGCGGCACGGTACGTCGGTTGGCACGCCATCACGATCCTGCGGGCAGCGCCTGACCCGCAGGACGTCATGCGGGTCTACTTCTTCAACCCGAACAACGACAGCGGCCAGGACTGGGGCGACGGCGTCGTGGTCTCCACGGCGGGCAACGGCGAGCGGTTCGGCGAGGCGTCACTGCCGTTCGACCAGTTCGCCTCGCGGCTCTACATCTTCCACGCCGACCCGCTCGAACGCGGCGAGCCGGAGCGGGTACCCGAGGAGGACATCACACGGATCATCGGCTACATCCAGCGCAGTTGGGGCAACGACCGGCTGCCCGCCGGATCGCTGCAAGCCCTCGAAGGCCCACGGGCCTGAGAGCCACCGCGCGATCACGGGCCGGTCCTCTTCGGGATATCGCGGGCTGGACCAGCGGCTCCGCACCGCGATCCTCCCCGCACGCCGCTGCCTGTCGACGCCCCGGGCCGGGCGGCAACGCCGGGATCGGGGCGTCGACGGCGGCGCGTCCGCGACCAGACCGTGAACGCGGGGCCGTGGGGCCGTGGGGCCGTCGGGCCGTGCAAGGAGCCGACCATGGGTTCCCACGGCCACGGACAGCGCGGAAGCCGCCCGTAGAGCACCGGCGACCGTCGTCCGGTCTCAGGCGCCCGGAGGAGCGACGGCTGAGCATCCTGACGATTGAGCCCTATGGCTGAGATGAGATGACCCGCATCGCTTCCGTCCAAGAGCTGGAGGCGCTCTTCCAGCAGGAACTGCCGACGGACCGCTGGGCCGCCGCCGAGAGCGCCTTCGCCCTGGCCTCCCGCTACCGGGACGCCGGCGACCGGGAGAAGTCCCGCGAGTGGGTCCACCACAGTGCCTCAGGCTCCTGGAGGGCTTCCCAGCCGACGACGAAGCCCAGGCCGCCACCAGGCACAGTGCTCGACAAACCGCCCGCCCGCCTCGTCTTCGCTTGACCCCAGGCCGACGTGGCAGCCGAACCTCACACACTCGCCGCAGCCACCAACGCCAGCGGCTAGCCGAGGAACCGTCCAAGTACGCCCAACCACCGGGCCTCGCAGCTTGCAAGCCTTCATGAAGTGGCACCACCCAGTAGCGATGCCGCCCCGAGGTCACCTCCGGTGGTCGCCGTTCCGGTTGTGCCGGAGACTCAGCCCTGTGGACGTCCAAGGCGAGGACCAGGCCGGCCGGCGGTCCCGGTTCGGTTTCCCCTACCGGCCGCGCGGACCGTTCCGAATCATCGTGTCGCGGCTCGCCCTCGCTTTGGGGCTCATCCTCCTCGGCATGGTGGTCGTCTACCTCGGCCGCAGGGGCTACCGCGACTCCACCGGACACCCTCTCGGTCTGCTGACGAGCTTCTACTACTCGGCCGTCACCCTGACCACGATCGGGTACGGGGACGTCGTGCCGGCCAGCAACTCGGCGCGGATCGTAAACACCCTGGTGATCACCCCCCTGCGCCTCGGCTTCCTACTCGTCCTGGTCGGCACCACGATCAGCGCGCTGACGGAGCGGACCCGGGCCGAATGGCGCGAGCAGACCTGGAGGAGCAAGGTGCGACAGCACGTCGTGGTGGTCGGCTACGGCACGAAGGGCCGGGCCGCCGTAGCCACCCTGCGGGCACGGGGCACACAGCTTCGGAAGATCGTGGTGGTCGACGTCGCTGCGTCCGCCGTCGGTGAGGCGAACAGACACGGCCTCGTCGGTATCGTCGGCGACGGAACTCGCTCCGACGTGTTGGCACGGGCGGAGCTGGGCAAGGCGGAGCATGTGCTGATCGCCACCGCGAGCGACGACACGGCCGTCCTCGCGGCTCTGACCGCCCGCCGGATGAACGCCACCGCCGTCATCACCGCCTCCGTGGCCCGCGCTGAGAACGTCGCCCTGCTGCGTGAAGGCGGCGCGGACAACGTCATCACGTCCTCCGAGACGGCCGGACATCTACTCGGCGTCGCATCGTTGAGCCCTTCGGTCGGCACGGTGCTGGAGGAGCTGCTCTCCGCCGGACTCGGGCTGGAGGTCGCCGAACGTTTCCCGGAACCGGCCGAGGTCGGCCGTGAGCCCCGGCAGATCGCCGAGTCCGTGCTGGCCGTGGTTCGCGACGGCCAGCCCCTGCGGTACAGCGACTCCCGGATCGGCACCGTCCGCCCCGATGACCGCTTGGTCATCGCCCGTGAGACACCCGCGCCCCGCGGGCGGAGGGCCGGAGATGAGGAGAAGGACTGAGGGGCTTCCGGGGTGACACCGGGACGGAGCCATACGGAGCAGGAAACCGCCCGGTCGGCCGACACCGGGCCCCGACCAGTACCTCTCCGCCTCCAAGGGGGCAACCATCTGTCCATGAGCGAGACCACCACAGGTGAGCAGTACCGGCTGGCGGCCGGCGACTACGCGGCGACCATCACCGAGACGGGCGCGGGCCTGCGCGAGCTGAGCCACCGGGGCGAACCGCTCCTGCTCTCGTACGACCCCGACGAACCGGCCCCGGCGGCCTTCGGCCAACTGCTGGTCCCCTGGCCCAACCGGGTCGACCGTGGCCGCTACACCTTCGACGGCGCGGAGTACCAGCTCGACGTCTCCGAACCCGGCCTGGACTGCGCGATCCACGGACTCGTCCGGTGGACGACCTGGCGGCCGGTCCGGCAGGAACCGCACACCGTCACCCTTGCCTACAGTCTGCACGGGTCGACGGGTTACCCGTTCCGTCTCGACCTTGAGGTCACGTACGCCCTGGACGCCGGTACGGGCCTCACCGTCCGGCTTGTGAGCCGCAACGCCGGCACGCGTCCCGCCCCGTACGCCCACGGCACACACCCCTACCTGACGGTCGGCGAACCGCTCGACGACTGCGTGCTGACCCTGCCCGGCCACCGCTACCAGCCGGTCGACGCGCGGATGCTCCCCTCCGGCCCGACGGTCGACGTCTCGGGCACGGCGTACGACTTCACCACCCCTCGCCGCATCGGGGCGCAGGCCATCGACGTCGCCTTCACCGGTCTCGACCGCGACGCCGACGGGCGCGCCTGGGTCCGCCTGGAAGGCTCGCGGCGCGCCACCCGTTTCTGGCTGGACGAGGCCCAGCCGTGGCTGGAGGTCTACACGGCGGACCAGGTGCCGCCCACCTCGCACCGCTGGGGCATCGGCGTCGAACCGATGACGGGACCGCCGAATGCTCTGGGCAGCGGTACCGACCTGATCCGGCTGGCCCCGGGCGAGTCGTACACGGGTGGCTGGGGCGTCCTCCACGGCTGACCGGGCCGAACCTGCGCGACGGCCGCACCCGCGCCGCTCGGCTGCTCGTAGCCATGTCCCCCGCCGGGGCGGTCGCGGGAGTGTGCCGGCCCGCCGCCGCAACGGGGTGTCCGGTTCACCGAGTCCGCGAGCCACCCGATTGCTTCGCACCACCGTCCTTCGTCCCGGAAAGGTGGTGATGTGGCCAGAACGAGCTCACTCACTACGAAGGGAGTGACATGGTCCAGGGCTTTTCCAGGGAACCGGGCACTCACGGACCGCTCACCGGGATCTCGGCAGAGGGTCAACGGAAGATCAGCCGCTGGGCGGCGGCGATTGCTCTGGGCGGCTTCCTGTTCGGCTTCGACACCGGGGTTGTGTCCGGCGCCCTGCTGTACGTCAAGCAGGACTTCGGCCTGAACTCCTTCGAGCAGGGCAGCGTGGTCAGTGTGCTGCTCATCGGCGCGGTGATCGGGGCCACCTCGGCCGGCCGGCTCTCCGACGGCCTCGGCCGGAGGAAGGCTCTCGGGCTGATCGGCGTGGTGTTCATCATCGGTACGGCGATCGCGAGCACCGCGAACGGATACCCCGTCCTCATGGTGGGCCGGCTCATCCTCGGCCTCTCGGTCGGAGCGGCGTCAGCGGCGGTTCCGGTCTACCTCTCCGAAATCTCCCCGACGAAGATCCGCGGCCGGTTGCTCACGATGAACCAGCTGATGATCACCCTCGGCATCCTGGTCGCGTACCTCGTCAACCTCGCCTTCTCCAGCAGCGAGATGTGGCGTGCCATGTTCGCCGTCGGCGCGGTCCCGGCCGGCCTCATGGTGGCTGCGTCCCTGTGGTTCCTGCCCGAGTCACCGCAGTGGCTCATCGCTCACGGCCAGGCGGAGAGGGCGCGTAAGGGGATCGCCTCGGTCGCCGACGAGGCCACGGCGGATGCCCTGGTCGCCCGGGCCCAGCACCGGATCGCCGAGGATCGCGAGCAGCGGGAGCGGAACGCCGCCTCCGGCCGGACGGCCCAGAGGCTGCTCGCCCCCGACCTGCGTCCGGCCCTCGTCGTTGGCCTCACCCTCGCCGCCGTACAGCAGTTCGGCGGAATCAACACGATCATCTACTACGCGCCGACCATCATCCAGCAGACCGGTCTGAACGCGTCGAACTCCATCTTCTACTCCGTGTTCATCGGCCTGATCAACCTGGTCATGACGCTCGTCGCGATCCGCCTGGTCGACCGGGCCGGCCGCCGCGTCCTGGTGCTCGTCTCCCTGGCCCTCATGGCGGTCTCGATCTTCATGCTGGGGCTGGCGTTCGTGGTCGGCATGAACTCGGTGCTGACGCTGCTGTTCATGGTCATCTACATCGCCGCCTACGCCGGCGGTCTCGGCCCGGTGTTCTGGACACTGCTGGGCGAGATCTTCCCGCCGTCCGTCCGCGCGGAGGGCTCGAGCATCGCCACGGCGGTCAACTGGATCTCCAACTTCGTCGTCAGCCTCAGCTTCCTGCCCGTGGCCTCCGCCCTCGGCCAGGGCGAGTCCTTCTGGATCTTCTCCGCGATCTGCGTGGCCGCGTTCTTCTTCGTCGGCCGCTACCTGCCCGAGACCAAGGGCCGCGACCCCGAACAGATCGAAGCGGCGCTGAATGTCCGCTTCGGGCACGACCAGGACCCGCCGGACACCTCCTCGAAAGCGGCCATGCCCCGGAAAGGACGGTCGTGATGACCGAAACCCCGCTCAGCCCGCCCGAGATGGAACGGTCCGACGCACTGGTGCTCTTCGGCATCTCCGGCGACCTCGCCAAGAAGATGCTGCTGCCCGCCCTGTACCGGCTCACCGAGTCCGGCAAACTCACCGTGCCCGTCATCGGGGTGGCGGCCACCGACTGGGACGACGACGCCCTACGCCGGCACGCGCGGGAGGCGGTCGCCGCCGATGGCACGGACATCGACGAGGAAGTCTTCGCCCGGTTCGCGGCGAACCTGTCCATCGTCACCGGGGACTTCGCCGACGCCGCCACCTTCACCCGGCTGCGCGAGGCCGTGGCCGGGCGCGGCTTCGTGACGTACTACCTGGCGATCCCACCGTCGCTGTTCACCGAGGTCGCCGGCTCGCTGGCCGCCGAGGACCTCAACGGGAACGCCCGGCTGGTGGTGGAGAAACCGTTCGGCCACGACCTCGGCTCCGCGCGGAAGCTCCAGAACGAACTCTCCGCCCACTTCGACAACGCCCATCTGCTGCGTGTCGACCACTTCCTCGGCAACCGCGCGGTGGAGAGCCTGATGGTCTCCCGGTTCGCCAACACCCTGCTCGCGCCGATCTGGCACCGCGCCTACGTGGACAACGTGCAGATCACCCTCGCGGAGGACTTCGACGTCGCCGACCGTGGATCCTTCTACGACGCGGTGGGCTGTCTGCGCGACGTGGTCCAGAACCACCTACTCCAGGTCCTCGCCCTCCTCGTGATGGAACCGCCGAGCGCCACCAACGCCCAGGCGCAGGGGCTGGAGAAGTGGCGGGCCCTGCACGCGACCCGCACCATGGACCCCGCCGTGACTGTTCGCGGCCAGTACGACGGCTACCGGGACGTCGAGGGCGTCAAGCCCGGCTCCACCACGGAGACCTACTTCGCGACCCGCATGTTCGTCGACAACTGGCGCTGGGCCAACGTCCCCTTCTACCTCCGCAGCGGCAAGGCACTGGCCGTCTCCACCACCGAGGTCGTCGTCGAACTGCGCAAGCCTCCGCTGGAACTCTTCGGCGGCGGCGACGTCCAGACGCCGCCGAACACCATCCGCTTCCGCATCGACGGCGACACCGGTATCCGGGCAGACCTGATGCTGAACAAGCCCGAAAGCACCGACGGACCGCTGACCGTGCCCATCGGGGTCGACTTCGCGCAAGTGCTGGGGCGGCAGGAACTCCCGTACGAGAACATCCTGCACGGGGCCGTCGTCGGCGACCCCGAGTGCTTCGCCTTCTTCCCCACCGTCCTGGAGTGCTGGCGCATCGTGGGCCCCGTCCTCGATCCGGTCGAGCCACCGCTGCCATACGCGCCCGGAAGCTGGGGCCCGGAAACCAGTGACCGTCTTCCCGGGCTGCGGAACTGGCACGAGCTGGGCCCTCGCCTGTTCGACGACGCCCACCCGACCGGGGAGCGCCGACACGGCGGCGAACCGGCCGGCTGAGCACCCCGCCGCGAACCGACCCTGCCGGGGGGTGGAGGGAGGACGATGTACGAGACGTGTTCGCGCGTCAAGGACAACCTGTGGCCGGTGCTCCAGCAGTCCGCAGCAGCCGCGCTCTCCTGGTGGATCGCCGGGAACGTCTTCGACCACCACATCCCCCTCTTCGCCCCGATCGCCACCCTCGTCGCCCTCAACACACCGGTCGGCGGGCGCGGCACCAACGCGGTACGGGTCATGTCCGGGGTCATCTCGGGCGTGATCGTCGGGCAGGTGGCCCTCCGCTTCCTCGGCCCCGGCCCGGCGGTCGGCGTCGCCGTGCTGTGCGCGCTCCTCGTCGCGCTCCTCATCGACGGGGAACGCATCACGATGGCGCAGGCCGCCATCGGCGCGGTGATCTCCGTCGCAGCCGGTCAGCAGGCCGGTATCGACCGCGTACTGGACGCCCTGCTCGGCGCGGGAGTCGCGCTCGTGTTCAGCCAAGTACTCTTCCCCCCGCACCCGTTCACCCTCCTGAGACGGACCGAGGCCGCCACGCTGAAGGGACTGGGCCGTGCGCTGGAGCTGGCGACCCGGGCGCTGGACGCTTCGGCCGATGAGCGGAGGGACCAGCCGTGGAAGGAACTACGCCCCGTCTACACCCTGTTGAACGATCTCGGCCGTACCCGTGACGACGCGATCGCCGTCGCCCGCCGGACCCCGCGCTGGCGCAGCCGGCGGGAGCCCATCCGGCAGGAGATCGCCGCCACGCGCCAACTGGACCTGCTCGGCAACAGCTGCCTCACCCTCATCCGGGGCGCCACGGTCCTCGACCCCGGCTCCGGGAAGGCGCTCGCCACCACGGTGCGGGGGCTGTCCGGGGTCCTGGACGCGCTGGCGAAGGCGCGCGGAAAACATGCCGCGTTCCAGCACGCCGCCCGGCGCACCCTGGACATCGTCCGGGACATCCCGGAACGCGGCTCCACCGTGCCGGTCGCGGTAAGGGAGAGCGTACGGCTGGTCGCCGCGGACATCCTGGTCTTCACGGGCGCCGACCCGGACGAGGCCGAGCGGGCGGTACGCGACGGGTCCACCGACATCGCCGTCGAACGCCGGGCGCGTCCCGGGGAGTAGCCGGCCCGGCGCCGACGCGGACGACTCCGGCCGAAGGCCGGTCGCCTGACACGACGCCTCATGCATCCCCCACCTGCGGAACGCCTTGCCCTCCGAGGTCATCGGCCGGCTCCGCTCCGACCGTGCGATGTGCCGGCCAACACCACTGATGACGGTGAGCTTGGCGGCTGCGGTGACCGGATCGCGTTGCTGTCGGGAGCTGCTCGGTGACGTGCGGCGCCAGGAGTGGAGGAAGCCGTAGTCGGAGCGCTGCCCGTCGACGAGGCAGTCGGCGTCCTACGGCCAGGTCGCAGTCAAGATCGCGGACTTGAACCTCGCGCATACTCAGGGCCCGCTGGCGCATGGGCGTGAGCGGGCCGCGCAGGTACGGGACCAGTTGCCGTGGAAGACCGTCGATGCTGGTGGTGGGGCTGATCGTGTCGCTGGTCCGTACGGTGATGAGCCGTACGGACCAGGCCCGGGTTCCTGCGGACAAAGTTGCCCACCAGGTCCTGCCCGCCGTGGTGCCGGACCTTCAACACGGCCGGTCCGGTGCTCCTCTCCCTGCCCTGGAGCCCGCCGACGGAGGCGGGGATGAGTTCGACGAAATCCGCGAGGCGATCGCGGTTCTGCACGTCAGGTGGTCGCTGCCGCTCCAACAGTCCACCGTGAGCGGCGAGGCTTTACCACCCTCGTTGAGGGGGTGAGCGCCCGCATCCCGGACGTGGAACGGCACCTGCTGCACCAAGTTGATGCCCTGCGGCGGCAGTACGGAGACGACCCGCAGCTGCTGCGCCAGCTGTTCGGGGTCGACCACATGGTGGTGCGCGTGAGGCGGCTGGTGGAGGCGTCGCAGGTGTGGGCCGCCGGGCGGTTGGGGCATACCCCGGCAAGCCGGTCGGAGATGCGTTCCTGCCGACTGATGCCTCCTCGACCGGGAGCTCGAAGTCGGAGACGGAGAGGTTTTCGCGATACTGCCCTCAACACAAGCTGCGGCGGTCAGGACATCGTCCCTCTGCCACTGCGGCGACGAGGTAGTCACTTCATCCGGGAAAGCCGTCGGACGCCGACCAGGCACTTGCCACAGCCGTCGTAGGGGCGCTCGATCATGTTCAGGTCCGTACCGCGCAAGGCAGCTCCGTTCGAGCAGGCAAGGTACGAAGATTGGGCGGCCGGCCCCAGGGCGATCTTGTTCAGCCCAGGAAGCTGAGCCGCACCCGCCTCTCCGCGTTGTCGACGTTGGTGTCGACCAGGCAGACGGACTGCCAGGTGCCCAGTTCCAGTCGGCCTCCGATGACGGGGAGGGTGGCGTGCGGGGCGACCAGGGCGGGGAGCACGTGGTCGCGGCCGTGTCCGGGGCTGCCGTGACGGTGGACCCAGCGGTCGTCGGCGGGGAGCAGCTCGTGCAGGATGGCCAGCAGGTCCTCGTCGCTGCCGGCCCCGGTCTCCAGTACGGCGACGCCGGCCGTGGCGTGCGGGGTGAACACGTTGAGCAGCCCGTCCCGGCCGTGGGCGGAACGGCCCAGGAAGTCCTCGCAGTCACGGGTCAGGTCAGCCACGGTCTCCCGGCCACCGGTGGTGATCCTCAGTACCTCGGTGCTCAGTGCGTCACTCATGACCCCATGGTCGCGCATCGGGAAGCATCGCCGGGGCGGAACCGTTGGCAGGGACATGGAGCGACTCGCGGTGGTGGTCATCGGTGCCGGGCAGGCGGGGCTTTCGGCGGGGTACCACCTCCGCCGCAGCGGACTGCGGCCGGACCGGGACTTCGTGATCCTGGACCGTCCGCCGAACCCGGGGGGCGCCTGGCAGTTCCGTTGGCCGACGCTCACCTACGGGCGGGTGCACGGGATGCACGCGCTGCCCGGCATGGAGCTGACCGACGCCGACCCCGAGCGGCCCTCGGCCGAGGTGATCGGGGAGTACTTCGCCCGCTACGAGCGCGCCTTCGACCTACGGGTACGCCGGCCCGTGACCGTCCACGCGGTGCGCGAGGCCGGGGGCGGGGCGCTGCGGGTGGAGACCTCTGCGGGTGACTGGACCACGGCCGCCCTGATCAACGCCACGGGCACCTGGGACCGCCCGTTCTGGCCCCGGGTACCGGGCCAACAGGCCTTCCGTGGGCGGCAGTTGCACACCCACGACTACCCCGGCCCCTTGGACCCGGCCTTCGCCGACCAGCGGGTGGTGGTCGTCGGGGGCGGGACCTCGGCGGTACAGCATCTCCTGGAGATCGCCCCCCGGGCCCGGGCGACCACCTGGGTCACCCGGCGGGAGCCGCTGTTCCGGGAGGGACCCTTCGACCAGGAGCGGGGGCGCGCGGCGGTGGAACGGGTGGAGCGGCGGGTGCGGGAGGGGTTGCCGCCGCGCAGCGTGGTGTCGGTGACCGGGCTCCCGTTGACCGAGGAGATGCGGCAGGCGCGGCGGGACGGGGTACTGGTGCGGCATCCGATGTTCGAGCGGATCACCCCGGAGGGGGTGCGGTGGGCGGACGGTACGGAGCTGCCGGCGGACACCCTGTTGTGGGCCACCGGGTTCCGGCCGGCCCTGGCCCACCTGGCGCCGCTGGGGCTCAGGGAGCCCGGGGGCGGTGTCCGTATGGCGGGGACCCGGGTGGAGCGTGACCCCCGCGTCCACCTGGTCGGCTACGGCCCCTCGGCCAGCACCATCGGCGCCAACCGCGCGGGGCGGGCGGCGGTGCGGGAGGTACGGAGGTTGCTGGGGTCTTCGGCAGCGGCTCGTGAGGTGGTCGACGTTCTGGAGGACACCGCGCGGGTGGCCTGAAGTCGCCGGTTGAAGTCGGTTGAAGCGGCCGGCTCGGCGTCCTTCCGCCCCGAACGGCCCGTCTGTCGGCCTGGGTCGGCGGGACCCGGCAGGTCGGTCCCGGAGACCGATCCGTGGGCCGGCGCCGTCCGCCTAGCGTGCGGACATGAGGGAGAACGGGGTACTGGAGGAGGCGCTGCGACGGCTGCACCACACCGGACCGGAACGCCGGGGGCGGCTGAGCAACCACGGGCCGATGGTGGTGGAGGCCCTGGCCCACGGAGGTCAACAGGCGCGCGTACACCGCTGGTTGGACCGCTACCAGCACCGCACCGAGGAGCCGCTGCCCCGCCGTTCACCGATCGTGGCGGAGGACTGGCGGCTGGCGCTGGGTGACCCGGGTCGACTGGCCGACTGGACGGACCACTTCACCCGGGCCGTGGAGGCGGAGCCCTGGCGTGACCTGCTGGTCCGGTGGTGGCCCCGGCTGTTGCCCGGCCTGCTCGGTGGGTCGACCCATCCGACGATCCGGGTGGGCCATGCGGTACGTGCCCTGCGGGCCTGGGAGGCGGGCCCGGACCCCGACCCGGAGTGCGGTCGGGTCCGGCGGGCGGAGCTGGCGCACGGTCTCGCCTACTGGGCGGCCCGCCACCACCCCGTACCCGGGCTACGGTACGGCTCCCGCCGGGAACGGGCGGGAGCGGCCCTGGAGGCGACACCGCCGGTGCCGGACCCCCGGGGGCCGTATCCGGCGCGGGTGGCCCAGGTGGAGACGGTGCCGCGCTGGCCGGCGAGCCCGCCTCGACCGGAGCGGGTCCCCGGGGCGCTGACCGAACTGGTGACGGCGGCCGTACGACGGTACGCGCGGCACGCGGAGGGTGACCCGGTGATGCTGGTGCACGCCGCGACCGCCCCGGAGGCGGTACGCCGGGTGCTGCCCGAGCTGCCGCCCGCCCTGTGGGTGCCCAGCCTGTACGGGGCGTGGCGGGCGAGTGCCTCGGTGACGGCGGCGTATCCGGCGCACGGGGTGTTGCCGCGCCGCTCGGTGGAGCCGTACGCCGAGGAGGAGTTGCTGGCCAGGGCGGCCACACACGGGGACGCGCACACGGTGAAGTTCACCGACACCGCAGTGGAGGTGCTGGCCCGGTCGCCCGGGGACGGGGACATTCTCCTGGCCGTGGAACGGGCCAGGGAGCTGATCGACCCGGCGGAATGAGCCGAGGGCGCCTTCACCCCGCCTCCGCCCACCGTCGACAGGAGCGACGGTGGGCGGAGGTGGAGGAGGTCACGCGGCGCGCTGGGTGAGTTCCGCCCGGCCGAACAACAGGGCGTACCCCGGGGGAAGTTCGTCCAGGACCTGGGCCATCAGCTGGTCGCCGGCCAGGTTGGAGACCACGGCGAGTACGGCGCCGGTGTCCCAGCGGGTGGTCGCCGGGGTACCACCCATCTCGGCGGCGAGGTCCTTCACGAACCCCCAGCCGGTCAGCGGCTCGGCGACGGTGACCTGGTCGCGCAGGATCAGACCGGCCTCCTCGGGGAGGCAGGCGGCCAGCGCCTCCCGTTCGGTCACGGGCAGTTGGCGGCCCAGCGCGCCGAGGACCGCGCGCACCACCCGCTCAGCACGCTCACGGGTGGGGTAGGCGCCGTCGTAGCGGACCCGCTCCAGCATCTGGGAATAGGTGGTGCCTCGGGCGGGGCAGGCGGTCTGGGTCTGGGAGAACATCGTGTAGTGGCTCACCTTTCTCGTCTTCGGCGTGCCGGGGCAGGGCCTCCGGCCGCGCTCGTCGCAGCGGTGCGGTCGCGTGCTGGTCGTGCTCTCGTCAGGTCGGGCGCGGGCTGCGCGCACCGACCCGGTGGGGCTCGGATATTCGGGCGTCCGGCGTTCCCGTACGCCGGCCTCTCGACGGTTCCCTCCCCAGCCGGGCGCAAGCCTCGGTGACGTGCCCTCGTGGCGGGGGTCCGTCGGCCGTGGGTCACGGCTGCCGGAACCCGTGGAGGTCACCGTCGGTGAGGCGTCGGCTGGACCAGTCCGGGTCCAAGTGGCCTGGTGGGGCCGGCCCTTGGGCTCAGCGGACAGGTGGTGCCTGGCTGTGTCGGTGAACGGATTGCCCTCGCGGTCGTCGTTGACCGCCGTTTTCCACACATCGGTCGGGGCGGGGACGATCACACCGGACGCCAGGACGGTCTTCCGTCGGCGTCGAGGTGGGTGTCGCCCGCCTGTGGCCCGTCGTACCCGGGAGACAAGCGGCGAAACGACCCAGCTCTTGGAACGGATCGGTGTGCGTCAACACCTGGCAGACCCCCAGTCGCTCAAGCAGTGCCCTATGCGATGTGGCTGACACTGGTTGTAGCATGTCGTCGGGTCGATGACAAATCGATCGTCGTCCCATCGACGACACTCAGCCACCGGTGACGAGACGTCCACGAAGGAGGAGCACCGTGACGGAACGGGAGACCCACCCCGAGAGCAGCGCCCTTCCGCCTCTTCCGACCTCCTTTCCCGCCGTGGACGTCGCCCTGCACACCATCGACCGGGCGGTCCACACCGCCCAGGACGCCCCCCACGAGCCCACCGGGGACGACGCGGTCGAACTGCGGCGGACCCTGGAAGCGGTGGCCCGGCTGCGGGAGCTGCGCGATCAACTGGGCCGCTGGGAGCCGATGTTGATCGAGATGGCCCGCTCGGCCGGCGCCAGCTGGGCGGACCTCGCCTCCCCCCTGGGGGTGGCCAGCCGACAGGCGGCCGAGCGCCGCTACCTCCGGGTGCGCCCGGGCGTACCGGGGGCCACCCGGGAGGAACGGGTACGCGCCACCCGCAACCAGCGGGCCGCTGACCGCTCCATCAACATCTGGGCCCGCGCCAACGCGGCCGACCTGCGCCAGCTCGCCGGCCAGATCACCTCCCTCACCGACCTGCCGGCCGAGGCGCGCCCCCCGGTGGCCCAGCTCGCCGACGCCCTCGGGGGTGACGACGCGGCCACCCTGGTCGAACCGCTCGCCGACACCCAGGCCCATCTGGAGGGCCCGCACCCGGAGTTGGCGGCCCGCGTCGACACCCTGGCCCGGCACACCGAGCGGCTCCGCCAGGAAGCGGTGCCGGACGAGGCGAGGGGCGAGTCGTGCCGCGTCGACGCCCCGACCAACGGAGACCGATGACCCACCCCGCGCCCCCGGAGACGTACCGCAGCGTCCCCAGTGCCCCCACCGCCTTCGACCAGGGTGAACGTCACGTCTGGGAGGACAGCGCCGTCGCCTACGCGGACACCTTCGGCCGTGCCTGCGCCCACCCGGTGCCCCGACTCCTGGACCTCGCGGAGGTGGAGGCCGGCACCCGGCTGTTGGACGTGGGCACCGGCCCGGGAACGGTGGCCGTGGCCGCGCGCGTCCGGGGCGCGCGCGTCCAGGCGGTGGACGCCGAACCCAGCATGGTGCGGGCGGCCCGTACGGCCCTGCCCGAGGGCGCCGTCCACCTGGCGGCCCTGCCCCGACTGCCCTTCGCCGACGGCGAGTTCGACGCGGTGGTGGCCAACTTCGTCCTCAACCACGTGGGCCAGCCCCGGATCGCCTCGCGGGAACTGCGGCGGGTGGTGCGCCCCGGAGGCCGGGTGGCGGTGACCCTGTGGCCCCACCCCGGAGCGCCCGGACAGGCTCTCCTCGGCCGGGCCCTGCGGGCGGGCGGCGCGGTACGCCCGGACCACCTGCCGCCACTGGACCACCGCGACGACTTCCGCCGCGACCCCGCCGGCCTGGTGGGGGTGCTCAGCTGGGCCGGGTTGCGGGACATCCGGTGCGAGGTGGTGCGGTGGGAACACCGGACCACGGCCGAGGAGTGGTGGCGCGGCCCGGACAGCGGGGTGGCCTGTCTGGGGCGGGTGGTGCGGGCCCAGCCCCCGGCGCGGCGGGACGAGATCCGGCGGGCCTTCTGGGAGCTGAGCGGGGAGTTCACCGCCCCGGACGGTGCGCTGCTCCTGCCCCACGCGGCCCTGTTGGCGCACGGCCGGCGCTGAGGGCGCGGCACCGGGGCGATCCCCGGTACGCGCCCGTACGCGTCGGGTCAGTCCTCGGCGAAGTGGCGGCGGGCTGCCGCCACCCGCTCCGGGTGCGGGTGTCCCGGGTTGAGGACCTCGATACCGCGCACCGTGGGCCCGGGGTCCCCGTCGGTGTCGACGACGAACAACACCGGGTGCCAGTCGGCGTTCATCGCCGACAACCGGGCGCGGACCCGCTCGTCCCCCAGGGCCTGGTCCAGCACCTCCCGTGCCTGGCGGACCCAGAGCTGGTGGTCAGGGAAGGCCGCGTGGCGGTCGAACAGTTCCTCACTGAGCGCGACCAACGACTCGACACCGTTCTCCGGTACGACCCCCTCGTCACTGATCCCCCACTCGTCGGGCCACCAACGGAAGTGGTCGAGGTCCTCCGGTGCGACGCCCATGGACGCCAGAGCCTCCTCGGTGTGGGCGGCCAGTCGGACGGTGATCACGTCGCTGTCCGTGGTGAGGGCGAGGGCGTACAGCTCCTCGTCACGGTGCGCGGACAGCACCGGGCCGAGGGTGGCGACCAGGGAACGCACCAGGCGTTCTCGCAGCTCTGACACTTCGGGAGAGGGCATCCCCCGAACCTACCGGCCACTCCGGCCGGTCCGGCCCGGTGGGATGCTTCCGCCATGAGCGCCGCCGACCTCCTGAAACCCTTCCACCTCTCAGTGCCCGAAGAGGAGTTGGACGACCTCCGCCACCGCCTGGACCGGACCCGGTTGCCGGACCAACTCCCGGGCACCGGCCGGGAGTACGGGATACCAGTGGACCGGGTGCGGGAACTGGTGACCTACTGGCGGCACGGCTACGACTGGCGCGCCCAGGAGGCACGCCTCAACGCCTGGCCGCAGTTCACCACCACCATCGACGGGGCCCGCGTCCACTTCGCGCACCTCCGCTCACCGGAACCGGACGCCACTCCCCTGCTGATGACCCACGGCTGGCCCGGCTCCCCGGTCGAGTTCCTCCACGTGGCCGGGCCCCTCACCGACCCGACACGGTACGGCGGCGACCCGGCCGACGCCTTCCACCTGGTGCTTCCCAGCATCCCGGGGTGCGGACTGTCCGGCCCCACCCGCGAGCGGGGCTGGGAGTTCCGCCGGGTGGCCGGGGCCTTCGCCACGCTGATGCGGCGGCTGGGCTACGACACGTACGGAGTGCAGGGCGGCGACTGGGGCGCGGCGATCTCCCGCGAACTGGGACGCACCCGTGCCGAGGTCCTCGGGGTGCACCTCAACCTGCTGCCGGGCGCCCACATGACCCACGAGCCCGGCGACCTGTCCGACCTGCCACCCCGGGAGGCCGAGCGCACCCGACTGTCCTGGGCGCGGTACCAGCACTGGTGCCGCGAACAGCAGGGCTACGCGGACATCCAGTCCACCCGCCCGCTGACCCTGGCCTACGGACTGACCGACTCACCAGTGGGCCAGCTGGCCTGGATCGCGGAGAAGTGGGACGAGTGGGCCGAACTGCCCGTCGACCGTGACCTGTTGCTCACCAACGTGACGCTGTACTGGCTGACCGGCACCGCCGGTTCCTCCGCCCGCCTCTACTACGAGCGGGCCCACGCCGACCACCACGGACGGCCGACCGAACCCTCCACCGCTCCGACCGCCCTCGCCCACTTCCCCCACGACAACTTCCTCCCGCTGCGCCACCTCGCGGAGAGGACCGACCGCGTCGTGCGCTGGACCGACCACGACCGGGGCGGCCACTTCCCGGCGATGGAGCAGCCGGACCTGCTGGTGGCGGACATCCGCACGTTCTTCCGGCAGCTGCGCGAGGGAAACCACCCGGCGCGCTGAGGTGGCGGGCGCCGGCCGGACTCCCGGGCCTCGGCGGCCGACTGACCGCCGGGGCCCGGGAGTTCAGGAGCGGATCAGCGCATCTGCTCCAGCGTGGGGCCGTAGCTGCCGGCCTTGACGCTGAGCGTCTCGTACCCGCCCTTGCCCTGGCCCGCGTACTTGCTCCAGTACTGGCAGCGCAGACCGGAGTCGGTCTGCAACGCCACGGCCTTGGCAGCCGGCAGCTTCTGGCAGGCGAGCTTGCTGGCGTCGCTGCGCCCGGACTCCGGCCCGTACTGCTTGTAGAGGGTCTGGTAGACGGCCTTGGCGACGACCAGGCCCTTGAGGGGCTTGGTGTTGTAGAAGGTCATGAAGCTGCCCTCCTTGTACGAGTCGCTGATCTTGACCTCGTACGGGACGACGGCGCCCTCGTAGGTGACGTTGCAGGTGCTGACCGCACCGGCCTTCTGGGTCACGCCGTCGGGGCAGTCGGCACTGGTCTTGCCGGGCACCTTGACCGAGCTCAAGACCTGTTCGCGTAGCTTGTGTTCGACCCGGTCGGTGAACGGCGCGGTGTTGGGCGGCTCGGGGCGAACCTTCAACTTGTCGTCGGTGGAACTGGTGAGCACGTCACTCTGGGGCCCGGTGATCGCGACCGGCATCGCGGCCTGCGGGCTCTCCTTGGTGTCGTTCTCGGCGTTTTCAGCGTTCTCGGCGTCTCTGGCATCCGCGTGAGCGGGCTTGGATTCGGAGGAGGAGTCCCCGGAGCCGCAACCGGTCGCGAGTACGCCGACCGCGACCAGTCCGACCAGCATCTTCGTGTGGCGCATGAGCGGAGCCTAAAGGGGCCCACCGACAAGCCCCCGAGAAGCCCGAGTCACCACTCGGCACCCCAAACCGGTACAGAGTTCCGCCAACCCCCAGCCGGCGTCTCCCCTGGTGAGCGCCCCGGAGCCCAGGGTGACCGTGGGGTGGGCAAGTCGTATCGAGACTGTGATGGTCCCGCGAGGGCCTCCCCCGCCCAGCCCCACGGGGGACCGAGCCACCAGCCCTGGCCGGATGCCTCAGCGGGCGCGCTTCCGTGTACGCGGCTCCCCGGCGTACGCGAGCAGTTCGGCCGAGGGACGGGGGGCGGGTGGGGCTTCGCACCTCGGCGCCCTCCGAGGTACGGGGCCCCACGAGGAGCGCCCGGCCCTCCACGACCGCGAAAAGGATCGTTCACGAACCGGTGGAGGCACTGACGGGCGTCACCCTGGTCACCTACGAGAACCCGCCCGGCGTCCACACCACCGAGCAGCACCTCCAGGTGTTCCAGAACGGCCCGCGAGCGGGCTGGTTGCACCCGGGGAACGTCAACACCCATGACCGGGGAGGCCACTTCGCCCTCTGGGAGATCCCCGACGCCCGGGTGGACGACCCGCGTCGCGCCTTCCGTGACCGCACCCCTCTGCCGGCCGGTCCGCCGACCCGCCAGGGCCCCATGGCAGGTCGGACCTCGCCACGGGTCACCCCAGCCCGGCCGCCCCCTCGTACGGCGCCGGGAGGGGTGGCGGTTCAGTCCCGGCCGAGGGCGGCGAGGTGCCCTCGCAGCACCGTGAGCGCCGACTCGGGGTCGATGCGGCCGGGGTGGAGGACCAGCTGCATCGACAGTCCGTCGAGTACCGCGCACAGCCGTCGCGCCTCGGCCGGGATGTCCACCCCGGCCGCCAGGGCGTCACGACGGTGGGCCCCTTCGAGTACGTGGGTGACGAGGGTGAGCAGCCCGTCGTACAACTCGTCGGCGTGCGCGCGGAGTTCGGGTCGGGTGCGGGAGGCGGTGAGGAACGCCAGCCAGACCACGACCTCCCGGCGGCGCCGCTCGTCCAGGGGCAGCACCTCGGCGAGCAGCTGGACCACGGCCTCCCGGCGGTCGTCCCCGTCGAAACCCCGCTCGACGCGTCGGGTGAGGCGGGCGCTGACCCGCTCGCTCATCGCCCTCATGGCGAAGAGGGTCAGTTCGGAGTGGTGGTCGAAGTAGTGGCGTACCGAGCCGATGGCGAGTCCCGCCTCGGCGGCCACGTTGCGCAGCGAGGCGCGCTCCAGGCCCTCCCGGTCCACCACCCGGAACAGCGCTTCGACGACGGCTTCCCGTCGTTCCTCGGGGTCCACGATCTTCGGCATCCAACCGTTATAGCAGGCACGTGCTACTTTATTTAGCATGACCGTGTCAGAAAAATGGAGGCCGCTGTGTGGACGGTGATCATCGTGGTCGCGCTCGCCGTGGGCGTGATCGTCAAACGGTTCGTCGGCGAACCCCTCAGGGCGCGCGAACTGTTCGCGCCGCCCCTGATCCTCACCGGGCTCGGGGTCCACAGCCTGGCGAACGACCTGCACCCCGACGGCCGTGACCTGGCGTGGATCGCCACCGCCTCCGTGGTGGGCCTCGCCATGGGGGCGCTGCGCGGACTGACCCCCCGGCTGTTCCCGCGCGACGGCCACCTGTGGCAGCGCTACACCCTGGCGACCCTCGGGGTGTGGGTCCTGTCGATCGCGGTCAACCTCGGGATCGACCTCCTCGCCACCGCCGCCGGCACCCCCGGGGAAGCGCGGCCCACCACCCTCGCCATCGGGGCCGGCCTCCTGGGCGAGGCCCTCGTCCTGGGGTGGCGGGCGCTGGCCAGCGGCACCCCCTTCGCCCCGAACGACGACCGCCTCTCCCGGCGGGCGGTGGCCCGACGGTGACCCACCGGCTCCCGGTCACGCGCACGCCCCAACTCCGGTGCCGTATCGCCGACTTGGGGCGGGCCGGGACAGCGGCCGGATCAGGGGGACGTTACGGTACGTACCCACCGTCCTTGCCTCACCACGAGGCACCAGCTTACGGTGAATGCGCTTTCATTCGCGCGGTGGCCGGACCGCGCGGTCCCCCCGACGGCGAAGAAGCGGATGGTCGCAGGAGTGAGCGGTACCCCCACGGTCTACGACGTGGCCGAGCACGCGGGCGTGTCCATCGCCACCGTCTCCCGGGTCTACCGCAACCCCGACTCGGTCCGCGCCCAGACCCGGGACCGGGTGATGGAGGCGGCCAAGCAGCTCGGGTACGTGCCCAGCGGCAACGCCCGGGGGCTGGCCAGCCGCAGCACCGGCGTACTGGGCCTGTGCTTCCCGGACTACGCGGACCCCGACGCCGAGGAGAGCGCCGAGGAGACGGAGGAAGCGCGGGACGCCGGGGACGAGGCGGCGATGCTCTACTCCGACCAGATCATCCGGGGCATGGAACGCGCCTCCCGCCGCCACGGGTACGCCCTGCTGATCGCCGCCTCCCTCGCGGGCGGCCCGGAGAGCCTGGTGGCCAAGGTCGCCGGCCGGGTGGACGGCTTCGCGGTGATGGCCCGTACGGTGCCGACCGAGGACCTGGAGCCGATAGCCCGCAGGTTGCCGGTGGTGATGCTGGCCGGCCCCCGCGAGCTGGACCACCTCGACCACATCGAGGTGGCGAACTTCGACGGGCAACGGGAGTTGACCCGTCATCTGGTCGAGGCGCACGGACTGCATCGGCTGGCGTACGTCGGCGGCGACCCCGCCTCCCCCGACGCCGAGGCCCGCTTCCGGGGCTTCGCGGCGGCCTGCCGCGAGGCGGGGCTGCCCGAACCGGCCGAGCCGGCGCTGCGCACCTCGCTGATGACCCAGGCCGAGGGGCGGCGCGTGACGGAGGAGCTGCTGGACCGCTCCGAGACAGACGCCCCGAGGCCGCAGGCGATGCTGTTCGCAAACGATCAGATGGCCATCGGCGCGCTGCGCGCACTGGAGCGGCGCGGGGTACGGGTGCCCGAGGAGATGGCGGTCACCGGCTTCGACGGTATCCCGCTGGGGCAGATCGTCCGGCCGACGCTGACCACGGTGCGCCAGCCGATGCGTCGACTGGGCGAGGAGGCCGTGGAGTTGCTGGTACGGCGACTGCGGGCCCCCGAGGTGACGCCGGCCTCGATGATGTTGCCGGTCCGGGCGGCGTACCGGTCCAGCTGCGGCTGCCGGCCCTGAGCCCGCGGTAGGCCCCCACCCCTGAGGCGCCACGCCCCCCTCGGGCTTTCACGTCGGTCCCACCTGTCCCGTTCGACGGACGGCCGTGGTGCGGCCGGGACACGGTCACTAGGGTGCCCCCGAAAACGGAGCATCGCGCGCCGCTTTTCTTCGGCGAACGCCAGCGGGGCGAGGCAGGCCCCGACCACTCCGTTATGGAAGCGTGACATCTCCACATCTTGCCCGGGCCGCCGACTGGCCCACAGGGTGATGTATGCGCTTACAGACAGCGCATACATCACCCTCAGTACCGCGCCGGAGCCGCCTGGCCGGAAGCTCAAGGAGGAGCCGCCACGATGCGTCGCACTGGAACCCGCACCGGACACGGAACCGCCGGACGTGCCGCCCGTACCCCCTTGCGCGCCCTCGGGGTGGTGACCGCGCTCGGCGCGGTGCTGACCGCCTCGGCCTGCGGCAGCGGAGCCGGTGGCGAGCAGACCGCCGCCGACGAGAAGCAGACCCTCACCGTCTGGGCGATGGGGGCCGAGGGCGAGAAGCTCGCCGAGGTCGCCGACGCCTACGAGAAGAAGAACCCCCACATCAAGGTCAAGGTCACCCCGATCGGCTGGGACGTGGCGCACCAGAAGCTGGTGGCCGCGGCGGCCGGCGGCAACCTGCCGGACATGGCGCAGATGGGCACCACCTTCATGGGCGAGTTCGCCCAGCTCGACGCGCTGGAGCCGGTGGACACCAAGGTCTTCGACAAGGGCGACTTCTTCCCCGCCGCCTGGGAGAACAACGTGGTGGACGACCAGGTCTACGGCGTCCCCTGGTACGTCGACACCCGGGTGCTGTACTACCGCACCGACCTGGCGAAGAAGGCCGGTGTCGACCAGGCGCCCAGGAACTGGAAGGACCTGGCCAAGCTCGCCACCGCCTACCAGAAGGACGCCGACACCCGCTGGGGCGTCTCCCTCCAGCCCAGCGGACTGGACACCTGGCAGAACTGGCTGCCCTTCCTCTACTCGGCCGGCGGCGAACTGCTGGACAAGGACGGCAAGCCCGCCCTGGACAGCCCCCAGTCGGTGAAGGCCCTCAAGGAGTACGGCTCCTACTTCGACAAGGGGCTGGCCAAGAAGAGCGTCCAGCCCGGGTACGACGTGGTGAAGGACTTCGGCAAGGGCACCGTGCCGATGTTCTTCTCCGGCCCCTGGCAGATGACCAACATCGCCGAGAACCAGCCCAAGCTGAAGGGCAAGTGGAAGGCCGCCGCCGTCCCCGCCGACGCCTCCAGCACCTCCTTCGCGGCCGGCGCGAACCTGGTCACCTTCAAGGACAGCCCGCACAAGGCCGCCGCCAAGGAGTTCACCCGCTACCTGACCTCCACCACCCAACAGGTGGACTGGAACAAGCGCACCAACAACCTCCCCGCCAACAAGGCCGCCTGGAAGGCGGGCGACCTCACCCGCAGCGCGGACCTGCGGGTGTTCCGCGCCCAGATGGACAGCGCCAAGCCCGTGCCGGCGATAGCCAAGTGGGCCGAGTTCGGCGCACGGGTCGACCAGGCCGTCGCCGACGTCACCCAGGGCAAGGCCAGCCCCCGCCAGGCGGCGGCCAAGATGCAGAAGGCCACCGCCGGACTCGTGGACTGAGGGGCCACACCGTGAGCGAGACCCTGACCGGACGCGGCTCCACCGAACGGCCCGCCCGCCGCGCACCGGGGCGGCGGCCCGCCCCGCGCGGCGGGCTGGGCGCGCACCACCTGGCGGGCTGGTTGTTCTCCACGCCGTTCCTGGTGCTGTTCGGCTCCTTCATGGCCTTCCCCATCGTGGCCACGTTCCTGATGAGCTTCACCGACTTCGGGCTGCGCAACGTCACCGACCCGATGTCCACCGAGTTCGTCGGGCTGGACAACTACACCCGGCTGTTCCAGGACGAGCGCTTCCTCACCGCGCTGTTCAACACCGGCTACTTCGTGGTCCTGGGCGTACCGCTGACCCTGGCGGCCGGCACCGCCGTCGCCGTACTGCTCAACCGGGGCGTGAACCGCCTCCGTACGGTCTTCCGCGTCGGCTTCTACGCCCCGGTGGTGACCAGCATCGTCGCGGTGGCCGTGGTCTGGCGCTTCGTGCTGGACCCGGCGGACGGGCTGATCGCCGGGCTGGCCGCCGAGGTCGGGCTGACCTCACCGGACTTCCTGGGATCGGAGAGCCTGGCGATGCCCTCGATCGTGGCCATGGCGGTGTGGAGGAACCTCGGCACGGTGATGGTGCTGGTGATCGCCGGCCTCCAGGCGATCCCGGACGACGTGCGGGAGGCCGCCCTGCTGGACGGGGCCAACGCCTGGCAGGAGTTCCGTCGGATCACGGTCCCACTGCTGAGGCCCACCCTGCTGTACGCCACGGTGATCACCACGATCGGCTACCTCAACGTCTTCGAGGAGCCGTTCGTGATGACCGAGGGAGGACCCGGCACCTCCACCCTGACCGTCTCGCTGGAGATGTACCGGGAGGGGTTCAGCTTCTTCCACATGGGCTACGCCAGCGCGATGGCCTATGTGCTGTTCCTGGTCATCGCCGCCGTCACCGTGCTCCAGCTCCGGCTGCTGAAGGACAACACCCGATGAGCGCCCCCCACCTCCCCGACCTCGCCGAGCCCGACCCCGAGCCCGGTTCCGACCGGCCCGCCCGCCCCGGGCGACGTACCGGCCCCTCCGGGCGGCGCCCGCTGACCTACGCGCTGCTCTCCCTCGGGGTGCTGGTCATGGCCGCGCCCTTCCTGTGGATGGCGCTGTCCTCCTTCAAGACCCGTGAGGACCTGTCGACCAGCCCGCCGGTGTGGATCCCCACCGACTGGACCCTGGAGAACTTCTCCCGACTGCTGGACCGGCTCGACCTGCCGCTGTACTTCCTCAACTCGACCGTGGTGGCCGTCTTCGTCACCCTCAGCAACCTGCTGTGCTGCTCGATGGTGGGGTACGCGCTGGCCAAACTGCGGTTCGCCGGACGCGGCAAGGTGTTCGCCCTGGTACTGGGCGCGCTGATGGTGCCGGCCAACCTGATGCTGCTGCCGATGTTCGTGATGATGAGCAAGGCCCAACTGCTCAACAGCTACGCCGCGTTGACCCTGCCCTTCGCCGCGCAGGCCTTCGGGGTCTTCCTGATGCGGCAGTTCATGCAGTCCGTACCGGACGAGCTGCTGGAGGCGGCCCGGCTGGACGGGGCCAGCGAGTGGTACCTGTACTGGCGGATCGCGCTGCCGCTGGTACGGCCCGGGCTGGCCACCCTGGCGATCTTCACCTTCCTCGGTTCCTGGAACAACTTCATGTGGCCCCTGATCGCCACCAACGACCCCGACAAGTACACCCTGCCGGTCGCCCTGGCGACCTTCGCCACCGACCCCAACCAGGCCAGCGGCTCCAACGGGGTGCTGATGGCCGGCTCCTTCCTGGTGGTGCTGCCGGTGCTGTTCGTCTTCGCGGTGCTGCAACGGCACTTCACCCAGTCCGTAGCCACCGCCGGCCTCAAGTGACCGCGTTCCCCACCGACGTACCCCCACCCGCCCCGACCCACGAGTCCCACCGCGAGTACACCCGCGACCCGGCACCCGCCCGGGCCCCAGCGGCCCCTACCCGTGTCCCGTCGACAGATTGGTTCACCCCGCTATGACTGACGCCGCCGCCGGAACCCCCGCCACCACCCACGGTGCGGCCGGCAACGACGACGTGCCCCAGTACAGGTCGGCGGCCCACGCCGACTGGGAGCAGCGGATCGGCAAACCGAGTTCCACGCCCCTGACCGGTACCGGTTCCCTGCCCCCGCCAGGGGAGCTGACCGCCCGGAGCGGCACCGGGCTGGTGCTGCTGGAGTGGGCCCCGGTACCGGGCGCGCTGGGCTACCTGGTGCACCGCGCGGACTCCCCCGACGGGCCGTTCGAGCCCCTGGACCACCTGGGCGGCGACGTGCTGGCGGTGCCCACCGGTCCGTACGCCGACACCCTGGTCGAGCCGGGGCGGGAGTACTCCTACGCGGTGGCCACCTGGACCGACGACGGCCCCGGCCCGCTGTCCGCGCCGGTGCCCGGCCGTCCGCTGACCGCCTCCGAAGGTGCCCCGGAAGGGCCCGCCCCGGTGTCGGTGGAGGTGGAGGCCGGGGTCAGGCCGACCCGGCTGCCGGAGGTGTGGCGCCGGATGATCGGGATGGAGCACTTCTCGCTGCTGTTCTGGGACCAGCCGGGACCGGGCGGTTCCGACGTGGCGGCGGAGTACACCGAGGCCCTGCACCGGGTACGGGACGAGATCGGCGTACGTACCGCCCGGGCCCACGGCACCTTCCTCCCCGAGACCGTGACCGTGCTCCCGGACGGCGGCTTCGACTTCTCCGGTCTGGACCTCGCCTACGACCGGCTGCTGGCCACCGGCATCCGGCCGGTGGTCGAACTGTCCTTCATGCCGAGGGAGTTGGCGCTCGACCCGGAGTACACCGTCTTCGACTACCGGGCACTGGTCTCGGTCCCCGCCCAGTGGGAACGCTGGGGCGACCTGGTCCGCGCGGTGACCGTGCACCTGCGGGAGCGGTACGGCGCGGACGAGGTCGCCACCTGGGAGTTCGAGGTCTGGAACGAGGCCAACCTGGAGGTGTTCTGGAACGGCACCCGGGAGGACTACCTGCGGATGTACGAGGTCGCCGCCCGCGCAGTGAAGTCGGTCGACCCCCGCATCCGGGTCGGCGGCCCCTCCTCGGCGGCGGCCGGCTGGGTCGGGGCGCTGTTGGAGCACTGCCGCACCCACCAGGTGCCGATCGACTTCGTGTCCACCCACACCTACGGCAACGCCCCCCTCGACATGCGCCCCCTCACCCGCTCGTACGCCGAGGCCACCGGCGCCCCCGAGCCGGAGGTGCTCTGGACCGAGTGGGGCGTCACCCCGACCCACTTCCACCGGGTCAGCGACTCGGTGTTCGCCGCGCCCTTCCTGCTGCGCGGAATGAAGGCGGCGCTGCACTCCACCGACGCCCTCGCCTACTGGGTCGCCTCCGACCACTTCGAGGAACTGGGCTGGCCGCCCCGGCTGTTCCACGGCGGCTTCGGCCTGCTGACCGTCGGCAACCTGCGCAAGCCCCGCTACTGGGCGCTCTACCTGCTCTCCCAACTCGCCGGCGGCCGGGTGCCGGCCACCGTACGCGGCGACGGCGCCGAGGCCCTGGTGGAGGCGCTGGCCACCCGGGCCGAGGACCACCACACGGTCGACGTCCTGGTGTGGAACGGCACCCTGGACCAGTCCCGGATCGACGGCGACCCCCTCCTGGACCGCACCGTGACCGTGGAGGTCACCGGACTGGAGCCGGGCGCCGGCTACCTCCCCACCGCCCGCCGGGTGGACGCGGACCACGCCAACATCCAGGCCGTCTGGGAGGAGTCGGGCGGCGGCGACTGGCCCGAGGACGAGCAGTGGGAGCGGCTCCGGGCGGCCGACCGACTGCCCGAGGAGCGGCTCGACCCGGTCACCGCCGACCCCTCCGGGCGGGTCACCCTCACCTTCCCCCTGCCCAATCCAGGCATCCGACTGGTCCGCCTCACCCGGGGCTGACCCGCACCACCCCCGTACGCCGCACCCCTTGTCAACGGCCGTACGGGGCAAGGCGGTCGCCGCTCCCCCCACGGTGCGACCGCCAACGGGGGGTTCGCCCCCCACCCGTCCGGTCCGACCACCCCTGACAACGGTCGGACCGGGCGGCCCCCTCCTCTCTTCACCTCCCCTCACCGCACAGGAAGTTGGACGCCATGGACCGTCGTACCTTCATCGCCGCGGGCGCCGGAACAGCCGCCACTCTGGGGCTCGGCACCGCCGCCATGTCCCCCGCCCACGCCACGCCCTCCCGGGGCGGTGGCTCCGGGTCGGGTCACCGGCAACTGATGGGCTGGTTCGCCGACACCCACCGTTCCCTGGAGGCCATGACCTCCGACCTCGGACTGCCCTCGGACACCATCGAGTTCACCGGCGCCGACCGTCCCGTCCGCTCCCGCAACACCTCCCCCACCAACATCGGCTGCCTGCTGTGGACGACCGTCGCGGCGGCCGGCCTGGGCCTCCTGGACCGGGCCACCCTGCGCCGCCGGCTGCACCGCACCGTGGAGGCGGTCGAAGGGCTGGAGCGAGCCGAGGGCTTCTGGCTCAACTGGTACGACCCCCGGGACGGCAGCACGCTCACCGAGTGGCCGGAGACCGGCGAGGAGGTACGTCCCTTCCTGTCCTCGGTGGACAACGCCTGGCTGGTGGCCGGTCTGCGGATCGCGGCCGAGGCCGAGCCGACCGTACGCGGGCGGGTGGCCCGGCTGCTGAAGGACGCCGACTGGTCCTTCTTCTACACCCCCTACGACCCGGACGACCCGGTGGCCGGCCCCGGCCAGCTCAGGGGCGGCTACTGGACCGACACCGGCAAGCCCACCGACCACCACTACGGCGCCCTCAACTCCGAGACCCGTATCGCCAGTTACCTCGGCATCGGCGACGGCAGCCTGCCGGCCGAGCACTACTGGTGCCTGCTGCGCACCATGCTGCCCGAGCACGAGCAGGAGCAGCCCCCGAAGGGTCGCTGGCGGACCGTGGACGGGGTCCGCCTCTGGCAGGGGTACTACACCTACCGGGGCCGCAAGGTCATCCCCAGCTGGGGCGGCTCGATGTTCGAGGCCCTGATGCCCGCCCTGCTGATACCGGAACGGGAGTGGTCACCGCGCTCCTGGCGGGTCAGCCAGGAGAACTTCATCCGTGGTCAGATCGAGCACGGACTGGTCGAGGCCGAGTACGGCTACTGGGGCTTCTCCCCCTGCAACGTCCCCGAGGGCGGCTACCAGGAGTACGGCGTCGACGCGCTCGGCCTGGACGTGAACGGCTACTGCTCCAACACCGACCGCACCTCGGTCACCTGGGGCGAGCCCCTGCCCCCGGCGTCCGACTACACCAACGGCGTGGTGACCCCGCACGCCGCCTTCCTGGCCCTGCCCTACGCCCACGGCGACGCCCTGAGGAACCTCCGCGCCCTGGACCGGGACTTCGACATCTACCAGAAGGGCTACGGCTTCCGGGACTCGGTCAACGTCAGCACCGGTCGCGTCAGCGACTTCATGCTCGCCCTCGACCAGGGCATGATCGCCGCCGCCCTGGCCCAGCGACTGCGTCCCGGCCTGCTGCAACGCGCCTTCGCCCGGGGCGAGTTCGGCGCCCGTATCCGTCCCCTGGTGTCCCGGCAACCCCGGTACCCGCACCTGGGAGGTGACCGCCTCCACCTTCGCCACCCTCAACGAGATGTACGGCAACCGCACCGTCTGCGGCATCGGCCGG
>NZ_JBEXEP010000012.1:0-184945 GCF_040606315.1 Streptomyces sp. NPDC005438
CACCCCAGACAACCCACCCACACCCGACAACAACCGACCCGCCTGACCCTCCAAACCCCCACCAGACCGCGACGACACCACCCACGGCACCACAGGCCAAGAACCAGAAGACCCAGAACCAGCAGAACCAGAAACCAAAGACCCGGAAACCGAACCCGAAGACTCCACAGCCCCAGAAGCAGACCCCTCCGAGGACTCCACCACCTCGCCCTCGACCACCACCGCGGGCTCGGGCGCCTCCTCCAACACCACATGCGCGTTCGTGCCGCTCGCCCCGAAGGAGGAGACGGCGGCGCGGCGCGTCCGGTCGCCGGCGGGCCAGTCACGCGACTCCGCCAGCAACTTCACCGCGCCGGCTGACCAGTCCACATGGGTGGAGGGGGTGTCCACATGGAGGGTCCGGGGCAGCAGCCCGTGCCGCATCGCCAGGACCATCTTGATGATGCCGGCCATACCCGAAGCGGCCTGGGTGTGGCCGATGTTGGACTTCACGGTTCCCAGCCACAGCGGGTCGCCGTCGGCTCGGGCCTGGCCGTAGGTGGCCAGCAGGGCCTGGGCCTCGATGGGGTCACCCAGGGGGGTACCCGTACCGTGTGCCTCGACCGCGTCGACCTCGGAGGCGGTGACCCCGGCGTTGGTCAACGCCTGGCGGATGACCCGCTGTTGGGCCGGCCCGTTGGGGGCGGTGAGCCCGTTGGAGGCACCGTCCTGGTTGACGGCGGAACCCCGGACCACGGCCAGCACCTGGTGACCGTTGCGCTGGGCGTCCGACAACCGCTCCAACAGCAGCACGCCGACACCCTCACCCCACCCCGTACCGTCCGCGTCCTCGGAGAACGCCTTGCAGCGGCCGTCGACGGCCAGGCCGCCCTGACGGCTGAACTCGGTGAAGTTGCGGGGGGAACCCATCACGGTGACACCGGCCGCGAGGGCGAGGGAGCACTCCTCGGACCGCAGGGCCTGGATCGCCTGGTGCAGCGCCACCAGGGAGGAGGAGCACATGGTGTCCACGGTCACCGCCGGGCCCTCCAGGCCCAGGGTGTAGGCGATGCGGCCGGACAGTACGGCGCCGGAGCCACCGGTGAGCAGGTGTCCCTCGACCCCCTCGGGGGCGGTGCGTACCGAGGAGCCGTAGTCCTGGTCGCTGGCGCCCACGAAGACGCCGGCGCGTTCGCCGTGCAGGGTCTCCACGTCGATGCCGGCCCGTTCGAAGACCTCCCAGGAGGTCTCCAGCAACAGCCGCTGCTGGGGGTCCATCGCCAGCGCCTCACGCGGGGATATGCCGAAGAAGTCCGCGTCGAACTGGGCGGCGTCGGTGAGGAAGGCGCCGTACCGGGTGTAGCTGGTGCCGGGGTGGTCGGCGTCGGGGTGGTACAGCCGCTCCAGGTCCCAGCCACGGTCGGTGGGGAACTCGCCCACCAGGTCCTCACCGGCGGCTATGCGCTCCCAGTACTCCTCCGGGGTGGCGACGCCCCCGGGGAAGCGGCAGCTCATGGCGACGATCGCGATCGGCTCCTGCTGCCGGTCCTCCAGCTCACGCAGCTTCCTGCGGGTGCTCCGCAGATCCGTGGTGACCCGGTTGAGGTAGTCGCGTAGCCGCTGTTCGTTGGCGCCGGCGCTCATCAGATGCCCAACTCCCGGTCGATCAGGTCGAAGATCTCGTCGTTGCTGGCGGCGGTGAGGTCCTCGTCGGCCTCCTCCGTGGTGCCGCTCTCGCCGGTGGCTCCCTGCTCGGCGCGTCGGAGCAGGGTACGCAGCCGGTCGGCGACGTCCAGCTCCGCCCATGCCTCGGTGGGCAGCGCGGCGAGGGAGGCCTCCAGACGGTCCAGGTCAGCGGGCACGCTGCTGGCGCCGTCGGTCAGTTCCCGTCGCAGGTAGCGGGCGAGCACCGAGGGGTTGGGGTGGTCGAAGATGAGGGTCGCCGACAGCCGCATCCCGGTGGCGACGTTCATGCGGTTGCGGAACTCCAGCGCGGTCAGGGAGTCGAAGCCCAGTTCCCGGAAGGCCTTCCGAGGCTTGATCTCCTCGGGCCGTTCGGCCTTGAGTACGGCGGCGGCCTCCCGGCGGACCAGGTCCACCAGCGTCTGGTCCTGCTCCTCCTGGCTGAGCCCGGCGAGCCGCTTCGCCAGGTCGCCCTCGGGCCGCGCGTCGGTGGACTCGGGCTCCTCGTCGGCCGTGGCGTTCGCGGTCTGACCGGCGCGCAGCTCGGCGACCAGGGGCCGCTCCCTCGACATGGTGTAGAGGGACAGGAAGCGGCTGAGGTCGAAGGAGGAGACGGCCAGGCAGGTGTCGCCGTTGCCGACGGCGTCGGCCAGTGCCCGTACGGCCAGCTCGGGGCGCATCAGTCGGGTGCCCCGGCGGGTGAGGAGGTCGGCCACCTCGCCCTCGACCATGCCGCCCCCGCCCCAGGCGCCCCAGGCGACGGAGGTGGCGGGCAGTCCACGGGCCCGTCGGTTCTCGGCCAGGGCGTCCAGGTAGGCGTTGGCGGCGGCGTAGCCGCCCTTGCCGGTCTCGCCCCAGGTGCCGGCGCCGGAGGAGAACAGCACGAACGCGTCCAGTTCGTGGTCCCGGGTGAGTGCGTCCAGGTTCCGCGCGCCGTCGATCTTCACCCGCGCGGTGCGGGCGAGTTCCTCGACGGTCAGCTCGGCCACCGGAACCTCGTCCTGGGTGAGCCCGGCCGCGTGCACCACCGCGCGCAGCGGTCGGTCCTCGGGGAGGCCGTCCAGCAGGGCGGCCAGTTCCTCCCGGTCCGCCACGTCGCAGGCGGCGAGGGTGACCTCGGCCCCGAGGGCGGTGAGTTCCTCGTGCAGGGCGTCCGCCCCGGGCGCCTCGGGCCCCTGGCGGGAGACCAGCACCAGGTGTGACGCCCCCTTCGCCGCCGCCCAGCGGGCTACGTGGGCGCCGAGGGCGCCGGTGCCACCGGTGATCAGCACGGTGTCGCGGGGGCGCCAGGGGCTGGCGTCGCCGGCCGGGTCGGTCACCAGTCGGCGGGCGTACGTCCCGTCGGCCCGTACGGCCACCTCGTTCTCCCCGGTGACGGCGGCCAGCGCCTCGGCGAGCCGCTCGACGGCCGGTTCGTCCAGGGTGGCGGGCAGGTCGATCCGGCCGGACCAGCGCTGGGGCTCGTCCAGGCCGAGTACCGTGCCCAGCCCCCAGACCGGCGCCTGGAGGGGGTGGCCGACGGTGTCACCGTCGACGGCCCGCACCGCGCCCCGGGTGGCCATCCACAGCGGGGTGTCGGGGGCGGCCGAGGCCAACTCCCGTACCACCGCGACCGATTCGGCCAGTCCGACGGCAACGGGTTGGCCGTCCACCGGGCGCTCGTCCAGGGAGACCAGCGACAGGACGCCGGCTGGGGGGACGGACAGCCGGGAGAGGGCCTCGGGCAGTTCGGCCACGGTGTGCCGGTGCACGGTCGCCCCGTGGTGGGTGAGGCCCTTGACGACGGCCTCGACGGTGGCCGACAGCTCGGCGGCGTCCTCGGGGGCGACGACCAGCCAGTCGCCGGGCAGTTCGCTGGCGCCGGTCGGGTCCACCGGTATCCAGCGGGTGCGGTACCGCCATCCGTCGATGGTGGCCCGGTCGGTGCGGGCGGTGACCGCCTCCGGTGGCTCGATCCAGTGCCGGCGACGCTGGAAGGGGTAGGTCGGCAGGTCGACGGGGGCGCTGGTGGGCGGGAGGGCCGGCGTCCAGTCCACCGAGGCGCCCCGGGCCCAGGCCTGCCCGAGGGAGAGCAGGAAGCGGTCGAGTCCGCCGTCGTCCCTCCGCAGGGAACCGACCGCGTAGGCCTGCTCGCTGTCCTCGACGGCCTCCTCCAGGGCGGCGAGCAGTACCGGGTGGGGGCTGTTCTCCACGAACAGGCCGTAGCCGCCGTCGGCCAGGGTCCGTACGGCCTGGTCGAAGCGCACGGGTTGGCGCAGGTTGTCGCACCAGTACGCGGCGTCCAGGTCGGCGTCCTCGATCCACTCGCCGGTGACGGTGGACAGGAACGGCACCTGGGGCGCCATGGGCCGCAACGGAAGGAGTTCCCGGGCCAGTTGGTCGAGGATGGGCTCGACGTGGTGGGAGTGGGAGGCGTAGTCGACCGCGATGAGCTTGGCGCGGACGTCGCTGTCCTTGCGGGCCTCCACGAACTCCTCCACGGTCTTGCGGTCCCCGGCGACGACCGAGGAGCGGGGGCCGTTGGAGGCGGCCAGGGACAGGCGGTCCTGGTACTCGGGCAGCAGCCGTTCCACCTCGTCGGCCGGCAGGGCGACGGTGGCCATGCCGCCGTCGCCGGCCACGGCGGTGATCAGCCGGCTGCGCAGGCAGACCACCAGGGCGGCGTCGCGCAGGCTCAGCGCGCCGGCCACACACGCGGCGGCGATCTCCCCCTGCGAGTGACCCACCACCGCCCCGGGCTCCACCCCGAACGACCGCCACAACCGCGCCAACGACACCATCACCGCGAAGGAGGCGGGCTGGACCACGTCCACCCGCTCCAGGCTGGCGTCACCACCCTCGCCCCGCAGCACCTCCGACAGGGACCAGCCCACGAACTCGCCGAGCGCCGCCTCACACTCGGCCAACGCCTCCGCGAACACCGGCGAGGAACCGGCCAGTTCCACCGCCATCCCCTGCCACTGGGCACCCTGGCCGGGGAAGACGAACACCGGCCGACCCAGGGGCCCGGCCACGTCGGACGCCACCTGGGAGGCGGGCCTGCCTTCGGCCAGGGCGGTCAGCCCGGCGTGGAGGTCGCCGACGACGACGGCACGCTGCTCGAAGTGGGTACGGGTGGTCGCCAGCGCGTGGCCGATGTCGGCGAGACGTGCGGTGTCCCCGGTGAGCGGGATCAGCGCGCCGGCCCGTTCGCCGAGGGCCTGGGGGGTGCGGGCGGACAGCAGCCAGGGCACCACGGTCGGGGCCGGTCGGTCCTGGGTGGCGGGGGCGGTCTCCGGCTCCTGGGGTGCCTGTTCCAGGATGACGTGGGCGTTGGTGCCGCTGATGCCGAACGCGGAGACGGCCGCGCGCCGGGGTCGGTCGCCCTCGGGCCAGTCCTGTTCCTCGGCCAGCAGCCGTACGCGGCCCGACTCCCAGTCGACCTGGGTGGTCGGCCGTTCGACGTGGAGGGTGCGGGGCAGGGTGCGGTGGCTCAGGGCGAGGGCCATCTTGATGATCCCGGCGACCCCGGCGGCGGCCTGGGTGTGGCCGATGTTGGACTTCAACGAGCCCAGCCACAACGGCTGGTCGTCGGGACGGTCCTGGCCGTAGGTCGCCAGCAGGGCCTGGGCCTCGATCGGGTCACCCAGCGAGGTGCCCGTACCGTGCGCCTCGACCGCGTCGACCTCGGAGGCGGTGACCCCGGCGTTGGCCAGGGCCTGTTGGATGACGCGTTCCTGGGAGGGGCCGTTGGGGGCGGTGAGCCCGTTGGAGGCGCCGTCCTGGTTGACCGCCGAGCCCCGCACCACGGCCCACACCCGGTGGCCGTGGCGCTGGGCGTCCGACAGCCGCTCCAGGATCAGTACGCCCACGCCCTCGGCCATGCCGAAACCGTCCGCGTCCTCGGAGAAGGAACGGCAGCGGCCGTCCTCGGACAGGGCCCGCTGGCGGCTGAAGCTGACCATGGGGCCGGGGGTGGACATCACCGAGGCGCCGGCCACCAGGGCGACCTGGCACTCACCGGAGTGCAGGGAGCGGGCGGCCATGTGCAGGGCCACCAGGGAGGAGGAGCAGGCGGTGTCCACGGTGATGGCCGGTCCGGTCAGGCCGAAGGTGTACGCCAGGCGGCCGGAGGCGACGCTCGGGGCGCTGCCGGTGACGTGGTAGCCCTCCAACTCGCCGGGCATTCCGTGCGGTTGGCCGTAGTCGGGGGTGAGGGCGCCGGCGAACACCCCGGTCTCGGTGCCGCGCAGGTCGGCGGGCAGGATGCCGGCGTTCTCGAAGGCCTCCCAGGTGGCTTCCAGCAGCAGCCGCTGCTGGGGGTCCATGGCCAGGGCCTCTCGGGCGGAGACGCCGAAGAACTCGTGGTCGAAGTCGCCGGCCCGGGGCAGGAACCCGCCGGCCCGGGTGTAGGAGGTGCCGTGCCGTGCCGGGTCGGGGTCGTAGAGGGAGTCGAGGTCCCAGCCACGGTCCTGGGGCAGGCCGCCGACGCCCTCGCGTCCCTCGGTCAGCAGGCGCCACAGGTCCCGCGGGGTGGCGACGCCACCGGGCAGCCGGCAGGCCATGCCCACGATCGCCAGGGGTTCGTCGGGGTCGGCGGACCGGGCGACGGTCACCGCGCCCTCGCTGGCCGGGGCGCCGCCCAGCAGCTCGTACAGATGGTCGGCGAGCAGGGACGGGGTGGGGTGGTTGAAGACCAGGGTGGTGGCCAGCGTCAGGCCGGTGGCGTTCACCAACCGGTTGCGCAGTTCGACGGCGGTGAGCGAGTCGAAGCCCACGTCCCGGAAGGCCCGGTCGCTGTCGACGGCTCCGGCCCCGTCGTGGCCGAGCACCCGGGCGGCGTGTTCACGTACCAGGGTGAGGACGGCCTCCCGGCGTTCGCCGGCCGGCAGTTGGTCCAGCCGGGACCGGAACCCGGCGCTGGGCTCCTGGCTGTCCGGGTCGTCCTCGGAGGCGGGCGGGGCGTACAGCTCCGCCAGCAGGGGGCTGGGCCGGGAGCTGGTGAACACCGGGCCGAACAGGTCCCAGTCGACGTCGGCCACGGCCAGGGCGGTCTCGTCGTGGTCCAGGACCAGCCGCAGGGCCTCCATGGCCCGCTCGGGGTCCAGCACCGGCAGCCCGGTGGCGGCCAGCCCGGCGAAACGGCTCTCGTCGATCATGCCGCCGCCGCCCCAGGGGCCCCAGGCGATCGAGGTGGCGGTCCGTCCCTCGGCGCGGCGGCGTTGGGCGAGGGCGTCCAGGCAGGCGTTGGCGGCGCCGTAGGTGCCGTGGTCGGCCACCCCCCAGGTGCCGCTGATGGAGGAGAACAGGACGAAGGCGTCGAGCGGGGTGTCCGCGAGCAGTTCGTCGAGGTGGACGGCGCCGTCCACCTTGGCGCCGAGTACGGTGCCGGTCTCCTCGGCGTCCACCTCGTCCAGCCGGCCCAGGGCGACGGCCCCGGCCGCGTGGAAGACGGAGCTGAGGGGCTGCTCGGTACCGATGTCCGCGAGCAGCGTGGCGAGGGCGTCCCGGTCGGTGGTGTCACAGGCGACGGTGACCACCTCGGTGCCCTGCTCCGCCAACTCCTCGGCGAGGGCGGCGGATTCGGGGGTGCCGCCCCGGCGGCTGGCCAACAGCACCCGGGGGGCGCCCTGTTCGGCCAGCCAGCGGGCCAGGCGCGTCCCCAGGGAGCCGGTGCCCCCGGTGATCAGGGCGGTGCCCCGGGGGGTGAAGGTGTCCTGGGCGGGGCCCCGGCTGGCGCGTACCAGGCGCCGGGCCAGCACTCCCGAGGCCCGGACGGCTACCTGGTCCTCCACCTGCCCGGGCGTGTCACCGGCTCGGGCCAGCAGGGCGACCAGTCGCTCCCCACACCGGCTGTCCCAGCGGGTGGGCAGGTCGATCAGGCCGCCCCAGCGGTCGGGGTGCTCCAGGGCGGCGGCCCGTCCGGCGCCCCAGAGCGCGGCCTGGCTCAGGTCGGGCGGGGCGTCGGAGGGGCCGGTACGGACCGCGCCCTGGGTGGCGCACCACACCGGGGCCTGTAGTCCGCTGTCCTCGGCGGCGCGCAGCAGTCCGCCGAGGGCCTCGACCTGGGTGGCGGGCCCGACTCCCTCGGCGGGGGTGAGCAGGCACAGCACCCCGTCGACGGTTCCGGTGTCCGCCAGGGCCTCACGGAGCGCCCGGGGCGTCCGCTCGGGCAGGGGGCGGTGGAGTACGTCCACCCGGGCGTCGCGCAGGGCGGCCAGGACCTGCCGCTGGGGCTCGTCCTCGACGGTGTCGGTGAGTACCAGCCAACTGCCGCCGGGCACCTGGGCGTCCGGTTCGGGCAGGGGGCGCCAGGTGACGTCGTAACGCCAGGAGGCCGCGCCGTCGGCCGGCGTCGGTGCGGCGGCGTCCTCGGGGCGGGGGGCAGGCGGCGTCCACCAGTAGCGGCGCCGTTCGAAGGGGTAGGTGGGCAGGTCGACGGTACGAGGCTGGTGGCGGTCCAGGAGGGTGGACCAGCGGGGGCGCAGGCCGAGGCAGTGGGCCTCGCCCAGGGCGCGCAGGAACCGGTCGAGGCCGCCCTCGTCGCGGCGCAGCGAGCCGAGGGTGGCTCCGTCGCGGACGCCGGCGTCCTCCAGGGTCTGCTGGACGGCGATGCCCAGGGTGGGGTGGGGGCCGGTCTCCACGAAGACGCGGTGGCCGTCCTGGGCGAGGAGTCGGGTGACCTCCTCGAAGCGGACGGTGCCGCGCAGGTTGCGGTACCAGTAGTCGCCGGTGAGTTCGGTGCCGTCCAGCACGCCTGCGGTGACGGTGGAGTAGAAGGGGACGTCGGCGCGCCGGGGGGTGACCGGGGCGAGCAGTTCGGCGAGTTCGTCGCGCAGTGACTCGACGTGGGCGGAGTGGGAGGCGTAGTCCACGGGGATGCCCCGGGCGTGGATGGCGCGCTGCTCGCACTGGGCGAGCAGTTCGGCCACGGCCTCGGTCTGGCCGGAGACCACCACGGTGCTCGGGCCGTTGTGGGTCGCCAGCGAGATGCGGTCGCCCCAGGGCCGGATCAGTTCGGCCACCTCGGCCGCCGGCAGGGAGACCGAGGCCATGGTGCCCTGCCCGGCCAGGCCCAGCAGGGTGCGGCTGCGCAGGCAGACCACCCGGGCGGCGTCGCGCAGGCTCAGCGCGCCGGCAACACACGCGGCGGCGATCTCGCCCTGCGAGTGACCCACCACCGCCCCGGGCTCCACCCCGAACGACCGCCACGACCGCGCCAACGACACCATCACCGCGAACAGGGCGGGCTGGACCACGTCCACCCGCTCCAGGTTGGCGTCACCACCCTCGCCCCGCAGCACCTCCGACAGGGACCAGTCCACGAACTCGCCGAGCGCCGCCTCACACTCGGCCAACGCCTCCGCGAACACCGGCGAGGAACCGGCCAGTTCCACCGCCATCCCCTGCCACTGGCCGCCCTGGCCGGGGAAGACGAACACCGGGCGGCCCAGGGGGTCGTCCCCGGCCGGGGTGCCGGTCAGCAGGGAGGCGTGTTCGCCGTCCTCGGCGAGCGCCGCCAGCGCCGGGTCCAGCTCGGCGGTGCCGTCAGCGATGATCACCGCCCGGTGGGGCAGGTGGGCGCGGTGGTGGGCCAGGGTGTGGGAGACGTCGGCCAGTCGTGGGGCGCCCTCGCGGCGTAGGGCGGCGCGGAGCCGTCGGGCCTGCTCGCCGAGGGCCCGTGGGCTGCGGGCGGAGAGGGCGAACGGCAGGGGGCCGGACTCCTGCTCGACGGGGGTGGGCTCGGCCTGGTCCGGTTGGGGCGCCTCGCTGAGGATGACGTGGGCGTTGGTGCCGCTGACGCCGAAGGCGGACACGCCGGCCCGGCGGGGCTCGTCCCCGGTGGGCCAGGGCACCGGCTCGGTGAGGAGCCGTACGGTCTGGTCCGACCAGTCCACGTGCTGGCTGGGGGTGCGCACGTGCAGGGTGCGGGGCAGCGTCTGGTGTTGGAGGGCCAGCACGGTCTTGATGACGCCGGCCATACCGGCGGCGGCCTGGGCGTGGCCGATGTTGGACTTCAACGAGCCCAGCCACAGGGGTTGTTGGGCGCTGTGGGCGCTGCCGTAGACCTCGATCAGGGAGGAGGCCTCGATGGGGTCGCCGAGGGTGGTGCCGGTGCCGTGTGCCTCCACCGCGTGGACCTGCTCGGGGCGTACCCCGGCGTCGGCCAGCGCCTGGCGGATCACGGCCTGCTGGGAGGGGCCGTTGGGGGCGGTCAGCCCGTTGCTGGCGCCGTCGGAGTTGACGGCCGTCCCGGAGAGGACGGCCAGTACGGGGTGGCCGTTGCGGCGGGCGTCGGACAGCCGCTCCAGTACGAGGCTGCCCACGCCCTCGGACCAGCCGGTGCCGTCCGCGTCGTCGGCGAAGGCCTTGCAGCGGCCGTCGGGGGCCAGGCCGCGCTGTCGGCTGAACTCCACGAAGATGCCGGGGCGGGCCATCACGGTCGCGGCTCCGGCCAGGGCGAGGGTGCACTCGCCGGACCGCAGGGCGCGTACCGCCAGGTGCAGGGCGACCAGGGAGGCGGAGCAGGCGGTGTCGACGGTCAGGGAGGGGCCCTGGAGTCCGAGGACGTAGCTGATGCGGCCGGACAGGGCGCTGTTGGTGGTGCCGGTCAGGGCGAAGCCCTCGACACCGTCGCTGGCCTCGTGCAGCCGGGGGCCGTACTCCTGGGCCATGGCGCCGACGAACACCCCGGTGGGGGTGTCGGTCAGGGTCGAGGGGTCGATGCCGGCCCGCTCCAGCGCCTCCCATGAGGTTTCCAGCAGCAGCCGCTGCTGGGGGTCCATCGCCAACGCCTCGCGGGGCGAGATACCGAAGAACTCGGCGTCGAAGTCGCCGGCGTCGTAGAGGAACCCGCCCTGGTCGACGCTGGAGCCTCCGGGTTGTTCGGAGTCGGCGAAGAGGCGGCCCAGGTCCCAGCCACGGTCGGTGGGGAAGGCGGAGATGGCGTCGGTGCCGTCCAGTACCAGGCGCCACAGGTCCTCCGGCCCCCGTACTCCCCCGGGCAGCCGGCAGCCCATGCCGACGATGGCGACGGGTTCGGCCGTGTCGCGGTCGGTGGCCTGGGCCGGGGTGCGGTCGGGTGCGGGGGTGGGCTCGGGGGCGGGGGGCGCCTGGAGGGTGGTGGGCAGGCGGGAGGACAGCCAGCGGGCGAGCCGGTCCGGGGTGGGGTGGTCGAACAGTACGGTGCTGGGCAGGCTGAGGTTCAGCACCTCGCACAGCCTGCCGCGCAGTTGCAGCGAGGACTGGGAATCGAAGCCGGCGTCCTTGAAGGTGGTGGCCGGGGCGACCGCCTCGGGTTCGCCGTGGCCCAGTACGGCGGCGGCGTGGGCGCGCACCACATCCCGCAGCAGGCGCGGGCGTTCGTCGTGGTCGGCCTCGGCCAGTCGGACCAGCGCGGTGTGGGCCGTGGTCTCGTCGGTGTCGGCGGCAACGGTGTCGAACCAGTGCCGGCGGTGCTGGAAGGGGTAGGTGGGCAGGTCGACGGTGCGCGGTCGCGCGTCGGCGAAGGCCTGTTCCCAGTCGACGTCGGCTCCTCGCACCCACAGTTCGGACAGCCCGGCGGTCAACCGGTCCATGCCGCCTTCGTCACGGCGCAGGGACCCCACGCTGACGTCGGGTTCGTTGCCGGACTCCTCGCAGGTGGCCTGCACCGCCGCCACCAGCACGGGGTGGGAGGAGCACTCCACGAACACGCCGTAGTCCTCGTCGGCGAGGTGGCGTACGGCGTCGGCGAACCGCACCCGCTGCCGGAGGTTGGTGAACCAGTAGGCGCCCCCCAGGGCCAGCGGGTCGGCCCAGTCGCCGGTGACCGAGGACATCATGGGCACCTGGCCCACCCGGGGGGTGATCCCGGCCAGTTCCTCAGCCAGCCGGTCCCGGAGGACGTCGACGGCCGGGGAGTGGGAGGCGTAGTCCACCGCGATCCGACGGCACCGCACCTCGCGCCGCTCGCACTCGGCCAACGCCGCCTCGACAGCGTCCGGGGCACCCGAAACCACCACCTGCGAGGGGCTGTTCACCACACCCACCGCCGCGCGGTCCGCCCACGGCTCCAGCAACGCCTCGGCCTCGTCGGCCGGCAGGTCCACCGACGCCATCGCCCCCGGGTCGGCCAGTTCCGCGATCGCCCTGCTACGCAGGCACACCACCCGTGCGCCGTCCTCCAACGACAGCGTCCCCGCCACACAGGCGGCGGCGATCTCGCCCTGGGAGTGGCCGACCACCGCGTCCGGTTCCACCCCGTACGACCGCCACAGCCGCGCCAGCGACACCATCACCGCGAAGGAGGCGGGCTGCACCACGTCCACCCGCTCCAGCGAGGCGGCCTCACCCTCGCCCCGCAGCACCTCCGTCAGCGACCAGTCCACCAGCCCCTCGAACGCCCGCTCACACTCCGCCACCCCTTCCGCGAACACGGCGGAGGCGGCCAGCAACTCCCGCCCCATGCCCACCCACTGGGCCCCCTGTCCGGGGAAGACGAAGGCCGTGAGGCCCACCGGTCCGGCCGCGCCGGAGACCACCCCGGCGGCGGGGTCGCCGTCGGCGAGGGCGGCCAGCCCCGGGCCGTGGTCTCCGGTGACCACCGCGCGCCGCTCGAAGGGGGTACGGGTGGTGGCCAGGGACCAGCCGACGTCCACCGGGTCGGCGTCGTGGACGACTTCGGCCAGTGCGGCGGCCTGCTGCTGGAGCGCGGTGTCGGTACGTCCCGACAGCACCCAGGGCAGTACGACGGGGGGCGTGCTCCGCTCCGGGGGCGGGAGGGGCAGCGGGGTCTCGGGGGTGGGGGCCTCCTCGACGACCAGGTGGCAGTTGGTGCCGCCCATGCCGAAGGCGCTGACCCCGGCGACCCGGGGCCGGTCGGTGTGGGGCCACTCCACGGCCTGCCCCACGACCCGCAGGTGGCGTTCCTCCAGCCGGAGTTCGGGGGCGCCGCTCTCGTAGTTGAGGCTGGCGGGTATCCGTTCGTGGCGCAGCGCCAGCAGCACCTTGACCAGTCCGGTGACCCCGGCCGCGCTCTCCAGGTGGCCGAGGTTGGTCTTGACCGACCCCACCAGCAGGGGCTGGTCGGCGTCCCGGGCGGAGCCGAGGACCTCGCCCAGGGCGGTGGCCTCGACCGGGTCGCCCACCGGGGTGCCGGTGCCATGCAGTTCGACGTACCCCACGGCGGCGGGCGGTACGTCGGCGGAGGCGTACGCCTGGCGCAGCACCTCCGCCTGGGCGCTCTGGCTGGGGACGGTGAGCCCGTCGGTGCCGCCGTCGTTGTTGACCGCGCCGCCCCGGATGACGCCGTAGACCCGGTCGCCGGCGGCGACGGCGTCGGACAGCGGTCGCAGGATCAGTACGGCGCCGCCCTCACCACGGACGAAGCCGTTGGCGCGGGCGTCGAAGGTGTAGCAGTGGCCGTCCGGGGAGAGGCCGCCGAACTCCTCGGCCAGGGTGGCGGTCTCGGCCGCCAGGTGGAGGTTGACGCCGCCGGCCACGGCGAGCCGGCTCTCGCCCCGCTGCAGGCTCCGTACCGCGTTGTGCACGGCGACCAGGGAGGACGCCTGGCCGGCGTCGATGACCATGCTGGGGCCGCGCAGTCCGAGGAAGTGGGAGACGCGGTTGGCGATCAGGCCCCGGCTGACGCCGGTCATCGCGTGGTGGTTGACCTCCGCGCGACCGCTCTGGCCGGCGCGGCTCAGCAGCAGGGCGTAGTCGTCGCGCATGGCGCCGACGAACACCCCGGTGGCGCTGCCGCGCAGGGTGGCGGGAACGGTGCGGGCGTCCTCCAGGGCGGACCACACTAGTTCCAGCATCAGCCGCTGCTGGGGGTCCAGTACGGCCGCCTCGCGGGGGGTGACGCCGAAGAAGTCGGCGTCGAACTCCTCCACCCGGTCCAGGAAGGCGCCCCAGCGGCCCCCGGCGGGCTCGCGCCCTTCGGGCACCTCGGTGATGGCGCTGACCTCGTCACACAGCAGCTTCCAGAAGGCCGAGGGGTCGGGGGCCTTGGGGAGTCTGCAGGACAGTCCCACGATGGCGACCGGCTCGTTGCGGTGGCCGTTGCCCGAGTCAGGGACCTGAGCCATGTCCATGGGTCGTAGTGCTCCCGCCTACTCCGCGATCTTGATGTGTCCGCGCCACTTGGCATGGGGGGCGGCGTCGGCGACGGCGGACACGCACACCGAGCCCGTGACCTGTCAGCCGGTGACCGCGCGCAGGCAGGCCACCAGGCTGCGGGCCTGTACGTTCAGGTAGTGCCGGTGCTGTAGCAGCCAGGCGAGCTGGGGGACGGTCACCCAACGGAAGCCGGGCGGCTCCTGGTCCGGGTACTCCGCGCCGACCTCGATGATCGTATAGCGACTGCGCGAGTGGTAGAAGCGCCCACCCTCCTCGGACATCTCCGCGTCGAACAGCACCCGGTCCTGGGCCAGTCGGCGTTCCACCTCCCGGAAGGGTTCACGTTCCTCCTCCGGGAAGCCGGCGTAGTTCTCCGGGGTGCCCTGCACCGTCGGTGCCAGCTCGATGGCGTCGATGTACCCGGGCTCGATCCGGGCCCGCAGCAGGGCGTGCAGCACCCCGTCGAACCGCTTGACCAGCAACGCGACCACCCCGAGTCCGTGGGGCTCGATCAGCGGCTGGGTCCAGCCGGACACCTCGCGGCTGTTGGCGACCACGTCCACCGCCCGGACGCTGAAGAAGGCCCCCGACTCGTGGGAGATGCGCTCCTCGTCGCGCCGCCAGCCGGCGAGCCCGTCCAGTCCGACCACCGAGGTCTCCACGTCGGGCATCGCCTGGTGGGTGGTGATCCAGTTCAGCAGCTCGGTGCTGGTGTGCACCCCGCTGCCCAGCTCGGGGCCGGGCAGACAGGACAGCACGGTGCGGGCGTCCATGTTGACCCGGTGGCTGATCGCCAGTTGCCGCTGCACCTGACCGAGGGTCAGCCAGCAGAAGTCCTCGCCGGCCTCCACCTCGGGGCCGACCTCGATCACCATGTTGCGGTTGCGCTTGCGGTAGAACCAGGCGCCGTGCTCGGACTGGAGGACGTCGGCGATCACCCCGCCGGGGCGTACGTCGACGAAGTGCTCCAGGTAGGGCACGTGGCGGCCCTGGTGCACCCCGGTGTAGTTGCTCTTGGTGGCCTGGACGGTGGGTGACAGCTGCACCCCGTTGGGGTTGCCGGGCTCGGTCTTGGCCTGCATCAGCAGGTGCAGCACCCCGTCGATCTCCCGTACCGCGATGCCCAGCAGGCCGATCTCCTGTTGCAGGATGATCGGCTGCGACCACTCCCGTACCGGTCCCCGGTCCACCCGTACGTCCAGTCCCGCCACGGAGAAGAACCGTCCGCTGTCGTGGACCAGGTTGCCGGTGCCCTCGGCGAACGACCAGTTGCGCATCTCACCGAACGGTATCGGCGTGACCTGCTGGGACTGGCTCGCGCACCGGTCGTCGAACCACTTGTCGAACTCGGCCTGACTGGTGGCGACGCCTTCGGTGGCACGTGCCGACTCCGCGAGGCGCTCGGTCAACCGGGAGTCTTCGTGACGGAGAACCCCGGGTCCGGTCGTTGGCGACATAGGAGTCTCTCTCCGGTTCGTGAGTCGTGGTGCGCTCCGTTTCCGGCCGTGCGACCGGATCTCTGCCCGTGGCGTCGTGTACAGAGGAACACGGCCCCAGGAAGGGGACATAGAAGGCAGGTTCCTCTCTAGGTGTTCACTCAGATCCCCGCCGACCTCACGCCCCGTGGCACGTCAGAGCCGACATGCTGGTCCGTGGCCGCTACCAGAGAGGCAAGGATGAACGACACCGACACGTGGATTCGGCGCTTCTTCCCGAGCGACGAGGCAGCCATCCAGCTGATCTGTCTGCCCCACGCGGGCGGCTCGGCCCCCTTCTACCGGCCGGTGGCGCAGGCCCTGAGTCCCCACGTCGAGGTGCTCGCGGTCCAGTACCCCGGGAGGCAGGAACGCCACCGCGAGCCGATGGTCGACAACATCCCCGAACTGGCCGACCAGGTGGCGCGGGTGGTCCGGGAGTCCGTCGACCGCCCCTTCGCGCTGTTCGGCCACAGCATGGGCGCCTCGCTGGCGTTCGAGGTCGCGGTACGTCTGGAGCGCACCGGCCACCAGCCGCTGCGACTGTTCGCCTCCGGCCGCCGGGCCCCCTCCCGCTACCGCCACGAGCGGGTCCACGAGCGGGACGACGACGGGCTGATCGCGGACGTGCGGAAACTGAGCGGAACCGACCAACGGATCTTCGGGGACGAGGAGTTGCTGCGGATGGTCCTCCCGGCGATCCGCAACGACTACCGCGCCGCGGAGACCTACGAGTGTCCGCCCGGCGTGCGGCTCAAGGCGTCCATCACCGCGATGTCCGGCGAGGACGACCCCAAGGCGAGCCCGGACGAGGTGGCCGCCTGGGAGGAGCACACCGAGGGGGAGTTCGACCTGCGGATGTACCCGGGGGGCCACTTCTACCTCACCGAGCACGCGGCGGACGTCCTCGCCGTGATCCGAGAGCGGCTCGGCGAACCCGCGGCGTCGCGGTAACCGGCGGGGGGCCGCGATGAAGCATGTGGCGATCTTCGTCTTTCCCGGCTTCGGGCACGTCAACCCGACGCTGGAGATGACCCGTTGCCTGGTCGCCATGGGCCACCGGGTCACCTACGTCCTGGACGAGCCGTTCGCCGACTCGGTGACCGACGCCGGGGCCCGGGCGGTGACGTACCCCTCGCGGCGGGGCCGGCTCGGCAGCGGGGCGGTCACCGGCGAGGACATCGGCGCCATGGGGCTGGACCACCTCCGCGAGTCGATGGAGGTGATCCTCCCGCGCACCCTGGAGGCGCTCGCCGACGACGTGCCCGACCTGCTGCTGTACGACCTGGAGAGCTTCTTCACCGCGCGTACGGCGGCACTGCGCTGGGACCGGCCGACCGCCCAGCTCTACCCGTACATCGCCAGCAACGAGAAGTACTCGCTGGCGCTGGAGGTCTTCGACGGCGCCACCGACCACGTGCAGCAGTGCATCGACCTGGTGGCCGGCCACCTCGCCGAGGAGGGCCTCGACCCCGACGCGGTGTGGACCTACCTGCGCAACTACGACGACCGCAACCTCGTGCTGCTCCCCCGGGCGTTCCAGCCGGCCGGGGAGTCCTTCGACGAGCGGTTCGAGTTCGTCGGCCACAGCCTCCCGGCCGAGCTGCCGGGCACCGGCTCCTGGCAGCGGCCGGCCACGGCCCGGCGCTGCGCGCTGGTCACCCTGGGCACCGAGGTCAACGACCACCGCGACTTCTTCCGGGCCGCCGAAGAGGCGTTCGCCGAGGGTGGGTGGCACGCGGTGGTGGCCGTCGGCCGGGGTGGACTGCCGGCCGACCCTCCGCGGGGCAGCCACCTGGAGATGCACGAGTGGGTGCCGTTCCACACCGTGCTGCCCCATGTGGACGCGGTCAGCTGCCACGGTGGGATCAGCACCATGCTCCAGGCCCTGTACCACGGCAAGCCGATGGTGATCATCGCCTTCACCCCGGAGGAGAAGGTCAACGGGCGACGGGTCGAGGAGTTGGGCATCGGCCGTACCCTCCCCGGCGACACCCTCACCCCCGCGCAACTCCGGGCCACCATGGAGGAGATCGCCAGCGACCCGGACATCCGCCGGCAGGTCGCCCTGCTGCGGACGCACCTGCTCGCCGAGGGCGGGCCGTCCCGGGCCGCCCTGGTGGTCGACCGCTGGCTGCGGGAGCCGCCCAGCGGTCCGCCGTCCTGGGCGCCCTGGCCCGTACGACCGACCACGGAGACCCCATGAGGAGCGGCCCTGAGCACCTCACACCGGCAGTGAACGGGGGAAATGGGGTGGACGCTCCATGAGCTACGCGATCGAGACCCAGCGACTGGTCAAACGGTTCGGCAAGGTCACCGCCCTCAACGGGCTGGACCTGCAGGCCGAGGAGGGCACGATCCTCGGGGTGCTGGGGCCCAACGGCGCCGGCAAGACCACGGCCGTACGCATCCTCGCCTCGCTGATGCGGCCGGACGGCGGCATCGCCCGGGTGTGCGGCCACGACGTGGCCCAACGCCCGCACGAGGTACGCAAGATCATCGGTCTGACCGGCCAGTACGCCTCGGTGGACCAGGAGTTGACCGGCCTACAGAACCTCACCATGGTCGGACGGCTGCTGGGCCTGTCCCGCGCGGGGGCGAAGAAGCGCGCGGACGACCTGCTGGAGCAGTTCCGGCTGTCGGACGCCGGCGCGCGGAAGGCCTCGACCTACTCCGGCGGTATGCGCCGCCGGCTGGACCTGGCGGTGAGCCTGGTCGGTGACCCTGCCGTGCTGTACCTGGACGAGCCCACCACCGGGCTCGACCCGGAGAGCCGGTTGGAGATGTGGGAGACCGTACGGGGACTGGTGGACGCCGGTTCCACGGTGCTGCTGACCACCCAGTACATGGAGGAGGTCGACCAGCTCGCCGACGACATCGTGGTGATCGACGAGGGGGTGACCATCGCCCGGGGCACCTCGGAGGAGCTGAAGGCGAAGATCGACCGCCAGTCGTTGGAGATCGTCCCCGCCGACGAGAACATGCTGGAGAAGACCTCGCAGATCGTGGCCGACCTCAGCGGCTCCCGCCCGGTGCCCGAGGGCAAGCGGCTGCTGGTGCGGGTCAACGACACCGCCCTGCCCGGCATGGTGCTGCGTCGCCTGGACGAGGCGGACATCGAGGTGAGCGAACTGGCCCTGCGCCAGCCCAGTCTGGACGAGGTCTTCCTGTCCCTGACCGGCCGGCGCCGCAAGTCCCAGGAGGCCCAACAGGCCGAGGACGGACAGGCCGACGGCCCCGAGGGTGAGGCGAAGGCCGGCGAGGGCGCCGAACCCGGGGAACCGGTCATCGAGGACGCCGTACCCCCGGGCTTCGCTCCCAGGAAGGGCGCCGCGCGGGCCGACGCGCAGACACCGGATCGGGGGAGCGAATGACCACCGTCGACTACGCCGCCGCGCCCAAGAAGCGGAAGCGCGGTCCCCGGGGCCGCCACCGGTACGCGCCACACAAGCACCGCCTGGGCCCGGTGACCGTCGCCAAGCACTGCCTGACCCTGTGCGGACGCAACCTGCTGCACCTGAAGTCCAACCCCGGCGAGATCATGGGCTTCGCGGTGGTGCAGCCGCTGATGATGATCGCGCTGCTGGTGTACGTCTTCGGCGGTGCCATCTCCGGCGACACCGGCACCTACCTGCAGTTCGCCCTGCCGGGTCTGATCGTGCAGTCCTCGGTGTTCGCGGTGCTCGCCACCGGGTCCGGCCTCAACCAGGACATCACCAACGGGGTGTTCGACCGACTGCGATCCCTGCCCATCGCCCGTATCGCCCCGTTGGTCGGCCACATGCTGGGCACCCTGGTGCGGGTGGCGACCGGCCTGGTGACCCTGCTGATCATCGGCGCCCTCCAGGGCTTCAAGGTCAAGACCGGCATCCCCCAGGCGGCGGGCGGACTGCTGCTGGCACTGGTCTTCGGCAGCGGCCTGGCCTGGCTGTCGATGCTGGTGGGCCTGGTGTCCCGCTCGGCGGCCACGGTCTACCTCTTCAGCGGGGTGCTGCTGTTCCCCCTGACCTTCGGTAGCAACGTCTACGTCCAGACCACCACCATGCCCGGCTGGCTCCAGGCCTGGGCCGACGTCAACCCCGTCTCGCACGCCACCACCGCCCTGCGGGCGCTGGTCTCCGGCGGACCGCTGGGCGACTCGGTGTGGCTGACGCTGGCCTGGACGGCGGGGATGACCCTGGTGTTCGCTCCGCTGGCGATCCGGGCCTACCGGCGTCAGGTCTGAGGTGGGGGTGTCACGGTGAAGGCTGGCATAGAGGACCTCGCGCTGCTGGGCGGCGCCCCGGCGTTCGTCCACGACCGCCGCGTCGGCCGGCCCAACCAGGGCGAACGGCGACGCTTCCTGGACCGGCTCAACCGTGCCCTGGACAGCGAGTGGCTGTCCAACATGGGCCCGTTGTCCCTGGAGTTCGAGGCCCGGGTGGCCGAGATGGCCGGCACCCGCCACTGCGTGTCGGTGTGCAACGCCACCGTGGGCCTCCAGCTCCTCATCGGCGACGAGGCGACCGCCGGCGAACCGGGGGACGAGGTGCTGATGCCGGCGCTGACCTTCCCGGCGACGGCCCACGCCGCCGCCTGGCGGGGGCTGCGCCCGGTCTTCTGCGACGTCGACCCGGTCACCGGGCTGATCGACGTGGCGGACATGGGCCGCCGCCTGTCTCCCCGCACCCGCGCCATCGTGGGGGTGCACCTGTGGGGCCAGGCCTGTGACGTACGGCGGCTGGAGAAGTACGCGCAGGACGCGGAGGTGCGGCTGTACTTCGACGCCGCCCCGGCCCTGGGCTGCACCCACCTCGACGAGCCGATCGGCGGATTCGGGGACGCCGAGGTCTTCAGCTTCCACGCCACCAAGGTGGTCAACAGCTTCGAGGGCGGCGCCATCGTCACCGACGACGACGCGCTGGCCCAACGCCTGCGCAGCGCCCGCAACTTCGGTTTCTACGACAACGGCAGCGTCGGCATGGTGGGCACCAACGGCAAGATGAGCGAGGCCTCGGCGGCCATGGGCCTCACCTCGCTGGAGTCCCTCGACGAGATCGTGGCCCACAACCGGGCCAACCACCACGCCTACCTGGCGGCGCTGGCCGAGATCCCCGGGGTGCACGTCCTCGACTACGACTGGCGGCACCGCAACAACCACCACTACCTGATGGTCACCGTCGAACCCGGAGAGGCCGGTCTGGACCGGGACCTGCTGCTGCGGGTACTGGGCGCGGAGAACATCCTCGCCAAGCCGTACTTCTTCGAGCCGCTGCACCTGATGAGCCCGTACCGGCACCCGCAGACCCCCTCCCTGCCGGCGGCCGAGTCGCTGTGCGGCAGACTGCTTGCCCTCCCCACCGGCCCCATGGTCTCGGCCGAGGACATCGCGGTGATCTGCCAGGTGATCCAGACCGCCGTCGCACGGGGCGGGGAGGTGACACGACGAGCCGGGTACGAGACCACGGACGACACACGGCAGTGATCCCGTAGGACCGAGCAGCCACACCACGCCGGCACACGGCGGAACGAGGAGAGACCACGATGGTGGCGAGCACGACCGACACCCCGGTCGGCCGGGTCAAGCCCTGCCGGCTGATCCCCCTGGAGCAGCACCACGACGAGCGCGGCAGTCTCTCGATCGTCGAGTCGGAGTGGACCGCCGGCTTCCCCATCCGGCGGGTGTACTACCTCCACGACCTCCGTGACGGCACCGCCCGGGGCGCGCACGCCCACCGCTCCCTGGAGCAGTTGTTCCTGCCCGCCCACGGCAGTTTCACGGTGTCGGTGGACGACGGTTTCCAGAAGCGCTCGTACCACCTGGACGATCCCGGCACCGGCCTGTACGTCGGCCCCATGGTCTGGCGTGACCTGACCGACTTCTCCGCTGACGGCGTCTGCCTGGTCCTCGCCTCGGAGCACTACGACGAGGCCGACTACTACCGGGAGTACACCGAGTTCCTCAACGACGCGCGGGGCCTGACATGAGGCCGGTGCCCTTCTTCGAGGTCCGCGAGCTGCACCAGGGCGTACAGCGGGAGATCGAGGAGGCCCTGCTGAGGGTCGCCCGCTCCGGCTGGTACGTCCTGGGGCCCGAACTCGCCGCCTTCGAGGAGGAGTTCGCCGAGTACTGCGAGAACACCCACTGCGTCGGCACCAGCAGCGGCTTCAACACCCTGGAGCTGGGGCTCCGAGCCCACGGCGTGGGCCCGGGCGACGAGGTGCTGGTCCCCTCGCACACCTTCATCGCCACCTGGCTCGCGGTGTCCGCCACCGGCGCCCGACCGGTGCCCGTGGAGCCGGCCGAGGGCGGTTTCCTGCTGGACGTCCACCAGTTGGAGCGGGCCCGCACCCCCCGCACCCGGGCGGTCATCCCGGTGCACCTGTACGGGCATCCGGTGGACCTGGACGAGGTGGGAGCGTTCGCCCGGGAACACGGGCTGGCCGTGGTGGAGGACGCCGCCCAGGCCCACGGCGCCCGCCACCGGGGCCGCCGGGTGGGCAGCGGCCACACCGTGGCCTTCAGCCTCTACCCGGGGAAGAACCTCGGCGCCCTGGGCGACGGGGGCGCCGTGGTCACCAACGACGGCGAACTGGCCGACCGGCTGCGGCTGTTGCGCAACTACGGCGCCCGGCAGGGCTACGACCACCGCATCATGGGCACCAACTCCCGCCTGGACGAGATGCAGGCCGCCGTACTCCGGGTGAAACTGCGCTATCTGGACAAGTGGAACGCCCGCCGTGCGGAGATCGCCCGACACTACACCAAGACCCTGGGCGACCTCCCCAGCGTCACCCTGCCCACGGTCGCGCCGGAGGCCGAGCACGTCTGGCACCAGTACGTGCTGCGGCTGCCTCAACGGGACGCCGTACAGGAGCACATGAAGGCCTCCGGGGTGGAGACCCGGGTGCACTACCCGGTACCGGTGCACCGCACCCCGGCCTACGCCGAGCAGGCCCTGGTCGGACCGGAGGGGCTACCCCGCTCCGAGCGGCTCGCGGACGAGGTGCTCAGCCTGCCGGTCGGACCTCAGCTGTCCGACCCGGCGGTCGACCGGGTGGTGGACGCCCTCCGCGCCGCCGTCGCCGCCCTGCACTAGGCCTACGACCAGGACGTGTCGTTCGGATCACCGCGAGGCTCGCTCGGGGTGTCACCGCGCGCCCCGCAGCTCGGCTCGTGGTCGCCGTGGACCGCCGCGCCGTATCGGACTTCTCCCCCACCTCGCGCTGTCCCACGGGGCACGACACCGGAACGCGCTCACTGACCTCCCGGGGGCCGGACGACACCCCCCGGGCTCCGTTCGACGGGTGGTCCTGCCCGGTTCCCCGAACCGGAGGGCACACGCGGCAGGTTGTGGAGTCCGGCACGGTGGTGACGGGAGGGTTCGTCGGGCCAGAGGGCGAAGCGCGGGGATCGCGTAGGCCGGTTGTCGCGGGGATCGAGGACCTGGTTTCACTGGGCGAGCGCGCGCCTTGCCGCCCCTACCGGAGCGGCGCGTTGACGTCGTTTCGGACACACCGATGACGGCCGCCGCCGCGTGGCCGGGAGCGGCATGACGGGCTCGCCTTCAGGACTCCTCAGGCCCAAGGCCACGGAGGAAGCTTCGTGCCAGCTCGTGGGTGTCGAGTCGCGCCGGGTCGCGCCCGCTCATGATCCAGAAGAAGGCCGGTCCGATCAGCCGGTCGATCGCTTGGTCGTCGGCCGGCCGGGCCGGGTCCACGCGGTTCAGGACGGCACTCGCGCTGGCGCCGAGAACGTCCTTGGTCGCGATCAACCGTTTCACCGCCGGATCGTGCTGCGCGGCGGCGATCAGAGCGCGGTAGCCGGCTCCTGCTGGCGAGTGGGCGAGGAAGCGCACCAGCGCGTCGAGGTAGGTCGTGATCTCGGCGAGGGGGGTGGGCGATGGCGCGACGGCGAGTTCCTCCTCGGCGTCGTCCACACACGCCTCGAAGAGGATCTCCGCCTTCGTCGACCACCAGCGGTAGACCGTCTGCCGCCCGACGCCCGCCCGCGTGGCGATGCCCTTCATGGTCAGGGCCGCGTAGCCGACCTCGACCAACAGATCGTCGACGGCGTGCAGGACGGCCTGGCGCGCCTGCTCGCTGCGGGGCCGACCGCCGCGGCCCTTCACCTGGATCATCGCGCCATCGTAGCGAGACGGGCTGACTGGCCCTTGGCCACCGAATAACTAGACACCGTGTACCGATACCACCTAGGGTTTCGATTCACGGTGAACCGAAACTGGTGAGGGAAAGTCGTGCGCGTCTTCGTCGCGGGAGCCATGGGCGCCCGCACGCGCGGGTTCCCCACTGGGGTCTGACCGTCCCGGCCTGGTCGAGGGCCTACGGCACCGCATCGTGACCACCATCCAGCCCCCTGCGAGGAGATCCTCCATGTCCGACTTCGAGCCCGCCGTCACCGCGTTCATGCTCCTCAAGACCAACCGTGCCTGGTTGGAGCTGTCCGTGCCGGAGCGCGTCACCGCCTTCCAGGAGAACGTTCTGCCCGCCATCAAGGACCAGGCCGAAAACGTACGTTGGCGCTACTTCGACACCGAGTTCTACACGGCCCGCGTCACCGACATCTGGGTCTGGGAGGCGCGCGATCACGAGTCCTTCCAGTTGACCGTCGAGGCGTTGCGCGAGACGCCGTTCTGGGACCACTACTTCGAGATCGTCGAAATCCTCGTGGGCGTCGAGAACGCCTACGCCAAGCACTACGACCCCGACATCCTGGCGACCGTCAACGCCTGAGCACGGCCCGGTGTTCGCCTGACGGTGCGGCACCGCGCCGCGCGACCGGGTACCGGACGTGTGCCCGCTGGCCACTGGCCAGGCCGGTCCCCACCCTCGGCGTGCCGGCCTCGCTCCCGCCGCGCCAGGGGCCCGCCTCCGGTCACGGCGACACCATCCCACCCAGGCACTGTCGCGGTCGACCACCCGCTGAGCACGACAACCCGCCCCGTTGAGGAGCCCCTCATGCCCGCTGTCCCGAACCCCGTCCTCGATCTTCTGACGGTACGCGGCACCGTCACCGAGGCCGAGCAGGTCACCGCCCGGATGCGTCGGCTGCGCATCGAGGGTGAACAACTGGCCGGTCTGGAGGTCCAGCCAGGGCAGCAGGTGCGCGTCCTGGTCGGCGGACTCACCCTGCGTACGTACTCGATCTGGCACTACGACCCGTCCGGCGGCGTCGAGTTGTGCGTACTGGACCACGCCGCGAACGGACCGGGCGCCCGATGGGGCCGCACCGTCGCACCGGGCGAACAGGTGCGACTACGGCGTCCCGAGGGCACGTTCACGCTACGCCCCGACGCCGTCCGCCACCTCTTCGTCGGCGACGAGACGGCCTCGGTCGCCTTCGGTGCGATGCTCGCGGCGCTGCCCCGGAAAGCCGTCGTATCCGGGTGTGTCGAGACGGCGACCGCTGCGGACCGGCTGCCCCTGGCGGGCGGCGACCGGCTCGAATGGGTACTCCGGGGTGAGACGTCCCTGCCGGACGCGGTACGGCGTCTCGCCCCCGAACCCGGTGGGATCGCGTATGTCGCCGGGGAGGCACGGGACGTACAAGCGGTGCGGCGGGTGCTCCGGGAAGCGGGGTGGGACCGGCGCGCGGTCCTGACCAAGCCGTTCTGGACGCCGGGCAAGAAGGGCATGGACTGACGGCCAGGGCGCACATCCGCCGCCCCCCCACCAGCGCCGCACCGGTGCTGAGGCATCGCGCGGACGCGTCAGCGAGCGGTAACAGCGCGACAGGTGCGCGTGCACCGAGGCGTGCCGCGAACCGAGGACGACGCCGGGTCCGCCGACCGGGGGCGCCAAGGCGGCCTCGCGAGGCAGGTCCCCGGGCCGGGAAGAGGTCGGGGGCGAAGCACCCCAGCCCCAGCCGGAGCGGCCCCGCCCCGACTCCGGCTCCATACCGCGGGTTTCACCCCGACACGCGTGGAGTGGTGTGCCGCACCTCGTACCGCGTCACCAGCCGAACCCTGGCGAGTCGGCGGTGGTCAACGAGGCTGGTGGCGACGGCGGTGAAGGCCGGAAGTGTTCGGGTTCGACAGGGGCCGGGGAACACCCAGGTCACCCCAGGTCCCGTCCGTCCTCCCTCAGGCGGTCCACCCACCCGCCTCTGCCACGACCCACGAGGATCGACGGGCCCACGGACCCTCCGTAGGCCGTCGCCACGGCACCCCGTCGCGCACTCCACGGCCCTCGCGTCCACGACCGTCACCGCCCCGACGCCTGCGGCCCCCGCACTCCGGGCCGCGTCCGTCGGCTCACCCCGGTCCACCACGAGATCGATGACCCGTCCGGCTATAGGGTCCGGCCTGTGACGGAACACCAGGACGAGACCCGGAGGGCCTACGACGGCGTCGTCGCGTTGTACGCCTCGCTGTTCTCGGACCAGTTGGAGACACGCCCGTTCTCCCGGGCCATGATCGGCACCTTCGCCGAACTGGTACGGGCGACGGGCAACCCACGGGCAGCGGACGTCGGGTGCGGGCCCGGACATCTGACGGCCCTGCTGGACGAACACGGCCTGGACACCCTCGGGCTCGACCTGTCGCCGGGCATGATCGCCCATGCGCGGCGGGCCCATCCGACCTCCCGCTTCCACGAGGCGCGGATGGAGTCCCTGCCGTTCGAGGACAGCGCGCTCGGTGGCGTACTGGCCCACTACTCGATGATCCACACGCCCCCGGAGGAGCTGCCACGGCTACTCACCGAACAGGCACGCGTCCTGGCCTCGGGCGGTCTGCTCCTGGTCTCCTGCTTCGGGACCGACGGACCGGACACGGTCCGCTTCGACCACAAGGTGGCGCCCGCCTACAGCTGGCCGGCGGACCGCCTTGCCGAGCTGCTGTCCGACGCCGGACTCATCCCCTTCGCCCGGCTGCTCCACGATCCGGCGTCGGAACGCGGCTTCCTCGACACCCACGTGTTGGCCCGACGTTCCTGAGGCCCCCGAAGGCGTACGTCGGGTGGGCGCCGCCCCACCGGCCCGAGCCTCCGAGCGGGCCGTGCCCGGAGGAGAGGGAGTCCCCATGTCCCCATGTCCCCGTATTGCCGTGTCCCCGAGTCGACAAACCCACACGGTCAGCCCGCCCCAACGGCCCCTCACCCGCGAAACGGCCACCGGAGCACGGGAGGGAGTCCGTGTGCCGGTGGCCGTCAGGGAGGGTGTCAGCGGGCGGCCTCCCGGGCGCGGGCCCAGTTCACGAAGGCCTCGACCCCGTCGACCACGGCCTCGCACCGTAGGGAGTGGAACAGGTCGTAGGAGTGGTGGGCCCCGCTCAGCTCCGCGTAGACCACGACGTTGTCGGACACCCGTCGCAGCTCGCCGACGAACTCCCGCGCGCCCTCGACCAAGACCAGCGGGTCCAGGTCCCCGTGGGTGACGAAGAACGGCGGGGCGTCCGGTCGCAGCTGGTCGAAGGGCGAGGAGGGGACGCGTTCGCCGCCGTTGACGTTGCCGTACCAGCCGTACAGCGAGATCACCCCGGTCACCGAGGTGTCCACGGACTCGAAGTCGGGTTGGTAGACGGGTTCGTTGGGGGTCAGCCCCGCGAACGCGGCCAGGTGGCCGCCGGCCGAACTGCCCGCCACGAACAGGGTGGAGGCGTCGGCCCCGTACTCGTGGCCGTGCTGCCGCGCCCAGGCGATGACCCGCTTGAGGTCGACGAGGTGGTCGGGGAAGACCGCCTCGGGGCTGAGGCGGTAGTTGGCGCTGACACACACCCAGCCCTGCCGGGCCAGGCGGTGGAGGATCGGTCGGGCCTCACGGTTCTTGCGTCCGCTGACGAAACGGCCACCGTGCAGGTACACCAGCACCGGTCGGCCGGTCTCCCCACCGGGCCTGCGGTAGACGTCCAGGGTGTTGCGCCAACCGTCCGGGCCGTAGGGGATGTTGGCCAGACGTTCCACCTTCCGCCCACGGAAGGGGAAGGGCCACAGCAGGATGCGTGCCCACGGTCTGCGTTCGCGGAGGCGCGAGGCCCAGTCGGCCGGCAGTTCGGCCCGCCAGTCGGCGCCGAGCCCTTCGACCAGGGACCGGCGGACCTGTTCCCGCGCCGGCAGGGCGCGCCAGGCGACCACCAGGTAGCCGAGGACGACCAGGACGCTCAGTCCGAAGGAGGTCCAGCCGAGCGGGGTGCGCAGGTCGTCCTGCGCTTCCGCGATGAGGGCCGCGCCCATGAGCCAGTAGATGACCACGAAGGGGATCTCGTTGAAGACGAGGCCGAAGTAGTAACTGAGTACGCCGAGGGGCCCGTGTCCGCGTATCGGGGAGAGCGCGAACAGCGCGAAGCACCCAGCGAGTACCACTGTCACCAGGTAACCGATAGGCATGGGCGGCACTGTAACCACGGGGTCCGCGTCCCCGCAGGAGTGCCGGCGGCCTTCCTCACCGGCACTAGGAGTGTCACTCGAATCTCGCGCCTAGCATCAGGTGATCCCTGTCGTGCCCCCATGTTCCACGCCAGTCGAGGTGACCTGTGGCTCTCGCGTCCATCTTCGGTACCAATCTGTTCCAGTACGAGCCGGACGGTGTCATCGAGTTCTACGAGGAGTACGAGGAGGTCCGCGAGTCCTTCCGGCTGGCGGCGGAGTGGACCGACATCCCCCTGGAGCCCCTGCTCAGGCAGGACGGTGTCTACGAGGACCAGGGCGAACGTATCCGTGTCACCTCGGTCGGGCTGGCCGCCGCGCAGCTGGGCATCCAGGACGTACTGCGCAACAAGGGCCTGGTCCCCGACGTGGTCGGGGGGCTCAGCCTCGGCGGACTGGTCGCCAGCAGTGTGGCCGGGGCCATCGACCGGCCGGGCCTGATGGCGCTGTTGACCCGGGGTGAGCACCGGCCCCAGCGGGAGGACCCACGCGCCGAGGGCATCGCCGCCGCCTACCTGCCCCTGGACCAGGACCCCGAGGAGTACCACGGGGTGCGGCGCGAAGGGGTGCACCTGGGCGCGGACTTCGGCTGCGACGCGGGAGGGCGTATCCGGCTGGTGCTGCTGGCCGGCTACCGGGACGCGCTGGAGAAGCTCGCCGCCGAGGAACCCGAGGGCATGATCAACGTCACCGAGGGCGCCCACCTCGCGGTGCACAGCCCGTTGCGGAAGGACGCCCGGGACGCGAGCCGCTCCTACATCGAGCCGGCCCCCTTCCAGGACCCGGCGTTGCCGCTGTGCTCCTCGCTGGAGCGGAAGACCCTGACCCGGGCCGACGAGGTCCGGCAGATGTTCATCGACAACGTGGCCAGCCCGATCAGCGTGGTCCACGTGACCGAGGAGATGACACGCCACCAGGCCCAACTCGGGCTGGTGATCGGCCCGTCGCCGGTGATGAACGCGCTCCAGTACCCGTTCCCGGTGGTGTTCGTGGACTCCCCCAAGGCACTGCCCCAGGTGGTGTCGGCCGTCTTCGAGCACGGCATCCGGCTGCGCCGCCCCAGCTGACCTCTCCCCCGTCGTGGGGTCCTGGCCGTGGAGTTCTGGGGGTCTTGGGGTCCTGGGGCCCCGGGGCAACGCCGGCGTACGGGGTGCCGGTAGGCCCTCGACGAAGGGATGCCGCTGCCACACCGTGCCCCGACGTGGGCGGTTCCGGTCCCGGTGCCCCCCTGGTCCGTCAGACGCCAGGCGCTCCGGCCGGGGTCCGCGTACGGGCCGCGCGGCCCGTGCCCGGCCGGGCCGGCTGACTCCCCCGTCACCGCCCTCCGGTGCGGCGGCATCCCACCGGTCGGACGCCGTGGCCTCAGGCGCCCACGTCCCGCAGCCAGGTCCGTACGGCCTCGGCGGTCGTGTCGGCGTGGGTGTCCATCATGGTGAAGTGGTCGCCCGGTACGTCGACGGTGCGGTGGGGGCTCCCTTCTCCGGCCGCCTCGGGCAGCCGCCAGCCGGTACGCCACTGGCCCGGCTCCTCCTCGGGCAGCAGCGACTCCGAGGCCCGCACCAGCAGTTGGGGCACCGAGACCGGTTCCCTCCGCCAGTCCTCGAACAGCTCGAAGTACCGGCTCATCGCGGTCAGTCGGGCGAAGTCCATCCGGGCCACCCCGTCCTGACGCCGGTACATCCCCGCCACCAGGGCGTCCAGGAACGAGGTCAGCGGGGAGTCCACGGTGGTCGGCGGATAGGTGTCCAGCAGCACCAGGGCCCTCGGCGGGGTGCCCGCCGCCTCCAGTCGGGCGGCGACCGAGTGTGCCAGTACCCCTCCCGAGGACGAGCCGACCAGGACGAACGGGGCTCCCCCGGCGTCCCTCAGCACGGCCTCGGTGTGCAGGGCGTACAGCGCCTCCGCGCTCGCCGGCAGCGGGTCGGCGGGGTCGAACCCGGGGTTGGCCAGGGCCCGTAGGGCGCGCTCGCCCCGGAAGCGGGAAGCCAACCGGACGTACTCGTGGACGCCGCCCAGGGCCACGTAGGAGCTGAGGCACAGCAGGGCGGGCGGGGCCTGTTCGGGGCTCGCCCCCTCCGGGCCGGAGGCGAGCGGGGTGACCGACGGTTCCCGGCCGAACTCCCCGGGGGTGGCGAAGGCGGGGCGCAGCCGGGCCGCACCGGACAGGAAGGCGAAGCCCTCCCGGGTACGGCCCTCGGCGCAGGCCGTACGGAACAGTTCGCCCACCGCCTGGTCGGTGCCGTCCCCCTCCGGGGTGCCGGCGCCGGCCGGGCCCCCGGGCGCGGGGGTGGCGGTGTCGCTGAGCCGCTCGTTGAGGTGGGCGGCCAGGGCGGTCGGGGTGGGGTGGTCGAACACCAGGGTGGTGGCCAGCCGCAGTCCGGTGGCGGTACCGAGCCGGTTGCGCAGTTCCACGGCGGTCAGCGAGTCGAAGCCGGAGTCCCCCAGCGCCTGGGTGGGGGTGACCTGGTCGGGGTCGGCGTGGCCCAGGACCCCGGCGATCTCGGCGACCACCAGGCGCAGCAGTTCCGGTTCCCGCTCCGTGGGGGGCAGGGCGGCGAGGCGCTGGCGGCTGTCGGGGGTGGCGGCCGGTCCGGCGGAGGTGGCGGTACGTCGGGCCGGGGGGCGCACCAGACCGCGCAGTACCGGAGGGATACGGGCGCCGCTGGCGCGCAGGGCGGCCAGGTCGAGTTTGGCCGGTACGAGCAGTGCCTCGGGGCGGGCGGAGGCGGCGTCGTACAGCGCCAGCCCCTCCTCGGCGCTCAGCGGGCGCATCCCGTCCCGGGACATCCGGGCGCGGTCGGTGGCGGTCAGGGCGGCGGTCATGCCGCCTCCCGGTTCCTCGGCGCGCTGCCCCCACAGGCCCCAGGCGAGGGAGGTGCCGGGCAGCCCGAGCGAGGTGCGGTAGCGCATCAGTCCGTCCAGGAAGGCGTTGGCCGCCGCGTAGTTGGCCTGCCCCGAGCCCCCGAGGACCCCGGCGACGGAGGAGAACACCGTGAACCGGGCCAGGTCCAGGTCCCGGGTCAGCCGGTGCAGGGTGAGAGCGGCGTCCACCTTGGGGCCGAGCACTCCGCGCAGCCGGTCCGAGGTGAGTGCCTCGACCACTCCGTCGTCCAGGACCCCCGCGGTGTGGACCACGGCGGTCAGCGGCCGGTCCAGCCCCTTGAGCAGGGTGGCCAGCGCGTCGGGGTCGGCCACGTCGCAGGCCACGATCCGGGCCTGGGCGCCCCGTTCGGCCAGCTGGGCCACCAGCCGGTCGGCGCCCTCGGCCTCGGGACCGCCACGGCTGACCAGCAGCAGGTGGCGTACGTCCTCGGTCTCGGCCAGGTGCGTGGCGACCAGTCGGCCCAGGGCTCCGGTGCCGCCGGTGACCAGGACCACTCCCTCGGGGTCGAGGGGCGCGGCCGTGCTCGGCGGGGCGCTTCGGGCGGCCCGCGCCAGCCGGGGCAGACGCAGGCTCCCGGCGCGGAGGGCGAACTGCTCCTCGCCGGACTCGACGGCGGCGGACAGGGCACGCCAGTCGGCCGCCCCGGTCCGGTCCGCCGACGCCGGGTCGAGGTCGGCCAGCACGATCCGGCCGGGGTGTTCGGTCTGTGCCGAGCGGCCCATCCCCCACACCGCCGCGTGCACCAGGTCGGTGACGGTCTCCTCGTCGGTGGTGGCGACCGCGCCCCGGGTGGTGATCACCAGGCGGGAGGAGGCCAGTCGTTCGTCGGCCAGCAGTTCCTGGATGGTGCGCAGCACCAGGGCCAGGGAGTGGTGTACGGCCTGGGGGGTGGGGACGTCGGGGGCCTCGTCGGGTCGTACGCAGGGCAGCAGTACCAGGTCCGGTGCGGGGGCTCCCGAGGTGACGGCCGCGCCGAGGGCGGCGGAGTCGCCGTAGGTCGGTACCAGTGCCCCGGCCGCCCCGGGGGCCGGTCCGGTGCCGCCCAGCACGGCCCAGCGTTGGCGGGGCACGGTGGTGGGGACGGGGGCGGGCGTCCAGTCCAGGGTCCACAGGGTGTCCCGGGTGCGGCTGTCGCCGGCCGGGGCCACCGGTCGGGTGCGCAGCGCGGCGATGTCGAGGACCGGGGCGCCGGAGTCGTCCACGGCGCGCAGCGTGACGCCGCCGTCCGGGGAGGGGCGTAGCAGCACCCGGAGTCGGGAGCCGCCGGTGGCGAACAGCCGCACCTGGTGCCAGGAGAAGGGCAGCCGCATCTCCCCGTGTCCGTCCGGGCCGGCGGCGCGTACCACGTCGGCGTGCAGGGCGGCGTCCAGCAGCGCCGGGTGGATGCCGAACTCGTCGGTCCCGTCGGGGAGTTCGACCTCGGCGAGCATGTCCTGGCCGTGCCGCCACAGCGCGCGCAGGCCCTGGAAGGCGGGCCCGTAGCCGTGGCCGCCCTCCGCGAGTCGTTCGTAGATCCCGTCCAGGGGTACGGGTTCGGCGTCGGCCGGGGGCCAGGCGGCCAGTTCCGGGGGCGCGGTGGCGGGGGTGGCCGTGGCCCGGGTGAGGACGCCGCTGGCGTGCCGGGTCCAGCTGGTCTCCGCCTCGGGGGCGACCTGTTCGCCGGGGCTGGCGTAGACCTCGACCGTCCGGCGGCCGGAGTCGTCGGGCTCGCCCACCCGCACCTGTATCCGGGTGGCGCCGTCCGGGGGCAGCACCAGGGGTGCCTCGATGACCAGTTCGTCCAGGGCTCCGCAGCCGACCTCGTCGCCGGCCCGGATCGCCAGTTCCACGAAGCCGGTGCCGGGGAAGAGGGGTTCGCCGCCGATCACGTGGTCGGCCAGCCAGGGCTGGTCGTTCACCGCGAGGCGTCCGGTCAGCAGCAGTTCGTCGCCGTCGGCCAGGCGTACGGCGGAGCCCAACAGCGGGTGGGCGGCGGGGCGTTGGCCGAGTTCGGTGGGGTCGGGGGCGGTGGTGACGGGCCGCAGCCAGTAGGACTGCCGTTGGAAGGGGTAGGTGGGCAGGTCGACGTGGGGTGGGCGGGTGTCGGCGCTCTCGGTGAAGTAGGCGCGCCAGTCCGCGTCGACCCCGGCCAGGTGGAGTCGGCCGAGTGCCTCGACGAGGGTGTCCGCCTCGGGGCGGTCGCGGCGCTGCGCGGTGACGCAGGCGGTGTCCCCGGGGTCGGCGAGTTCGGCCAGGCAGTCCTGGGTGGCGGCGGTGAGCACACCGTCCGGGCCGACTTCCAGGAAGGTGCGCACGCCCTGGGCGTACAGGGTGCGGACGCCGTCGGCATAGCGGACGGCCTCCCGTACGTGCCGCACCCAGTAGTCGGCGGTGCTCAGTTCGTTGGGGTCGGCGAGGCGGCCGGTGAGGTTGGAGACCAGGGGGATGCGGGGGCGGCGGTAGGCCAGGCCGTCGGCGACCTTGCGGAAGTCGGCCAGCATCGGCTCCATGCGCACCGAGTGGAAGGCGTGGGAGACGCGCAGTCGTCGGGTGGGGCGGCCCTGGTCGCTGAAGTGGGCGGCCAGCCGCAGTACCTCGTCTTCCGCGCCGGAGATCACCACCGCCTCGGGGCCGTTGACGGCGGCGATGTCGACGGCCGAGCCGGCCTCGGCCAGCAGGGCCCGTACCTCGGTCTCGGTGGCGCGCAGGGAGACCATCGTGCCGCCCTCGGGGAGCGCCTCCATCAGTCGGCCGCGTTCGACCACCAGGGTCGCCGCGTCCTCCAGGGACAGCACTCCGGCGACGTGGGCGGCGGTGAGTTCGCCGACGGAGTGGCCGGCGACCGCGTCCGGGCGGATGCCCCAGGACTCCAGGGTGCGGTAGAGGGCGGTCTCCAGGGCGAACAGTGCCGGCTGCGCGGCGCCGGTGCGTTCCAGCAGTTCCGGCCGTTCCCAGATGACGGGCCGTATCGGGTGCTCCAGTTGTGCGTCGAGGGCGGCGCACACCGCGTCGAAGGCCTCGGCGAAGACCGGGTACGTCTGGTACAACTCCCGCCCCATGCCGGGGCGTTGGGCCCCCTGCCCGGTGAACAGCACGGCCAGGTCGCCGTCCAGGGCGCGTCCGGTCTCCGCCCGGGCCGGGTCGCCGGCGAACAGGGCCGCCCGGTGTTCCAGCCGGGCCCGGCCGGTGGCCAGGGCGAAGGCGACCGCGTGCGGGTCCTGTCCTCCGGCCGCCGCGCGGAGGTGGTCGAGCTGGGCGTCCAGGGCCGGTTCGGTACGGGCGGAGACCACCCAGGGCGGTACCGGTCCCCGGGCCCCGGCAGATGCGGGCTCCGTGGGGGCGTCGACCGGCTGTTCCAGGACCAGGTGGGCGTTGGTGCCGCTGACCCCGAAGGAGGAGACCGCCGCCCGTCGGGGCCGGTCGTCGACCTCCCAGGGCCGGGCCTCGGTCAGCAGGCGTACGCCGGCCGAGGACCAGTCCACGTGCGGGGTGGGCTGGTCGATGTGGAGGCTGCGGGGCAGCAGGCCGTGCCGCATCGCCATGATCATCTTGATCACTCCGGCGACTCCGGCGGCGGCCTGGGTGTGGCCGATGTTGGACTTCAACGAGCCCAGCCACAGAGGCTGGTCGTCGGGGCGGGCCTCGCCGTAGGTGGCGAGCACGGCCTGGGCCTCGATGGGGTCGCCCAGGGTGGTGCCGGTGCCGTGCGCCTCCACCGCGTCGACCTCCCCGGGGGCCAGTCGGGCGTCGGCCAGCGCGGCGCGGATCACCTCCTGCTGGGCGGGTCCGCTGGGGGCGGTGAGGCCGTTGGAGGCGCCGTCCTGGTTGATGGCGCTGCCCCGGATCACGGCCAGTACCGGGTGCCCCTGCCGGCGGGCGTCGGAGAGCCGTTCCAGCAGCAGCAGCCCGGAGCCCTCGCCGAAGGCGGTGCCGTCGGCGGAGGCGGAGAAGGCCTGGCAGCGCCCACTGGTGGACAGCGCCCGTTGGCGGCTGAACTCCACGAAGGGCGAGGGGGTGGACATCACGGTCACCCCGCCGGCCAGGGCGGCGTCGCACTCCCCCGACCGCAGGGCGCGTACCGCCAGGTGCAGGGCCACCAGGGAGGAGGAGCAGGCGGTGTCCACGGTGAGGGCGGGCCCCTGGAGGCCGAAGGCGTAGGCGATACGTCCCGAGGCGACGCTGCCGGCGCTGCCGTTGCCGAGGTAGCCCTCGACCCCCTCGGGCAGCCGCTCGGAGGGCAGGGCGCCGTAGTCGCCGAACATCACGCCGGCGAACACCCCGGTACGGCTGCCCTTGACGGAGGTCGGGTCGACGCCGGCCCGTTCGAAGGCCTCCCAGGCGCACTCCAGCAGCAGCCGCTGCTGGGGGTCCATGGCGAGGGCCTCCCGGGGGGAGATGCCGAAGTGGGCGGCGTCGAAGTCGGCGGCGTCGTAGAGGAATCCGCCGGCCGGGGCGTAGGAGGTGCCGTTGCGGTCCGGGTCGGCGTCGAAGAGGTGCTCCAGGTCCCAGCCCCGGTCGGTGGGGAAGGCGCCCATCGCGTCGGTCTCGCCCTGGACGATCCGCCACAGGTCCTCGGCCGAGGCGACGCCGCCGGGGTAGCGGCAGCCGACGGCGACGACGGCCACCGGTTCCCGGTCGGTGTCGGGGCGGTTGCTGACGGACGCGGGGGCGGGCCGCCCGGTGGGGTCGCCGTCGTTCAGCCGGTCGGCGAGGTGGGCGGCGACGGCGGCGGGGGTGGGGTGGTCGAAGGCCAGGGTGGCGGGGAGGCGCAGCGCCACCGCCGAGGAGAGCCGGTCCCGCAGGCGTACGGCGCCGAGGGAGTCGAACCCCAGGTCGCGGAAGGCGGTTTCGGTACGCACCCGCTCCACCCCGAGTACCTCGGCGGCGGTGGCCCGTACCAGGTCCAGCAGCACCCTCTCGCGGTCCTCGGGTGCGGCGTCGGCCAGTTGCCGGGCCAGCTCCTCCGCCTCGGGGCTGACGGTCTCCCCGGTGCCGAGCAGGTCGCGTAGCAGCGCCGGTACCGGGTCGTCCCCGTCGGTGACGCCCGCGTCGACGCGGGTGACCACGGTGGAGGGTTCCGCGAGGGCCGCCGCCGTGTGGATCAGGGCCAGGCCCTGCCGGGTGGAGAGCACGCCTCGTCCGGCGTGCTCGGCCCAGGGTCCGGCGGCCACCGCGGTGCCGGGCAGGCCCTCGGAGAGGCGCCGATGTACCAGGGCCTGTGCCCAGGCGCCCACCGAGGCGTCGCCCTCCTGGTCCGGTCGGGCCGGTACGGCGGCCGGGGTGCAGAGCAGGAACAGTCGGGGCGGCCGGTCCCGGGTCAGGGCGTCGAGGTGCGTCAGCGCGTCCAGCCGTCGTGGGACGGGGTGCCGGTCGGAGGCGGAGGTGTCCGGGTCCGGGGCGTACACCAGGGCGGCGGGCGGCTTCGGCAGGTCGGCCAGCAGGGTGGCCAGCGCCTCCCGGTCGGCCGGGTCGCACAGCCGGACGGTGACCGTGGCGCCCAACGCGCGCAGCGCGACGAGGATGTCGGGTTCCCCCGGCGGCTCCTCGGGGGCGGTGAGCACCACCTGCCGTACCCCGGCCGAGGCGACCAGGTGGTGGGCCAGTTCGGCGCCGGGACCGCTGAGGCCGCCGAGGACGAGGGCGGGGGCCTCCGGGTCGAGGGCGAGGGCGGGCGGCGCCTCGGCCGTGGCGGGCACCGGTACCAGGCGGGGTACGTACGACTCGCCGGCCCGCAGGGCGAGTTGGGGTTCGTCGACCACGGTGGCCGCGACCTCGGCGGCCAGGGCGGGGTCGAAGTCCGCGTCGGGGTCGAGGTCGACGTGGACCACCCGGCCGGGCTGTTCGGCCTGGAGCGCGGTCAGCAGTCCGGCGAGGGGGACGTGGCCGAGGTCGCTGGGGCGCTGTCCGGTGGCGGCGCCCGGCACCCCGGTGGCTCCCTGGGTGACGACCACCAGCCGCGCCTCGGGGCGGGTCTCCTCGGCCAGCCACCGTCGTACCTCCTCCCGGGCGGCGAGGGACGGTTCCGCCGTCTCCTCCCCCGGGGTCCCCGGGGGGCACGCCAGCACCAGCAGCGCGGGCCCGTCGGGGGCGGGCGCGGTGCCGTCCAGGGCGGCCCACTCCACGGGGGCGTCCGGGGTGGCCGGGGTCGACAGGGGCGTCCACTCGGTGCGGAACAGGCCGTCGTGGTACCGGTGTCGGCCGCGCCGGATGCGGGCCGGCAGGTCCAGCAGCTCCTGGCGCCGTACCTTGCCGATACCGGTGCGCGGGATCTCCTCCACCTCGTACAGCTCGGTGGGCACCTTGAAGTACGACAGTTGGGCCCGGCACTCGGCGAACAGCCGGTCGGGGTCGACGCCCTCGGGGCCGGGCACCACGAAGGCGACCGGTACCTCACCCAGCAGGGTGTCCGGGGCACCCACCACGGCGGCCTCGGCCACTCCGGGGGCCCGGGCGACGACGTCCTCCACCTCGCGGGGGTGGATGTTCTCCCCGCCCCGGATGATGAGTTCCTTGATGCGGCCGGTGATGGTCACGTAGCCGTCGGGGTCGATCCGGGCCAGGTCTCCGGTGCGGTACCAGCCCTGGTGCATCACCTCGGCCGTGGCCTCGGGTCTGCCGTGGTAGCCGAGCATGGTGGCCGGGCCGTCCACCCAGATCTCCCCCTCCTCACCGGGCGGCACCTCGGTGTGGGTGCTCGGGTCGGTCAGGCGCAGGGTGAGCCCGGGCACCGGCAGCCCGCAGGAACCGGGTATCCAGGCGCCGTCGGGGATGTTGGTGGTGATCGGGCCGCCGGTCTCGGTGCTGCCGTAGCTGTCCAGGAGCCTCATGCCCAGGGCGGCCTCGAACTCCTGGTGCAGGGCGGTGGGGCAGGCGGAGCCGGCGACCATGCACAGCCGCAGGTCGGGGGCGCCGAGCCCGTCGGTGCCGGCGACCTCCAGCAGCTGCTGGTAGAGGGTGGGCACCCCGCACAGGAAGGTGAGCTGTTCCTCGCGGAGGGCGGTGAGGACGTCGTCCACCGCCATGCCCTCCATGATCCGGCAGGTGGCTCCGACCGCGACGACTCCCAGGACGCCGAGGTTGTGGGCCACCATGTGCGCCAGGGGCAGCGGCCACAGCACCCGGTCGCCCTCGTCCAGTCCGAGGACGGGGGCGTAGCAGGCGGCCACGCCCCACAGCGACTTGCGGTGGGTGGACAGCACGCCCTTGGGCTTGCCGGTGGTGCCGGAGGTGTAGAGCATCCAGGCCGGGTCGTCCAGCTTGGCGTCGTCCCGGGCGGCCACCGGCGGTTCGGTGGCGGCGAGTTGGTCGAAGGCGCTGACGCCCTCGGGCAGGGGCCCGTCCCCGGTGACGACCAGCCGGAGTCCGGGGTGGTCGGGCAGCAGCCGGAGCGCCTGGTCCAGGTGGGGCCGGTCGGTGACCAGCACCACCGAGCCGGAGTCGGTGAGCAGGTGCTCCAACTCGCCGTCGGTGGCGTGCGGGTTGAAGGGAACACCGACGCCACTGGCCCGGGCCACGGCGAGGTAGCTCTCGACCGTCTCGACCCGGTTGCCCAGGCAGATCCCGACGCGCTCACCGTGCCGCAGGCCCAGGTGGGCGAGGTGGCCGGCCAGGTGGCGGGTACGCCGTTCCAGTTCGGCGTAGCCGACCTGGCGCCACTCGTCCCGGAAGGCGGTCTTGTTCCCGAGCCGGTCAGCGTGGGTTCGCAGCAGTTCGTGCAGCGGCCTGATCAACTCGGTGCGCAACATACCGCCATGCCTCTCGCAGAGTGTCTGGGTGTTACGGGGTCAGTCGCCGGCGCCGCCGACGGCAACCGACGCTGCCCCCGACACCGGGTGAAGCCGCCACCTCAGGGTCAGTAGAGGCCCTCGGGCTTGTCCGTGGACACCTGGAGCGGTTGGACGTTGGCGACCCCGTCGCAGGGCCAGTCGTCGCCGGTGTCGAAGCGGATGGCCTGGTCGCGTTCGAGCACGTTGGGCAGGAAGAGGTCCTCGTGCAGCACCATCAGCCGCACCCGTCCGACCTCGCCGTAGTCCACGACCCGGCTCTCGTCGTCGCGGTCCACGATGGTCATGGTGGTGTGCGGGAAGTTCGGTACGTAGGGCAGGGTGCGACCGCCGTCGGGCGAGGGCATCCCGTTGGCGTTGCCGAAGGTGTTGCCGTAGGTCATGCCGATCACGCCGTCGGGCATCGCCTCGGCGAACTTCCGGTAGGCGTCGGGGGTGAACTGGGTGCCGCCGAGGTAGACGCCCCTGAGCTTGGACATCAGCTCGGGCCGCTGGTTGATCAGGGCCTGCACGGTGGCCGGGGTGGTGCGCAGGTAGTCGACCTGGCGGGTGTCGAGGATGTCGACGATCTGCTCGACGACGTGGTCCACGTACTCCTGCATCTCGGCTAGGCGCCCGCCCCGGATGAGGGTCTTGATCCAGCGCGGGTCCAGGTCGATGGAGTACACCATCGAGCCGTACATGTCGGCGAGGTGGTCGGCCTCCTCACCGACCAGGTGGGGGCCGCTGGGACAGGCGTCGATCCACACCCCGCCCTCGGTGAACCCGGCCATGTGGCGGCCCAGGTGGCGCCAGGCCGCCCAGTGCTGCGCCATCGCCTCGGTGTAGAAGACCCGGCACGGCTTGCCGGTGGTGCCGCCGGACTCCCAGACGCGGCCGGCCAGTGGTCGGGGCACGCTGTGGGGTACGAAGTCGGCCGGGTCGAGGTCCCGCAGCTCCGCGAGGTCGAAGTTGTCGAAGGCCGACAGCTCCTCGTAGCGGGTGATCTCCAGCGGGTCGAAGTCGAGTTCGGAACGCTTCTTGAGCCAGTAGTCCGAACCCTGCTCCGGGTCGAAGTGCCGTCGGAGCACATGGCGTGTCCATGCGTCCAGGTCCTGTGCGAGCCAACCCGTGGTCAGCTCCTGAAGTGTTTCCCTGCTCACCTTGACCGACATGCTCTGGAGTATCGGCGCCAACCCAGTGGGGGTCTCCCTAGGGTGTGCCGCCCCGTGCCCCCGACGGCCCGCTCCCGCCCGCGTCAGGTGACGGGCGGGAGCGGTGCGGGTTACGCGGAGCGGGCGGGCGTCAGCTGCCGAAGGGCCAGCGGACCTCGGGGACCCGGTAGTAGTTCACCCCGGCCTGCCGCAGCCGTGGCCCCTGGGAGGCGAGCCGGGTGGTGAAGGAGTCCCAGTCCTTGGCCTCGGGGGCCGACCAGGCGACCTCGGCCACCGCCAACAGGCGGGGGAAGGCGAGGTGTTCGGCCTGGTCGATACCGTAGATGGTCTCGGTCCACAGCGCCGACTCCACCCCGAGCACCGAGGAGGGCGGCAGACCCTCCAGCACGGCCTCGGGCTGCCAGTCGTAGGCGCGCCGCAGGTCGGTGGTGCCGGCCCACACGGTGCCGATGGGGTACTCCGGCTTGTCGGAGGCGTACCGCATGTCGAGGTAGGCGCGTTCGGCCGGGGACACGATGACCCGGGCCCCGTCCTTGGCGGCGCTGAGGACCTCCTCGTCGTTGATGCCGGGCACCCAGAACTGGGTGATGTTGCTGGAGGGGGTGAGGTAGGCGGCCGACTCCTGCCAGCCGATGAGCTGCTTGCCGTGCCGTTGGACGATCTCCTGGACCCGGCTGAAGTAGTGGGCCAGGTCCTCGGACGGGCGGTGCGGGGTCTCGTCCCCGCCGATGTGCAGGTAGGGGCCCGGGGTGAGGGCGGCGATCTCGCCGATGACCTCGTCGAGGAAGGCGTAGGTGGGTTCGTGATGGATCGCCAGGCCCTGCTGGCTGGGGCCGTAGCCGAGGTGGGGCGGGGGCGCGGTGCCGTCCTCGTTGAGTTCCGGGTACGAGGCGATGGCCGCGTGTCCGTGGTTGGGGCCCTCGATCTCGGGGACCAGGGTGATGCCGCGTTCCCAGGCGAACCGCACCAGGTCGCGGTACTCGTCCTGGGTGTAGTGGCCCTGGCTGACCCCGCCGACGCCGGTGGCCCCGCCGATGGCGGTCAGGTCGGGGCGTGAGGTGATCTCGATACGCCAGCCCTGGTCGTTGGTCAGGTGCAGGTGGAAGTGGTTGATCTTGTAGCGGGCGATGGTGTCGATGAAGCGCTTCACGTTCTCCACCGGCATGAAGTTGCGCGCCACGTCCAGGTGGGCGCCCCGGTACGGGTACCGGGGCCGGTCCTCCACCCGTCCGCCGGCCACCGGCCACGGCCCCTCGACGGGTTCGCGGCTGTCCACCCGCAGCGGCAGCAGCTGGCGCAGGGTGGCGACCCCGTTGAACAGGCCCTCCCGGTCGGCCGCGACCACGGTCACGCCCTGGGGTGTGACGTCCAGGGTGTACGCGCCGGGGGTGGCCCCTCCCTCGGATCCCCCGGACTCCAGCAGCAGGGCGACACCGCCTCGTGGGCGGTCCCCGGCGGGCGCCTCCTCCACCGGCAGCCGGTACCCGGTCGGCACCCGCAGCAGCTGGGCGAGGAACTCGGCGGCGTCGCGGGCCTCCTGGGAGCCGGCGGTGGCCCACACGGAGTCCTCCGGTACGAGCAGGTAGTCCGCCGACGGGTCGGGCCGTACGCTCACCGGCGCCGGCACCACGTGCGTCGACGGCACGGCGTCGCCGGACGGACCGCTCGTGCCTTGGGTCGTCACAGTCATCTGAGAACGGCTCTCCTTCGCGAGGCTGTCTTCCGGGACGCCACGCCCTCGGGTGTGTGGCTGTGCGATCAGCTTCTCGGGTGCGGTCTAGCGAGAGCCCTAGTCTTGCCCCGCACCCGGCGAGCGCGGCAGCCCAAAAGCCCATACTCGCCGCGTGGATGGAATACCGGCGCCCCAGCTCGCACCTGGACGAAGCGGCCATGTCGCCGTCTTCACCTTCCCCGCGTACGCGCACATCGCCCCCGCGCTGCCGACCCTGACCGAACTGGTCCGCCGGGGACACCGGGTGACCTGCTTCGTGGTGGAGCGCTTCGCCGAGAAGGTCCGGGCCGCCGGGGTGGAGGCGGTCGTCTACGAGTCGTCGTTCCCCTGGGCCGACGGTCCGACCGGCTCGGTGCTGGAGAACATGCTCGACTTCTTCGAGGAGGCCCTGGCTCCCCTGTCGGCGGCGGTGGCCCACCTGGAGCACGACCGCCCGGACCTGATCGCCCACGACCTGGCGGCCTCGGAGGCGGCGCGGATGCTGGCGCGCGGCTGGGACGTGCCGGTGCTCCAACTGTGCCCCACCATCGCCTCCAGCCCCGAGTTCTCGATGTCCGAGCGGCAGGGCCGGGAGGCCTCTCCCCCGGCCGACCCGATCGACCCCCACCACCCCGCGATCACCGACTTCCTGGAACGCCGGCAGCAGCTGTTGGACCGCCTCGGGCTGCGGGACGTGCCCCTGGACGGGTTCGGCGGGGAGCACGGGGACAACCTGGTGTTCCTGCCCAAGGCGTTCCAGATCGCGCCGGAGACCTTCGACGACGACCGGTTCGCCTTCGTGGGCCCCTGCCTGGAGGGCCCCGCTCCGGTGACGGACGATCAGGAGGTCAGCTGGCGCCCGCCGGACGACGGCCGGGACGTGGTGCTGCTGTCCCTGGGCAGCTCCTACACCCCCGGGCAGGGCGCCTTCCTGCGGTCCTGCGTCGAGGAGTTGGCCGGATCGCCCTGGCGCGTGGTGGTCACCCTCGGCCACCGGGTGGCGGTGGAGGAACTGGGACCGCTGCCGCCCAACGTCGAGGCGCACCAGTGGCTGCGCTACCCCGACGTGCTGCGGCACGCGGTGGCCTTCGTGACCCACGCCGGCATGGGCAGCCTGATGGAGTCGCTGACCTTCGGGGTGCCGGTGGTGCTGGTCCCGTACCACGTGGACCAGCGGGTGATCGCCACGCGGGCGGCCGAGTTGGGGCTGGGCCGGGTGCTGTACCGGGAGACCACCGGCCCCGGGGCGCTGCCCGCCGCCATCGAGGAGGTGGCCTACGGCGACCGGACGCGTACCGCGGTGGCGGAGATGCGCGGCCACATCGAGAAGGCCGGGGGCGCCCAGCGGGGAGCGGACTTCGTGGAGTCCCTGATGGCCCCCGCCACCCCGACCGACCCGGCCGCCCCCGACTCACCGGCTGACCGACCGACGACCCCCGACCGCACCGCCGAGCAACGGAAGTGACGCGATGAAGGGCATCATCCTCGCCGGAGGCGCCGGAACGCGTCTGCACCCGGTGACCCTGGCAGTCTCCAAGCAGCTGCTCCCCGTCTACGACAAGCCCATGATCTACTACCCGCTGTCCGTGCTGATGCTGGCGGACATTCGGGACATCATGATCATCTCCACCCGGGAGGACCAGCCGCTGTTCCAGCGCCTGTTGGGCGACGGCTCCGAACTGGGACTGCGGCTGGAGTACGCGGTACAGGACCAGCCCAACGGGCTCCCCGAGGCCTTCCTCATCGCCTCGGACTGGGTCGGCGACGACTCGATGGCGCTGATCCTCGGCGACAACATCTTCTACGGTCCGGGCCTGCCGGGCTTCCTTCAGGAGAGCCAGCGCGGGCTGGACGGCTGCGTGCTGTTCGGCTACCACGTCTCGGACCCGGAGCGGTACGGGGTGGGCGAGGTGGACGAGGACGGCCGGCTGCTGTCCATCGAGGAGAAGCCCCAGCACCCCCGTACCAACCGGGCGATCACCGGGCTGTACCTGTTCGACAACAAGGTGCTGGACATCGCCAAGAACCTGGTGCCCTCCGCCCGTGGGGAGCTGGAGATCACCGACGTGATCCGCTCCTACCAGGCGAGGGGCAAGGCCAGGGTCGTCGACCTCGGGCGGGGCTTCGCCTGGCTGGACACCGGCACCCACGACTCCCTGCTGGACGCCGGACAGTACGTGCAGGTGCTGGAGCGCCGGCAGGGCGTACGGATCGCCTGCATCGAGGAGATCGCGCTACGGCGCGGCTTCATCGACGCCGACGCCTGCTACCGGCGCGGCGCCGCCCTTCCCAAGTCGGGCTACGGGGAGTACGTCATGGAGACAGCACGTAAGGAAAGGGAGACCCGATGACGGGTGGGCGGCACATCGCCTTCTTCAACTACGCGGCCCACGGCCACGTCAACCCCACGCTTCCGGTGGTGACCGAACTGGTCAACCGCGGCCACCGGGTGACGTACACCGTCGCCTCGCACTTCGCCGACGTGGTCGCCTCCACCGGGGCCGAGGTGATCGCCTACGACTCGGTGGTACCCAAGTCCTGGAACACCGTGGCCATCCCGAACCACATCACCGGCAACGACATGGCCGAGGCCTCGGTGGCCCACCTCCAGGAGGGTTTCGCGCCACTGGAGGCGGCCGAGCGCCGGCTCGACGGCGACCGGCCGGACCTGATGGTCTACGACTCCTTCGGCTTCGCCACCGGCCGGCTTCTGGCCCGCAAGTGGGACCTGCCCGCGATGCTGACCGCGACCACCTTCGTGGTGGGCGACAAGGTCAACCCCTACGCCGAGCTGGCCGCCACCATGACCCCGCCGGACGCGGACCACCCCGCGCTGGCCAAGCACCAGGAGCTGACCCGCGCCACGCTGGACGCGCACGGGCTGACCGACTGGACCAACGAGGAGTTCGCCGCCGGCGGGGCCGAGCGGCAGACCATCGTCTTCGTACCGCCGGAGTTCCAGCCCGGCGCGGAGACCTTCGACGACCGTCACGTGTTCGTCGGCCCCTGCGTCGGGGACCGGGCGCACCAGGGCGAGTGGACCCCGCCCGAGGACGGCCGGCCGGTGGTGCTGGTCGCCCTGGGCAGCTTCGGCTACGAGAACCAGGTGGACTTCTACCGGCACGCCCTGGCCGCCCTGGGCGACCTGCCCTGGCAGGTGGTGATGTCCCTCGGCGGGCTGGTCACCCCCGAGGACCTGGGGCCGCTGCCGTCCCACGTGGAGGCCTACTCCTGGGTGCCGCAGCTGGCGGTTCTGGAGCACGCCTCGGCCTTCGTCTCCCACGCCGGGATGGGCAGCACCATGGAGTCGCTGTACTACGGCATCCCCCCGGTGGTGGTGCCCCGTACCGGCGAACAGGACCTGGTGGCCGACCGGTTGGTGGAGCTGGGCATGGGCCGCTCCCTGAAGCCGGCCGAACTGACCGCGCCCCGGCTGCGGGAGGCGGTGCTCGCCCTGCACGAGGACCAGGCCGCCCGGCAGCGGGTACGTCAGCTGGCCGACGGCATCGCCGGGCGCAAGGGTCCCCGGTTGGCCGCCGACACCATCGAGGCGCAGTGGGACGCGGTATGACCGAGGGCGTGACCGGCCGTGGGGGCCCCCGGCACCTGGCCTTCCTGCCCTATCCGGCGTACGGCCACACCATGCCGGTGCTGCCCGTGGTGGCCGAACTGGTCGCCCGGGGGCACCGGGTGACCGCGTTCGCCACCGAGGAGTTCCAGGAGCGGATGCGGGCCACCGGCGCCGAGGTGCACCCGTACGACCCGCCGTTGTCGTCCGAGTCGCCGCCGGAGCACATCGACGCGGACGAGTGCGCCCGCGCGCCGCTGAAACTGCTGCGGTCCAGCACCGCCGTGATGGGCAGCATCGAGGCGGCGTTCGCCGACGGCCCCCCGGACGCGGTGGTCTACGACACCACTCTGTGGCTCACCGGCCGGCTGCTGGCCGCCCGTTGGGGCCGCCCGAGCGTCCAGGTCTCCCCCACCTTCATCTCCAACGAACACTTCAACCTCTCCGAGCAGAACCAGGAGTTCGCCGGCCAGATCGACCCGAAGCACCCGGCGCTGGTGGAGTTCGCCCACGAGCTGCGCGAGGTGGTGACCGGCAGCGGGCTGTCCGAGGAGCGGCAGGCCGAACTCTTCTACGGGCACGAGGAGTTCACCCTCGCCTTCCTGCCCAAGGAGTTCCAGTTCGCCGGGGAGACCTTCGACGAGCGCCACGTGTTCGTCGGCCCCACCGCAGGCGCCCGCCGCGAGGAGGACACCTGGAAACCCCCGGGCGACGGCCGGCCGGTGCTGCTGGTGTCCCTGGGCACCACGGTGCACGGCCGCCCCGAGTTCTTCCAGGACTGCGCCCGGGCCTTCGCCGACAGCCCCTGGCACGTGGTGATGGCCCTCGGCGGCCGGGTCACCCCCGAGGAGGTGGGCCCACTGCCCTCCAACGTCGAGGCGCACCCGTGGGTGCCGTTGGGCGCCGTACTCGACCACGCCTCGGTGTTCCTGTGCCAGGCCGGCATGGGCAGCCTGATGGAGTCGCTGTACGCCGGGGTGCCCCTGGTGGTGGTCCCGCACCACCCCGAGCAGAAGATCAACGGGAAACGGCTCGCGCAGCTGGGGCTGGCCGAGGTCATCCGCCCCGAGGACGCCACGGTCCAGGCCCTGCGCGCGGCCGTCGACCGGGTCGCCGAGGACGAGGCGTTGCGCGCCCGGGTGGGGCGGATGCGACGGCACACCCGGGAGGCCGGTGGCGCCCCCAGGGCGGCCGACGTGATCGAGGCCCGTCTCACCTCCGCCCCGCCTCTGGAGCACTCATGACCGACGCCGAGCAGGAACCGCTGCCCCTCCCCCTGGAGCGGGGCTGCCCCTTCGACCCGCCCGCCGCGTACGACACCCTGCGCGCCGAACAGCCGGTGGCCCCACTGAGGTTGACCGTGGGTCCGGGGCACGGGACCGGCTGGCTGGTCACCGGTCTGGCCGAGGCCCGGGCGGTGCTGAGCGACCGGCGCTTCAGCCACCGCAACGAGCTGATCGGGCTGCCGATCAAGCCTCCGTTCCCGATGGAGGAGTACCAGCCGCCACCCGCCTCCCCCGGCGCCTTCATCAAGATGGACCAGCCCGACCACTCCCGCTACCGGCGCCTGATCACCCGCCGTTTCACCATGCGCGGGGTGGCCCAGCTGACGCCCATGATCACCCGGGTCACCGAGGAGTACCTCGACGAGATCGCCCGCACCCCGCCCTCCGCGCGTCCGGTCGACCTGGTGAGCGCCTTCGCCGAACCACTGCCGGTACGGGTGATGTGCCAGATGCTGGGCGTACCGGACTCGGTGCGGGAGCCACTGAGCGAACACCTGGCCCTGCTGGGCCGGATGACGTACACGGTCGAGGAACTCATCGAGGCCTGCACCGTCATCGGTGAGGCCCTGCAGAAGCTGGTGGCGGTCAAGCACAGCGAACCGGGCGACGACCTGCTCAGTGACCTCGCCCAGGGCGACAAGGTCACCGACGAGGAACTGGTCAACATCGCCTGGGCGTTGCTCGGCGGGGGCTTCGACACCACCACCAACATGCTGGCGCTGGGCACCTTCGCCCTGCTGGAGCACCCCGAGCAGCGCGAACGGCTGCGCGCCGAACCGGAACTGGTCGACAACGCGGTCGAGGAACTGCTCCGCTATCTGACGATCTCCCATCTGGGCGCCAGCCGTGCCGCGTTGGAGGACGTGGAGCTGGGCGGGGTACGGATCAGGGCCGGGGACACCGTGGTGGTGTCCCTGCCGGCCGCCAACCGGGACCCCGAGCAGTTCGAGGACCCCGACCGGCTGGACCTGGCCCGCTCCACCCAGGGTCACCTGGCCTTCGGACACGGCGAGCACCAGTGCGTGGGCCAGCACCTGGCCCGCAGCATCATGCGCGTCGCCTATCCGGCCCTCTTCGCCCGGCTGCCCGGACTGCGGCTGGCGGTCCCGGCCTCCGAGGTGCCGCTGCGCACCGACATGCTGCACTACGGGGTACACCGGCTGCCGGTGACCTGGGACGGACAGGCCTGAGCGGCCCTCCCCCGCGCGGTCCCGGCCGGCGCCCTCGGCGGGTGGCCGTCCGAGTGGTTCGTACGGCCACTGACACGGCCCGGGGCCGGTACGGGAACGGTGTTCCGCGTAACCGGCCCCGGGCCGGACACCCGTGGGCGGGAGGTCAGGAGTCGCTCGACCACCAGGACGGGTGGTCCCGGTACCAGCGCACGGTGTCCGCCAGCCCCTGTTCGAAGTCGATCGCCGGGGTGAAGCCCAGCTTGGTGATCTTGCCGAAGTCCAGGGAGTAGCGCAGGTCGTGGCCCTTGCGGTCCTCGACGTACCGGATCAGCCCCGGGTCCGCGTCGCAGAGCTGCACCAGCCGCTCGGCGATGGAGCGGTTGGTCACCTCCACCCCACTGCCGATGTTGTAGACCTCGCCGGGTTCCCCGTCGGTGAGCACCCGTTGCAGGGCGGCGCAGTGGTCGGACACGTGCAGCCACTCCCGCACGTTCCCGCCGTCGCCGTAGAGCCCCACCGGCTTGCCCGCCAGCAGGTTGGTGATGAACAGCGGGATCAGCTTCTCGATGTTCTGGTACGGCCCGTAGTTGTTGGAGCAGCGGGTGATCCGCACGTCCAGCTTGTGGGTGCGCCAGAACGCCCGCGCCATCAGGTCGCTGCCGGCCTTCGACGCCGAGTAGGGCGAGTTGGGCAGCAGCGGCTCGTTCTCGTCCCAGGAACCGGACTCGATCGAGCCGTACACCTCGTCAGTGGAGACGCACAGCACGGTGCCCACCCCGGCGCGCAGGCTGTGGTCCAGCAACTGCTGGGTGCCCAGCACGTTGGTGGACACGAAGGGTTCGGCCCCCGCCACCGAACGGTCCACATGGGACTCGGCGGCGAAGTGCACCACCACCTCGTGTCCGGGCAGCGCCCGCTCCAGGGCGGCACCGTCACGGATGTCGCCCTGGACGAAGGTGAGCCGCTCGTGGTCCATCGGCAGGTTCGCGGTGTTGCCGGCGTAGGTCAGCAGGTCGAAGACCGTGACCTCGGCGTCCTCGTACCCCGGGTACGCGCCCGCCAGCATCGCGCGGACGTACTCGGAACCGATGAAGCCCGCGCCTCCGGTGACGAAGACCCTCATGTCCGCCCCCTCAGCCCGCGGCGGTCGGCAGGACCTTGAGGGAACGCCGGTGGCCGGCGCCCTCTCCGGTGTCCGCCGTGGAGGACAGGTGGGAGACCACCCGGTCGTCGGCCGGGTCGTCGGCCTGGTCGTCGTGGACGCGCAGGATCTCGTAGGTGGTGGCCCGCTGGGCCGGCACCCGGTCGGCGCCCCGGATCAGTTCGACCAGCTCGGGCAGGTTGGAGCGGTGCTTGGCGCCGGCGGAGGAGACCACGTTCTCCTCCAGCATCACCGAGCCGAGGTCGTCCGCCCCGTAGTGCAGGGTCATCTGACCCATCTCCTTGCCGGTGGTCAGCCAGGAGCCCTGGATGTGGGCGACGTTGTCGAGGAACAGCCGGGCGATGGCGATCATCCGCAGGTACTCCAGGGAGGTCGCCTGGGTCTGGCCGCGCAGCTTGTTGTTCTCCGGCTGGTAGGTGTACGGGATGAAGGCGCGGAAGCCGCCGGTGCGGTCCTGTACGTCGCGGATCATCCGCAGGTGTTCGATGCGTTCGGCGTTGGTCTCGCCGGTGCCCATCAGCATGGTGGTGGTGGACTCCACGCCCAGGCCGTGGGCGATCTCCATGATCTCCAGCCAGCGTTCGCCGGACTCCTTGAGGGGGGCGATGGCCTTGCGGGGGCGGGCGGGGAGGAGTTCGGCGCCGGCGCCGGCGAAGGAGTCCAGTCCGGCGTCGCGGATGCGGCGGATGGCCTCCTCGGGGGTGACGCCGGAGATCCGGGCCATGTGCTCGACCTCGGAGGCGCCCAGGGAGTGGATGACCAGTTCGGGGTGGGCCTTCTTGATGGCGGCGAAGTGTTCCTCGTAGTACTCCACGCCGAAGTCGGGGTGGTGTCCGCCCTGGAACATGATCTGGGTGCCGCCCAGTTCGACGGTCTCCGCGCAGCGGCGCAGGATGTCGTCCAGGTCCCGCACCCACACGTCCTCGCTCTTGGGCGGGGCGTAGAAGGCGCAGAACTTGCAGGCGGTGACACAGGAGTTGGTGTAGTTGATGTTCCGCTCGATGATGTACGTCGCCAGGTGCTCCTGACCGGCGTACCGGCGACGGCGCACGGCGTCGGCGGCCCGGCCGAGCGCGTGCAGCGGTGCCGAGCGGTACAGGTCGACCGCCTCTTCGGGCGTGATGCGGCCACCCTCGGCGGCACGGTCCAGTACAGCGGTGAGACGACTGGTCGGGTTGGCCACTTCGGGCCACCTTTCTCTCTCGGGTGTGTGACCGGCGTCGCTACGCCGCGTGTCCGGTCTCCAGCAGGTGAATCCGTACGTCCGGGGAGAAGCCCGCCTCCACGCCGCCGACGCGGCTGGCGAACTCCCGGATACCGGCGAGCTGACGCTCACCGAGACTGAAGTCGAGGGCGGAGAGGTAGTAGCCCTTGAGCGTCTGGGCGTCGAAGGCCTCCCAGCGCGCCGCCTTGGCGCACACCTCGTCGATCTCGTCGAGGAACAGCTTCCGGGAGGCCAGGAACCCCTCGTGGACCTCGTGCACCAGCTCGGGCTTGGCCTCCAGGAAGGAACGCCGGGCCGCGAACACGGCGAAGACGAACGGAAGGCCGGTCCACTCCCGCCACATCTGCCCCAGGTCGTGGATCTCGTAGCCGAAGGTGCCGGCGTCCAGCAGCGAGGCCCGCAGGGCGGCGTCCCCGATGACCACGGCCGCCGGGGCGCCGGCCATCATGGTCGGCAGGTCCGGCGGGCAGCTGAAGTACTCCGGGCGCACCCCGATCGAGTCGGACAGCAGCAGTTCGGCCAGCCGTACCGAGGTACGGCTGGTGGTGGTGCAGGCCAGTGGTTTGCCGTCCAGCTCCTCCAGGGGCAGCTGGCTCAACAGCAGGCAGGACATCACCGACCCGTCGGCGCCGACCGCGATGTCCGGGAGGACCACCAGGTCCTCGGCGTTACGCAGGTACTCCATGACGCTGATCGGGCCGATGTCCAGCTCACCGGCGACCAGGGCGTCGCTCAACCGCTCGGGCGACTCCCTGCGCAGGTCGAAGTCGAAGAGGTGACCGGTGCGGGCCAGCCCCCAGAACAGCGGCAGGCAGTTCAGGAAGTCGATGTGCCCGACCCGGGGACGGCGTGCCGTCCCCGGCTCTCCCTGGTCGGCCGGCGACTGGCCGGCGAGGAGTGGCATCAGTCCTCTTCTGCGTCGGGGCCGTAGACCTCGACGCCGTCGCTGACCCGCCGCACGTGGATGCAGTCGCCGGGGCAGTCCTTGGCCGAGTCCCGGACGTCGCGGACCGCGATGGTGGGTATGAGCACCGAGTCCCCCTCCTTCTGGAGGAGTTCGCCCTCCTCGTCCTTGACGTAGGCCAGGCCGTCGATGTCGAGTTCGAAGATGTCCGGGGCGTACTGACAGCAGATGCCGTCCCCCGTGCACAGGTCCTGGTCGATCCAGACCTCTAGCTTGGTGTCCTGCTCACTCATCCCTACCTACCCTCGCTGTGGTCGTCTGCGGGTCGCCGTACGTCCACCGGGCTCACACCCTCATGGGCTGCGGGGACTCCCGCCGCGACGGGTCGGGGCCGTCGAACTCGCCGATCACCTCGTAGCGGGTGTTGCGCTCCACCGGCCGGAAGCCGGCGTCCCGGATGAGGTCGAGCAGGTTCTCGCGGGACATCTTGTCCGGGGTGCCGTAGTCGTCGGCGTCGTGGGTGATCTTGTACTCCACGACGGAGCCGTCGATGTCGTCGGCGCCGTGGGACAGGGCGAGTTCGGCGGTGCCCAGGCCGTGCATGACCCAGAAGACCTTGACGTGCGGCACGTTGTCGAACAGCAGCCGGGAGACCGCGAAGGTCTTCAGCGCCTCGGCGGGGGTGGCCATCTTGGTCATGGCCATCAGCCGGTTGCGGACCTTGCCGTCCATCGAGTCGTGGAAGTCGTGCTGGTAGCGCAGGGGGATGAAGACCTGGAACCCGCCGGTCTCGTCCTGGAGTTCACGCAGCCGCAGCACGTGGTCCACCCGGTGGCGCGGCTCCTCGATGTGCCCGTACAGCATGGTGCAGGGGGTCTTGATGCCCTTGGCATGCGCCAGCCGGTGGATGCGGGACCAGTCCTCCCAGTGGGTGTCGTGGTCCACGATGTGCTGGCGGACGTCCCAGTCGAAGATCTCGGCGCCGCCGCCGGTCAGCGACTCCAGCCCGGCGTCGATCAGTTCGTCCAGGATCTCCGAGGCGCTGAGGCCGGAGATCTTCTCGAACCAGTGGATCTCGGTGGCGGTGAACGCCTTGACCGCGACGGTGTCCGGCAGCGCGTCCTTCAGCGCCCGGATGGAGCGGGGGTAGTAGCGCCAGGGAAGCGTCGGGTGCAGGCCGTTGACCACGTGCAGCTCGGTCAGCTGCTCGTTCTCCATGGCCCGGGCCAGCTTGACGGCCTCCTCGATGCGCATGGTGTACGCGTCCTTCTCCCCCGGCTTGCGCTGGAAGGAGCAGTACGCGCAGGAGGCGGTGCACACGTTGGTCATGTTGAGGTGGCGGTTGACGTTGAAGTGCACCACGTCGCCGTTCTTGCGGGTGCGCACCTCGTGGGCCAGACCTCCGAGCCAGGCCAGGTCGTCGCACTCGTACAGGGCGATACCGTCCTCGCGGCTGAGCCGTTCACCGGCAGCCACCTTCTGTTCCAGCTCGCGCTTGATCCCTGCGTCCACCCGTGCCATCTCCTCAGGTATGTCTTCGACATGACTACAGTCCGGTTCGGCACCGCGCGGGTCGACCGCCTGGTATCCGTGACCGTCGGACCGGTCCGCGCACCCCGCCCGGGCCCGGACGCCCCCGGCGCCCCCGCGTGTTCGAGCGGTACGGGGGAGGAATCAGGACAGTCCGGGAACGAAGGGTTCGCGGTCACCGCACCAGCGGCCGAGCGGATACAACACCCCAAGCAGGTGCGGCTCCAGCCTGGACGAAACCCCGCTAAGGGAATCCCTACAGGCCCGCCCCGGGCGGGTGCGCGCCATCCCCACACGGGCCCCCGCCGGTTACCGTCGATCACCCCGAACGGACCCGTCTGGTCCGGGACGTGCCGAGAGGACCATGGTGGACAGGGCACCGGGACCAACCGCCCGGTGTCCTGCGTACGGCGGAGCGGTTCGAGGCGAGGCTTCGGCGCAGCGCGAGCGGGCGCGGTGCCCCGCCATGGTCCCCACGGCACGCTCCGGCGACGCGGGTCCTTCCTCTCCGACCCCCGCGCAGGAGGCTGATGTCATGACCGGCACGACACCGGCGAGTTCGAGCACCCGCACCACCCGGATCGGCACCGTGGCCGCCGCCACGGTGGCGACCGTACTGACCTGGATCATCGCGAGCGTCCTGTTCGACGTGGACGTCACCGCCAAGACCGGCGGCTCCGAGACCGAGGTCAACGTGGTCTCGGTCATCCTCGCCACCGTGGTATCCGGCCTGCTGGGTTGGGGACTTCTGGAGCTGCTGGAGCGCAAGGCCTCCAACCCGCGCACCGTGTTCACGATCAGCACCGTGGTGGTGTTCGTGCTGTCGCTGTTGGGCGGTCCGCTCGGCGGGGTCACCACCGGCGCCAAGGTGACCCTGGTGTTGCTGCACGCGGTGGCGGCCCTGGTGCTCATCCCCGGCCTCGCCCGTACCGCCCGGAAACGCTGAGGGCCACCACCCCCGGACGGTGTTCGTCAACAGCGGTCGACGAATCCCGACATGGCGTCACAGGTCGCCCCTTCGGGGGGCGAGGGTTGTTTCTCCTACCGTTTTCGGCTGATACGGCGGTCCCGCGTCGTACGGGATTTCCGAGGTCCACCGTGACGAGAGTGCACCGAGTGAACGGATGAACCGGCCGCGCGCCCCCAAGTCCCGCCGGACTTGGGGGCGTTCGCCCGTCCGGTCGGCGAACCGGAGAGAAAAGCAGGTCACGGCCTCGCTGTTCGCCCCCGGGGCAACTCGGTTCCGTTGAGAGCCGGTTGTTACTAGCCTGTCAAGGGCTCACTAGAACAACCACTACCGTCCACCGGCCACCATGGCCGCGCCCGCCCCCGGCTCCCTACGCTCCGGGGTTGACCGACCCGCTCCAAGGTGCCCCCCGCGCCTGGCGGCGACCACAGTCGCGGAGCCGGGGCGCACCGGTACCACGGGAGGCTTCATGCACAGCGGCGGTCCACGTGTCGCCGACTACCTCGTGAGTTCGCTTGTGTCCATCGGGACCAGGCACCTCTTCGGGGTCGGCGGCGCGAACATCGAGGATCTGTACGACGCCGCGCACCACAGCCCCGAGGAGGTCCGGGCGGTCGTCGCCAAGCACGAGTTCGCCGCCGCCTGCATGGCGGAGGGCAGCCAACGCACCACCGGCGGCCTGGGAGTGGTGATGTGCACCTCCGGGGCCGGGGCGATGAACCTGGTGCCGGGGGTCGGCGAGGCGTTCCAGGCACGGGTGCCGATGCTGGCGCTGGTCGGCCAGCCTCCCCGAGGGCTGGAGGGGCGGGGCGCCTTCCAGGACTCCAGTGGCCGCGCCGGTGCCCCGGACGCGGTGCGACTCTTCGGTCCCATCAGCCGGTACTGCGCGCGGGTCGACGACCCGACGAAGGTGGACCAGCAGTTGGCTGAGGCCATCGAGGCGGCGCGCGGCCCCCGGGGCGGCCCCTCCGTACTGCTGCTGCCCAAGGACGTCCAGCAGACCCGCGTACCCGGGCTGCGCCCTCTCGACGAACTGCTGACCGCCCCCCGGGTGGCGCCCGCCGCCCAACGGGACGCCGCCGCCGAACTGCTGGCCGACGCGGTCGGCCGGCGTGCCGAGATCATGGTGATCGCCGGTGACGGGGTGAGCCACCAGGAGGCCAAGGACGAACTGGCGCGACTGGCCGTGCTGTTGGACGCCGCCGTGGCGGTCACCCCGGAGGGCAAGGGGGTCTTCGACAACCACGACCCCCGCTTCCTGGGGGTCACCGGCGCGATAGGTCACCCCTCGGCCTCGGACATGCTGCACAAGGCCGAGGTGTGCGTCCTGGTCGGAACCCGGCTGTCGGTGATGGCCCGGACCGGGCTGGACGACGCCCTGGCGGGCACCCGGCTGGTCGCCCTGGACGCCGAGCCGCCCTGGCCCGAGGCTGCCGAGGGCCGGCCGGGGCCGATCCACGTGGCCGGTGACCTGCGCGCCGAACTCCAGGCGCTCAACGAGAGCCTGACGCGACGCCACGGCCGGCGGGCGTGGGAGGAGGCGCCCGGTCACGGTCCCCGGCACCTGTCCCTGCCCGAGCCCCGTACCCCTCTGTCGGGAGTGCCTCTGGTGGAGGCGATACGGGCGATAGAGGAGGCCGTGCCGGAGGACGCCACGGTGGTCTCGGACGCGGGCAACGCGAGTGCCGTCGCCATCCACTACCTGGCCACCCCCCGGCGGGGCTCGTTCATCGTGGCGATGGGCATGGGCGGCATGGGGCACAGCTTCGGCGCCGGCAACGGCGCGGCCTTCGCCACCAGCCGGCGCACCTACGTGCTCAGCGGCGACGGCGGCTTCTACGCCCACGGGATGGAACTGCACACCGCCGTGGAGTACGGGTTGCCGGTCACCTTCGTGATCTTCGACAACAACGCCCACGCCATGTGCGTCACCCGGGAGCAGCTGCTCTACGACGGCACCTACTCCTACAACACCTTCAAGCCCGCGGACATCGCGGCCGGGGCCGGGGCGCTGTTCCCCTCGCTGACCACCGTGGAGGCCACCACTCCCGAACACCTGCGTGACACCCTGCTGGAGACCAACCCGACCCCCGGACCGGTGCTCATCGCGGTCCGCTGCGATCCCGACGACATGCCGCCGTTCACGCCCTTCCTGGCGCTGATCGACGACACCACACCCACCCGTACAGGAGCATCACGTGGCGACAACACCAGCCCAGTTGGCTGACATCCCCGGTCTCATCCGCTGCGAGACCACCCCGCCGGACCAACTGCTGGCCCAGTGCCAGGAGATGACCAAGGAGCAGTACTCCCACCAGGAGGTGTACGGCGACTACTGTCCGATCCAGATGTACGTCGACTGTCCCCCCGAGGACGTCTTCGACTACCTGTGCAACATCAACAACCTGGACGAGTACACGGTCAGCACCCGGTCCTTCGAGCCCACCGACACCCCCGGCTTGTACGTCGGCTGGGACCTGCTCGCTCCCGACACCCGCATCTACATGCGGCTGCTGCCCAACCGGGAGACGATGACCCTCGACTACCACTGCGCCTGGGACCAGGGCGAGGAACTGTGGATGCGGTACTTCTTCCGCGTACTGCCCGCCCAGGAGGTGCTGGGCAAGCCCGGCTCGGTCGTGCTGTGGGTCAACTGCCACCACAAGTACTACGACAAGAACCCCTACCCCGAGCTGGCCCCCAGTCCCGACCGCATCTGGGTCGGCGACCTGTGGCCGCTGTTCTACGCGGGTCACCTGGCCGAACTGGACAACCTGCGCCGCATCCTGGAGCACCGGCACGCCGCCGGACTCCCCACCTCCGTCGCCCCCGACCCGGAGGTCACCTCATGAACCCGGTGAGTCTGGTGGAGGTCGGCAGTTATCTGCCCGAGCAGGCGGTCGGGGCGGACTTCTACACCGACCCCGACGCCCCGCCCGACGAGAACCAGATGTTCCGGGCACCCGCCTTCCGCCGGCACGTCTCCGCGGAGGAGACCATGGTCAGCATGGCCGCGGAGGCCGCCCGCCCCATGCTGGAGCGGATGCGCGAACGCGGCGAGGACACCCGGGTGGACATGGTCCTCACCAACGTCTCGATGCCGGACCGGATGTTCACCGGCGCGGGCGCGGAGATCGTGGCCCGCCTGGGACTGCGGCCGGTGCCGGAGTGGATCATCGACGTCCACAACAGCGGCTGCGCCTCCTTCGTCTACATGATGAAGATCGCCCGGCAGGTCATCGCCAGCGGCGCCGCCCGCAGCGCGCTGCTGTGCAGCGGGCAGAACATGGCCGGAAAACTCTTCGCCCGGCCTCAGATACGGCACCGCAAGCACGCGGCGATACCCGGCGACGGCTGCGGCGTCGGCTTCCTCCGCGTCGGCGACGAGTCCCCCGTACTGGACGTGGTCACCCACCACAGCGTCGAGTACGCCGAGGACATGGACGTCCGGGGCAGCACCCGGAAGTACTGGGAGGCCGGCGAGGACGAGATCGACATGAACTTCACCGACGAGGGGGTGGAGAGGATCGTCGACCGCGGCAACCGGCTGGTCCCCCAGGTGACCCGGGAGCTGTGCCAGCGCCTGGACACCTCCCCCGCCGACATCGACCTGCTGGTCACCAACCAGCCGAACCGGATGTTCCTGCGCAACTGGCACGAGTCACTGGGCGTCAAGCCCGAGCGTCACCCCGACACCTTCGACGAGTACGGCAATCTCTTCGGTGCCGGCATCCCGGTCACCCTCACCAGGGCCCGGGACGAGAACCGGCTGCGCAAGGGTGACCTGGTAGTGCTCTCCGGGTTCGCGCACGCCGGCGACTTCGCCGCGGCCACCGCCGTGCGCTGGTGACCTGACGCCGTCCGCCACACCGCCCACACGTCCCACCCCACCCTTCGCCCGTGTCCCCGTACCCCGGAGGCCTCCCCATGAGCGACACCACGACCACGCCCTCCCAGGGCGACGAACTCGCCGAACTGGACCGACGCCACCTGCTGCACCCGTGGACCCCCTCCGGGGTCTCCGAGCAGTTGGTGGTCGTCGCCGGACAGGGATGCGAGATCACCGACTCCTACGGCCGCACCTACCTCGACGGCCGCAGCGGCCAGTTCAACGCCACCCTGGGATACGGCAACAAGCGGGTGCTGGACGCCATCCAGGAGCAGGCCGGCAAGCTGATGACCTACGCCCTGCTGGGCGCGTCCAACGAGCCGGCCGTACGACTCGGCGCCCGCCTGGCCGAGTTGCTCGGCGAGCCCCTGACCCGGACCCTGTTCTGCAACTCCGGCTCGGAGGCCACCGAGGCCGCCCTGCGGATCGTCCGCATGTACCACGCGCTGCGCGGCAACCCCGAGCGCACCACCATCATCTCGCTGGCCGACTGCTACCACGGCACCACCACCGGGGCGACCGCGATGATGGCCAACCCCCTGGCCTGGACCGGCTGCGGCCCCCGGCCGGAGGGCTTCGTCCAGATCCCCTCCCCCTTCCCCCCGCGCGACCCCGCCGCCGCCCAGGACGGCGAGGTTCCGGGTGCGGAGGCCCTGGAGGAGGCCATCCAGGAGCAGGGCGCTGACACCGTGGCCGCCTTCTTCGTGGAACCGGTGCTCGGGGTGGGCGGCATACGTCCGCTGCCGTCCGGCTACCTGGCCCGTATACGTGAGATATGCGACCGGCACGGGGTGCTGCTGGTGGTCGACGAGGTCACCACCGGACTGGGCCGCACCGGAGCCTGGTTCGCCCACCAGCGCGAGGGGATCACCCCCGATGTCGTCACCATGGCCAAGGGGCTGACCAGTGGCTACGCCCCGCTGGCCGCCGTGACGGTGACCGAGGAGATCGGCCGTACCTTCTCCGGCGACCCGATGCTGGGCGGGCTCCGCCACGGGCACACCACCAGTGGCCACGGCATCGGCACCGCCGTCGGGTTGACCGTGCTGAAGGTCATCGAGGAGGACGGGCTGATCGAGCACGCCGCCACCGTCGGTGACCGGATGTGCCGGGCCCTCGCCGACCGGGTGGGCAGCCTGGACGGAGTACGCGAGGTGCGTGGCCAGGGGCTGTTGGCGGCCGTGGAGTTCACCTCGTTCGAGCTGGGGATGCAGGTGCAGAACGCCTGCCGGGCGGCGGGGGTGGTGCTGCGCTGCGAGGGCCCGGTCCTGGCCGTCTCCCCGCCACTGGTCGTCACCGCCGAGCAGGTGGACCGGATCGTCGAGGCGATACGGGAGGCGGTGTTGGCCCACGCCCCCTCGGCGTCCTGACCCTCCGTACGGATCGTGACCGGCCTCCGGGGCGCCCGCTCGGGCACCCCGGAGGCCGGGTCCGTCCAGGGGTCGCACCCGTCAAGGCACTGGAAGCGGCCCGTCCTCTGGCCGGCCGGTGGTCAGTGCGCCTGGGGAGTGGAGGAGCAGTCCACCCGGGAGGTGTCCGGGGACTCGGGCACCCACTCGACCGCCAGGTCGGTCCGGTTCTTGACCTTCAACTTGCGGAACACCTTGGTCAGATGCTGCTCCACCGTGCTGACCGTGATCAGCAGCTTGGCGGAGATCTCCCGGTTGGTGTAGCCCATCGAGGCCAGCGCGGCCACCCGGCGCTCGGACAGGGTGAGCGCCTCGACCGGCTGGTCCCGGGTGGGCGCCGGGGGCGTCGGGGTCCACCGGCCGGAGTGCGAGGCCAGCAACACCACCGGCACCTCGGCTCGCACCGCCTGCGGCGAGGGCCGCTGTTGGACGCCGCACTCCCGGGCCAGCCGTGCGGCCCGGTACGAGATCACCCGCGCCCGGCCGGTGTCACCGGCGTTCTGGTGGGCCTGGCTGAGGTCCTCCAGGGCGCTGGCCAGGGGCAACCGCGCTCCACGGGCCTGGAGGACCTCCACCGCCTCCTGGAGCATCGGCAGCCGGTCCGCCTCGTCCCGCGTGCCGGCCAGCACCCGCAGCGCGACGCCGTACGCCCTGGTCCTTCGCGGGCCCTCCAGCGCCAGTTGTTCCTCGGCGTGGTGCCGGGCGGCCTGGTGGTCGCCCAGCCGCAGGTGGGCCTGGGCCAGGTCGTTGCGCCAGTCGATGAACGAGGGGGTGTCGATGCCCCACTCGGTCATCAGCTCCCCGCAGTAGCGGAAGTCCTCCAGGGCGGCCCGGGGTTGCTCGGTCGCCAGGTGGAAGTGGCCCCGCGCCTGGAGCAGTTGGAGGCCGTAACGGCTCTGGTAGGTGCCCTCCGGCACCGGGGTACGCAGGTGGGCGCGGGCGCTGTCCAGGTCGCCCATGGCGGTGGCGGCCCGCAGCCGCAGGCTCAGCGGTGCCCCCGCGACCACCCCCAGGCCGTCGCCTCCGCCCAGGGAGAGGGCGCGCGCCGCGTACCGTTCGGACTCGGGCAGCTCCCCGGCCCGCAGGGCGATGTCCGCCCGGGCGGCGGCGAGGATCGACTGCCACTGGAGGACCCCGCGCCGCTCCGCCTCGGCCAACAGGTGGTCGCACCAGCGGGCGGCGACCGGCAGCTGGTCGTCCAGGGTCAGCGCCTGGAGGGCGCAGACCACCGCCTCCAGGGTGTCCTCGCCCAACAACGTGTCCTGGAGCACCTGTTCGGCGACCGTGTCGTACTGTTCGCGCTCGTGCGGCCCCTCGGTGAACAGCGTGCTCAGCAGCACCACCGCCTGGCTCCGGTGCCCGGGCAGCCGGACGGCCGGCCGCCCGCTCTGACGGGCCGTGAACTCGGTGCCGGGGGGCAGGAACCGGGGGAAGGTGCTGCGCAGCCAGTGTTCGGTGCTGGTGAGAACGGTCTCGGTGTACTCGTCACGGGGCGGTTCGAGACCGGCCAGGTGGTCGATGAGTTCGATGCCGTCCCGTACCCGGCCCTGCCTCATCCCCATCCGCAGCAGGGTGCCGACCTGGGCGGCGTCCAGCAGACCGTCGCGGTGCGCGTCCATCAGCGCGACCCAGTGCCGGTTGACGGCCTCGGGGTCGTAACGCTGCTCGGCCCGGGCCAACCGCAGGCGCAGCGCGGCCTGTTCGGTCGGGTCGGTGCTGAGGGAGAGGGCGAACTCCAGGTAGCGGACGGCCGCCCTCTCCTCGTCCCCGGCCAACGCCTCCTCGGCCGCGCGGAACAGTTCCGTCACCGCCCAGTCGGCGCTCACGGTCCTGGCGGACAGCAGGTGGTCGGCCGCCGCCCCGGGCTCGCCGTCCCTGCTCATCAACCGGGCGGCCCGGGTGTGCAGTTCGGTCAGTCCCGACGGTTCCAGGTCGTGGTAGACCGCCGCCTGGATCTCGGGGTGCCGGAACCGTCCGTCGACCAGCAGGGTCGCGGTGTTGAGCCCCTGGAGGGCGCGGGTGACCGCGTGGGTGTCCCAGTCCAGGAGTTCGGCGACCCTGCTGACCGAGCCGGAGTCGCCCAGTACGGCCATCGCCCGCGCGGCCTCCAGCACCTCGGGGCCGCTGCGGTGCAGGCAGGTCAGTACGGCCTGCCGGTAGCTCTCGCCCACCTGCCAGTCGCCGCCGGACCGGCTGAGGGAGTCGAGGTAGTCCTCCACCAGCGCCCGTACCAGGAGTTGGTTGCCGCCGCTGATCTGGTGCACGCCCCCGGCGATCTCCCGGGCCGTCTCCGGGCCCAGGTGGCGTGACAGCACCTCGACCACTCCCCCGACGGTGAGCGGGGCCAGCCGGAGCCGACAGAAGTGTGTCTGCCGGATCAACTCGATACGGCAGTTCGGGTAGCCGGCCCAGTCGTAGGAGGACTCGGCGAGGACCAGCATGACGCGCTCGGAACGGATGCGGTTGGCGAGGGACAGCAGCCACGCCAGAGAGGGACGGTCCGCCAGGTGCACGTCGTCGACGGCGATCACCACCGGTACCCGCTGGGAGAGTTCGAGCAGGGCACCCGTGGTCTGACGGTCACTCTCCCGCTCGACCTGCTCGGGGTTCAGCCCCTCGGTAGCCCCCTCGTCAGAGGGCAGGCAGTCCAGCAGTTGCCGCAGGACACCGTGGGGTTCGTCGGTCTCGGAACGGGCGGCGGTGGCGGTCAGGACCAGGCCTTTCCCCGCCTGGCAACGGTCGGTGAAGAATCGCAGGAGTTCCGTTTTCCCACTGGCCACCGCGCCACTCGCCAAAGCGATTCGACCGTGGCCTCGTACGCATTCCTCAAATGCCGTTTCGAGGAGTCGTATTTCGTGTTCCCGTTCCACCAACACCGTCGGGACTTACCTCCCCCCGCATTTCCATTGCGAATGCCAGGAAAACGGGGAGCCCGGCGCCGTGACCGAAAACGATCACTCAACCGAGGTCCCCAACGACCCGACGTTCGTCAGCTCACGGTAGTCGAGCCTCGTCACGTGCGGAAACTCTAGGCCTAGGCCTGCCGGGTGTAAACCCTTGACCCAGGGTTGGGGATCAGCCACCAGGGGCTGCCGCGCCAATGTCCCGAGAACCACAGCTGGCGACGACAACGTATCGACGGGCCGCCCCGGGGAATAACGCACCCCCTTCGGACAAGGTGGGCAGGCCATATGCGACGACGGTGATCGCGATTATGGACGACCGCTCACGAATACCCGGCAACGAGCCGTACACCAACCAGACACCATAACGAAACCCACGGGTCACATCGCGGCCGGGGCGGTGTCACCGAGACCGGGTCCACATCGCCGCGCCCCCACACCGGTCTCCACCTCCCCTCCAGCAACGGAAGCCTCAACTCCCCTTGGTCCGACGGCCGTTGACCGTACACGCCTGGGGTCACCCACCCGTCACCGACCCCGTGGACGGTGGACGAGATGGCGGCACCTCCAGGGGCGCGGTCAGCGCCGGCCCCGACCCCGGTACGACGTCAGCGCCCGCCGCAGCAGGGACCCGGCCATCGCGGCGAAGGGGCCGGGATCGTCACCCGCGAACCAGCGGGGTTCCCCTTCGGCCGACGCCTCCCGGAGTGGCCCGTCGGTCGCGCGCCCGCGCGGAGGGAGGGTCCGGGACGGCCGCCCCTCCCGAGGGGAGCCGGGTTGGGGAACGGTGCGGCCGGTGAGGTCGAGGTGCTGGGCGCGGACCGCGTCCATGTCCCCTTCTCCGGCCGGCCGCCGGTGGCCCGCGCCGGACCGGGCGTGGGCGTCCAGCAGCAGGAACGCTCCGGCCTCCCGGTCCCAGCGGAAGTCCAGGTCCAGCACTCCCTGGTAGCCGAGGGCGGCGGCGAGCGCGCGGGCGGTCTCCGTCAGGTCCCCGTACTCCCCCGCCGTGGCGCACGGGGAGGTGCCAGGCCGGGTCCGGGTTCCCGGTCCCGTACCGCCGAAGAGGAGCCGGCTGCGGGCGTCGAAGTAGCCATGGAAGGACCGGTCCCCACCCGGGGTGGGGGCCACGTACCGCTGGAGCAGCAACGGACTGCCGAGGTGCTGGCCGGCCGCGTACAACTCCCCCGCCTGGTCCGGGTGGTGGAGCACGGTGGTGGGTCGTGGCCCGTTCGCGGCGCCCAGCAGCCAGGGGCGGGCCCACTTCGCCACCACCGGTGGGCCCAGGGTGGCGGCGACCTCGACCGCCTGCCGCCCGTCCTCCACCAGCCGGGTCTCGGGGTGGGGCACCCCCAGTCGCGTACAGCCGAGGGCCAGTCGCTCCCAGTCCGCCACCTCCAGCACCTGGGGCAGGGACACCGACGGGACGAGGAACCGTCGGCCGAGCGCCTCGCGCAATCCGGCCACCGACAGCGCGCTCACCTGGTCCATCGGGATCAGCACCGCCGGACGCCCCAGTCGCTCACCGATACGCCAGAGGGTCCGGCGCAGCCCCTCGTGAGCGGGGTCCACCGTGGCGGGCGTCCAGGGGTGGACACGTTCCAGGTAGCGGGAGCGGCTGACCGGCCCCCGGGGAGCGGCCAGCAGGGCGTGCACCTCCACCCCGGCCCGGCCCAGGGAGCGGACGGCGCCGAGTGTCCGGTGGTCGAGGGGTTCGGGGTCCAGGCACAGCAACAGCGCCGGCACCTCCCGGGCGAAGTCCGGTGGTGGGACCTGGCCTGAGCCGCGCGGGCGGGAGGCGGGTTCCGGGATCTTCGGCGCCTCCCGGTGGTTCGCCGGACGCGGTGCGGACAAGGGGGGTGAAGCGGTCATGGCGCGGCTCCAGGACGGACCGGGTGGGCAACGGGTCTCACGAGGGGGCGGGGTGGGTGGAGTGGGGGGCCGTCGTGGCGGAGCACCGGATGCGACGCCGCCTCCGGGGGCCGGTGTCCGGTTCGCCGGCCACCGGCGCCGGTGGAGGGGCGGCCGGGCCGGCTCCACGACCTGGCCTTCGCCCGGCGGCGACCCGCGGCGCCGGGGCACCTGGGGGGCGGAGCGAACGGTCAGGTCAGGGGCGTACGCCGGGACGGGCCAGCCCCGAATGGCGCTCAGTGGCGGTGGGGGGATGCCGGGGTCAGGGCGGTGAGCGCTGCGCCACCGGCGCACAGCGGGTTCGGGCTCCTCGCCCGCCATCCGGGCGGGCCGGGTCGTCGGCCGCCCCGTCGACCAGCGCCGGCGACCGTGCCGGAGGGGCCGGCCGCGCGGTGGGGCGGTTCGGACGGGTTGGGGCGCGGTCACCCCGGCCTGCGTACGCGCCGGTCATGGGCGCACGCCCTCCTCCACGGGCGGGGCGGTCGGCGCGTGGCGGGCGAGCAGGTCGTGGTAGAGGCGCAGTACGGCCGAGGTGGTGCGGTCGACGGCGAAGCCGGCGCGCACGTGCTGGTGACCGGTCCGCCCCAGAGCGGCGAGGCGACCGGGGTCGGCCAGCAGGGTGGTCAACGCCCCGGCCAGGGCCGCCGGTTGGCCGGGTGGGACCAGACAGGAGCGACGTAGTTCGGCGGGGAGGCTCTCGCGGGCGCCGGCGACATCGGTGAGCAGCACAGGCCGGCCGACGGCCATCGCCTCCAGGGGGACCAGCGCCATGCCCTCCCAGCGCGAGGCCGACACCACCAGGTCGGCGGCGGTGTACCACAGTTCCGGCTCGTCGGTGTGCGGCACCAGTGCCACCCGGGAGGGGCGCGCCCCGTGCAGGGCGTCCCGGTCGGGGCCGTCGCCGACCAGGGCGAGGTAGGCCTCGGGCAACCGGGTGCGCACCGTGGACCAGGCCTCCAGCAGCAGGTCCTGTCCCTTCTGCGGGCACAGTCGGCCCACGCAGACCGCCAACGGGGCCCGGGGGTCGATGCCGTGGTGCCGCCTCAGCCGGGCGCGGGCCTCGGCGCGGTCGCCGTCCTCCGCGTACCGGAAGCGCCCCAGGTCCACCCCGTTACGGATCACGGTCCAGCAGCCGCGTACCTGTTGGGAACGCCCGTGGAGCCGTTCGCCCTCGCTGACGCACAGGACGCGGTCGGCCCAGCGGGTGGCGAACCTCTCCCAGCCCAGGGTCAGTGCGGAGGTGAGGCCCGGCGCCGTGTCGAAGGACCAGCCGTGCGGCTGGTAGACGGTGGGGAGCCGGCCACGTACGGCGAGCCGGCCGGCCAGTCCGGCCCGGACTCCGTGCAGATGCGCCAGGTGGGGCAGCCACCGGTCGACCAGTCGGGACGCCTCCAGGGCCTCGCGGGGCATCCCCGGTCCCGGTTCGCGCCGGGTGGCCCAGGGCACGACCCGGGCCCCGGCCTCCCGTGCGGTCGTGGGCAGTTCGCCTTCAGCGGGGCAGGCGACCACGGCGTGGACACCGGCCCTGGTCTGCGCCCGGACCAGGTCGGTGACGACTCGGGCGACACCGCCGGTGCTCGGGTGGGCCAGGTGCAGCACCGTCAACGGTTGTGGTGCGGGCGTCTGTCTGGACATGGGGGCTCCCGACACGGTGGCTGGGTGGGGGTACGGCCGGGCCCGGGTGGGGCCGGGGGTCAGCGTCGTGCGGTGGCCGCCAGGAACAGGGCGGCCAGCTGGAAGTCGTCTCCCCGGGTGGACAGGTCCACCCGGAGGCCCTCGCCGCCTCGGGCCAGGGCCGGGGTCAGGTCCAGCACGTCGGAGTCGTAACCGAGGGTGTTGGGGTAGGCGGGGGTGCCCCGGGTGGCCCGCCCCCGGTCGGAGAGGGTGGAGTTCAGTACGTCTCCGGCCGGGTTGGCCTTGTCGTGGAGGCGGACCCCGCTTCCCGAACCGGCCCGGGCGTGGAGGGAGTCGTGCCCCTGGCCCCGGTCGCCGTCGTAGGCCACGAGGCCGAGGGTTCCCGAGGCCCGGGCGGGGAACCGGGGCCTGGGCAGGGTGACCGACAGCCGGTCACGGCGGTCGTGCAGTCGCTCGTAGCCGTCCCAGACGGCCAGTTCGCGCAGGGGCTCCCGGTCGTCCTCGTAGGTGACGACCAGGGTCCATCCGCCCCAGGTGCCGGAGGCCGAGTGCCCGGTGGCGACGTTCACCTCGGCCACGGTGTACGGGCCGGCGCCGGCATCCCGCACCAGGGCGGTGACGTCGGCGGAGGCGGTGTAGCCGTCGGGGTCACGGCCCCCGGAGCCCCGGTGGCGGCCGATGGTGGAGTCGGCCCGTACCCGCTTGTAGGAGCCGCCCGGCTCGGCGAACAGCACCCACCCGTTGTCCCGTGCCGGTCGCCGTTCGTCGGCCCGCAGGTTGCCGCCCCAGTACAGGCGCGCGTAGGAGACCCGGGCGCGGTGGGGCAGCCCCAGCTCCGCCCGGCTGGAGTTGCGGGTCTCCCGGTCGTCGTCCACGTCGACGTGGGTCATCCGGTAGTCGTTGTTCCGGCCACCGCGCAGGGTGCCGGGGGCGCAGCGGTCAGCTGTGGCGGTGACCGCCTTCTCGCAGGTGACGACGGTGTTGGCGGCGCGTACCAGCCCCCCGTGCTGCACCGCCCGGTACCGCTCGGTGAAGGGGACGCGGGAGCGTTCCCTCGGGTCGGGGGTGGCCACGGAGTGGGGAAGGGCCAGGGCCACCGCCAGGGCACCCACGACGCAGCAGGCTCTCCGGCTGGCGTGCCCCGGGTCGGTACGCATGACTCGCCTCCGCATTCCTCGGCGCTCCTCGGCGTCCATCGGTGGAAACCGGGACTGACCATGACATATGCGCGCGGGGCAAGGAGGTGAGGCGCGCATCAACGCGCCGAGCGAGCACGGGACGGGCGCAACCGTAGGTTCATCGGACCGCGCTCTCGGAGGGGCCGTCGTCCCGTCACCGGGGTCGAGCGAATTCGCCGAACTCCTCGGCCACAGCCCATGTCCCCGGCCGGGCCTGATCGTTGAGGAGGTTGTCCCATACACAAGCGGAAAGGAAGACGGAGAATGAACCGAGTCTCCAAGGCAGCCACCCTCACCGCCGCCAGCTGCGCGGTCCTCCTGGGCGGCGCCGGTGCAGCCGCCGCCCACGACGGTGGTGGCGCCGGCGCCCAGGGTGTCGCCGCCCACTCCCCCGGTGTCGCCAGCGGCAACGTGCTGCAGGTCCCGGTGCACATCCCGGTCAACCTGTGCGGCAACTCGATCAACGTGATCGGCCTGCTGAACCCCAGCTTCGGCAACAGCTGCGTCAACGACGCCGGCCACTCGCACAAGTGACGGCGCGGGCCCAACGTCCCGGTGGGACCGGGGAGTTGGGCCTGACCGGCAGGGTGAACCGCGCGATGGGCGCCCCACCGTCTTCGGTGGGGCGCCCATCGGCGCGTGCGGGGGCGGGCCGGGCGCGGTTCAGCGGATGTTGACGCCGGAGATGGTGCGGGCGATGACCAGGCGCTGGATCTCGCTGCTGCCCTCGAAGATGGTGTAGATGGCCGCGTCGCGGTGCATCCGCTCCACCGGGTACTCCCGGGTGAAGCCGTTGCCCCCGAGGATCTGGATGGCCTGCCCGGTCACCTTCTTCGCCACCTCGCTGGCGTACAGCTTGGACATCGAGCCCTCGGCCGACTCGAAGGGCTTGCCGGCGGAGGCCATCCACGAGGCCCGCCACACCAGCATCCGCGCGGCGTCGATCTGGGTGCGCATGTCGGCGAGTTGGAAGGCCACGCCCTGGTTGTCGATGATCGGGCGACCGAACTGCACCCGGGTCTTGGCGTAGTCCAGGGCGACCTCGTACGCGGCCCGGGCGGTGCCCACGGCCATGGCCCCGACCGCCGGGCGGGACGCCTCGAAGGTCGCCATCGCCGCGTTCTTGACCCGCTCCCCGCCTCCCTTGGCGCGCTCCCGGGCGCGGGCCAGTCGCTCGTCCAGCTTGTCCTTGCCGCCCAGCAGGCACGACCCGGGCACCCGTACGTCGTCCAACACCACCTCGGCGGTGTGGGAGGCGCGGATGCCGTGCTTGAGGAACTTCTGCCCCTGCGACAGTCCGGGCGTGCCCGGCGGCACGATGAACGAGGCGTGCCCCTTGGAGCCCAGTTCGGAGTCGACCACCGCGACCACCACGTGGACGTTGGCTATCCCCCCGTTGGTGGCCCAGGTCTTGGTGCCGTTGAGGACCCACTCGTCCTTGGCCTCGTCGTAGACGGCGCGGGTGCGCATGGCGGCGACGTCGGACCCGGCGTCCGGCTCGGAGGAGCAGAAGGCCGCCACCTTCACGTCGTTGACGTCCCCGTACATCTGGGGGATCCAGGTGCCGATCTGCTCCTCGGTACCGTTGGCGAGCACGCCCACCGCCGCCAGGCCGGTGCCCACGATGGACAGCGCGATCCCCGCGTCGCCCCAGAACAGCTCCTCCATGGTCATGGGGACGCTCAGCCCGGTGGGGTCGAAGTACTGCTGCGCGTAGAAGTCCAGCGAGTAGAGCCCGATCTTGGCCGCCTCCTGGATGATCGGCCAGGGAGTCTCCTCGCGCTCGTCCCATTCGGCGGCGGCGGGCCGGATCACGTCGGCCGCGAAGCCGTGGATCCATTCCCGTACGGACTTCTGGTCGTCATTGAGGTCAAGGGCGAAGTCGGTCATGGGTCCCTCCGAGCGGGCTTACTTTCGGTAACTCGGAGTCTGTTACCGGCGAGTAGAGCATGTCAACCTCCTGGCCAGGGCGAAAAGACCAAAGCGGCGAATGTTACGTTGCGGCCGGGAACGGCTTCACGGTGGGGAGGACGCATGAGCGCACGGGACCAACAGGACGGCACCGAACGCAGACGCCGGGAACTGCTGGAGGCGGCGAACCGCGTGGTCCTCCGCGACGGCCCCGGCGCCTCCATGAACGCCATCGCCGCCGAGGCCGGCATCACCAAACCCATCCTCTACCGCCACTTCGGCGACAAGGGCGGGCTCTACCGCGCCCTGGCCGTACGCCACACCGACGCCCTGCTCGAAGGCCTCCGCCAGGCCCTGGACCAGCCCGGCGACCGCCGACAGCGCGTGGAGAACACCCTCGACACCTACCTGGCCGCCATCGAGGCGCACCCCCAGGTCTACCGCTTCCTGATGCACCCCGAGGGCGAGGCCGGGGAGGAGAACGGCCTCGGCAACGGCCAGCACCAGAGCCCCCTGTTGCGGCGCATGGGCGAGGAGTTGGGCACGGTCATCGTCGAGCGACTGGAGATGGACGGAGCGCACGGGCCGGAGCAGGCCCGGATCTGGGGGCACGGCATCGTCGGGATGATGCACGCCGCGGGCGACTGGTGGCTGGGCCAACAGCCCTGTTCCCGCCAGGAGTTGGTGCGTACCCTCGCCGACCTGCTGTGGGGCGGGCTGGCCGAGGCCAAGGACCGCCAGGGAGCGCCCGCCTTCTGACCCGACGACCCCGGCCGGCACGTACCCGCGTCCGGCTCCCTCGGAGGCGCCCGCACCTCCAGCGCACCTGCCCGGAGGCGGCGGAAAGGCGCCCGGTCCGGGACGGCGCGACACGGGTTCGGAGGGGGGCCCGTCGGGTGGCGCGGTCGGTGGCACCGCCGTGGCTCGATAGGCTGGAGCCCGATCTCAGGGCAAGGGGGTCTGTCTCTTTCGGTCATCGCCGGGCTCGCGTGCCCTGGCACCGTGCCTCGCGGCGCTGGCAGGGGTGCCGTCGGTCACCGGTGTGCGCCGACTGGCGACGCATCGGATTCCTCCTCGACCTTGCGATCCACGGCACCAGAACGCGCTCACTGATCCAACACGAGCAAGAAGAAACCCCCTAGGAGGGACCAGGGCGATGGCAGGAAACACGGAGCCGCTGTCGACGCGCGCCAAGTTCGCCGTCACGGCAGGCAAGGCGGCCTCGGCGGTATCACGTGCCGCCGGTCGGGGAAGCGGATCGGTCATCGGGGGCAAGGTCGCGCTGCGGCTCGACCCCGACCTGCTGGCCCGGTTGGCCCGCCATCTCGACGTGGTGCTGGTGTCGGCCACCAACGGCAAGACCACCACCACCCGGCTGATCGCCGAGGCGCTGCGGGCCCACGGCGAGGTCGTCTCCAACGCGCTGGGCGCCAACATGCCGGCCGGCATCACCTCCGCGCTGGCCGGCGGGTCCAGCGCCCAGTACGGGGTCATCGAGGTGGACGAGAAGTACCTGGCAGGGGTGGCCAGGGACGTCGGCCCCAAGGCGATCGCCCTGCTCAACCTCTCCCGCGACCAGTTGGACCGGGCCGCCGAGACGCGGATGCTGGCCGAGCGGTGGCGCGAGGGGCTGGCCGACCTCAAGGCCACGGTGATCGCCAACGCCGACGACCCCCTGGTGGTGTGGGCGGCGTCCTCCTCCCCCAACGTGGTGTGGGTGGCCGCCGGGCAGGAGTGGAAGGACGACGCCTGGTCCTGCCCCTCCTGTGGCGGCGTGATGCAGCGGCCCGGGGACGACTGGTTCTGCGGTGAGTGCGGTTTCCGCCGTCCCACCCCCACCTGGGCCCTGCACGGGGAGCAGGTGGTCGACCCGCAGGGGGTGGGCTGGCCCATCCGGCTCCAGCTCCCCGGCCGGGCCAACCGCGCCAACGCGGCCACCTCCACCGCGGTGGCGGCCGTCTTCGGGGTGCCGCCCCAGCAGGCGCTGGAGCGGATGTACTCGGTGACGGCGGTCGCCGGCCGCTACGACGTGGTCACCTACCAGGGGCGGAACGTACGGCTGCTGCTGGCCAAGAACCCGGCCGGCTGGCTGGAGACCTTCTCCCTGATCGACCCCCCGCCCACCCCCGTACTGCTGTCGGTCAACGCCCGCTCGGCCGACGGCACCGACACCTCGTGGCTGTGGGACGTGGACTACTCCCGACTGGCCGGGCACCCCATCCGGGTCATCGGTGACCGCAAGCTCGACCTCGCGGTACGCCTGGAGGTGGCGGGCGTGGACTTCGAGGTCTGTCAGGACGCGGCCGAGGCGGTGCGCGGCTGCCCGCCCGGGCAGATCGAGGCCATCGCCAACTACACGGCCTTCCAGGACCTGCGCCGCGCCGTCGGCAACTGACCCCGCGTAGCACTCACGGGAGAGGGACAGCGATCATGAACGACATGGCACTGAGGATCGTGTGGGTCTACCCGGACCTACTGAGCACCTACGGCGACCAGGGCAACGCCCTGGTCCTGGAACGACGGGCCCAGCAGCGGAGGTTGACCGTACAGCGTCGGGACGTCCGTTCCGACCAGGCGATCCCCACTGACGGGGACATCTATCTGATCGGCGGCGGTGAGGACCGGCCCCAGCGGCTGGCCGCCGAACGTCTGCGCCGCGACGGCGGGTTGAACCGCGCCAGCGACAACGGCGCGATCATCTTCTCGGTGTGCGCCGGCTACCAGATCCTGGGGCACGAGTTCGTCAACGACCTCGGCCAGCGCGAGCAGGGCCTCGGCCTGCTGGACGTGACCAGCGGTCGGGGCGAGGCCGAGCGCTGCGTCGGCGACGTGCTGGGCGACGTCGACTCCCGGCTGGGCCTGCCCGCGCTCACCGGCTTCGAGAACCACCAGGGCGTGACCCACCTGGGGCCGCACGCCCGCCCGTTCGCCCAGGTACGGCTGGGCAAGGGCAACGGCGTCGGCGACGGCACCGAGGGCGCCTGGAACGGCACCGTCTTCGGCACCTACCTGCACGGCCCGGTGCTCGCCCGCAACCCGCAGATCGCGGACCTGCTGATCCGGCTGGCGCTGGAGGTCAACAACCTCAACCCGGTGGACGAGACCTGGTACGAGGCGCTGCGCGCGGAGCGCATCGCCGCCGCACAGGCCGTCTGACCCCCCGCCCCCGGTCCACGGGGGCACGGACGACGGTACGTATGGCCCCCACGCCCTCGGGTGCGGGGGCCATACGTACCCTGGTGGCCGAGGATCGGAGTACGGATGGATCACGGCCACGACGGGATGGACCTGCCCCCCTTCACCCTGGGGCGGGGACTGGAGTTCACCGGGGAGCCGTTCTTCCTGACCGGCTGCCTGCTGGCGCTGGGTCTGTACCTGTGGGGCGTCGTCCGGCTGCGGCGCCGGGGGGACGAATGGCCCTGGGGGCGCACCTGCGGGTTCGTGGTCGGGGTGCTGACCGTGGCGCTGGTGATGTGCACCGGTCTGGGCGACTACGGCATGGTGCTGTTCAGCGTCCACATGGTGCAGCACATGGTGGTCAGTATGCTCTCGCCGATTCTGCTGCTGCTGGGGGCGCCGGTGACCCTCGCCCTGCGCGCGCTGCCCGCCTCGGCGGGCTCCGGCCGGGGCCCGCGCGAGCTGCTGGTGGCCCTGCTGCACAGCCGCTACCTGCGGGTGGTGACCCATCCGGCGTTCACCATCCCGCTGTTCATCGCCAGCCTCTACGCGCTGTACTTCACCCCGCTGTTCGACACCCTGATGCGCACCCAGCCGGGCCACCTGGCGATGATGGTGCACTTCCTGGCGGTGGGCCTGGTGTTCTTCTGGCCGATCATGGGCGTGGACCCGGGTCCGCACCGGCCGGGGTACGTGATGCGGATGCTGGAGCTGTTCGCCGGAATGCCCTTCCACGCGTTCTTCGGGATCGCGCTGATGATGGGCACCGAACCCATGGTGAGCACCTTCGCCCACCCCCCGGCCTCGCTGGGGGTCAGCGCCCTGGAGGACCAGCAGGCGGCCGGGGGCATCGCCTGGGCCTTCAGCGAGATCCCCTCACTGTTCGTGCTGCTGGCGCTGCTGTTCCAGTGGTACATGTCCGAGCAGCGGCAGGCCCGTCGGGCCGACCGGGCGGCGGACCGCGACGGGGACGCCGAGTTGGCCGCGTACAACGCCTACCTCGCCTCGCTGCGCACCCGCTGACGGCGGGCACCGCCCAGCAGTGGCGTACCCGTCACTCAGCGGGGACCATGGAGTACTGGACCGTGGTCACCCCACGGTCACGGTGCCTGGGTGCGGCGACCGCGAGAAGGGTGCTGAGATGACGGGTTCGACGAAGGCGATGGCGCTGTGCACGATCGTGGCCCTGGTGTTGGTCTCGGCCTACTCGGCGGTGCTCGGCGGTAACGGTTGGCTGTGGTTCTCCTGGGTGGTGCTGGGCCTGACCACCCTGGGCACGCTGACCATGTCGGAGAGCTGACCCGGCCGACCCCACGGAGAGCCTTCCGTGCGCGCCCCCTCCCGGGGTGGCCGCCCGGGAGGTTACGGTGCCACGCACCGTGACTCTCTGGGAGGCCGGAGTTGTTCTACTACCTGTGCAAGTACGTGCTGCTGGGTCCCGCGCTACGGGTGGCGTTCCGCCCCCGCATCGAGGGCCTGGAGCACGTTCCGGCGGAGGGCCCAGCGATCGTCGCGGGCAACCACCTGTCGTTCTCCGACCACTTCCTGATGCCGGCGATGCTGCACCGCAGGATCACCTTCCTCGCCAAGGCGGAGTACTTCAACGGGCCGGGGCTGAAAGGCCGGTTGACCGCCGCGTTCTTCCGCAGCGTCGGGCAGATCCCGGTGGACCGGCGGGGCCGCAGGGCCGCGCAGGCCGCGATCGAGGAGGGGCTGGGGGTGCTGTCCCGGGGCGAGCTGCTGGGCATCTACCCCGAGGGCACCCGCTCCCACGACGGCCGGCTCTACAAGGGCCGGGTGGGGGTGGCGTCGATGGCCCTCCAGGCCGGGGTCCCGGTGATCCCCTGCGCCATGGTCGGCACCTTCGAGGTGCAACCACCGGGACGGAAGATCCCCAAGCTGGGCCGGGTCACCATTCGGTTCGGCGAGCCCCTGGACTTCTCCCGGCACGCCGGGATGGAGAACGAGCGGGCGGTGCTGCGGGCGGTGACCGACGAGATCATGGGCGAGATCCTGCGGCTGTCGGGCCAGGAGTACGTGGACATGTACGCCCCGGACGCCAAGGCCGCCCAGCAGGCGGCCCGTGCCGAGGACAACTCGGCCGGCTGAACCGGGGCCACACCGTACGGAGTTGTCCCCGCTCCCCCGCTGGCGAAGGCCCTGCGCCCCGCCGCCCGCACGGGACAAGGGAGGCGGGGGCGGGCCCTCCGGGCCCGCCCCCGCCTGTGGTGACGGTTATTCGGTTGTCAGCGACCGGTCACCCGGCACGGCTCAGCGCACGGTGGGCAGCCCCGGCAGCGGGGCACCCTTCTTCGCCTTGGAGCTGGCCGTCTCGCCCTCCTCGGGGGTGGGCGTCTGGTGCGGGGCGCAGGTCACGTCCTTCTTGTCGACCTTGCCCTTCAGCAGGTAGTTGTCCACCCGCTTGTTGATGCAGGAGTTCTCCCAGGTGGTCACACCGTGGGAACCGGCGTTCTCCTCGGTGATCAGACGGGAGCCCTTGAGGCGCTTGTGGAGTTCCACCGCGCCCTCGTACGGGGTGGCCGCGTCCCGCTCGGACTGCACCAGCAGGGTCGAGGGGAGCTTCTTGGCGCCCACCTCGATGGGCCGGTACTGCTTGCCCCAGGTGGCGCAGGGCAGGTTCATCCAGGTGTTGGACCAGGTCAGGAAGGGGTAGTCCTTGTGCAGCCGCTCGCTGTCACGGTCCCACTTCTTCCAGCTGCGGGGCCACTTGGCGTCGGTGCACTCCACCGCGTTGTAGACGGCGGTGCCGTTCTCGCTGGCGATGTTGCCGGCGGTGTCGTCCATGTCGGGCGAGGCGGCGTCGATCAGCGGCTGTTCGTCACCCTTGATGTAGGCGGACCAGATCTTGGCGACCTCGGCCCACATCTCGTCGTAGTAGGGCGCGCCCTGGAAGAAGCCGAGCAGCTCCTCGGGACCGACCTGGCCGCCGAGGGGCTCCTTCTTCACGGTGGCCCGCAGCTTGTCCCACTGCTTCTGGACCTGCTGGGCGGAGCTGCCGATGCCGTAGGTGTCGTCGTGCTTGGCGACCCACTTCGTCCAGTCCTCCCAGCGCGTCTGGAAGGCGACGTTCTGGTTGAGGTTGGCCTGGTACCAGATGTTGTCCCGGGCCGGGTTGACGACGCTGTCCAGGAGCAGTCGGCGCACGTGCTCCGGGAACAGGGTGGCGTACACGCCGCCCAGGTAGGTGCCGTAGGAGACACCGATGAAGTTGAGCTTCTTGTCGCCCAGGGCGGCACGCAACACGTCCAGGTCACGGGCGGTGTTGGTGGTCGTCATGTGCGGCAGCATGGCGCCGCTGCGCTCACGGCAGCCCTCGGAGTACTCCTTGGCGCGCTTGCGCCCGGCGAGCTTGTCGGCCTCGCTGTCGGGCACCGGGTCGGGCTTGGGCGCCTTCACGCTCTCCTGCGGGTCCATGCAGGAGATGGGGGCGGAGTGGCCGACGCCCCGGGGCTCGAAGCCGACGAAGTCGTACGCCTTGGCGGCCTTGGTCCACAGGGGGTTCTCGGTGGTGACGCGGGTGGGGAAGCGGAGGCCGGAGCCGCCGGGACCACCGGGGTTGTAGAGCAGGGAGCCCTGTCGCTCGGACTTGCTCCCGGTGGACTCGGCCCGGTCCACGGCGATCTTGATGGTCTTGCCGTTGGGCTTCTTGTAGTCGACCGGCACGGTGACGAATCCGCACTTGATCGGGTCCGCGACGCCCCAGTCCTCGGGGCAGGTCTTCCAGTCGATGCCCTTGGCGGCGGCACGCTTGGCGGCGATCTTCACGCCCCGCGCCTCGGCAGCGCTCTGGGCGGGCTTGCCATGGTTCTTCTCGCTGTCACCGGCGAGCGCGGACGGCGCGGCGAGGGAGACGGCGGTCAGGGTACTCGCGGCCACTACTCCCGCGGTACCCCATGCTATGACGCGCTTTCTCACAATCTGTTCCCCCTTGTTCGGGTGGGTGGCCCGCCCTCGTTCGTTGGTGGCGTCGTGGGCGGTCTCCTGGTGGGCGATCTCAGGGCGGATACTTCCGTCTCCTCCCGGGCGAGCGGTAGCACACGATAATGATCTTTACCAAGACGTGAATCAGCCGGCCATCCGGGGGCGGCGCAGAAGGTGCCAAGGGGTGACATCACCGCCCATAAGGCGGCGTCAACTACCGGCCGGGCCAGCCGACCCGTCGCCCTCCTCGACCGGGTTCAGCGTCAGCAGGCCCCGCATTCCCCGGCGGAAGTCCTCGGGACCCAGCCCACCGAACAGGGCCTGCTGGACGAAGTAGCCCTGCACGGTGGCGACCAGGGTGCGGGCCACCTCCTCGGCCGACGCCTCGGGGTCGAGCCAGCCGCGTTCCTGGTAGTCCTCCACCAGGCGTCGCCAACGGCCCAGCAGGTCCTGGTACGCCTCCCGCATCACCTCGGCCAGTTCGGGGTTCCGCAGGGCCTCTCCCCAGACCTGGAGCAGGAGTTGGGGCAGGGTGCGGTCGTCGGCGCCCTCGAAGGTGCCGCGCACCCGCTCCAGTACGCCGACGAAGATCTCGTCGGGCAACGGCAACCGGTCCTCGGCGGTCAGCTCGTTGTAGGCGTCCCGGACCGCGGCGAGGGCCTCCGCCGCGACGGCGGTGACGATCTCGTCCTTGCCCCGGAAGTACCGGTAGACGGCCCCGGCGGACAGGCCCACCTCCCCCAGCACGTCCTGCATGGACGTGGCGTGGAAGCCGTTGCGGGCGAAGCAGCGGCGCGCGCCGTCGAGGATCTGCCGACGTCGCGCGTCAAGGTGTTCCTGGGATACGCGGGCCATGGAAGGGACCGTAAAACGAACGTTCTTTCTTGACAACCGGCGCGTCCCGGCGAGACCGTGAGGACGAAAAACGAACGATCCTTCTCTTTGCGAGATGCGAGGAACCGATGCCCCAGACCACCCCCACCGCCCGGCGCATGGTCGCGGTGATGGTCCTGGTCCCGGTCCTGGTGGGCCTGGCCCTGTGGGCCTTCACCTGGCCGGCCAGCCGGACCGCCCCGCGCGACCTCCCCCTCGGAGTCGCCGGCCCCGCCCAGGCCACCGCACCGCTACAGAAGCAACTGGAGCGCCGCCCCGACGCGTTCGAGATCCACCGGTACGCCGACGAGCGGGCCGCCCGCGAGGCCGTGGAACACCGCGAGGTCTACGGAGCCGTGGTCGCCTCCCCCCAGGGCGTCCGGGTACTGACCGCCTCGGCGGCCAGCCCCGTGGTCGCCCAACTGCTCCAGGACGCGGTCCGGGGCCAGGCCCCGGAGCACCTCCGGGTCACCACCGAGGACGTGGTGCCCACCCCGGACAGCGACCCCCGTGGCGCGGTACTCAGCTCCAGCGCCCTGCCCCTGGCGCTGGCCGGCATGGCCCTGGGGGCGATGGTGACCGTACTGGGGTTCCGTGGCGCACGGGCCCTGGTGGTCCTGGTGGGCGCCGCCTGCCTGACCGGGCTGGTCGGGGTGCTGCTGGCGCACAACTGGCTGGGCGCCCTCAGCGGTGCCTGGTGGGCGGAACTGGGGGTGCTGGCCCTGGCCGCCCTCGCCTCCGGCAGCGTCGTGGCCGGACTGGGCGCCCTGCTGGGCCAACCGGGCCTGGGCGTGGGCGCCTTGCTGGTCGTCCTGTTGGGCAACCCCTTCTCCGGGTTGACCTCCGCCCCGGAGTTGCTGCCCCAACCGGCCGGTTTCCTCGGGCAGTTGCTGCCTCCGGGGGCGGCCGGTTCGGCCCTGCGCTCGGTGGCGTACTTCGACGGCCACGGGGCGGGCGTACCCCTGTTGACGCTGGCCGTGTGGGTGATCCTCGGAACGGTCGCCGTGATGCTGGGGGCACGGCGCGGCACCGCGAGCCGGCAGCCGGAGGGTGATCCGGCGCCCGCCTGAGGGACGTCAACCGTCGCGCCACGGCGGGCCGTTCACCGAGGCGCGGGGGTACGACCGGCTGACCTCGCCCGGGGTCACGGCCACCCCCGGGCGAGGTCAGCGGCCTTGACTCCCGGGTTGCGGGTGGGGTTTCTTCGTGGTCGCGTCTCTGTGACGCCGCTCCGCACCACAAACCCCCCACACATCGGAGCTCATGGTGATACGTAAGACCAGGCGACGCGCTGTCGTCGTCTCCTCCTCCGCCGCGCTGGCCCTCGCCCTGCTGGGCGCCGCGGGCGCCCACGCCAGCGGCACCCCGGCGGCGGCCGAGGCCCCGGACGTACCGGTGGCCAACGTCCAGCAGCACCTCCAGGAACTGGAGAAGATCGCCGAGGCGAACGGCGGCAACCGCGCCCACGGCGAGCCGGGCCACAAGGCCTCCATCGACTACGTCAAGGGCAAGCTGGACGACGCCGGCTTCGAGACCCAGGTCCAGGAGTTCGAGACCGCCGGCGGCACCGGCTACAACCTGATCGCCGACTGGCCCAAGGGTGGCGGCGACGACAGTCCGGTCCTGATGACCGGGGCGCACATCGACTCGGTGGACGACGGCGCCGGCATCAACGACAACGGGACCGGCTCGGCCGGCATCCTGGAGGTCGCCCTCCAGGTGGCGAAGGCCGACCTCCAGCCCAGCAAGCACCTGCGCTTCGCCTGGTGGGGCGCGGAGGAACTCGGACTGGTCGGCTCCCAGAACTACGTGGAGGGCCTCGACCAGGGCGAGCAGGACAAGATCGAGGCGTACCTCAACTTCGACATGATCGGCTCACCCAACCCCGGGTACTTCGTCTACGAGGAGGACGCCGCGATCCAGGAGGTGTTCGCCGACTGGTTCCAGGCCAAGGACATCCCCACCGGCCCCTCCGAGGAGACCAACGGACGCTCCGACCACGCCTCCTTCGAGCAGGCCGGCATCCGGGTGGGCGGACTGTTCACCGGTGCCGGCGCGACCAAGACCCAGGAGCAGGCGGACCAGTGGGGCGGCGAGGCGGGCGAACCCTTCGACCCCTGCTACCACTCCTCGTGTGACGACACCGGCAACGTGGACGAGAAGGCCCTGGACCTGAACTCCGACGCCATCGCCCACGCGATCTGGCAGCTCAGCTCCTGACCGGGTCCGCGCCCCCGGGCGCGTGACCTCAACTCTCCCGGCCCGGCCGCCTGTTGGAGGCGGCCGGGCCGCTGTCGTGCCGGGCCACGATGCCGAAGTCGCCCTGCCGGGGGGCGCCGCTCCCCATCGAGGAACGGGCGGAGGAGACGGTGCTGATGACCTCCTCCTCGCCGGCGTCCTCCCGCTGGTCGAGTTGGTCGAGGCGTTCCAGGTCAGCGGCCGACACCAGGGCCACCAGGGGCTTCCCGTGCCGGGTGATGACCACCCGTTCCCCGCCGTAGACCGCGCGGTTGATCAGTTCGGCGAGTTCGGCACGTGCCTGGGTCACCGGAATCTCATAGGCCATACCCCCAGCATAACGTCACGTACATCCTGTACATTTTTTACAGACACCGGCCCCGCTGGAAGGAACGGCCATGCGCGCACCCTCCGGGCACCACGTGCTGCCCGAATTCACCGAACGCCGCGACGGCGGCACCCGCACCCTCGACCCGTACTCCAAGCTGCTGGAGGAACGGATCGTCCTGCTCGGCACGCCCCTGGACGACTTCACCGCCACCACCATCACCGCCCAGCTGATGCACCTGGAGCACGCGGACCCCGACCGGGACATCTCCCTGTACGTCAACTCCTCCGGCGGCTCGTTCACCGCGATGACCGCCGTCTACGACACGATGCGCTTCGTCACCTGCGACGTGGAGACCGTCTGCCTGGGCGAGGCCGGCCCCCTGGCGGCCGTACTGCTGGGGGCCGGCGCCCCCGGCAAGCGGCTCGCCCTGCCGCACTGCCGGGTACGGCTGTCCCAGCCCTCCCTGGCGGAGCCGGTGGAGGGGCAGCCGGCCGACCTGGCCATCCAGGCCGCCGAACTCCAGCGCACCCGCGCGACGTTGGAGCGGATGCTCGCCGAACACAGCGGTCACCCCGAGGAACGGGTACACGAGGACATCGAGCGGGACCGCGTCCTCGACGCGGAGCAGGCGAAGGCCTACGGACTGGTGGACCGACTGGTCACCCGCCGCCCCGGCGGCCCGGGAGCGAGGTGACCGCGATGCTTCCGCCCGAACTGCCGCCACTGCCGGCACTGACCCAGGCCGAGGGGCGACTGGTCGACTCCTACCTGGAGGTCGTGGACCTGCTGGGCCGGGTCAACCCGGCACGCGGGGTGCACACCTACGGCGGACTGCGGGCCGCCCAGGCGCTCCCCTCCCGCGCCCAATCCCTGTGCGCGGCGCTGGCCTTGATGCACGAGCGCGGCGAACGGGAGCTTCACACCGCCACCCTGACACGCGCCCTGCGGACGCTGGACGGGGAGCGCCGGGCGGCCCGGGTGGGCCTCCCCGCCCTCGCCGGAGAGTGAGCCTCGCGGCCCGCGACGCCAACTCCCCCACCAGCGGGGCCGGTTGGACCTGACGCACCGGCAACAACGCCGTCCCGGGTGGCCGCGCACCCGGGACACGGGCCATCTGTGGCTCACCCATACGGACTTGGGGTCCCGCCGATGAGGTGGCCCGCACCGCCTTGCACGGGGCGGGCCCCTCGGACGCGCCATCGCCGCTGGTGAGAGGTGACACACCGCGCGTTTCGCGTCACGTTCCGCGTCCGACCGGCCACCCGAATAGGGCAGCCGGCTCGCGGACTTTACGTGTTCCCCGCCGGGAACTCCCGAACAAATAGCGCAGTATGCCCGCTATGAGCGAATACACCACCTCAGCTTCCGCGCTGCTGTCACGTGTGAGCGCCGTCGCGACCCTCACCGTCGCCGCCGTCGCCGGACCGACGTTGGTCGGCGTCGCCCCGGCGGAGGCCGCCCCCTCCCATACCGAGGCGGTGCGCGTCGCCGCCTCCAAGAAGGGCTCCCCCTACCAGTGGGGCGGCAACGGACCGTCCCGCTTCGACTGCTCGGGGCTGGTGCGCTACGCCTTCAAGCGCCTGGGCAAGAGCCTGCCGCGCACCGCGGCCGACCAGTACCGCAACTCCACCAAGGTCCCGGCCAGTTCACGCCGGCTGGGCGACCTGGTGTTCTTCCCCCGCAACGGCACCATCTCCCATGTGGGCATCTACGCCGGCAAGGGCCGGATCTGGCACGCCCCCAAACCCGGGGCGGTGGTACGCCTGGAGAAGATCTGGACCAAGAGCGTGCGGTACGGCCGGGTCCGCTGACCCGGCCGTGGCTCACCGCACCAGCCGGGTGGCGAAGCCGACGTCCTTCTTCGCCCGTTCCCTGGGGACGTCGTGGTCCTCGGGGCCGAGCGAACAACCGCCCTTACCGGTCAGGCCGTCCCTGGTGCCGGTGAGCAGCCGCAGGCGGCCGACCTGGTCCTCCTTGGGGGCCAGGACGGCCAGGTCAGCCTTACGGTCGCCGTTGTCGTCCAGCAGGCGCACCGCGTCGCCGAACCCGTCCTGTCCGGGCTTCTCCGGCCGGTCCACGGTGGTCTGGTCGACGCGTTGGGTCTTCTCGCCGGTCAGGCCGTCCTTGCCGCCACGCAGGAGGTAGACGGCACCCGCCGTCTTCCCGTCCTTGACCTCGCCGGTCGCGGTGAGGTTCTCGCCGGAGTCGCCGGTGACCACGTCGGCGTAGCCGTCGCCGTCCACGTCACCGGCGTCCAGGGCGGAGCCGAAGGAGTCGGGCTCCTCCTTCTTCCCCGGCACCCCCTCGGTGCCCCGGTCGATACGGGTGCGGGGCGACTTCTCCGGGCCGTCACCGGAACCGTGGAAGACCTCGACCGGGCCCGGAGTCCCCCCGTCGGGAGGGCTGTTCTCGGGGTGGCGGTGCATGATCAGGTCCGGGTAGCCGTCCTTGTCGACGTCGCCGGTGGTCGCGGTGGAGATACCGGGGAGCCGGTCCTTCTCGGGCTTGCCGAAGCCGTCCTTGCCGCTGGGCAGGTAGCTGGTGGTCACCCCGCCGGTCATGTCGTCCTCGGTGTAGCCGTGGACACTCATCAGCTCGGCGACTCCGTCACCGTCGAGGTCGGCCGCGAGGGTCTGGATCAGGTCGGCGTCCTTCCGCGCCGCCGGAGCCGGTACGTCGTCGGTGCCGGACGGGTCCCCGTCTCGGGTGAACGGGCCCTTCAGCAGGGCCCGTTCACCCGAGACCTTCCAGAGCAGGTCCACGTGCCGGTCGCCGTCGAAGTCCGCGGCGGTCAGCGTGTGGGGGCCGTTGCCGTTCAGGTCGAAGCCACGGGGCACGCCCTGGACGTAGGTGCCGTCCCGCAGCCCGTCCGGGGAACCCCAGACGAACATGACTCCGCCCCGGGCCGTCCGGTTCTTCTTGCGCGAGCTGCTGACGTCGACGGCCAGGTCGGTGTAGCCGTCGCCGTCGAAGTCCCCGGTCACCGGGTTGTCGCCGAAACTGACGCCCCTCTGTTGCTTTCCGGGAACCCCGGGACTGTCCAGGCTGAGCCGTTGTCCTCGGCGCTTGTCGCCGTCACCGCCGTAGGTGACGGCGACGTGGTCGGTGAAGTCGGAGCTGGCGGCGAGGTCCGCGTGCCCGTCCCGGTCGAAGTCGGCCTGCGGCGCGGTACCGGCCGGGCCGGACTGCGGGGTCTTCCCGGCCTTGGGCTCGTCCCCGGAGCCCCCCGGGTTCTGCCAGGCCAGCACCCCCAGGACCACGGTGACCGCGGTCACCGCCGCGAGGGCGGCGTACAGGAGGGGCCGGCGACGTACGGGGTTGTTGTTGCGCTCTGCCACGGATCACTCCACGACGGTCGTGCGTGAGGTGCGGGCACCGGGCCCGGTGCCCGCACACCCTTACCCCCGTGACGACACCCCACGCCCGGCTCGGGGTTGCGGTGGGGGCCGAACTCGTGGGCGGGTGTGGAGGATCCCGAACGGGTCGGCGCCGGACGGGAGTACGTAACCGGGGCGGGGCGGGACGACTGAGCACCGCGCGTCAGGGCACCCGTACCCCATGAGCGACGGGCGCACCGGGGCCCATTCGGCGGCCCGCAACGAGACCCCCCGCCAGCGGGACGACCGCAACTTCGTGGAGCTGCTCCAGGAGCTGCGGGTCGTGCAGACCGGGGTGCAGATCCTCTTCGCGTTCCTGCTGACCATCGTCTTCACCGAGCGCTTCCCGGAGCTGCACGCGTACGAGAAGGGGGTGTACGTCACCACCTTCCTGCTGGCCGTGCTGACGGCGGTGCTGTTCACGGCGCCGGCCGCCCTCCACCGCTGGCTGTTCCGCCGGGACGCCAAGCGCCTGGTGGTGGAGGTCTCCTCGCGGCTGGCCGCCGTCGGACTGGGGGCCCTGTCGCTGACCCTGGCGGGCGCGGTGCTGCTGGTGACCAGCCTGGTGCTGGGTCGGGCCTGGGGGGCGGTGGTGTGCGGGCTGACCGTGGTGGCCTGCGCGGTGACCTGGGCCGGGGTGCCCTGGGCGCTGCGGTACCTGACCGAGCGCCGTCGGACGCCTGCCCCTCCGGGGTCGGAGGACCCGGGCCGTTGACCCCTGCGAGCCGGCCCGGCTGACCGGTCCCGGGTCAGTACTCCCGGGCCGGTCCCCCAACGGGCGGGGCGGTGGCGACCAGTGTGGTGACCGCCTCGTCCACCTCCGCGTCGGTGAGGTCGGCGCGGGCGGTGAGCCGTACCCGGGAGATGCCGTCGGGTACCGAGGGTGGGCGGAAGCAGCCCACCCACAGTCCGCGTTCCCGGCAGTCGGCCGCCCAGCGGACGGCGGCCTCGGGGGTGGGGGCGGGTACCGACACCACGGCGGCGTCCGGCGGGGTGGCCGGCAGCCCGGCCTCGGTCAGCCGTCGGTGGAGGGTGCGGGCGACCTGGCGTACCCGCAGGGCGCGTTCGGGCTCGCCCCGGAGTCGGCGCAGCGCGGCCAGGGCGGCGCCGGTGGCGGCCGGGGCCAGGCCGGTGTCGAAGATGAAGGTGCGGGCGGCGTTACGCAGTTCCCCGATCACCCGGGCCGGGCCGAGGACCGCGCCGCCCTGGCTGCCCAGCGACTTGGAGAGGGTGGCGGTGCTGACGGTGTCCGGGGAGCCGGCGAGCCCCCCGGCGTGCGCCGCGCCGCGCCCGCCCTCGCCCAGGACGCCCAGGCCGTGGGCGTCGTCGACCACCAGGGCGGCGCCCCGGGCGCGGCACTCCTGGCTGAGCCGGTCCAGGGGGGCGAGGTCGCCGTCCACGGAGAACACCGAGTCGGTCACCATCAGGCCGGGCCCCTGGTGGCTGGCGAGTGCCTTGCGTACGGCGGCGGGGTCGCGGTGGGGCACCACGGCGGTACGGGCCCGGGCCAGGCGGCAACCGTCGATGAGGGAGGCGTGGTTGCCCTCGTCGGAGACGATCAGGGACCCGGCGCGGCCCAGGGTGGTGAGCGCGGCGAGGTTGGCGGCGTACCCCGAGGAGAACACCAGCGCCGCCTCGAACCCGGTGAACTCGGCCAGTTCCTCCTCCAGTTGGCCGTGCAGGGCGGTGGTGCCGGTCACCAGCCGGGAGCCGGTGGAGCCGGCGCCCCACCGTCGGGCGGCCTCGGCCGCGGCCTCGGTGACGTCGGGGTGGCGGGTGAGGCCCAGGTAGTCGTTGCTGGCGAGGTCGACCAGGGAGGAGGTGGCGTCGCGGTAGCGCAGGGCGCGGTCGAGTCCGGCCTCGCGACGTCGGCGGGAGGACTCCCGTATCCAGTCGAAGGGGTCCGCCGGCTCCTGGGTCATCTGGCGTCCTCTCACCCTGCTCGTGTGCGTTCGTCTGACACGCTCCCCGACGCTAGCGAGCCTGACGAGTGAAGGGGGTGTGGTGATACCCACAGTTGTTTGCGGGCTCCTTGTGCGATCTCCACTTGGCTCACGGTGCGGTCATGGGCAAGGATCAGCGCCATGGAGCTGCTGAACACGCTGGTGGACAAGGGGCTGCGCGGACAGACGCCCTCCCGCGAGGAGGCGCTGGCCGTACTGCGCTCACCCGACGAGTCGCTGCTGGAGGTGGTGGCGGCGGCCGGCAGGGTACGACGGCGGTGGTTCGGCCGGCGGGTGAAACTCAACTACCTGGTCAACCTCAAGTCCGGGCTGTGCCCCGAGGACTGCTCGTACTGCTCCCAGCGGCTCGGCTCCAAGGCGGAGATCCTCAAGTACACCTGGCTCAAGCCCGAGGAGGCCGCCGAGGCCGCGAGCGCCGGTGTGGCCGGGGGCGCCAAGCGGGTGTGCCTGGTGGCCAGCGGACGCGGACCGACCGACCGTGACGTGGAGCGGGTCTCCAAGACCATCGCCGCCATCAAGGAGAGCAACGGGGACGTCGAGATCTGCGCCTGCCTCGGCCTGCTCAGCGCGGGCCAGGCGGACCGGCTACGGGACGCCGGCGCCGACGCCTACAACCACAACCTCAACACCTCCGAGGCCACCTACGGCGACATCTGCACCACCCACGACTTCTCCGACCGCGTCGACACGGTGCGCCAGGCCCAGGCCGCCGGCCTCTCCCCGTGTTCCGGCCTGATCGCCGGCATGGGGGAGAGCGACGAGGACCTGGTCGATGTCGCCTTCGCCCTGCGGGAGTTGAACCCCGACTCGGTGCCGGTCAACTTCCTCATCCCCTTCGAGGGCACCCCGCTGGCCAAGGAGTGGCACCTCAACCCCCGTCGCGCGCTGCGCGTCCTGGCCATGGTCCGCTTCGTCTGCCCGGACGTGGAGGTACGGCTGGCGGCCGGACGCGAGGTGCACCTGCGTTCGCTCCAGCCCCTGGCGCTGGAGATCGCCAACTCCATCTTCCTGGGCGACTACCTCACCAGTGAGGGCCAGGCCGGCCAGGCCGACCTGGACATGATCGCCGACGCCGGCTTCGAGGTGGAGGGCACCGACACCACCACCCTGCCCGCCCACCGCGCCGAGGCCGCCGAGGGCTGCGGCTCGCACGCGGGCGGCGGTGGCTGTGGCCCCTGCGGCGGCGGGGCGTCCACGCCGGAGGCCCCAGAGCCGGTGCCGGCGACGGTGGGCGCGGCCGGTGAGGACGAGCCGGCCCGTACCGACCTGGTGGCGGTACGGCGGCGGGGCACGGGAACGGATCTGCCGCCCAATGCCTGAACCGCTGGACGTGGAACGGCTGTTGGACTGGGACCGCCGGCACGTGTGGCACCCGTACGGGCCGATGCCGGGACGGTCCCGGCCCCTGGTGGTGGAGTCCGCCTCCGGGGTACGCATCCGGCTGGCCGAACCGGTCGGCGGGCACCGGGAGTTGATCGACGCCACCTCCTCGTGGTGGTCGACCATCCACGGCTACAACCATCCGGTGCTGAACGCCGCCGTGCAGGACCAGTTGGGGCGGATGAGCCACGTGATGTTCGGCGGGCTCACCCACGAACCGGCGGTGCGGCTCGCCCGGCGGCTGGTGGAGATCACCCCCGAGGGGCTGGAGCACGTGTTCCTCGCCGACTCCGGTTCGGTGTCGGTCGAGGTGGCCGTCAAGATGTGCCTGCAGTACTGGCGTTCCCGGGGCCGGCCCGACAAGCGACGGCTGATGACCTGGCGCGGCGGCTACCACGGGGACACCTGGCACCCGATGTCGGTGTGCGACCCGGAAGGGGGGATGCACAACCTCTGGTCCGGGGCGCTGCCCCGGCAGGTGTTCGCCGACGCCCCGCCGGCCGGTTTCGACCGGGAGCCGGAGCCGGAGTACGTCGACCAGCTGCGGCGGCTGATGAGCCGTCACGCCGACGAGCTGGCGGCGGTGATCGTGGAGCCGGTGGTGCAGAACGCCGGCGGGATGCGGTTCCACTCCCCCGGCTACCTCCGGGTGCTACGCCAACTCTGCGACGAGCTGGGGGTGTTGCTGGTCTTCGACGAGATCGCCACCGGCTTCGGGCGTACCGGTACGTTGTTCGCCGCCGACCACGCCCAGGTCACCCCGGACGTGCTCTGCCTGGGCAAGGCGCTCACCGGCGGCTACCTCAGCATGGCCGCCGCCCTGTGCGTGCCCCGGGTCGCCGAGGGCATCTCCGAGGGCGAGGTGCCGGTGCTGGCCCACGGGCCGACCTTCATGGGCAACCCGCTGTCCTCCGCCGTGGCCTGCGCCTCAATCGACCTGCTGCTGGAACAGGACTGGGCCGGGGAGGTACGGCGGATCGAGAGGGTGCTGCGCGAGGGCCTGGCCCCCTGTGCCTCGCTGGACCGGGTGGCCGAGGTGCGGGTACTGGGAGCGATCGGGGTGGTGCGCATGGACCACCCGGTGGACGGGGAGCGGGCCGCCCGCGCGGCGGCCGAACAGGGCGTGTGGCTCCGCGCGTTCCGTGACCTGCTCTACGTGATGCCGCCCTACGTGATCGGGGACGACGACCTGCACCGCACCTGTCAGGCCCTGGCCGCCGCGGCCGAGGTCGCCTGAACCGACCACGAGGAGACAGCGATGACCATCCGGGTGGTGACCGGTACCGGCACCGAGGTCGGCAAGACGGTGGTCACCGCCGCCCTGGCCGCCACCGCCCTGGCCCGGGGACAGCGGGTCGCGGTGCTCAAGGCCGCCCAGACCGGGCTGGCCCCCGGGGAACCGGGGGACGCCGCCGAGGTACGGCGGCTGGCCGGCGAGACGGTCACCTGCGAGGAACTGGCCCGCTACCCCGAGCCCCTGGCCCCCGACACCGCCGCCCGCCGGGCCGGCGCGCCCCCGGTGGGTCCGGCCCAGGTGGCCGAGGCGGCACGGGAGTTGGAGCGCCGACACGACCTGGTACTGATCGAGGGCGCCGGAGGCCTGCTGGTACGCCTGGACGCACGAGGCGGCACCCTGGCCGAGGTGGCGGAGCTGCTGGACGCCCCGGTGGTGGTGGTCGTGGCGGCCGGTCTGGGCACCCTCAACCACACCGCCCTGACCGTGGAGGCGCTGGAGCACCGTCGGCTGCGCTGCGCCGGGCTGGTGGTGGGCAGTTGGCCCTCCGCCCCCGACCTGGCCGCCCGCTGCAACCTGGACGATCTGCCCACGGTCACCGGGCAGCCGGTACGGGGGGTGCTGCCGGCCGGTGCGGCGGCGCTGTCCCCGGAGCGGTTCCGAGGGGACGCCCCCGGGTGGCTCTCCCCCGACTGGGGTGGGACCTGGTCGCCCACCACCCCTGCGCCCACGGCGAGTTGACCCACCCCCGAGGGTGCTGAGGCGGCGTCGCGGGACCGTTGCCCCGACCTCGCCCGACCCCGACCGCACCTGGCCCTGGGCCCTCCGCCGAACCAGTGGGGCGGGGCGGCCGGTGCCTCCGCTGCCGCCCGACCGCGCGCCAGGCCCGCCTACTCCGGCGCGCCGACATCCCCTCGGGGTCACGCGACACGGGCCCCACCCGGGGACCCCTCATGGGCGGGACCGGAGCGGGCCCGCACCACACCGACCTCAGCTCTCATGCTCCGAGGCCCCGGGGCGGCATCCCCCTTGCCGCGCGCCAGGCCCGCGTATTCCGCCGCACCCACGCCCCCTCGGGGTCACGCGGTGCTGGACCCGGCCACGCCCCACGTGGCTCGCGCCCCCGACAGGCCGTCGATGCCCACGTGGCCGCACCACGCCGACCTCAGGCCGAAGCGCCCCGGTGCTCCCCAGGGCGGGACCGGCCAGCGCCTCCCCCACTCCGCCGCGCCCGCCCCTGGGGGCACGCGGTGCGGCGCTGAGGGCGCCCCGGCGAACGAGGAGCCTCGGTCACCCTCCCCAGCCGCGCAGTTCCTCCGCGATCCGGTGGACGTCGGCGTCACCGTTCTTGACCAGCTTGGCCAGGTCGCGGATCTGCTCGGGCGAGGTGGTGACCCTCACGCCGCTGGCCACCAGGTAGCCGTAGGCCACGGCCGAGGCGAACAGGGCGTTGGAGTGCTCCAACGCCGGTACGTGCAGCAGTAGTTGGAGCAGGGCGGCGGCCCGGTCCTGGGGTTCGGGGTAGATGGGGCGCTCCAGCACGGTGGCCTCGTGTCGGGCGACGGCGGCCACCAGGGCGCCGTAGTCGCTGACCCGGGGGTCGTGGGGTGCCTTCTGCTCGGCGAGGATCAACAGCCAGGCGAGGTCGATACGGACGGTGATGACGGTTCTCCGGGGGGTGGGTGGCGGTTGCCGTGGCGGTGGGGCCCGAGAGCCGGTGATCACGACGGCGCGGCCGGGCGGGCCCGTGAAGGGGTTCGGGCGCGAGGCGCCCTCGGCCGGGGACGGCCGTGACGGTGGAGGTGCCGGGGTTCAGCCGTGCGGGGCGCCCTCACGGCTGCCCTGCTCGAACTCCTCGGCGAAGACACTCTCGTACTGCTTCATGAAGTCGGCCGCCGCCTCGACGAAGGTGTGCCCCACCTCGCCGGCGTCCTTGAGCACCAGTTCCTCGATGTACCGGTTCACGCTCACGCCTCTCTGCAGGGCGCGTTCCCGCGCCGCCTCGGCGGTGGTCTCGTCCACCCGGACGTTCAGCTGCGTCTTGGCCACACCTCGACGCTAGCGCTCCGGTGCTAGCGACGGCAAGGGCGGGGGCGTCCGTATCCCGGTCAGCCGGGCCGTGGAGGCCGGCCCCGGTGGTGGCATGGAGCCATGGAGGAGTGGGATCTGGACACCGGCGAACCCCGTGTCACCGCCGCCGACCGGTCGGAGCTGCCCGAGGTGCTGCGGTTCTGGCGGCTCGCGGCCCACGGGGAGAGCATCAGCGACGACCTGGAGAGCCTGGAGCGCCTCTGGTCACGTGACCCCGACGCGCTGCTGTTGGTCCGGCGGCGGGGCGAACTGGTCGGCACGGTGATCGCCGGGTACGACGGCTGGCGCTGCCACCTGTACCGCCTCGCCGTCCACCCGGAGTACCGCCGGCAGGGGCTCGCGCGGCTGCTGTTGCGGGCGGCGGAGTCCCGCTTCGTCACGCTGGGCGGTCGACGCGGGGACGCCATGGTGCTCGCCGACAACCACCAGGCGCGGGCCGCCTGGACCGCCGCCGGCTACGCCCCGCAACCCCAGTGGAACCGTTGGGTGAGATTCCTGGACGAGTGACGGCCGCCCGCGTGTCACCAGGGCCGCTTGCCAGAGTGCCGCTTTTGCTGGTCCTTTACGATGGCTGTCCGCGTTGCGGGGGTCGGCCCCCGGCAACGAGTCGGCCCCCTCCAACGAAAGGTGTGTGAGCGTCCGCCCATGGGCGAGCCTCCTAGTTGTAGCGACAGCGCACTTCCTCACTCTCCGCCCGCCCCCGACGAGGGGGTGAACCGGTGACCGAGGTCCTCCTGCTCCTCGTGGCGCTGCTGCTGTGTCTGGCCTGTGGCCTGTTCGTCGCCGCCGAGTTCTCCCTCACCACCGTCGAACGGGGCGCGCTCGACCAGGCCGTCGAGCGGGGTGAACGCGGGGCGGCCAGCGCCCAGCGCGCCGTACGCTCCCTGACCTTCCAGCTCTCTGGAGCCCAGCTGGGCATCACGGTGACCAACCTGGTCGTCGGTATGCTCGCCGAACCCTCCATCGCCCGGCTGATCGCCGGCCCGTTGGGCGACCTGGGAGTGCCGGGTTCGGCCACCTCCTCGGTGGCCCTGGTGCTGGGGACGGCGCTGTCCACCGTGGTGCTGATGGTGGTCGGTGAGCTGGTGCCGAAGAACTGGGCGATCTCCAGTCCGTTGACCATCTCCAAGGCCGTGGCCGCGCCGCAGCGGGCGTTCAGCGCCGCCTTCAGCCCGCTGATCCGGCACCTGAACAACACCGCCAACCGGCTGGTGCGCCGCTTCGGAATGGAGCCCACCGAGGAGCTGGCCCAGGCCCGTTCCCCCCAGGAGCTGGTGGCCCTGGCACGCCACTCCGCCAAGGAGGGCGCCCTGGAGGCGGACAGCGCGGACCTGTTCGTCCGTACCCTGCACCTGGCGGAGCTGACGGCGGAGAACGTGATGACCCCCCGCGTCCAGGTGACCGCCCTGGAGGTGCAGGCCACCGCCGAGGACGTCGCCAACGCGACGCGGGCCACCGGGCTGTCCCGGTTCCCGGTGTACCGGGGCACCCTGGACACCGTGGTCGGCATCGTGCGGATCAAGGACGTCCTGGCGGTACCGGCCGAACACCGGCTACGACTGCCGATCACCAAGCTGATGAGCGAGCCCCTGCTGGTGCCCGAGTCCCTGACCGTGGACCGGCTCCTGGACCGGATGCCGGGGGGTGAACGCTCCATCGCCGTGGTCATCGACGAGTACGGCGGCACCGCCGGGGTGGTGACCCTGGAGGACATCATCGAGGAGGTCGTGGGCGAGGTACGCGACGAGCACGACCCCCAGGAGATCCCGGACCTGGTCGCCACCGGCACCGACCCCGAGGGACGGGCACGGTACGACGCCGACGGGGCGGCCCGCACCGACCAGTTGGCGAGCATCGGGCTACGGGCCCCCGAGGGCCCGTACGAGACCCTGGCCGGACTGGTGGCGTTCCACCTGGGGCGCATCCCCGTGGTCGGCGACACCGTGGAGTGCGACGGCTGGCGCATCGAGGTCACCGACGCCAGCGGTCACCGCGCGGCCCGGGTGCACCTGGTGGCCCCGCTTCCCGAGGAGCGGGACACCGTCGGCTCCTCCCCGACCGAGGAGGACGGGCGATGACCCTGATGCAGCTGTTGATCGGTCTGCTGACCCTGGTGTTCAACGCCTTCTTCGTGGGCGCCGAGTTCGCCCTGATCTCGGTGCGGCGCAGCCAGATCGAGCCCCACGCCGAGGAGGGCAACCGCCGGGCGCGCAGCGTGCTGTGGGGCCTGGAACACGTGTCGGCGCTGCTCGCGGCGGCCCAGCTGGGCATCACCCTGTGCACCCTGGTGCTGGGTGTGGTGGCCGAGCCGGCGATCGCGCACCTGCTGGAGCCGATCTTCCACACCATGGCGGTGCCGGACGGCCTGACCCATCCGATCGCCTTCGTGATCGCCCTGACGGTGGCGACGTACCTGCACATGCTGCTGGGCGAGATGCTGCCGAAGAACATCGCCCTGGCCGAGCCGGAGCGTACGGCCCTGGCGCTGGGCCCGCCGCTGGTGGCGCTGTCCCGGGCGCTGCGGCCGGTGGTGTTCACCATCAACGCCTTCGCCAACGCCCTGCTGCGGCTGCTGCGGGTGGAGCCGAAGAACGAGGTGGAGGCCACCTTCTCGGATGACGAGCTGTCCCGGCTGGCGACCGAGTCCAGTGAGGCCGGGCTGCTGGACGACCGGGCGACCGAACGGCTTCGGGACGCCCTGGAGTTGGGCCGCCGTCCGGTGGCCGAGGTGGTACGCCCGCCGGAGCGGGTGGTCGCCGCCCCACCGGAGGTGACCCCCGAGGAACTGGAGCGGCTGTCGGCCTCCTCCGGCTTCTCCCGCTTCCCGCTGGTCGACGGCCAGGGGGCCGCGCAGGGCTATCTGCACGTCAAGGACGCCCTGGACGTGATCCCGCGCGACCAGCCGTTCCCGCTGGCGGCGCGACGCCCCATCGCCCGGGTACGGGCGACGACCCCGCTGAGCGACGTGCTGACCGCGATGCGCAGCAGCGGCACCCACCTCGCGGTGGTGACCGGGACCGGGGGGACGGTGGCCGGGCTGGTGACCATGGAGGACGTGCTGCGGGAGCTGGTGGGCAAGCAGCCGACCGCCTGATCCGCCCTGCGGGGGCCGGCGCTCGCCCGAAGGGGCGGCGCCGGCCCCCGCAACCGGTTGCCCGGAGCAACGGGATACCCTGTATGCGCCATGAAGGACACCCGTACCGAACCTCCCGTCATCCGCAGTTTCGTCGCCCTGGGGGACTCCTTCACCGAGGGCATGTCGGACCCGGCCGGCCAGGACTCCTACCGGGGCTGGGCGGACCTGCTGGCCGCCCGGCTCAACTCCCGGTCCCCCGACTTCCGTTACGCCAACCTCGCGGTGCGGGGGAAGCTCATCGGACAGATCGCCGCCGACCAGGTGCCCCCCGCCGCCGCCATGGGCGCGGACCTGGTGACCCTGGTGGGCGGGCTCAACGACGTACTGCGCCCCAACTGCGACCTGGGCCGGGTCACCGCCCGGCTGGAGGAGTGCGTCGAGACCCTCGCCCCTCGCGTCGGGCGGCTGGTGCTGATGCGCAGCCCGGGCCGCCAGGGCCCGGTGCTGCACCGCTACCGACCCCGCATGGAGGCCCTGTTCACCGTCATCGACGAGCTGGCCGAGCGGCACGGGGCCCTGGTGGTGGACCTGTTCTCGGCCAAGGTGCTGCGTGACCCCAGGCTCTGGGCCGAGGACCGACTGCACCTGACCACCGAGGGCCACCGTCGGGTCGCCGAGGCGGTGTGGCAGCGGCTGGGGTACCCGGCCGAGTCGGACTGGCAGGCCCCACTGCCCGCGCCCACCCCGGTGCCCTGGGCCGTACGACGCCGCGCGGACCTGAGGTTCGCCCGGCAGTATCTGGGCCCGTGGATCGGACGGCGGCTGACCGGGCGGTCCTCCGGTGACGGCCGGGCTCCCAAGCGTCCCGAGCTGAGCGCCCTGGTGGCGGAGGAGCCCGGACGCCCCGCGCGGGGTACCCCGTAGAATTCGCTTCCGTGACGGAACAACCCCGCATCCCCAACGTCCTGGCCCAGCGCTACGCCTCCGGTGAACTCACCGCGCTGTGGTCCCCCGCGTACAAGGTCGTGCTGGAGCGCCGGCTGTGGCTGGCCGTGCTCCGCGCCCAACAGGACCTCGGGGTGGAGGTCCCCGAGCAGGCGCTGAAGGACTACGAGCGGGTGGTGGACCAGGTGGACCTGGCCTCCATCGCGGAGCGGGAGCGGGTCACCCGGCACGACGTGAAGGCGCGGATCGAGGAGTTCAACGCGCTCGCCGGGCACGAGCAGGTGCACAAGGGAATGACCTCGCGTGACCTGACCGAGAACGTGGAACAGTTGCAGGTGCGGTTGTCCCTGGAGCTGGCCCGCGACCGTACGGTGGCGGTGCTGGCCCGGCTGGGCCAACTGGCCGCGCGTTACCAGACCCTGGTGGTGGCCGGCCGTTCGCACAACGTCGCCGCCCAGGCCACCACCCTGGGCAAGCGGTTCGCCACCGCCGCCGACGAGCTGCTGGTCGCCTACGAGCGGGTGCGGGAGCTGTTGGAGCGCTACCCCCTGCGCGGGGTCAAGGGCCCGGTGGGCACCTCGCAGGACATGCTCGACCTGCTGGACCAGGACCCGGCCAAGCTGGCGGACCTGGAGCAGCGGATCGCCCACCACCTGGGCTTCGGCCACACCCTGACCTCGGTCGGGCAGGTCTACCCCCGTTCCCTGGACTACGAGGTGGTGACCGCGCTGGTCCAACTGGCCGCCGCGCCCGCCTCGTTGGCCAAGACCATCCGGCTGATGGCCGGGCAGGAGCTGGTGACCGAGGGCTTCCGGGAGGGACAGGTCGGCTCCTCCGCCATGCCGCACAAGATGAACACCCGCAGCTGTGAGCGGGTGAACGGGCTGGCGGTGATCCTGCGCGGGTACGCCTCCATGACCTCGGAGCTGGCCGGCGACCAGTGGAACGAGGGCGACGTCTCCTGCTCGGTGGTCCGCAGGGTGGCCCTGCCCGACGCCTTCTTCGCCTTCGACGGGCTGGTCGAGACGCTGCTGACGGTGCTGGACGAGTTCGGTGCCTTCCCAGCCGTGGTGGAGCGGGAGTTGGACCGCTACCTGCCGTTCCTGGCCACCACCAGGGTGCTGATGGCCTCGGTGCGTGCCAGCGTCGGACGGGAGCGGGCCCACGAGGTGATCAAGGAGCACGCGGTGGGCGCGGCGCTGGAGCTGCGCGAGGGCGCGGCGGACAACAGCCTGCTGGAGCGGCTGGCGGCCGACCCCCGCATCCCCCTGGGCCAGGGGGAGTTGGAGGCCCTGATGGCGGACCGGCTGGCGTTCACCGGGGCGGCCTCGGCCCAGGTCGAGACCGTGCTGCACCGGATCGACGAGGTGACCAGGCGCCACCCGCGTGCGGCCTCGTACACCCCCGGGGCGATCCTCTGAGACGCGAGGACCTGGAGGCGGCCCGGGACCGTACCGTGCCGGACGTGGTGGGCGACCACCTGGACGTGCTGTTCTGCGGCATCAACCCCTCGCTGATGTCGGCGGCCACCGGCCACCACTTCGCCCACCCCGGGAACCGCTTCTGGCCGGTGCTGCACGCCAGCGGCTTCACCCCGCGCCGGCTGGACCCGGCCGAGCAGGACCAACTGCCCCGCTACGGGCTGGGCATCACCAACGTCGTGGCCCGGGCGACGGCCCGGGCCAGCGAACTGGACCGCGAGGAGTTCCGGGAGGGCGCGGGCAGACTCACCGCCCGGGTGGAGCGGCTGCGGCCCCGGATACTCGCGGTGGTGGGCATCACCGCCTACCGCGCCGCCTTCGACGAGCGCTCCGCCGGGGTCGGCCCGCAGCCCCGCCAGGTGGGGCCCTCCCGGGTGTGGGTACTGCCCAACCCCAGCGGGCTCAACGCCCACTGGACGGTGGAGTCCATGGCCCGGGCCTACGCCCGGCTGCGGGCCGACGCGAGGCGGGACTGACCGCACCCGGGGGTACGAGGCGGGGCGCCCCCTCGAAGGGCGACACCGGGAACGCTACGATCCGCCCACCGGAGGCAGGGTCTGGAGGCACAGCGTGCGCAAGGTCATCAGCGGGGACCCCTCACTCCTGCGGCGCATCAACACGGCGGCGGTGCTGACCGTGCTGCGCGAGCAGGAACCCGCTCTCGCTTTGTCGCTCACCGAGCTGACGCGTACCACCGGGCTGTCCCGGCCCACGGTCGAGGGCGTGGTGGAGAACCTGCTGGAGTCGGGGCTCGTCGCCGAGGCCCTGGAGGAGGGCGGCGACGGACGGCGGGGCCGGCCCGCCCGGCACTTCCGCTTCCGGGCCGAGGCCGGACACCTGCTGGGAATCGAGATCGGTGTCCGCAGGCTGACCGTGCTGCTCGCCGACCTCAACGGGGAACTGGTGGGCAGCTACACCCGGCAGTTGGAGGCCGAGACCGAGGCCCAGCAGCGGATGGACCGGGTACTGGCGGTGGTCGACGAACTGCTGGCCACCTGCGAGGTGGACCGCAAGGGCGTACGCGCGGTGGGCGTGGGCACGCCGGGGATCGTGCGCCAGGACGGCACCATCCGGCTGGGCACCGCCCTTCCCGGCTGGACCGGCTACCCCCTGGGCGAGCGGCTGAGCGCCAGCTTCGACTGCGCGGTACGGGTGGAGAACGACGCCAACTCCGCCGTACTGGGCGAGCACTGGCAGGGCGCCGCTGTCGGGGTCGACGACGCGGTGTTCGTCATGGCCGGCCTCAGCCCCGGCGCGGGCGCCCTGATAGGGGGGCGGCTCCACCGGGGGCACACCGGCTCGGCCGGCGAGATCGGCTCCCTGCACCTGCGCGGCCAGGAGCTGACGCCCGAGCGGCTGCTGTCCCCGGACGGCGAACCGCTCCAACCCCTGGACGAGGACGCGGTGGGCGAGATGCTGCTCCGGGCACAGCGGGGTGACGCCCAGGCCACCCTGGCGCGAGAGCGTCTGCTGAGTCGGCTGGTGCACGACGTGGTGGCCCTGGTGGTGGCCCTGGACCCGCAGACGGTGATCGTCGGGGGCTGGGCGGAGGGGCTGGAGGACCTGTTGGACCCCCTGTACGAGGGCCTGCGCCGCTATCTGCTCACCCCGCCCCAGGTGGTGTTGTCGGCTCTGGGTGAGTCGGCGGTGGCCACCGGGGCACTGCGCGGTGCCCTGGACTGTCTGGAAGAGGAGTTGCTGTCCCTGTCCGACGGGTGAGGCCCCTCGGCGGCCGTGACCACCCGTGCCTCCACGTCCAGGGTCCGCGCCGGCCGCCATGGGTACTCTGCCGGGGCGCCGCTCCGCGAGGGGCCGTCGTGAGTGGGGTACCCGGCGTCCGGGTCCGAAGGTTCCACCGTGGTCGGCCGCCGATGCCCGGGCTGTGCTGGAGGGCTGGGTGCGTCGCCGTGCGAGAGCGCAGTCATCGGCTCGGCGCTCGCGGATCGTGCTGGCGCGTGCCGAGGGGCACTCGGTCAGGGAGGCGTCCGGGCGGCTTGGTGTCACCGCGCGGACCCGGTCAGCGGCGTCGTGGGTCCGGGTCTACCTCTCGTAGCGTCGACTACCCCACATCGCGGCGACCACCACTGGAACGCCCAACAACGCGAAACCCAGGAAGATGTTCTGGAATCTGGACACCGCCAACAGCCGGCCGCCGACGAGGGTGCCCACCGAGTTGCCCAGGAACAGCACGGTGGCGAACAGCGACACGGTGACGGCACGGGCGTGCGGCACCACGTCAGTGGCCCAGGTCTGAAGACTTGAGTGCATGAACGCCCAGCCGCAGCCCAGCCCCGCGCAGCCGATCAGCATGGCCACCAGCCCCGGACCCACCGGAAAGGCGCACAGCGACAGCGCGGCGGTCAGCCCGCCGGCCGCGATCAGCCTGCTGCGCGGTACCCAGACGGACAGCCGCTTGACCAGCGGTGCCGCCACCAGCGCCCCCACCCCGTAGAGCGCCACCACCGCCCCCGCCGCGGTGGCGCTCATGCCCTCGCTCTCCTGAAGCGCGGCGGGCACGAAGTTCAGCACCGCGAGCATGACGAACCCCTCGCCCAGGGCGAGGGACAGCACGAGCAGGGCCCAGCGGCTGCGTACGACCGCCGCCAGGGGCGCCCGGACACCGGGAGTGGCACGCGCGGCCGGTTCGGGCAGCCCGTGCAGCGCCACGGCCAGGGCCGCCGCGGCGATCCCCACGGCGAGGAAAGGGAGCCGCCAGGACGCCACGTCCACCAGCACACCGGCCCCGACGGTGGCCGCCGCCGCGCCCACGGCGGTGCCGCGCATGAGGTCAGTCATGGGGCCCTGCCGTTCGCGCAGGGGAACGGTGTCACCGATGTACACCAGCGCACCCGGGATCACCGCCGCGAACGTCGCGCCGGCCACCGCACGGGCGGCGATCAGCGCCGACAACGAACCGCTGGCCGCCCCCAGCACACTGGCCACGGCCGCGACGAACAGCGCCAGCCGCATCATGCGCACCCGTCCGAGCCGGTCCGACAGCAGGCCCCAGACCAGTTGCATCGCCCCGTAGCCGACCAGGTGGACGGTGGCCGCCGTGGTGACGTCGGCCACCGACAGGCCGAACTCGTCGGCGATGACCACCAGGAGGGGGGCGATCATCACACGGTCGAACGAGCTGGTGAAGGAGGCGAGTTGGAGTACGCGCAGTCCCGGGTGACGGCCCATCTGTCGCCGCGTCAGGAGCCGGCCGGGCCTGGCGTGCTGGTCGCGTTGCCCCCCACACCCGCGGCCGGCTCGGCGACGTCCGCCGCGTCCTCCACCCAGTCCTCGCTGGTCTGGTGGACACCGCCGGTCCGCTCGGTGATGCGTCGCGCGCAGGCGCTGACGGACTTGCCCACGTGCGACACGTTCCTCTCGTCCAGTTGCGAGAAGAAGGCGAGGACGCACACCGCGCGGGTCGCCTGTCCTCTGGCGTCGAAGACCGGGGAGGCCACCGCGCCCTGCGCGAGGTTGAACTGCTGGATGCTGGTGCTGTATCCGCGACGTCGTACCTCCCTGAACAACTGGGCGAGTTCCTCTCGGTCGACCACGGTGCGCTCGGTGTACCGCACCACCCCGTGCCGTCGCGCCAGGTGGTCGAACTCCCCTGCCGGCACCCAGGCGCCGAAGGCGTGCATCAACGCCGGTGCGGAGAACGGGAAGCTGTCACCCACGTCCACGGTGACCCGCACCCCGGTCTGCCGCTCGGCCTTGGCAACGACCACGTAGTCGCCCGACCCGGTGCGCTCGGCGAGGAAGGCGATGAAGCCCAACTCGGCGCTCAGGTTCTCCAGTTCCTGCTGGACGATCGCGGACAGCGCCTCGGTCGTCTTGTTGCTCATGGTCAGCAGGCGCGGGCCGAGGGTCCACCCGGTGCGGTCACCGACGTTGAGCACCCAGCCCGCCCGTTGCAGGGTGGCGAGGATGTTGTAGCAGGTGCTCCGGTTGAGTCCGAGCTCGTCCACCAGACGTCTGGGCGTCACCGCGGCGGGCGCCTCCGCCGCCAGCATGTCCATGATCCGCAACGTCGCCGCCACCGCGGGGACCTCAGTCGCCATATTCGCTCCGTAGTCTGGTCATCTCATGGGGAACGCGTGGTCTGGGCGGTTCCCGGCAGGCCGACAGGGGGCCCGGTCAGCGCAGTGCCTCGCCCCATCGGTCGGCGATCTCCCGCAGGTACGCGGGATCGCTCTCGGACACCCTAGGGAAGCTGTCGAGCCGTTCGTACGGGCGGCAGGCGTCCACCACGGCACGGCTGTTGAAGGGTGCGGCGCCCTCCTGGAGCATCGGGTCCAGCTTGCTGCCCCAGGTGCGGCCGATCACGTCGATGTCCCTCTCGGGGTCGGTGCGGGTGGACATCGCCCAGATCACCTCGTCCAGGTTGGCGGGATCGATGTCCTCGTCCACCACGACCACGTAACGGTTCATGTAGGCGGCTGCGGGCAGTTGGGCGGTCAGGTGGCCGACCTGCCGGGAGTGCCCGGCGTAACGCTGACTGATCGCCACCGCCACGAACAGCCGCCCACCGCCGGCCTCGTGAGCCCAGGCACTCCGTACGCCCTGCACCCCGGCGCGCACGAGGTCGTCGTGGACCATCGCGGACTTCATCACCGTGCGCATGTACGAGTAGTCGTGCGGCGGCTTGCCGGGTGGGGCGCCCAACTGCACGCAGTCGTCCCGGTAGTGCAGCCAGCTGATGTCCAGGGTCGGCAGCGGGCGGCGGCTGCCTGAGTAGTAGCCGGTCCACTCGCCGAAGGGCCCCTCGGAGCGGGTGTCGTCCGGGCGCAGCCAGCCCTCCACGGCGAACTCGCTCCCGGCCGGGATGGGCAGCCCCGTCTCCCGTCCGCGCACGACCGGAACCCGTTCCCCCACGATCGCCCCCGCGTACTCCAACTCCGAGATGCCGGCGGGTACTTCGGTGCCACCGGTGATCAACAGTACCGGGTCGTGACCGAACGAGACGGTCACCGGCGCCCGGCCCTCCCGTTCGAACCACCGGGCGATGTTCTGGGCGCCGTGCTTGCCCGGCACCGCGTTGACGGTGGCGCTGCGGCCGTCGTCCTGGACCTGCATCCGGTAGCAGCCGCCGTTGATCTTCCCGCTCTCCGGGTCGCTGGTGACCACGAAGCAGCCGGTGCCGATGAACCGGCCGCCGTCCAGCGCGTGCCACAGCGGGACCGGGAAGCGTGTGAGGTCCACGTCCGCTCCGGGCACCGTGTTGGCCAGCAGCGGGGCGTCGGACACCTCCACCGTGGGGAAGTCGGACGCGCGCGCCGCCCACTCACCGGGCTTGCCGCGCAGCGCCGCGACCAGGCCCTCGTCGTCGAGGTCGTCTCCCAGCCGCAACGTCAGACCCAGTCGTCGGGCCGAGGCGGTGCTGCCGGTGAGCACCCGCATCCCCTTGGGATAGCCGGTGATCTCGTCGAACAACAGCGCCTTGCTCGGCCGCCGACGGTAGCTGAGTTCGGCGATGGCGCCGAGTTCGAGGTTCCAGTCGGCACCGATGACCTCGTTGAGTTCGCCGAGTGCGGTGACCCGGTCCAGCCAGGTGCGGAGGCTCAGCGTCGGCTCGGAGGTCGCCCCCGCGTCGCCGGTGTGGTCCCTTGAGTCGTAGCCGGTCATGTCCCACCGCTCCCTTCGTCGTTGCTCGCGCCCTTCTCCAGGCTGGCGCGCAGATGCTCCACCGCCAGCGGCCAGCAGCGGGGGTCGTCGACGACACTCAGGTGCCGTGCGCCGTCCAGTACGTGCAGACGGGAGCCGCTGATACCGACATGCAGTTCCTCGGCCATCGCCGGCGGAGTGGCGTAGTCCTCGGACCCGACGATGATCGTGGTCGGGGCGGTGATCGCCGGCAGCAGGTGTCGGGTGTCGGCGGCGCCCAACGCGCGGCAGGCCGCGGCGTGCGCGGGGGACGGAGTGCGCAGGAAGATGCTCGACACCCGCCGCACCTCCTCGGGACGCTCCTCAAGGGTGCGGGCCGAGAACCAGCGGTCCACCTGGAACGGGAGCTGCTCGGCGCGGTCCAACTCCACGGCCCGGGTGGCGCGTTGCTCCCAGTCGCTCACCCGGGTGTGCCCGTAGCAGGCGGTGGTGTCCAGGAGCGCCAGCGCGGCGATCCGCGTCGGGTGGGCGCCGGCCAGGGCCGTGGCGGTGGTGCCGCCCATCGACAGGCCGGCCAGGCCCGCCCGCTGGATGCCGAGCGCGTCGAGGACCGAGAGGGCGTCCTCGGCCATGTCCTCCACGGTGAACGGCCGCCCGTCCCAGGGCGAGACGCCGTGTCCGGGCGCGTCCAGGGCCAGGAACCTCAGCCCCGTCTCCTGGGCGGCCCTCGTCGCCAGCGGACGCCACAGCTCGGCGCTCAGCGCCAACGCGTGCAGCAGCAGTACGGCCGGTCCCGAGCCGATGTCCAGTACGCCGACCTCGCCGCGTGCGGTGGCGACGCGGGCCACCGGTGGCGTGCCGACGGTGCGGTCGTGGGTGTTCATCGGGCTGCCCTCCGATGCGCGGCGGTCGTCACCGCGCGGCAGATCTCGGTGTAGGTGCCACAGCGGCAGATGTTCCCCTCCAGGTGGCGCGCCACCTCCTCCTCGTCCGGTTCGGGGTTCTCCGAGAGCAGCTCGTGCGTCATCATCACGAAGCCGGGGATGCAGTAGCCGCACTGTGCGGCGCCGCACTCGACGAAGGCGCGCACCACGTCGTCGTCGGCCGGCAGCCCGTCGGCGGTGCGGATCTCGGCGCCGTCGTACCGCTCGGCGAGGGCCAGGCAGGTGCTCACGCTCATGCCGTCCACCAGTACGGTGCAGGCGCCGCACGCCCCGACGCCGCAGCCCTCACGGACGGCGGTGGTGCCGGCCTGATCCCGCAGCACGTCGAGCAACAGCGCGGAATCGCCGACCTCGACGCTGTGGCGGATTCCGTTGACAACCAGGTTGATGCGTTTCACGACGGCTCCTCGGAAGCTGCGGACTCGGGGGCGGGCTGGCCACTGGGCGCGGGGCCCACGGGAGACTCGGTGTGGGCGGCGTAGGCGTCCAGCACGCGCTCCGGTGTCAGCGGCAGCTCCGTGATGCGTACTCCGATGGCGTCACGGACGGCGTTGGCGATCGCCGGGGCGACGCCGAGGATGCCGGTCTCCCCGACGCCCTTGGCCCCGAACGGGCCGGTGCGGTGCGCGCTCTCGACGACGATGGGGGTGAGCCGGTCCGGCATGTCGGTCACCGAGGGCAGCTGGTAGTCCAGCAGGGTTCCGTTGACCAACTGCCCCTGGTCGAAGACCAGTTCGTCGAAGAGCGCGTGTCCGACGCCGGTGACGGCGGCTCCGGTGAGCTGCTGTTCCACGAGTGCCGGGTTGATGGCTCGCCCCACGTCCCCGGCGACCGCGAGGTGCTCCAGCCGTATCCGACCGGTCCAGGTGTCCACGGCCGCGCGTACGGCGACCGCGCCGGCGAACCAGTGCTCGGTGGCCTTGGCCGACTGGCCGGTGGTCTTGTCGTAGGGGATCCACTCGGTGGTGAAGTTCGAGGCGCAGGTCAGCGTCGTGCCGCGGGCTCGGAAGTGGCCGAGCACGATGTCCGGTACGGATAGCGCGGACAGCGGGCCGGTGTCGCCGTCCCCGGCGGCCACGGTGCGGCGTACTCCCCCGCTGGTCAGTTCCAGCTCGGCGGCCGGTGCGCTCAGCTGCTCGGCGGCCAGCTCCAGCAGGCGCTCCCGCATCTGCTCGGCGACCAGTCGCACCGCGTTGCCCGTGTGGTACGTGGAGCGGCTGCCCGCGGTGATGGTGTCGTAGGGCGTGACGTCCGTGTCGGCGGGCACGACCCGCACCAGGTGACTGTCGATGGCCAGCACCTCGGCGACGAGCTGCGCCATGATCGTGTCGCTGCCCTGGCCCATCTCCACGGTCGAGATCATCAGGCTGGCCGAGCCGTCCTGGTTGAGCTGGAGCACCGCGTTGGCCACCGTGGGCGTCAGCACCGCCTTCATGCCCACCGCGATGCCGCGTCCGTAGCGCCACCGGCCGCTGCCGGACTCCATCGGCCGCTCCCAGTCCACCGCGTCGGCCACCGCGTCCAGACAGGCCACGAAGTCGGCGCTGTGCATCGCCGTGCCCATCGCGGCGATGTCGCCCTCCCGCAGCAGGTGCCGCCGTCGGTAGGCGTAAGGATCCTCGCCGACCTGCCGGGCGATCTCGTCCACCAGCGACTCGTGCGACCACGTCACCTGCGGCACCCCGAAGCCGCGGAACGGCCCGGCGGACGGCTTGTTGGTGTAGACGCAGCGGGAGTGGATCGCCACGTGCGGGATGCGGTACGGCCCGCTGGCCACCATGCCGGACTTGGCCGTGATCCGTGGCCCCACGTCGGCGTACGCGCCGGTGTCGTAGAGCACTTCGGCGTGCGCGGCCAGCAGGTCGCCGTTGGCGTCGGCCCGCAGACTGGAGGTGACCCGGGCACCGTGCCGCGTCGTCAGCAGGAACGCCTCCTCGCGGGTGGCCAGCAGCCGTACCTTCCGGCCCAGCAGCCAGGCCACGGCCGCCGTCAGCGGCTCCAGTCGGTCATACATCTTGGAACCGAAGCTGCCGCCCAGTGGCCGGGTCCGCACCCGTACGTGGCTCAGTGGCAGGGCGAGCATGTCGGACAGCGTCTGGCGCACGTAGGACGGCGTCTGGGTGGTGGTGACCATCTCCAGCCGGCCGGCCTCCACCCAGGCCATCGTGCACGGCAGTTCCATCGGTACGTGGTGTGTGGGCGGGCACCACAGCCGACGCTCGACGGTGTACGCGGCCTGTGGCCAGGCGCCGTCGGCCGGGTGGGGGTCGCCGTGCACGAGGTGGTACTCGTAGTTGACGTTGGTACCGCGCACTCCACTGAGATGCCGCAGGTCGCCGAAGACCGCCGAGGGGCGCAGCTCGTCGTGGACGAACGCCTCACCGGCGAGTGCGGTGTCCAGGTCGTAGACGGGGTCCAGCTCCTCGTAGTCGACGAACACCGCCTCGGTCGCGGCCCGCGCGGTGGCCAGGTCGCTCGCGACGACCACGGCCACCGGCTCGCCCACGTACCGCACCCGGTCGTAGGCCAGCGCCGGCTGGTCCTGGAAGGCGGGGCCGGTCAGGATGCGTTCGCCCAGGGCGGCGTACAGGTCGGCACCGGTGAGGACGGCCTGCACACCCTCCAGCGCCAGGGCCTCGGACGTGTCGACTTCGAGGATCCGGGCGTGTGGGACCGTCGCCCGGTGCACCGCGAGGTGCGCCGTGGAGCCCTGTGGCTCGTCGGCGACATGGGTGACCATGCCGCGTACCCGGCCGGGCATGTCCACCCTGTCCCGCCTCGCGCCCACTCCGGTGTGCTGGGGGCCGCCTTCGACCGGCAACGTGACCGAGGGCTCGATGGTCGGGGGGACGGTGCGCTGCTCAAGCATGGTTCAGCTCCTCACAGGCGCCGGTCACGGCCTCGTACACCGCGACCCGGCCCAGGCGTAGCTTGTAGTCGCTGGACCCCCGGATGTCGGGGATCGGATCCAGGTGTGGTTCGGCGGCGTCCCTGGCCGCCGAGCCCGCGGCCTGGGGGCTGAGGCCGGTGACGTCCAAGGACAGGTGGACCGGGATCGGGGCCAGGGCGCCCAGGCCCAACTCCAGCCGACGGCGCCCGCCCTCCTCGGTGACCAGTGCGGCGGCTGAGGCGCTGGGCCAGTCGCTCTCGCGGAGGCTGCTCATCTTCACGTAGCGGCAGGCCCCCGGGAGCGGCTGCGCTGGGATGACCAGCGCCGTCACCATCTCGTCCGGCTCCAGCGCGGTCTGCTGGAAGTCGGTGAAGAAGTCCCGCACCCGGATGGCGCGGCTGCCCCGGGCGGACCGTGTCTCCACCGTCGCGTCCAGGGCGAGGAGGGCGGTCGGCGGATCCAGCCGGTAGTCGCCGTGGGCGATGTTGCCGCCGACCCGGGCGGTGTTCCGCACTCGTGGGCTGGCGACCCGCCCGTAGGCGAGCGCGGCCAGCGGTACGACCTGACGCACACCGGGATCGGTCTCCATACGACGGATGGAGACCATGGCACCGACCCGCACCCCCAGTGGGGTCACCTCCAGTACGTCCAGGCCCGGGATCCGCCCGATGTCGACCAGGTCCTCGGTGAACAGCACGCCCTGCTTACGCAGGATCTGGATGGCGGTGCCACCGCCGTAGACCTGGGCGTCGTCCAGGTCCGACAGCAGGTAGCACGCCTCGTCCAGGGTCTCGGGGATGTGCAGGTCGGTCACCGCGTCCTCCTCTGGTCCGCGCCGCCTTTCCACCGCCGACGGATCCGGTCGATGAGCCGCCGCCACCAGGGGGCCCGCACGTCCTGGCGAGGCCGTTCGCCACGGTCGGGTTCCGTCGGGAGGCGGCGAGGTTCGCCAGCGGCCCGCGCGGGCTGAGCGGGCTGGGCGGCTTCCGGGGCGGCGGAGCCAGCGGTCGCTACGACGGTGGCCTCGGCGGCAGGAGCGGCGGACTCGTCGAGCGACGTGGTCCGGGTGTCGCCGTGAGGTACGGGGACGGGGGCGTCGTCCTCCGTGGCCGTGGTGGTCTCGCCCGCGGTGCAGGCCGCGGCGAAGCGCTTGACGAACTCCTGCTCCATCTCCACCGACCGGCGCCGCACGATCGCCTCGCCGAGCCGGCCGACCTTGCCCCACAGCGCCATCTCCAGGGCGTAACCGACCAGTGAGCCGGCGGGATCGGGAGCGACGGTGAGCTTGGCGGTGACCTTGATGGAGCTGCCGAGTTTGCGGTCGTCGCCCTTGAGCAGCGCCTCCACCTGGCGCGGGGCGTCCATCGAGACGATGGTGGCGGAAAAACGTGCGTTGAAACGGACATGGGCGACAACGTTCTCCAGCCGGCCGCTGTAGGTGGCGTCGTCCTCGCGTGCCAGTTCCGTACAGCCGGGGATGGACGTGCGCATCACGTCCGGGTCGAGGAAGTGCGCGAAGACCCGCTCGGGCTCGGCGGGGACGGTGAACTGAGAGGAGAGCTTCATGAGTGACCGCCATGGGAGACATTTAGACCTGCATAGGGGACGATAGCTCCGGGTCACACATGGCTGTCAATCTATTGACCCGCCATTCCGTGAGATCTAGCCTCCTCGATACGAAACAAGTTGTCCGCTATAGAGGTCATGTCAGAGCGGAGACGTGTTGCCGTCGGACGTACCCGACGCGTCTTCCGCCGTGGCACGGCGCGGTGCACGAGGAGTTCCCATGTCCAAGAGCCGCCTCACTGCCGGCCTCGCCACCTCCCTCCTGGTCCTGACACTCGCCGCCTGTGGCGGCGAGGGCGGGAGCGGGGGTGGAGGGGGTGACGACGGCGGCACGATCCGTATCGCCCACAACTCGAACGCCGCGAACCTGCCAGCGCGGATCGCCAAGGAGCAGGGCTACTTCAAGGACGAGGGCATCGACGTGAAGTTCACCCTGGTGGAGAACATCGCCACGTTGCCCCCGGCGCTGGGAAAGTCGTTCGAGATCGTCCAGACCGCGCCCACGAACATGATCTCCGCGAGCAACCAGGGCATCCCGATGGTCGCCGTCTCGGGAGCCACCGTGGACACCAAGGACAACCCCACCGCCTCGGTGATCGCCTCGAAGAAGTCCGGCATCAAGTCGATCAAGGACCTCAAAGGCGGCAAGCTCGGCGTGCTGAACGAGACCGGCACCCTCCACACCGCCGTCAAGTACTGGTTGAAGGAAGCCGGAGTACCCGAAGACAGCGTGAAGATCGTCCAGGTGGACGGGCCAGCGATGGCCGACCAACTGGCCGCCGGGCAGGTGGACGCGGTGGAGACCATCGCACCGTTCCGAAGCACCGTGCTGGCCAAGGGAAACGCGGTGGACCTCGGTGACCCGTATCTCCAGATGGCCCCGGAGCTCGGCGCCATGCTGTGGGGCGCCCAACGACAGTGGGCCGAGAAGAACGCCGAAACCGTGAGCGGCTTCCGCACCGCCATCGCCAAGGCGATCAAGCACATCGACGAGCATGAGAAGGAGTCCCTGGAGGTGCTCCAGGACTACGCCGGTCTGCCGGACGCCGTCATCAAGGACACCGTCCTGCCCGCGTACACCTCGGAGTCTCGTCCGCAGGACCTCAAGGTCTGGCTGAAGGCCATGCGCGAGGTGGAGAATTTCAACGGCGACGTGAAGCTGTCGGACCTGGTCCCGGACGAGGGCGACTGACCCCGATGCACGCCCTACACGCCACGGCACCGACATCCGCTTCGGCGCATGGCGCACTGCTCGATCAGACCCCCGCGCGTTGCCGTGCCGCGCCCCGTCGCAGCTCCCGGCAGCAGTCCCCTGGCTACCCGTCGCCCGCCCACGGAGGTCCTCACATGGTGAACATCTGGGACAACGTCGTCCCCGAGACTGAGCGGGAACGCCTGCTCGCCACCGGATTCGGCGCGGGGGTGCGCCTGGGCAGGCGGCCCTGCCTCCTGGTGGTGGACGTGACGCTCTCCTTCCTGGGCCGCCGCACGGCCGAGGTCCCGAGCCCGGACAACTCCGCGGATGACGAGGGCGGTGAGGACTACGTGACCGGCTGTGGGCCCGAGGGCTGGCGGCGGCTGCCCGCGATTGTCGCGCTCCTGGAGTCCGCACGGCGTGCCGGCATTCCCAGAGTGCTCACCAGAGGCTCCCCCGAGGCGGCGGCGGTGGTCGGCGGCGCCATCAAGCTCAGCCGCGCCGGGGAGTTGGCGCGCCGTACCCACCAGGCTCCCTTCCCGGCCGAGATCGTGCCTCAGCCGGCGGAGTCCGTGGGCCCCGGGGAGCCGGCCGAGTTCGTGCTGGAGAAGACCAAGGCCAGCGCCTTCTTCGGCACCCCGCTGCTGACGTACCTGCACCAGCACCAGGTGGACTCGCTCATCGTGGTCGGCACCACCACCTCCGGCTGCGTGCGCGCCACCGTGGTGGACGGCGCCTCGTACGGCTACCCGGTGCTGGTCGCCGAGGACGCCTGCTTCGACCGCTCGCCCTTCGCCCACGCGGCGAACCTCTTCGACATCCAGATGAAGTACGGCGGCGTGACCACCAGCGAACGCCTGCTGGCGGAGTTGTCCGCCCTCCACGCCGCCCCCACTCCGCGAGACCCGAGCAGCCCCGACGAAGGAGTGATCTCCGATGTCCGCGCCCGCTGACCGCAAGAGCGCGGTGACGCACGCCGCGACCCGCAGCTTCGTCTGCGAGGACCTCCAGGTCACCCTGTACGGGGCGGCTGGTGCGGCCGTCATCCTGGAACACGTCGATCTGACCGTCGGACGGGGCGAGTTCGTCTCCGTCCTCGGCCCCTCCGGCTCCGGCAAGACCACGCTGCTGCGGGTGCTCGGGGGGCTCCAGGACAAGTCCGGCGGCACGGTGCGCTGCCAGGATGTACCGGTGGACGGTCCACCGTCGGACGTGGTGACGGTGTTCCAGGACTACTCCCACTCACTGCTGCCCTGGCGTTCGGTGCGCCGCAACGTCGCACTGGGCATCGAAAGCAGGCTGGACAGGGACGAGTGCGCCAAGCGGGTTGCCGCCGCGCTCGACATGGTCGGTCTCTCCGACAGCGCCGACGAGTACCCGTGGCGGCTGTCCGGCGGAATGCAGCAGCGGGTGCAGATCGCTCGTGCACTCGCCATGCGACCGTCGGTGCTGCTGATGGACGAACCCTTCGGCGCCCTGGACGCGATGACCAAGGCCAGCCTTCAGGACCAGCTTCTCCAGGTGCAGGAACTCACCGGCACCACCGTCGTGTTCGTCACCCACGACGTGGAGGAGGCGGTCTACCTCAGCAACCGGGTCGTGGTGCTGGAGGGCCGCCCAGCAGGTGTCGGCCTGGACCTCGCCGTCGACCTGCCCAGCCCACGCGACCAGATCACGACCAAGGAGTCGGCCACGTACCTGTCACTGCGGCACAAGGTCTACGAGGCCCTGGGACACGGAGGCAGCCGTGCGTGACACCGTCCAAGACACGAGCCATCCAGCCGTCGCACCCGACATCCCGTCCGACGGCAAGCCGAGTGCGAGGTCCGGTGCCCGGACCGTGCGGCGCCTCCCCGACTGGCGGCGCCTCAACTGGCTGGGAGCGGCGACCTTCGTCGGTGCGCTGGCCCTGTGGGAGGTCGCCATCCACATCGGGCTCCTGTCCTTCGAGTACCTGCCGCCGCCGAGCAAGGTCTTCCTGGGCCTGAACGAGCTGATCTCCAGCGGCGAGCTCCAGGAAAACCTCACGCACACCCTGACCGCGGCTATCTCGGGATGGCTGCTTGCCGCCGTCGCCGGGGTCGCGCTGGGCGCGCTGCTCGCCCTGTTCCGACCGATGTGGCGTTATTCCATGGCCACCGTCGAGGCACTGCGCGCGCTGCCGATCGTGGCCTTCGTGCCGGTTGCCGTGGTGCTCTTCGGCTTCACCCAACAGATGGAGATCGTGGTCGCCTTCTACGCCGGGCTGTGGCCGATCCTGCTCAACACCTACGCGGGGATGCGGAGTCTGGACACCCGGCTCACCGAGGTGGGCCACGTACTCGGGCTCAGCGCGGCGGCCGTCTTCTGGAAACTACGCCTGCCGGCCGCCACCTCGTTCATCATGGTCGGACTCCGGCTGGGCCTGGCGATCTCGCTGATCCTCACCCTGGTCGCCGAGATGGTCGGCAATCCGTCCGGGCTCGGCTTCGCCCTGATCCAGAAGGGCCAGTCGCTCCAGCCGGAGCAGATGTTCGCCTACGTGGTCGTCATCGGGCTCTGCGGCATCGTGCTGAACGGCGTCCTGATGGCGCTGGCCCGGGTCTTGTTCCGCGGACAGATGGCAGCGGCAGGTGATTCGGCGTGAGCGTCCTCAACAACCCCGACCAGACCTCCAGCGCGGCCGGCGGCGACGCCGGCCCCCCACCTTCCGACCGCTCCAAGCGGCTTCGCCGCAACACCCGGCGCTCGGCTTCCCCCGAGGGCGCCCCCACCCGGCCGGACCGGCGCAGCAGCACCCCGGTGCTCGGCCTCCTGCCGCTAGTCGCGTTGCTGGGCCTGTGGCAGCTGCTCGGCGAACCCGACTCGCCCCACTACCCGCCGCCCAGCGAGTGGTGGGCCGCCGTGAAGCCGCTCATGGAGAAGGGCACCCTCACACCCGCGCTGGGCTGGTCCACCCTGACGTTCCTGCTCGGGCTGATCATGGCCACCGTGCTGGGCTCCACCTTCGGCATCCTCGTCGGTGCCAACAGGACAGCCGACCGGGCACTGGGCCCCGGCCTGGAGTTCCTGCGCATCCTGCCGGCCGCCTCCCTGGTGCCGGTGGCCGCGCTGGTCCTCGGATACACGATGACGATGAAGCTGGTCATCGTGACCCTCCCGGCCACCTGGCCGATCCTGCTGACCTGCCGCACCGCGCGGCGATCCCTCAGCCCCGTACTGCTGGACGTCCCCCGCACGCTGGGCCTGAGTCGGCGTGAGCGGCTGACGAAGGTGATCCTTCCGGCAATGACCACAGCGGTGCTGCTCGGTGTCCGTGTCTCCGCGCCTCTGGCGCTGATCATCACGCTGCTGGTGGAGATCGTCACCCGGATCAACGGCCTCGGCGCGCTGCTCGGAGCCGCGCAGTCCAACTTCATGTCAGCGCAGGTATACGGGCTGCTGGTGATCGCCGGAGCGCTGGGATTCCTCGTCAACTGGTTCGTGACCCGCCTGGAGAGCGTCGTGAACCGCCGTATGGGGACGTCGGGGGGCTGAGCCGCTCCGCCACCTTCCTGTCGGAACGTCCACACCGAGCCGCGAGCACGGGAGCCGCCCGACGGAAACGCCGTCGGACCGTCGCGTGGCCCACCCCTGGTTCGACCGACGGCGCCAAGAAGGCGCTTCGCCGGACAGCGACAGACAGATCACTCACGACGAAAGTCGTCGTGAATCAGAACTGAGGGGCGCTGATGCTCTCCATATCCCCGTTTCACTCTTTCCGGGCTTCTCACGAAGCCGTTGCGCACGGCAGGAGCCGTCCGCCGGTACGACGGCGACGCTCCGTGGCCCTGGTGGGTGCCGCGCTGCTGACCGTCTCCGCCGTCACCGCCTGTGGGGGCGACGGTGGCAGCGCGGACGGCAACACCACGATTCGGATCGCCCACAACTCCAACGCCGGCGTACTCTCCGCACGGGTCGCCGAGGCACAGGGCTACTTCGAGGACCACGGTCTCACCGTGAAGTTCACGAAGGTGGAGAACGTCGAGACGCTGCCGCCCGCACTCGGCAAGTCCTTCGACATCGTGCTCTCCACTCCCACCCTGCTGCTCAGCAGCTCCGCCCGGGGCCTGGATGTGGTGGAGGCGGCCGGCACCTCCGTGGAGGTGAAGGACAACCCGACCGCGGCCGTCATCGGCTCCGGCAAGACCGGCGTGAAGTCCGCCAAGGACCTGGGCGGCAAGACGGTCGGAGTGCTCAACGAGACCGGCACCCTGCACCTGGCCACGCAGTACTGGCTGGAGAAGAACGGGGTCTCGCCCGACAGTGTCAAGGTCGCGCAGGTGAACCCGCCAGCGGGCAAGGACCAGCTCAAGGCCGGGCGGGTCGACGCGGTCGAGACCGTCACCCCCTTCATCGACTCGATCCTCGCCGACAAGGACTCGGTGCTGCTCACCCACCCGCATCTGGAGATGGCCCCGGAGATCGGCCTGATCCTGTGGGCCACCAGCGGGAGTTGGGCGGACCAGAACCCCAAGGCCCTGGCCGGATTCCGCAAGGCGCTGGCCGACGCGGTGAAGTGGATCGAGGACTCCTCGAACGAGGACGAGGCCCGCGAAGTGCTGGGCGACTACACCGGACTGCCAGCCGACGTCGTCGGCTCCCTGAAGCTGCCCAAGTACGCCGCGGAGCCGCGCCCACAGGACCACAAGGTCTGGCTGAAGGCGATGCGCGACTACGCCGACTTCAAGGGCAAGGTCGATCTGGACAAACTGGTGGCCGGGGACTCCGATGGCTGACCGTGCCGGGGTGTGTGGTGACCGTGCCGTCCTGGGGACGGACGTACCGCCCGCGCGGGCTCGCCCCCCGTGGGACGGCCAGCGCGAGCTGCTCCCCGGTGCCGCTGAGGAGAGCGAGGACGCGCTGCCACCCCCGGAGGCCGGGGTGGCCCTGGTGACTGATGTCGTACCGGCCTCTCCGAGCCCCCGGGCAGGCGGTGCGTCCCGTGATCCCGCCGACCGGACCGGACCGCGCCACCTCACCGCTCGCGGACCCTACCGCCCCGCGATCCGCTCCTCGCTGGACGCCACACGCGCGGTCGGCCCACCCCGGCTGTGGGCCGACGGAACCACCGCCCGAGGCGTGGACGAGGGGCCCTCCCCGGCCCGACTGGAGCCAGCGGGCGGCGACTTCGTCCTGGACAGGTCCCGAGTCGGCGCGTTCTTCGGCACCCCGTTGGCTTCCCACCCACACCTGCGCCGGGTGGACGCCCTCGTGGTCGCCGGCACCACCACCTCCGGCCGCGTCCGTACGACCGTCACCGAGGCGGCATCCCACCGCTTCGACCGTCCGCCGTTGGCGCGCGCGGCCCACCCGTTCGCCGTCCCGAGGACGTGCGGCGCGGTCGTCGACGCCCGAACCGCGCACCGCCTGCCGGCCACCGCACGTCGCCCCGAGGAGTGACCCCGATGCTGGAACTCTCCGCCGAACTGAACCGCTGGAGCCAGGAAGGCCGCGCCTTCGCCGTGGCCACGGTGGTCGCGGTACGCGGCAGCGCCCCACGGCCACCCGGCGCGGCACTGGCGGTGGACGCCGAGGGCACGGTGCTGGGCAGTGTGTCCGGTGGCTGCGTGGAGGCGGAGGTGTACGCCTTGTGCGAGCAGGCGACGGCCTCGGGCGAAACGCGGACCGTGGTGTTCGGATACGACCCTGACGACCCGTTCGCCACCGGGCTCAGCTGTGGCGGGGAGTTGGAGGTACTCGTCACCCCCGTCCCCGCCAGGAGAAGCGGGCCCGCCCACCCGCCGGTCGTCCGGTCCCCCCGCCCAGCCCTACCGAACGGGCGGTCCACCGCCCTGCCACCCGACCCGGCGACGGCGGTGAGCCGCGCGCTGTCCGACGGGGACGAGGGCCGCCCCACGGCTCTGGTCCGGGTGGTGTCCGGTCCACCACAGCTGCGCGGCGCCGCCCTGTCGGTCACGGGAGACGGCCACCCGTACGGCACCCTCGGTGGGTCACCGGAGCTGGACCGTGCCGCCCGCGCGGCGGCCAAGGCGCGCCTGCTCACGGGCGGTTGCGCCACCGTACGCCTGGGCACGGCGGGCGCCGGTACCGAAGGCGGGCCGTGTGGGGAGCCGGTCACCCTGTTCGTGGAGACGCGGTTGCCACCGCCGAGGATGCTGGTCTTCGGGGCGGTGGACTTCGCCGCGGCGGTGGCACGGGCCGGCGCCTTCCTCGGCTACCGGGTCACGGTGTGCGATGCCCGTGAGGTGTTCGCCACCCCGCAACGCTTCCCCGAGGCGGACGAGGTGGTGGTCGACTGGCCGCACCGCTACCTGGATCGGGAGCACGCCGCCGGGCGACTGGACGAGCGGACCGCCGTGTGCGTACTCACCCACGACGAGAAGTTCGACGTGCCCTTGCTGCTTCGGGCACTGCGGCTGCGGGTGGAGTACGTCGGAGCGATGGGTTCCCGGCGCACCCACCGCTCGCGGTTGGAGCGGCTGCGTCTGGCGGGGGTGTCGGAGACGGAGATGTCCCGGCTGCGCTCGCCGATCGGCCTGGATCTGGGGGCTCGTTCTCCCGAGGAGACCGCGCTGTCCATAGTCGGTGAGATCGTGGCGCTGCGACACGGCGGCTCGGGAGTACCGCTCAGTGACACCGACGAGCCGCTGCACCGCGACGAGCGGGCCGAGGGCGTCACGTCCCGCAGAGCGCCGACCGCCGCGTGATCCCATCCTCGCCGATGTCGCCCTTCGGGGGGCGACGCCGTGACACCCTGACCGCACCGCCACACCGAATGGCCCCGCACAGCGGGTACTTGGCCCCCTTCCTGGTCGGAGTCGGGTCACGCCACCCCGGGACCGCTCGTCCCGCGAACCCACGTCCCCGCCTCGGACACGCCCCCGGGTTGGCGTGGTCGGCACCCGCGAGGGCGACCCCCGCGCCGTCGAGCGGCGACGCACCCGCCCCTCAAGTACCGCCCACCGAACATCAGTTACCGACAACGGTGGGACTCGGGTCACCAGGGCGCGCGGTGCGGACCACGGAGAGGTCCGCGTACACCGCGCCTCGCGGCGCTGACCTCAGGCGGTGTCAGTCGGCCAGGCGTCGCTTCGGCTTCTTCCTCCGCCTCGCGCCGTCCCGCGGCGCACGGCGTCCGAACGCGCTCACTGACCCCTCAAGATCCACACCACACGCCCTGGCTGGGTCATGTCGTTCGGATCACCTCGCCGACCAGATGAAGACGGCAACGACGTGGAGTGCGGCGAGGTAGAGGGTGGCGGTCTTGTCGGAGCGAGTGGCCAGGCCGTGCCGCTGGTCGGGTAGCCGGGTCATGTCGCCATGACCCGGCCCCCTCGGAACCGGGCGTGCCTGTTTCCGGGCACCACCGCTCAAGCAAGCTCGAAAGGATCCGCGTCCGCCTCGACGAGCCGGGCCAGAGCGTTTCGGTTCCGCTCAGCCGTCGGACGCGCTCGGACCTCGTCTCTCCACACCTGGCCACTCACCTCGGCTTCGTGCATCCCGCCGATACATGAGCGGGCAGCAGCGTGCGACCCCAACCAAGATCCGAAAGAGGCGCCCTAGCCGTTGACGGTCACCGGGTCGGCGTCCCCGAAGGTGAGCCGGCAGGTGTCGGCGCGGTAGGTGGCCACCGACACGGCGGCGGTGCGGCCCCCGCTGAGGTAGCGGGTGGTGACGATCAGCACCGGGGCGCCGGGCAGCCGGTCCAGCAGCCGGGCGTCCTGCGCCGGTGCCGAACCCAGTTCGACGTCCCGTTCCTGGCCGTCCAACGGCAACCGGTCCAGGGCGGAGAGCAGGGCGGCACCGTCGGTGGCGCCGGCCGTGAGTTCCTCGGGTACGTAGAGGACCTCGGTCGCCACCACCGGGGCGTCCGGTGACCGGGGCGCCACGCCCTCGGTCGACTGCCCCCGGGTGCGGCGTACCGCCGGGCCGTGGTCCCAGCCGGGGGCGAACAGTCTGGCCACCTGGCTGGGCCAGGGGCTCCGCTCGCTGCCCTCGATCCGCCAGGAGGCGTCCTGGGGCCCGGGCCACTGGGCCTGCGGGGAGCCGACGTCCACCCGCACCCGGGGCGGGGCGACGGTGGTGCCCACTCCACGGCGGCGTTGCAGTCGGCCCTCCAACTCCAGTTGCTCCAGGGCCTGTCGGAGGGTGGCCCGGGCGACGCCGAACCGGGCGGCGAGTTCCCGCTCGTTGGGGAGGATCTCGCCGACGGTGAACTCCTCGTCCAGTGCCTGGAGGAGAACGGTCTTCAGATGCCAGTACTTGGGCTCCGGGAGGGCAGCCGCCTGTGTCGTCGCCACCTTGCCTCCACGCACACTCGGTGGGTACGGCCATCGCCGTGGGCTTATTTCTCAAACCTTGTTAAGGAATAGCAGTGACCCTAGGACGCCCCACGAAATTGGTCAAGACCAAGGACCGGGATCCAGTGGTGCCCGCACGCCACGGACACGGGTGAGGAAGGAGAGAACGCGGTGGTGGTACGGCTGCCGCCGGCTGGTCGCGGCCCCTACGTCAGGGGGGTCAGGTGCGCCAGCCGTTCCGGGTTCCGCATGATGTAGACGGTGCGTACCAGCCCGTCCTCGACCTCCAGCTGGAACACCGAGTCCGGCCGGCCCTCGGAGAGGATGACCACGCCGGGGGCACCGTTGACCTCCCGTAGCAGGACCGTGGGGTCGGGCAGCGGGTTGGTTCCGACGGCGGCGAGGAACCGGGCGACCTTGTCGGCGGAGTGCAGCACGCGACGCGGCGCCTTGGCCTTGCCCCCGCTGTCCCCGACCAGACGGGCGTCCGGGGCGAGTACGGCCAGCAGCCCCTGGAGGTCACCGTTGACCGTCGCGGCCAGGAAGCGTTCGGTCAGTTCGCGCCGTTCCCCGGGGTCGGCGTCGAAGCGGGGCCGGTGCTCGTCCACGTGGGCGCGCGCCCTGCGGGCGAGCTGCCGTACGGCGGACTCGCTGCGCTCCAGGATCTCGGCGATCTCCGCGTAGGGGTAGGCGAAGGCCTCCCTCAGGACGAACACCGCCCGCTCCAGGGGCGACAGCGACTCCAGGACGACCAGTACGGCCACCGACACCGACTCGGCGAGGGTGATCCGCTCGGCGGTGTCCGGTACCGGCTCCCCCAGCAGGTCGGTCTCCAGGGGGTCCGGGAGCCAGGGGCCGACGTAGGTCTCCCGGCGGTACTGCGCCTGGTCGAGCCGGTCCAGGGCGAGGCGGGTGGTGATCCGCACCAGGTAGGCGGCCGGTTCACGGACCTGGTCACGGTCCACGCCGTGCCAGCGGATCCACGCCTCCTGCACCACGTCCTCGGCGTCCATCACCCGGCCGAGCATCCGGTAGGCGACCCCCTGGAGCATGGGGCGGTGACGCTCGAAGATGTCGGTCGCCCGCTGATCGGAGTCGCTGTGCGCTACCACGTGACCCATCCTCGCACCCGTGTCCGGGAGCGCGAGGCGAGGGTGGGCCCGGGCCCACTCCGCGCCGCCCTCGTGTCGGAGGCCGCCGGGGCTTGCCAGCGGGCGTCACGGCTCTAACGTAACGGGCAGGTGTGGCACGGAACTTCACGGCCGGCATCCGGCGTCTGAGGGTGCGGGTCGTGGTGCGCCGGCCCGCACCCTCCAACGCCCGATGGCCGCACCGTCGTACCGCTCGCACCCACGGAGGTCCTGGATGAGTCACGGCACCCCCCACTCCGAACCGTCGGACGGCGGCGTCCTGCGCCGTACCGTGCTGCGGGGCTCGCTGCTCGGCGGTGCCGCCGTGGCCATGCCGACGCTCTCGGGCGCCGCGCCCGCGCAGGCCCGTGCGGGCCGGCCGGAGGCCCGCTGGGGGGTGCAGGTCGGAGACGTGACCGCCTCCTCCGGGCTGGTGTGGGTGCGCTCGGACCGGACCGCGCGGATGGTGGTGGAGACCTCCGCCACCGAGTCGTTCCGCGACCCCCGCCGCTGGGTCGGGCCGGTGGTGGGCCCGGGTACGGACTTCACCGGGCGTACCGCGCTGCGGGGGCTGCCCTCGGGCGAGCAGGTCCACTACCGGGTGACCCTGCACGACCCGCGCGACCCCCGCCGCTCCTCCCGTCCGGTCGAGGGCACCTTCCGCACCGCCCCCAGTGGGCGGCGCGAGAGCCTGCGGTTCCTGTGGTCCGGTGACCTGGCGGGACAGGGCTGGGGCATCAACCCGGACCGGGGCGGCTACACCATCTTCCGGGAGATGCGCTCCCTGAACCCGGACTTCTTCCTGCACAGCGGGGACACCATCTACGCCGACTCCCCGCTGTCGGCGACCGTGGAGCTGCCGGACGGGTCGACCTGGCGGAACATCACCGTCGAGGAGAAGGCCAAGGTGGCCGAGACCCTGGCCGAGTTCCGGGGCAACTTCCGGTACAACCTGATCGACGACCACCTCCGCGCGTTCAACGCCCAGGTGCCGATCGTGGCCCAGTGGGACGACCACGAGGTGCTCAACAACTGGTACCCGGGCGAGATCCTGGACGACGAGCGGTACACCGAGAAGAACGTCAGCACCCTGGCCGCCCGGGCCCGCAGGGCGTTCAGCGAGTACTTCCCGGTGGACACCCTGCCCCCGGGGGACGAGGACGGGCGGGTGTACCGGGTGGTGCGGCACGGTCCCCTGCTGGACGTGTTCGTGCTGGACATGCGGCAGTACCGCAACCGCAACTCCCCCGGCACCCAGCCCAAGGACCCGCAGGGCATCCTGGGCGAGCGGCAACTGCGCTGGCTCAAGCGGGAGTTGTCCCGTTCCCAGGCGGTGTGGAAGGTGATCGCCTCGGACATGCCGATCGGCCTGGTGGTGCCGGACGGCGACACCGACGTGGAGGCGGTGGCCCAGGGCGACCCCGGTGCCCCGCTGGGCCGGGAACTACAGATCGCCGAGTTGCTGCGGCACATCAAGCACCGCCGGATCACCGGCACCCTGTGGCTGACCACCGACGTGCACTACACCTCGGCCCAGCACTACTCCCCCGAACGGGCCGGCTTCAAGGACTTCGCACCGTTCTGGGAGTTCATCTCCGGGCCGATGATGGCCGGCGGCTTCCCGGCGCTCAAGATGGACGGCACCTTCGGCCCGACCCAGCCCTTCGTCAAGGCGCCCACCGAGGCCAACACCCCGCCCGAGGACGGCAACCAGTACTTCGGTCAGATCGACATCGACGGTGACAGCGGGGAGCTGACCGTACGGCTGCGGGCCGAGGGCGGCGAGGTGCTGTTCACCCGCGTACTGAAGCCGGGCAGGGTGGGTCAGCTGGCCGGCTGACCCCGGCGTAGCCGCTCGTGATGTGAGTTCCCCCCGGGCGCCGTACCGTCGCAGCTATGACCGCACAGCACACGGGCCCCTCCCCCGGCGGGGCGGGCACCGAAGAGGTGGACGTCGTGGTCCTGGGCATGGGGCCCGGGGGCGAGCAGGTCGCCGGTTCGCTGGCCGAGGCCGGCTGGGACGTGGTCGGGGTGGAGGCCGAACTGGTCGGGGGCGAGTGCCCGTACTGGGCGTGCGTGCCCAGCAAGATGATGATCCGGGCCGGCAACGCGCTGGCCGAGGCCCATCGGGTGGGGCAGCTGGCCGGAACGGCGCGGGTGTACTCCGACTGGGAGCCGGTGGCCACCCGTATCCGCGAGGAGGCGACCACCGACTGGGACGACCAGATCGCCGCCGACCGGTTCCGTGGCAAGGGCGGGCGTCTGCTGCGCGGCCGTGGCCGGCTGGTCGGGCCCGGCCGGGTACGGGTGGGCGAGCGGACCCTGGCCGCCCGGCACGGGGTGGTGCTGGCCACCGGTACCGAGCCGGCCGTCCCCCCGGTCCCCGGACTGCGGGACACCCCGTACTGGACCAACCGGCAGGCGGTGTCGGCCACCACTCCCCCCGGTTCCCTGCTGGTCCTGGGCGGAGGGGCGATCGGGGTGGAACTGGCCCAGGCCTTCGCCCGGTTCGGCACCTCCACCACCGTGGTGGAGTCCGCCCCTAGCCTGCTGCCGGCGGAGGAGCCGGAGGTGGGGGCGGTACTGGAGGAGGTGCTCCGGGAGGAGCGGATCGAGGTCCGTACCGGGTCCAGGGCGGTCGGGGTGGAGCATGACGGCAAGGCCTTCGCGCTCACCCTGGACAACGGTGAACGGCTGGTCGCCGACCGGCTGTTGGTGGCCACCGGTCGACGGGCGCGGCTGGCGGACGTCGGCCTGGAGACCGTGGGCCTGGACCCCGAGACCCGGTTGCTGGAGACCGACGGGCGGATGCGCGCCGGGGACGGGCTGTGGGCGGTGGGCGACGTCACCGAGCACGGCGGCTTCACCCACATGGCGCTCTACCAGGCCGACATCGCGGTACGCACCCTGCTGGGCCAGGACGGCCCGCCGGCCGACTACCGGGCCGCGCCCCGGGTGACCTTCTGCGACCCGGAGGTGGGCGCGGTGGGCCTGACCGAGAGGCAGGCCCGGGACCGGGGGCTGGACGTACGTACCGGCAGCGCCGACCTGCCCAGCGTGGCCCGGGGCTGGATCCACCGGACCGGCAACGAGGGGCTGATCAAACTGGTCGCGGACGCCGACCGGGGGCTGCTGGTGGGCGCCACCAGCATGGGCCCGATGGGAGGCGAGGTGCTGTACGGGCTGGCGGTCGCGGTACGGGCCGAGCTGCCCGTCGAACTGCTCCGTGACCTGCCCTTCGCCTATCCGACCTTCCACCGGGGCGTCGAGGACGCGTTGGACGACCTGGTGTCGTCCGGGTGAGCGAACCACTGACCTACCCCGAGACCGGGGCCACCCTCACCGGCGAACTCCCGCCCGGCTACCGCTGGTTGAGGGTACGACTCCCGGTGGGCGAGGGAGATCGGACGCTGCGGGAGGCGGGCCGCGCCGTACTGGAGTGGCGGATGCACCGCGCCATGGGCGTGACCATCGAGGCCGACCGACCACAGGCCGAACCGGGATGTGTGGTGCGGGTCGGGGTGCCCCTGCTGGGCCTGCGCGTCCACGGACGCTGCCAGGTGGTGTGGTGGCTGCGGGAACCGGAACGCGTCGGTTTCGGCTACGGCACCCTGCCCGGCCACCCCGAGCACGGCGAGGAGGCCTTCGTGGTGAGCCGCTCACCGGACGGCCGGGTGTGGCTGACGGTCACCGCGTTCTCCCGGCCCGCCCTGTGGTGGACCCGGTGGGCGGGCCCCCTGGTGCCCCTGTACCAGCGGCTCTACGCCCGACGGTGCGGGCGGGCCCTGCGACGGCTGGTGGGCTGAGCCGGTGCGCCGGTGCGCTTACCCGGCCTTTCCCGCCGCCTCAGGTCACCAGCCGAGGAGGGCACGTGATCACGTGGGCGGGACACGCCCCCGCTGACAACAGCGCCCCGGGCGGGGGCGGTGCGCTGCCGGCCGGGGAAATCCGGTGGCCGCCCGCCCCGCGCCTTCCGTACCTTCGCCGACATGGTCGACGCCTGCTTCGGTGATCCCCACCTCGCCCCCCTCTACGACCCGTTGGACCCGGACCGGGGAGACCTGGACGCCTATCTGCGGCTGGCCCGCGCGTCCGGTGCGGAAAGGGTCCTGGACATCGGCTGCGGCACCGGGGTGTTCGCCCTGCTCCTCGCCGAACGGGACGTCGAGGTCGTGGGCCTCGACCCCGCCCGGGCCTCCCTGGAGGTCGCCCGCGCCAAGCCGGGAGCCGACCGGGTGCGCTGGATCCACGGCGACGCCATCGCCCTGCCGCCGGTGGAGGTCGACCTGGCGACCATGACCGGGAACGTCGCCCAGGCCGTCGTCGACCCGACGGCCTGGCACGAGACGCTACGAGGAGCCCACCGGGCGCTGGCCCCCGGTGGGCTCCTGGTCTTCGAGACCCGTGACCCGGCCCGGCGCGCCTGGGAGGAGTGGAACCGCGCGGCCACCCACCGGGTGACCGAGGTGTCCGGCGTCGGCCCGGTGGAGACCTGGCTGGAACTGGTGGAGGTCGCGGGGCCGTTGGTGACCTTCCGGGGTACCTACGTCTTCCCCTCCGACGGGCGGACGCTCACCTCCGAGTCGACCCTGCGCTTCCGGCAGCGGCGGGAGGTGGAGGAGGACCTTCTCGCCCACGGCTACGTGGTGGAGGAGGTCCGCGAGGCCCCCGACCGGCCCGGGAAGGAGTTCGTCTTCCTGGCACGGCGACCGTGAGCCGGGGAGACGCGCCCCCCGGAGACGCGGGGCACGGGGCCGCGTACGGACAAAGCGGTACCAGCACCCCAAGACGGTTTAACTCCTCCGACACAGGAAGTTCGTGATGGGGCAACGCTGATCGTCGACAGTGGGGCCATGAGCGCGATCCGTACCCGTCACCGTCCGACCGTCGCCCAGACGCTGGGTGCCCTTTCGGTGGTGTTCGGCGCCCTGTCCGGCGCGGCACTGCTGGCCCACCTGTGGTGGCCGGCGCTGCTGTGCGCGGTGGCACTGGCGCTGACGCTGGCGATGGCCAGCTGGCGCCGGGGCATGGCGACGACGGACGAGCCGAACCCGGGAGCGACCGCACCACGGCGGGAGACGCCTCCGGCCGAGCGGCAGCCGGCCGCGGCGGAACCCGTGCTGTGGCGGACGCGCACCACGGTGCGGGACCAGCCGGGCTCGCTGGCGGCGCTGTGCGGGGCGCTGGCCGACCAGCGGATCGACGTACTGTCGCTCCAGACCCACCCGCTCGGTGACCACACGGTCGACGAGTTCGTACTCCGCGCCCCGGCGGCCCTCGGCACCGAGGAGCTTCGCGCCCTGGTACGACGGGCCGGTGGCCGGGACACCTGGCTGGAGCGGGCCGACACCCACGATCTGGTCGACACCCCGGTACGGGTGCTGGAGCTGGCCACCCGCACGGCGGCCGACGGCGCCGAACTGCCCCTGGCGCTACGGCGGTTGCTGGGCCGCTGCACGGTGCGTTCCCTGCCGGACGCGCGGCTGCCCCGGGAGGCGGAACACGGGCAGCTCGGCACCACCGAGCTGCGGCTGCCCGACCCGGCCGGTGGGGTGCTGTTGCTCAGCCGCCCCCAACTCCCGTTCACCCCCACCGAGTTCGCCCGCGCCCGTGGCCTGGTGGAACTCGACGGGCGACTGCGCCAGGCGCGGTCCGCCGCCCCGACCGGTACGCGTCGGGTCACGGACTCCCGGGGGCGGCCACTGACCCTGCGCAGGGCCGACCTCCGGGACCTGGCGGCGGTACGCGCCCTCCACCAGCGGTGCTCCCCCGAGACCCTGCGGCTGCGGTACCACGGGCCGATGGTCGACAGCCAGAGCGCCGACCGGCTGCTGACCCACCTGCTGTCCCCCCGGTTCGGCCGCACCCTCGCCGCCGAGACCCCCGAGGGCCAACTGGTCGCACTGGGGCACCTGTTGTGGGACGGGACCGAGACCGAGGTGGCGCTCCTGGTCGCGGACCACTGGCAGCGTCGGGGAGTGGGCGGTGCCCTCCTGGAACAGTTGGTGGAACTGGCCACCGAGACCGGGTGCGAGACCGTCTACGCGGTCACCCAGGCGTCCAACTCGGGCATGATCGCGACCATGCGGGGGCTGGGCCTGGCCCTGGACTACCAGGTCGAGGAGGGCACCGTGGTGGTCACCGCGCGGCTGTCCCGACTGCCGGCGTCGCGGCCCGTTCCCGTGGACGGCCGCTGAGCGCGGCGTCCAGGTCGGACCACAGGTCCTCCACGTCCTCCAGGCCCACCGACATCCTCAGCAGCCGGTCGCTGATGCCACCGGACCGCCGGTCCCGCTCGTCCACGATGCGGTGGCTGATGGACCCGGGGTGCTGGATCAGGCTGTCCACGCTGCCGAGGCTGACCGCCGGGGTGATCAGCCGTACCGAGGCGATCACCTCGTGGGGGTCGTCCACCACCTCGAAGGCGACCATGGCACCGCCCAGCCGGGGGTAGTGCACCCGCCGGACGCGGGGGTCCTCGCCCAGCCGACGGGCCAGCTCGGCGGCGGTCGCGGACTGCGCCCGTACCCGTACCGGCAGGGTGGACAGGCCGCGCAGCAGCAGGTAGCCGGCCAGCGGGTGCAGTACGCCGCCGGTGGCGAACCGGATCTGGCGCAGTTGCCGGGCGGTGGCCTCGTCGCAGGCGATCACCCCGCCCAGTACGTCGCCGTGTCCCCCGAGGTACTTGGTGGCGCTGTGCAGCACCACCCGGGCACCCGACTCCAGGGGGCGCTGGAGCACCGGGGTGGCGAAGGTGTTGTCGGCCAGCAGCGGAACGGTGCCGCAGGAGTGGGCCAGCGCCCTCAGGTCCAGCTCGGCCAGGGTCGGGTTGGCCGGCGACTCCACCATCACCAGCCCGGTGTCCGGGCGGATGGCCTCCTCGATGCCTGCCGGGTCCACCCAGGTGACCTCGGTGCCCAGCAGTCCGCTGTTCAGCAGATGGTCGCTGCACCCGTACAACGGCCGGACCGCCACCACGTGCCGCAGCCCCGCCGAGGCGCGGACCAGCAGCATCGCGGAGAGGGCGGCCATCCCGCTGGCGAAGGCCACGGCGGCCTCGGCCCCCTCCAGCCGGGCGAGCGCCTCCTCGAAGCGGGCCACGGTCGGGTTGTCCAGCCGTCCGTACACCGGCGGGCCGCTCAACCGGGCGCCGGTGGCGGCGAACTCGTCCAGCCGGGCCGCCTCCGCGCGGCTGTCGGCACTGGGATAGGTGGTGGACAGGTCAAGCGGGGTGGCGTGCACGCCCAGGGCCGCGAGGTCCTCACGGCCGGCGTGGACGGCCTCGGTCGCCAGGGCACGTGGCGGGGTCACCGCCGAGGGTGTGGTCTCCATGACCACGATGCTGAACAGTGCGCGGGCCAAAGGGGAGAAACCCCGTGTTACGTTCGCCGCATGATGGAGACGCCCGCTCTGGATTCGGTGGATCTGGAGATCCTGCGGCTTCTGCAGAACGACGCCCGGATGACGTACCGGGAGCTGGCCACGGCGGTGGGCGTCGCCCCGTCCACCTGTCTGGACCGGGTGGGCCGGCTGCGGAGGTCGGGGATCATCCTGGGCCACCAACTGCGCCTGGACCCGGCCCGGTTGGGGCGGGCGTTGGAGGCGCTGCTGCTGGTGCAGGTGCGCCCCCACCGGCGGGAGCTGATCGGCCCGTTCGTGGAACGTATCCGGGCGCTGCCGGAGTCCCGGGCGCTGTTCCACCTCACCGGCCCGGACGACTACCTGGTCCACGTGGCGGTCGCGGGTACCGCCGACCTCCAGCGGCTGGTGCTGGACGAGTTCACCTCCCGGCGGGAGGTGGCCCGGGTGGAGACCCGGCTGATCTTCCAGGAGTGGTCCTGCGGTCCGTTGTTGCCGCCAGGGTGAAAGCGCGTGACGCGGCGGGGCAACACGGTGGAGGATGACCACATGTCCGACCCCAAGAGCAACGCTCTCCCCCGACAGGTGGCCGACAGCTATGTGGACGAGCTGGTCGAGCAGGATCCCCTGACCGGCACGTACCTCGGTCTGCCGGAGAGCTACGACAAGTTGAGCGACGTGTCTCCCGAAGGGCGTGCCGCCCTCGCGGAGTTGAACCGACGCACCCTCCGCCGGCTGGAGGAGTCCGAACGGCTCCCCGGTGCGGAGGCCACCCAGGAACGCCGCTGTGCGCGGCTGTTGCGGGAGCGGCTCCAGGCGGAACTGGACGTGTTCGACGCGCAGGAGCACCTGCGGGAGGTCAGCAACCTCCACTCCCCCGTGCACTCCATCCGGGACTCCTTCACCCTGCTCCCCACCGACAGCGCCGAGGACTGGGCGGTGATCGCCCGCCGGCTGGACCGGGTGCCCGAGGCCCTGTCCCAGTACCGCGCCAGCCTGGAACTGGGCCTGGCCCGCGACCTGCCGGCCGGCCCCCGGCAGGTGACCACCGTGCTGGGCCAGTTCGACGAGTGGCTGGGGGCGGGAGGGTCCGGCAAGGGCTGGTTCGAGGACTTCGTCCAGCCCGCCGAGTCCGCCGCCCCGGACAGCCCGGCGCTGGCCCAGGACCTGCGCCGGGCTGCGGGTGGCGCCTCCCAGGCGATCGCCGAACTCCGTGACTGGATGCGCGCGGAGTACGCGCCCCGGGTGGCCGACGCCCCGGACCCGGTGGGCCGCGAGCGGTACGCCCGCTTCGCCCGCTACTGGAACGGCACCTCCATGGACCTGGAGGAGGCCTACGCGTACGGCTGGTCGGAGTTCCACCGGCTGATCGCCGAGATGCGCCTGGAGGGCGAGCGCATCCTTCCCGGCGCCGCCAACCCCTGGGAGGTGCTGGCGCACCTGGACACCCACGGCAAGGCGGTCGAGGGCGTCGAGGAGGTGCGGGTCTGGTTGCAGGAACTGATGGACGAGGCCATCAGCTCCCTGGACGGCACCCACTTCGACCTGGCGGACCGGGTCAAGCGGGTGGAGTCGATGATCGCCCCGCCCGGCAGCGCCGCCGCCCCCTACTACACCCAGCCCTCGCTGGACTTCTCCCGCCCGGGCCGCACCTGGCTGCCGACCATGGGCGAGACCCGCTTCCCGATCTACGACCTGGTGACCACCTGGTACCACGAGGGCGTTCCCGGCCATCACCTCCAGCTGGCGCAGTGGACCCACGTCGCCGACCAGCTGTCCCGCTACCAGACCTCCGTCGGCGGCATCAGCGCCAACCTGGAGGGCTGGGCGCTGTACGCCGAGCGACTGATGGACGAGCTGGGCTTCCTCGGCGACCCGGAACTGCGGCTGGGCTACCTGGACGCCCAGATGATGCGCGCGGTCCGGGTCATCGTGGACATCGGGATGCACCTGGAACTGGCCATCCCGGACGGGTCCCCCTTCCACCCCGGTGAGCGGTGGACTCCCCAGCTGGCGCAGCGGTTCTTCGGAATGCACAGCGGCCGGCCGGCGGAGTTCGTGGAGAGCGAGATGGTCCGCTACCTCGGGATGCCCGGGCAGGCCATCGGCTACAAGCTCGGCGAGCGCGCCTGGCTCACCGGCCGGGCCGCCGCGCAGCGGGCGCACGGCGCCGACTTCGACGCCAAGGCCTGGCACATGGCCGCCCTCTCCCAGGGATCGCTGGGGCTGGACGACCTGGTCGAGGAACTGTCGGCGCTGTGACGGTTCCCCTTCTGCTGTGCCCCGTGGATCCGCTCTCCCCTCGGAGGGCGGATCCACGGTTCGCCGTCGAGGCCCGGCTGGCGCGTGAACTCGGTTGGAACGTCGGCCTGTTGGACCACGACGCGTTGCTGGCCGGCGAGGGGCGGCGCGCCCTGCCCCGGCTGCCGGCCGGGGAACACCTCGCCTGGTACCGGGGCTGGATGGTTCCCGCGCCCCGTTACCAGGAGCTGTCCGCCCTGCTGGCCGACCGGGGCGTCCGGTTGCACACCGACGGGGAGTGCTACCGCCGGGCCCACGAACTCCCCGGCTGGTACGGCACCTTCCAGGACCTCACCCCGGCCTCGGTGTGGAGCGAGGGCACCGTGCCGGAGGGGGCCGGACTGGCCGCGCTGGCCCGCGAGTTGGGCGCTGGGCCGGGCCTGGTCAAGGACTACGTGAAGTCCCGCAAGCACGAGTGGGACGAGGCCTGCTACCTCCCCGACCTGACCGACCCCGCGCAGGTCGCCCGGGTGGTCGGCCGGTTCGTGGAGCTTCAGGAGGAGTTCCTGACCGGCGGTGTGGTGCTGCGGGCCTTCGAGGAGTTCTCCGCCGAGGTCGGCGAGGCCCGGGTGTGGTGGGTGGCCGGGGAACCGGTGCTGGTCACCGCCCACCCCGACACCCCCGCACTGGAGCCGGCACCCGGACTCGCGCCGGTGCGGTACGCCGTGAAGGCGCTGGGCTGCCCCTTCGTCACCACCGACCTCGCGTGGCGACGCGACGGGGTGTGGCGGGTGGTGGAGGTGGGGGACGGACAGGTCAGCGACCTGCCCCGGGACGAGGACCAGAACCCCTCCCCCGAGGACCTCCGTCCCCTGTTCGAGGCGCTCGCCCAGCACACCCGTTCCCTCGCCCCGGCCGAGGAACGGGACGAGGAGCCGGCCTGAGGGAGGTCGTCCGGCTCACGGGGAGGCGTACGTGTCGGGTTCACCCCGGGGCCCGGCGCACCCGTGGTTTGTCGCCGCAGCGATTACGGTCACCGCTGCGCCGCATCGGGGTTCGCGCCGTGCCCTGTCGGCGTACGCCACCAGAGCGCGGCCACTGGCCTCCCCGGATCGGAACGGCACCCTGGTGGGTGGTGGCGCCGTGTCACGTCACCGTGAACTGCCGGGCACGGGTGCGGAGTTCGTTTGCTGTGGCGGTCCGGGACGTCGTGGGCGACGAGGGCCGGACGGCCACGGTCCCGTGCGGCAGACCGCGGAAACCCGGTATCGGGGACGCGGTCGGCCCCTGGTCGGTCACCCCGGGGGACGGTGGGTACGGAGCATCCGCGTCCCTGAGCTGGGAGATGTCCCCACGCGGCCCCGCTCTGAGCCCGCGTCCCCCTGGCCTTTCCCACCGCCTCAGCCATCCACGGGCGAGCCAAGCCACCCACCCGAGTAGAGCCGCGAGACCGCGAGGTCAGGACAACGCCCTGCCATGGGCCGGAACCCGGAGTGTCCGGTGTCTCTTTGGCGACATGAAGACCCGTGCCATCCCCCGGAGAACCAGCCCCCTGCCGCTCCTGACCAGCGCCCCCCACGATCTCCTCCGAGCGGCAGCCCTACGGGGCGACAACAGCCCGTACCCGACCCCCGCCACAACGCCTCCGCCCCGCCCCGAGCGGGCCCACCAGCCCCCGCGAAGCAGGCACACCGGCCGGCCGTTGACCGTAGGGGCAGGTCCCCTCAGACGGGCCGAGCGTCCAAGGCACCGGACCCCACGGCACCGGGAAGGCCACGAGTTCGGGACAGCGGAACCCACCCGGGGGCGACCGTACAGGCACCGGCCAGCGGCCCGTCCGCACACGGCCCGGCACCGCGTCAGTCCAGGACCAGAGGCGCCGTACTCCAGCGGAACCAGGCGGTGTGCCCCTCTATGTGCAGCAGGAACTCGGGCCGTTGACCGTCCGGGGCGATCAGGGTGACCTCGTCCCGGAGGCGTTGGTACGCCTCCACCCAGACGCCCGTACCGTCCTCCCCCTCCTCCAGCAGGGACAGTTCGGCCTCGAAGAGGGAACGCACCTCCTCGAAGCCCGCGTCCGGGGTGAACCGGCCCACCAGCCAGGGGAAGTCGACCTCCCGCACCTCGATCTCGCCCAGCGGGCGGGTGCCCCGCACCAGCCGCCACACCTCACCGGTCGAACGCATCGCGCCACCTCCTTCTCGCGACATCCAGAAGCGTCGCAGGAGGGTCTGACAGTCGCCGGCCGCCGCCTCACGGCTACGAGGAGCGAACCCCGGACCGCCCCGGGGCCGGCACCGGATCGGTGGCCAGACGGGCGTGCGTCTCCACGTCGTACCGCGCCTCGCCGTAACGCAGCTTGCGGCGTTGCAGCCCCTCGACGGCGTACCCGGCGCGCAGAGCGACCCGGCAGGAAGCGGGGTTGTCCACCCGGTGGCCCAGCTCCAGCCGGTACAAGGCGGCCTCGGTGAAGGCGAGTTCGGACAGCGCGGCACAGGCCCTGCTGGCCACCGCCCGACCACGGGCCTGGCCCCGCGTCCAGTAGGACACCCACCCACAGTCGTGTCGGCGGTCGATGGCGCTGACGGCCACACAGCCCAGGACCTCGTCCTGGGCGTCGGTCACCGCGTAGGAGTAGGCGGTGTCGCTCTCCCACTGGAGGATCCTGCGGGTCAGCCAACCGGCGGCCGAGGCCGCGTCGTTGACCGGCTGGTCGGCCTGCCACTCCATCAGGGGTTCGGCGAAGACCTCCCGCACGGTGTCCCGGTCGGCGGGAGTCCACCGCCGCAGCCTGAGCCCACAGGGAAGTTCCACCCGGGCGGGCATCGACCGCTCCTCCTCTGGCGGTGGTCGTCCCGACGCCCGTGCACCCGACGGGTCGGGGTCAGGCCGGTGTGGGGAAGTCATGATGGCGCACCCTCGATCCGCTGCGTGACTTGGTGACCTCCAGCTGCGCGGGGATGCGCTGGCGGAGGTCCGGTACGTGGCTGACGATGCCCACACTGCGGTCCTGGGACCGCAGTGCGTCCAGGACGTCCAGCACCTCGTCCAGGGTCTGTTCGTCGAGGCTGCCGAAGCCCTCGTCGATGAACAGCGTCTCCAACCGGGCCCCGCCCGCCTCCTCGCACACCACGTCGGCCAGTCCCAGGGCCAGGGCGAGGGCGGCGAAGAAGGTCTCGCCTCCGGACAGGGTGGCGGTGTCCCGCTGCTGGCCGGTCCAGGAGTCGATCACGTGGAGCCCCAGCCCGGACCGGGCCCCGCGCTGGGAACGTTGGTCGGAGTGGACCAGGGTGTACCGGCCGCCCGACATGTGCTGGAGGCGCTGGCTGGCCACCGAGGCCACCTGTTCCAGCCGGGCGGCCAGCACATAGGTCTCCAGTCGCATCCGCCTGGCGTTCTGCGCGGAGGTTCCGGCCGTCAGGCCGGCCAGCCGGGCCACGAGGTCGTACTCCTCCCGCAACGGCCCCAACTCCCGTACGGCGGCGTGGACTTCGCGCCCCAGACGCACCAGCTGGTCCAGGGTGCCGCGTGCGGTCTCCTCCCGTACGGCGGCCTCCCGCACCGCCTCGGTGGCCCGCTCGGTCTCGGCGTGGGCCTCCTCCACACGAGCCGGGGGGCGTTCGCTGGCCTCCACCAGGGTGGGGTCGGCCAGTTCTGCGGTCGCGGCGGCGTGGTGGGCCCGCCACTCCTCGACGGTCCGGGCCAGTTCCGCCTCGGCCTCCGGGTCCAGCAACGCCTCCCGCGCCTCGCCGGGATCGGCGAACCCGGCCTGGAAGGTGGCGTCGGTCAGCTCGGCGTCCGCCGCCTGCGCCCGGCCCCGACTGGCCTCCTCCTCCCGGGCGGCCGTCACCGCGCGGGCGAGCGCGGTCACCTGGCGCTCGGTCTCGGCCACCGCCTTGGCCACGTCCTCGGCGCCGTCCCGAAGGCGGTCCACCTCCTGACGGGTGGTGTCCCGCTCGGCGAGAAGGGTCTGCCGCCGGGACGCCCGCTCGGTGGCCCGGGTGCGGGCCTGGGTGAGCAGGGTGAGGCGGCGACCGTGCTCCCCCTCGGCCTCCTCCAGCTCCCGTCGCAGCGCGGGAACGGTGGACGCCCGCTCGCGAGCCTCGCTCTGGCGGCGTTCCAGGGTGCGACAGGTGGCCTCCAGATCCTCGGGGGGCTCCTCCCCGGCGACCTCCCGCGCGCGGGCCAACGCCTCTGTGAGGGCGTGGAGTTCGCGTTCGGTGGCCTCCCTCTCCGCCTGGGCCCGCTGGTGGACACCGAGCGCCTCCTCCTCGGCGGGGCCGTCCACGTGGTGGGCGGGCGTCGGGGCCGGGCGCGGGTGCTCCGGGGAACCGCAGACCGCGCAGGGCTCCCCGGGACGCAGCGACTCGGCGAGACTGGCGGCCACCCCGGCGAGCCTGCGCTCCCTCAGCTCCAGCCAGTGTTCCCTGGCGTCGGCCTCCCGTTGCCGACGCTCCCACAGCTGCCGTTCCCCGGTCTCCTGTTCCTGGGTCAGTTCCTCCCGTCGCAGGGCGGCGCCGTGCCGGGCGCGCTCCTGGGTGAGTCGGGCGGCGAGCTGCTCGGCCTCGGTGGCGGCCCACTGGGCTTCCTCCAGTCGACCGTGCAGCCGGGCGCGGTGCTCGTCCCAGTCCGCGAGCCAGTCCTCGGCCGCGACCCGGGTGGCCTCGTCGTCGGTGTCCTCCTGGTCCAACCGGTCCAGGTGGGCGCGCAGTTGGTCCAGCTGGCGTTCCGCCCGGTCCGCGGCCTCCAGGGCGGTCAGCCGTGCCCGGGCGTGCTCCTCCCGTTCCACCAGCGTCGCCCAGGGGGCGTCCGCGTCGGGCCCGGACAGGGCCGCCCTGGCCCGGCGCTCGGCCTCGACGGCCCGGCCGTGTTCCTCGCGGGCGGCCTTCCCCATCCGCAGGGCGGGTGCGAGGCGTCGCGCCGCCTGGGCGCGCTCCCAGCGGGCGCGCAACCGCAGTTGGCGTTCCTGGTCGGCGAGGAGCGCGGCGAGCCGTTCCCCGGCCCGGGCGTGGCGGGTCTGGCGCTGGTGGAGGTCGCGCTGCTCCTCCCAGTGGGCCAAGGCGCGGGTGCGCCGCCGCTGGGCGTGGTGGACCGCGGCGGTGCGTACCGCGAGGCGTTCGCGGGCCTCGACCCTGGCGAGGGCGGCCCGCTCCAGCACGGTGTCGGCGAGGCTGGCGTCCGGCTCCGCCTCCGTGGCGGCCCGCTGGTCCGGCAGCCCGGTCGGGGTGTCCGGGGCGGGCCAGTCGGCGCCGAGGTCAGCGGCGGCCTGGCGGACGCGGTGCAGCAGGGCCCGCAGGGTGTCGTCCAGGCCGTGCACCCGTTGGCGGGACTCGGTACGCAGCTCGGCCAGCCGGCGTTCGACCATCCCGAAGCGTCCGGTGTCGAACAGTTTCCCCAGCAGGGTCGCCCGGTCCTCGGCGCTGGCCCGGAGGAAGCGGGCGAACTCGCCCTGGGGCAGCAGCACCACCTGGCAGAACTGGTCGCGGCTCATGCCGAGGAGTTGGCCCAGTTCCTCGCCGACCTCCTGGTGGGACCGGCTCAGGGGCCGCCAGGACTGTTCAGTGGGGTCCCATTCGCTGAGGGTCGTACGGGCCCGGGCCACGGTGACGCCCTCGCCCTTGCGCTTGGGTCGAGGCTGCTCGGGCTGGCGCTCGAGCCGCAGTCGGCGGCCCCGCAGGGTCACCTCCAGGGTGACCTGGGTGAGCAGGTCGGTCGGGGCGTGGTCGCTGCGCAGGGTGCGCTGTCCCTGGCCGCGCCGGGGGCCGGGCACCTCGCCGTACAGCGCGTAGCACACGGCGTCCAGCACCGAGGTCTTGCCGGCGCCGGTGGCTCCGTGCAGCAGGTACAGCCCGGCCGAGGCGAGGCGGTCGAAGTCGACCCGCTGGGTGTCGGCGAACGGTCCGAAGGCGGTGACGGTGAGCTGGTGCAGCCTCAACTGACGGCCTCCGCGTGGTCGTTGTGCACCCGTACGTCCTCCAGGGCACGCCGCAGCAGGACGCGCTCACGCTCGCTGGCGCCCCGCCCGTCCCGGACGTGGGCGACGAAGTCCTCGGCGACCTCCTGGTCGTCCCGGCCGGTGAGCCGGTGGGCGTACCCCCCGGTCTCGGGCAGCTCGGAGCGGTCGGGGTCGAACAGCAGGCTGACCAGGTGGGGGAGCCGGCGACGGAGGCGGGCCATGGGGTCCTCGGGCCGGTGCGGGTCGGTGAGGGTGGCCTCCACCCAGGAGTCCCGGTGGCTCTCCAGCGCGGGGTCGGACAGCAGGTCGTCCATGCGTCCCCGGACCCGGGCCAGCGGGCGCGGCACCGGGCAGTCCAGCCGTCGGGCGTCCACCTCTCCCCCGGCGTCGAGGTCGACCAGCCACATGCTCTTGCGGTGGTCGGTCTCGGAGAAGCTGTACGCCAGGGGGGAACCGGAGTACCGCACCCGGTCGCTGAGCCGCTGGCAGCCGTGCAGGTGGCCGAGGGCGACGTAGTCGACGTCGTCGAAGGTGGACAGCGGCACCGCGCTGACCCCGCCCACGCTGATGTCCCGTTCGCTGTCGCTGCCCTGTCCGCCGACCACGAAGGCGTGGGCGAGCACCACCGAGCGGGTGCCCCGGGGCCGCTCGGCGAGGTCGGCGCGCACCCGGTCCATGGCGGCGCCGAGGACCTCGGTGTGCCGGGCCCGTTCGGCGCCCAACTCCTGGTGGGCGAGGGAGGGTTCGAGGTAGGGCAGGCCGTAGCAGGCGACGGGGCCGTGGGAGTCGCGCAGCACCACGGGGGTGCCGCAGCCCTGGGGGTCGGTGCGCAGGTGGACGCCGGCCCGGTCCAACAGGCCGGCGCCGACGCCGAGTCGGTGCGCGGAGTCGTGGTTGCCGGAGATCATCACCGTGGGTACGCCGAGGTCGGCGAGCTGGTGCAGCGCCCGGTCGAACAGGCGCACCGCCGGTAGCGGGGGGACGGCCCGGTCGTAGACGTCGCCGGCGACCAGCACCGCGTCCACCTGGTGTTCGCGCACCTGAGCCACCAGGTGGTCGAGGAACTCCCCTTGGGCGTCCAGCAGCGGGACCCGGTGGAAGGAGCGGCCCAGGTGCCAGTCGGAGGTGTGCAGCAGGCGCATCAGCGCTCACCGCCCCGGCGTGGTCGGCCTCCGGGGTGGCTCGCGGGCTCGGTGTCCGGGCCGGGACACTGTGGTGGTGACATGATCCGCACTCTAGGCGGCGGGTGTGACAACGGAGTTGGGTTCGGTCGAAAGGGCCGTCCGTCCCGGTCGGGCGGGGGTGTTCACCGGGTTCCGAACCGTTCCTCGCCGAGTTCCCAGCGGGCCTGTCCCGAGGTGGCGTTGGCGAGCCAGTCCTCGAAGGCGTCGATCTCGCCCACGGGCAGGCCGACCTGAATGGCCACCCGGTCCGCGTAGGTGACCTGGAGTACCGAACGTCCGGTGGCCCTGAGGTCGTTCTCCAGCCGGCCGGCCCGCTGGTGGTCCACCGTGACGGTGACCAGCCGCACCCGGTGGTGGGTGAGGGTGCGGGCCCGGTCCAGGGTCTCGCCCACGGCGCCGCCGTAGGCGCGGATCAGGCCTCCGGCGCCCAGCTTGGTGCCGCCGAAGTACCGCACCACCACGGCGGCCACGTAGCGCAGTTCGCGGCGGAGCAGCATGGCCAGCATCGGGTTGCCGGCGGTACCGGAGGGTTCGCCGTCGTCGCTGGCCTTCTGTACGTCGGCGTCGGCGCCCAGGACGTAGGCGTAGCAGTGGTGGCTGGCGGTCGGGTGGGCCGCGCGGAGCCGCTCCAGCAGGGCCAAGGCCTCCGCCTCGGTGGCCACCGGGGCGGTCACGCACAGGAAGCGGGAACGGTTGACCTCGGTCTCGTGCCACTGTTCCCGTTCGAGGGTGAGATAGCTGTCCGGCATCCGGCCAGCCTAAGGCTCCGCCGCGCGGGCCCGGGCCGGGGGAATGCGGGGCCGGTGTGCCCGGTTGTACGGCGCATGAACGCGGATGACAGTGCGGTACGTCGCATCCTGCTGGACTCGGGAGACACCTGGGCGGTGGTCGGGCTGTCCACCAACCGGGAACGGGCCGCCCACGGGGTGGCCGAGGTGCTGCGACGGTTCGGGAAGCGGGTGATCCCGGTCCATCCCCGGGCCGAGGCGGTGGCCGGCGAGCGGGGCTACGCCCGGCTGTCGGACATCCCCGAACCGGTGGACGTGGTGGACGTGTTCGTCCATTCCGAGCTGGCCGGGAAGATCGCCGACGAGGCGGTGGAGATCGGTGCGCGGGCGGTCTGGTTCCAGCTGGGCGTGATCGACCAGGAGGCCTTCCGCCGGGTGCGCGCAGCCGGGATGGAGATGGTCATGGACCGCTGCCCGGCCATCGAGATCCCCCGTCTGTGACCGCACCGAGGACGAGGACGCCGACGGTGGGGTCGCCCCGGCCGGCCCGCCCCGAGGACGCCGCCGAACTCGTACGGCTGCGCCGGCTGATGTTCGCCGCCATGACCGGGCGGGACGAGCCGGGCCCCTGGGAGGCGGACGCCGAACGGCTGGCACGGGAGCGACTGGCGTCCGGCGACCAGGGGTTCGGGGCCTTCGTGGTGGACGGCACGGACCCCGGACCGCGCCGTCTGGCGGCCTGCGCGGTGGGGACGGTCGAGGAACGGCTGCCCGCGCCCGGGCACCCGTCGGGTCGGTTCGGCTTCGTGTTCAACGTGTGCACCGACCCCGGCTACCGGGGGCTCGGGCTGGCCCGTAGCACCACGGTGGCCCTGCTGGAGTGGTTCCGGGAACGCGGGGTGAGCCGGGTGGACCTGCACGCCACACCCGAGGCCGAGGCGCTGTACCGGAAGCTGGGGTTCGGCGAGCACTCGCTGCCGCTCTCCCTGGACGTGCGGAGGTTCCCGGAAGGCTGAACCGGGTGGGCCGTCAGCGGCCCAGTCCCTCCACCAGCCGGGCGCCGGGCAGGTGGGCGAGGGCCTCGCCGGGCAGGATCAGCTTGCCGCGTCGGGCACCGCTTCCCACCAGGACCCAGGGCAGTTCGACCAGCGCGGGTTCCACCAACAGGGGCCAGGACGCGGGGAGTCCGAGCGGGGTGATCCCGCCGTACTCCATGCCGGTCTCGTCCACGGCCAGGTCCATGGGGGCGAACGAGGCCTTGCGGGCGCCCAGTTCACGGCGCACCACGCCGTTGACGTCGACCTTCCGGGCCGAGCCGACGAGGGTGGCGGCGAGGGTACGTTGACCGCCCTGCTTGGCGGCGACGACCACGCAGTTGGCGGAGGTCTCCAGGAGTTCGGCGCCGTAGGTCTCCACGAAGGCGGCGGTGTCGGCCCGGTCCGGGTCGGTGTCGACGTGGACGACCCGCTCCACCGGGGTGGGTGCCGACCACTGGCGGAGGGCGGCGGCCACCGGTGCGGGGAGGTGCTCCAGACGGTCGACGGCCGGGGCCGCCCGCTCGAAGTGTCCGAGGGGTGCGCGCATGGGGCCGAGGGTATCGCCGGCGCGGGCGCGGTTCCGTTCAGCGGGGGGCGGGCACCGAGACGGCCATGGTCAACTCCACCGGTTCGGCGCCGTCGTTGCGGTATCCGTGCGGCACGTCGGAGGCGAAGGTCGCCGAGGTGCCCCGGGGTACCTGGTGCCTGACCCCGTCGACCAGCAGGGTCAGGTCCCCGGAGCGGACGTGGACCAGTTCGGTGGTGCCGGTGGGGTGGGGGTCGGAGTCACTCGCCTCCCCGGGCATCAGCAACCAGTTCCACAGCTCCAGGGGTCCGGGCGCCTCGGTGCCGGCCAGCAGGGTGCTGTGGCTTCCTGCCTCGGTGGACCACAGGCGTACGGCCTGCTCCTCGGGGATCAGCCGCACCTGGGGGCTCTGGTCGTAGTCGAGCAGGGTGGTGATGCTCACGCCGAGGGCGTCCGCGACCTTGACCACGGTGCCGACGCTGGGGTTGGTGCGGGCTTGTTCGATCTGGATCAGCATTCCCCGGCTGACGCCGGCCCGTGCGGCCAGGGCGTCCAGGGTGTATCCCCGTTCCAGTCGCCAGCGCTTGAGGTTCCGCGCCAGGGACTGGGTGAGTGCGTCGAGGTCGGTCACGAGCCGTCCAATATTTTTGACATCAGAGTTCACATTGGAGTACTACGGTGTACTGGACTCCGCGTACACCGTATTGCACCCGAGGTGACTCATGACCGCTGCCCTGGCACTGGCCACCAGCCTGCTGTGGGGACTGGCCGACTTCGGCGGCGGGCTGCTCACCCGACGCCGGTCCGCGCTCACCGTGGTCGTCGTCTCCCAGGCGCTGGCCGCGGTGGTACTGGGCGTGGTGGTCGTCGCCCTCGGCGCCTGGAGCGAGATCGGACCCCAGCTGTGGTTCGCGGTGGCCGCCGGCACCGTCGGCCCGGTCGCCCTGCTCTGCTTCTACCGCGCCCTGGCCATGGGCCCCATGGGCGTGGTCTCCCCCCTGGCCTCGGTGGGCGCGGTGGCGGTCCCGGTCGGCGCCGGCCTCGCCCTGGGCGAACGCCCGGGCTGGGTGCAGGTGCTGGGCATCGCGGTGGCCGTGACCGGGGTGGTGCTGGCCAGCGGCCCCGGGATGCGCGGCGCCCCGGTACACCAGCGCACCATCGTCCTCACCCTGATCTCCGCCTTCGGCTTCGGCGCCGTGATGGCCCTGATCGAGCACGCCTCGACCACCACCGCCGGACTGTTCCTCGCCCTGTTCGTCCAACGCCTGTGCAACGTCGCGGTGGGCGGTGCCGCGCGCTGGGCGGAGACCCGGCGTGCCGCCCCGGAGGAGTCCCCGGAGGAACGCGGCACCCTGGTACGGGCACTGCCCGCCCTGGCCTTCGTGGGACTGGCCGACGTGGCCGCCAACGGCACCTACATGGTCGCCGCCCAGCGGGGCCCGGTGACCGTGGCCGCCGTACTGGCCTCGCTGTATCCGGTGGTGACCGCGCTGGCGGCACGCGGAATGCTGGGGGAACGCCTGCGGGGCCTCCAGACGGCCGGGGCCGGACTGGCCCTGCTGGGCTCGGTGTTGCTGGCCTCGGGCTGAGCGCCGGGAGTTCCGGGCGCCGGCTCAGCCGCCCCGCGACCCCGACGCCGCCTCGGAGGCGGGCGGCTCCGGTTCGGTCCGCCCCGCCGCCAACAGGGCCAGCAACTCCTGGGCGGTCATCCCCTCCGGTATGGGCTCCGGCGCCGGCCCCCGCAGCGGCGGCTCCCAGCCCCGCTCGGGGTGCCAGGTGCGCACCACCCTCGCCGGGGCGCCGGCCACCACCGCGTGGTCGGGCACCTCGCCCCGGACCACCGAACCGGCGGCCACCACCACGTTGCGCCCCAGCCGGGCACCGGGCAGGACCACGGAGCCGGCGCCCAGCCAGCTGCCGGCGCCGATCTCCACCGGCTCCGAGCGGGGCCACTGGCGGCCGACGGGCTGCTCGGGGTCGTCGTAGGAGTGGTTGGTGGAGGTGACGTAGACATAGGGGCCGCAGAAGACGTCGTCGCCCACCGACACCGGGGCGTCGGCGATGACGTGGCTGCCCCGGCCCAGCACCACCCCGTTACCCAGGCGCAGCACGGTGTCCGGCCCGAGGTCCAGGTCGGGCGCCATCCCCGCGGTGAGGGTGACCTCCTGGCCGATCACGCAGTGGTCGCCGATCTCCATCCAGGCGGTGCCGAACAGGGTGCCCTGCGGGAAGGCCAGCCTGGTACCGGTCCCCAGCCGTCGGAAACGGTAGGGGCCGGGGCGTTCGGGGGTCAGTGCCGCCACCTCCCGAACGGTCCGCCACCACCGGTGGACCAGCCGGGAGCCGAGACGGTTCAGGGCAGCGGACAGCTTGGGCACCCGCTCACCGTAGACGGGCCCGGGGCGCCCCTGACCGGCGACCGGATGTGATCTGCGCCCCAGCCCTCGCGTACGGTACGGCGGTCGGCGTCGGCATCGACGGAGACGAGCGAGGACGAGGGGAGCGCACCGGTGGCGGAGCGACAGCAGGTGACCATGTCCGTGGCGGGCCGCAGCCCGAGCCTGGAGGCGGACGTCTTCACGGCGCCCACCTCGGCGGTGCTGGGGGACGTCACCCTCCGGGAGAGGGTCAGCGTCTGGTACGGGGCCGTACTGCGCGGTGACTGCGACTCCATCGAGCTGGGCGCGGGCACCAACATCCAGGACAACTGCACGGTGCACGCCGACCCCGGTACCCCGGTGTCGGTGGGCGAGGGCGTCTCGGTGGGCCACAACGCGGTCCTGCACGGCTGCACCGTGGAGGACGACGTGCTGGTCGGCATGGGGGCCACGGTGCTCAACGGGGCGCACATCGGGGCCGGTTCGCTGATCGCCGCCCAGGCGCTGGTCCCGCAGGGGATGAGGGTGCCGCCCGGCTCCCTGGTGGCCGGCGTCCCGGCGAAGGTGCGCCGGGAGCTGACCGAGGAGGAGCGGGAGGGCATCCGCGCCAACGCGGCGATGTACGTGGAGCTGGCCGCCCAGCACCGGGCCGCGCTGGAGGAGGCGGAGTGACCGCCCGGGGCGGCGGGCCGGCTGGGGCCGCCGCCCCGAGGCAGCGCGGACGACGGGGGTTCAGCCGTGTGGCCGCAGGGTCCACACCACGGTCATCTCGCCGGTCTCGGCGCCGTCCTCCCGGGTGAGCGACACCCGTACCGGGAACTCCGGGCGCCCACCGGCGTCCAGTTCGGCGACCACCTCCGCTACCGGGCGGCCCAGTTCGGCGGTGGCGGTCACCACCCCCTTGGCCAGCTTCTTGTAGCCGATCTCGGCACGTACGGCCAACGGCACGGCGCGCTCCAGCTGTTCGCCGAAGGCGGCCAGCACGATGGCGCCGCTGGCGGACTCGGCGAGGGTGAACATGGCGCCGGCGTGGGGGCCGCCGACATGGTTGTGGTACGCCTCCTGGTCGGGGAGCGTGAAGACCGCGCGCTCGGCGGTGATCTCTCCCGGTTCCAGGTTCAGGGTGCGCACCATCGGGACGGTGGCGGCGAGGAGTTCGCCCACGGAGGAAGTCTTTTCAGCTGACACGCCCCCGACGCTACCACCGAGTAACCGCCAGGAGAACGGTGCTCCCACCCCCTCCCGGCCTCGGTTGAGGCTACGAAGGGCGGACTGCCGTTCCCCCCTCGACAGCGGGCATTTACTCTTGCTTGGCATGTGGCCAGGACAGCAGCAGCCCGGGGACGGGCACTACGGGTACCCGCAGCAACCCGGGGGCCAGCCCCCACAACAACCCCCGCAACCGGGGCAACAGGGCCAGTACCCCGGGCAGCCGGGACAGCCCCAGCAACCCGGCCAGCCAGGTCAGCCGGGGCAGCAGCCGAACCCGTACCAACAGCCCAACCCCTACCAGCAGCCGGGCGGGCAGTACCCACAGCAGCCCCAGCAGCCGGGCCAGGGACCGTACGGACAGCCCGGCCCCAACCCCTACCAGCAGCCGGGCGGGCAGCAGCAACAGAACCCGTACCAGCAGCCCGGCGGGCAGAACCCCTACGGTCAGCCCGGCCAGAACCCGTACCAGCAGGGCCCGTTCGACCCCTCGACGGCCCCCGGCGCCCCGCACCCTCCCGGTGGCGGCGGCAAGTCCAGGAAGCCGCTGGCCATCCTGCTGTCCGTGGCGCTGCTGGCCGTGGTGGCGATCACCGGCGCCTACTTCTACTCCAAGGACGACGGTTCCAAGGACGACGAGGCCAAGCCCAAGAAGAAGGCCTCGGCCAGTCCCTCCCCCTCGGAGGAGGACGACCCCACCGACAACCCGCGTGAGGGTGCCGAGGACCAGAAGGCGGTCGTACCCGGCTGGCAGCCGGTGACCAACCCCAAGTGGTACTCCGTCTTCGACGTGCCCAAGACCAAGGACTGGGAGATCGCCCCGTCGGACACGATCGTGGGCTTCACCGACAAGAAGGGCAAACCCTTCCCCGGCGCCGGCATGTCCGCACCCGCCTACTTCAAGAAGGGCTGGTGCAAGGACAGTCAGACCCGGGTCACCGTCGGGACCAAGGGCGCGCAGGGCTCCAGGAACACCAAGGAGGCCGCCAAGATCGCGGCGGAGAACTTCGCCATCGCCGGCTGGGACGAGGAGCAGAAGGGCAAGCTCGGCAAGACCAAGGTCAGGGCCTTCAAGAACACCCACGGCATCAAGGGGCACGCCGCCCAGGTCACGTTGCGGGACGCCCCCGCCAAGGGCAAGTGCGGTGTGCCGGACGCCAAGGTGACCACCATCTCGTGGATCAACTCCAACGACGACCTGGCCATCTGGGTCTTCATGGCCGACGACAAGGTCAAGAAGAGCGACCAGGTGTCCGACGGCGATCTCAAGAAGATGATGGCCAGCCTGCGTTCGCTGCCCAAGGAGGACTGACGGCGGGCCTCCCCGGCACCGGACGGGGACGGCTCGGATAACCGTTTGTCCCCCGGGTGATCTCCCGGGGAGACTCTGCTCGCCCACCCGCGCCCCCGAGGAAACGGCCCACTCGTGCTACCGAAGCTCTCCCTGGCCCGACGCACCGGAGGTGGGCGCAACTTCAAGCTGTTGACGGCCGCCGCCGTGATCACCGGCCTGGGTAACGCCGGGGCACTGATCGCGGCGGCGTTCGCCGTACTGGAGTCCGGCGGCGGCAGCAGCGAGGTCGGTCTGGTCGCCGCCTGCCGCACCGTCCCGCTGGTGGTCTTCCTGCTGATCGGCGGCGCGGTGGCCGACCGGATTCCCCGGCACCGGGTGATGGTGGTCGCCAACACCGCCAACTTCCTCTCCCAGGGGCTGTTCGCCCTCCTGGTGATCAACGGTGACGCCCGGGTGTGGCAGATGGCGGCGCTCGCGGCCGTCGGCGGCACCTGCCACGCCTTCTTCGCGCCGGCGGCCGAGGGCATGGTGATGGCCACCGTCGACCAGGAGCACTCCAGCACCGCCTTCGCCTGGTTCCGCATGGGCGTCAACGGGGCCCAGATCGGCGGCGCCGCCCTCGGCGGAGCCATGGTGGCGGCCGTCGGCCCCGGATGGGTGCTGGCCGTGGACGCCGGCGCCTTCGCGGTGGCCGCGCTGCTGCGCGCCTTCCTGGACGTGCGGGGCATCCCCGAACGGGCGGCCCGGGAAGGGCTGTGGGCCGACCTCCGGGACGGCTGGCGCGAGGTGGTCGGCCGACCCTGGCTGTGGTCCATCGTGGCCCAGTTCGCCGTGGTCAACGCGGTGGTGGCGGTGGCCGAGGCGGTGTACGGACCCCAGGTCGCCGACGACCACCTGGGGGGCGCCCGCCCCTGGGGCCTGGCCCTGGGCGCCTTCGGGATCGGCACCGTGCTCGGGGGGCTGCTGATGACCCGCTGGCGCCCCAGCCGCTTCCTGCTGGTGGGCGTGCTCGCGGTGTTCCCCCTGGCGCTGCCCTCGGCCGCGCTCGCGGTGCCGGTGGGGGTGCCGGTACTGGTCGCGGTGATGCTGCTGTCCGGGATGACGGTGGAGGTCTTCGGGGTGGCCTGGATGACCGCGCTGCACCAGGAGATCCCCGAGGAGAAGTTCTCCCGGGTCTCCTCCTACGACTGGCTCGGCTCGGTGGCGCTGGTGCCGGTGGCCACCGGGCTGGCCGGCCCGACCGAGCACTGGTTGGGCCGGGAGACCGCGCTGTGGTGTTCGGCCGCCCTGATCGTGGTCCTCACCGCCGCCGTACTGCTGGTCCCCGACGTGCGGAGGCTGCGCCGCCGGGAGCACGGCGGGGCCGCCTCGGGTCAGCCGACGCCGAAGGAGCCGGACGGGGGCAGGGGCGAGACCACCCCGGTGCTCTGACGCACCACGGGTGCCCCCTGGTAGCGGCGGCGCAGTCGGGGGCCGTCCTCCACCCGGGCCGGGAACGGGTCGGTGGCCACCCGGCGGGCCAGTTCGGTCACCGGTAGCGGACCGTCCCCGGCCACGACGACCAGGTTGCCGAAGCGCCGGCCCCGGAGTACCGACGGCTCGGCCACCAGGCACAGCCGCTCGAACACCGTGGCCAGGGTGGCCAGTTGGGACCGCAGGAAGTCGAAGGGAGCGGAGTCGGCGAGGTTGACCGCGTACAGGCCACCGGGGCGCAGGCAACGGGCGACCTCCCGGGCGTGGTCGCGGGTGGTCAGGTGGGCGGGCACCGTGGACCCTCCGAACACGTCGGCGACCACCACGTCGTACTCCCCCTCGGGCGCCCCGGCGACCGCCCGGCCGGCGTCCTCGGCCTCCAGCGTGATCCCCGCGTCCTCGGGCAACGGCAGGTGTGCGCGCACCAGCTCCACCAGCCGGTGGTCGGCGTCCACCACCCGCTGGACGCTGCCGGGGCGGGTGGCGGCGACGTACCGGGCCAGGGTGCAGCCGCCTCCGCCCAGGTGCAGCGCCGACAACGTGCCCCGGGCCGCCGGGGCCAGGTCCATCAGGTGGCCGAGCCTGCGCAGGTACTCGAACTCCAGGTGCTCCGGGTCGTCCAGGTCGACGTAGGACTGTGGGGCCTCGTCCACGGTGAGCAGCCAGGCCCTCGGCCGGTCCACGTCGGGCAGCAGCCGGGCCAGGCCGTGGTCGACCTCGCGTAGTACGGGGTGGGGTTCGGACACCCGCCCATTGTGCTGCCCCTCCCACCGGCGACCTCACGGGGGCCGGGAGAGCAAGTTCACACCCGCCCGACGTCGGCGTGGGGCGGCCCACCCGGAGGCGGCGGGCCGGTCGACGGCCGGCCGGGGCGGGCCCCCGGCGTGACGGCCGTCGCCGCCAACCGGCGACGGTGTCCGCTACGCTCCCCCAGATGTCCGTACCCGCGTCGCCACCCCGGCCCGCCACACAGGTCGCCCAGGCACTGCTCTCGCCCTGGGCGCGGCTGGCCCTGCTGGTGCTGCTGCTGGCCTCGGTGGCCACCGGGATGCTGGTGTACGAGCCGTACCGCTGGCTGTCGGACGGGATGCCCGGGGGTGTGCCCGGGGAGTCGGCCGCCGCCCTGTTCGCCCTGGCCTACGGGGTGTGCGCGGTGGGCCTGGTGCCCCGTCCGGTACTCAACCTGGCGGCCGGAGTGCTGTTCGGCGCCACCGCCGGAACCGTGGCCGCGCTGGGCGGCACCGTTCTGGGGGCGGCGCTGAGTTTCGCCCTGGTACGGCTGTTGGGGCAGGACGCGCTCCGCCCGCTGCTGCGCGGACGGTGGCTGACCCGGATCGACCGCCAGCTGAGCGGCCACGGTTTCCGCTCCATGCTGGTGCTGCGGCTGGTGCCCGGGGTGCCCTTCGCCGCCTCCAACTACGCGGCGGCGGTGTCCCGGATGCCCTGGCTCCCCTTCGTCCTCGCCACCGCCCTGGGTTCCCTGCCCAACACCGCCGCCTACGCGGTCGCCGGCAGCAGCGCGACCGACCCGATGTCACCGGTCTTCCTGGGCGCCTTCGCCTGTGTCGCCCTGCCGGCACTGGCCGTCGCGGTGGTGGCCTGGCGCCGACGGGCACGGTTGCGGTCCGGCCCACCGGACCGGCCGGTGGAGGCCCGCGAGCCGGTCGGGGTGTGAACCGCGCGGAAGGCGGCTTCCGGCCGCGCGGGGCTACGGTGCGGGACAGCGGGGCGAGTGAAGGGGCGACCTTGGGACACAGCGAACGCGACGCGCTCCGTCGTGAGCTGGACGGGCCGCTCCAGACCGAGATCCTCGACCTGGTGGTCAAGGAGGTACGGGACACCGTGCCCACGTACCAGTCGCTGCACTCCTCCCAGATGGCCGAGGTACGCGGCGTGGTGCGCTGGGTCGGACAGCGGCTGATGGACCTGTGGGTGCACGACAGCAGCCTCACCAGCGCGGACCTGGAACGCGCCCGCGCCATCGGACGGGCCCGTGCGGCCGACGGCCGGTCCCTGGAGGCGATCATGCGCGCGTACCGGGTGGGTGCCGCCCGGTTCAACCAACTGCTGGCCGAACGGGCCGGCTCCCGGCTCTCCCCACAGGACGTGTTCGCCCTGCACCGGGTCTGGTTCCAGGAACTGGACGTGCTCACCGAGGCACTGTCCGGGGGCCATATCGACGCCGCGCTACGGCTGGACAGCGACCGTGACCGGGCACGCCGGGGTTTTCTGGACGACCTGTTGGGCGAACGGCAGGCCTCGCCGGCCACCATCACCGACCGGGCGCGGGCACTGGGGCTGACCCTGCCCCGGGCCGGGGTGCTGCTGGTGGCCCACCCACGGCAGCCGGCCACCCCGGGGGCGGCACCCACACCGGTGGCGGAGGGGCGTTCGGCCTCGGTGGCCGTGGGGCTGGAGTTGCTGACCGCGCTGGACGCGGTGGAGTCCCCGGACGGGGACGCGCTGTTGACGACCCGTGCCGGGCAGGCGGTGCTGCTGCTGGACCGGGAGCGGGCACCCCGGCTGGGCCCGCTGCTGGCGCGCCACGACTGGCGCGGCGCCCTGGTGGAGGTGACGGGGGTGGACGCGCTGGCCGCCACCTACCAGTTGGCGCGGGACGCCCTCGGCGCCGCCCCGGACCGTGCCTTCGACGCGCACGGGGTGCTGCACACGGCCTCGGCCGGAGTGGTCGCCCTGCTCAACGGCTGCGCCTCGGCCAGTCCGGCGCAGGTGCGGCGTACGGTGCTGGGCCCGCTGCTGACGCGGGAGCACGCGCATCTGGCGCACACCCTGGCCGCCTACCTGCGGACCGGCTCGGCGACCACGGCCGCCGAGGAGCTGCATCTGCATCCGCAGACCCTGCGCTACCGGATGCGCAGGGTGAGGGAGTTGACCGGCCTGGACCTACGGGACCCCTGGCAGCGGCTGATGGTGGAGGTGGCTCACACCATCCGCCCCTGAAGGGGGCCCTGCCTACGTAGCCACGTAGCCACGTGGCCACGCGCCCTCTTCGGGTGGGTGACCTGGCTCGCCCGTGGGTGGCTGAGGAGGCGGGAAAGCGTGAGCTGACCCGCGGGGCGGTGCGGAGCCGCGTCGGGACATCCCCTGAACGGGGCCGTGCCCGTGGCCCAACGGCCCACGGCTGCCCGGCGGTTGCCCCGCCGGAACGCGGCACACCGGGACCCCTGCCCACCGCGACCGGATACGCCCCCGCCGCCCCCGCCACATCACCCGGCCGGTCGTTGGCGGTGCGGACCGGACAACGTGAAGACGTGGCCCCGACCACGCACCCCGTTCGAGCCGCCGCCTCGACCCACCCCGACGCTGATCAGTCGGCCAAGAGGAACCGGACGAACGTGGACCAACCCACGGCCCAGCACGAAGCCACGCCCCCACCGGAAGGGCACGGCCGGGGCACGGTCACACCCCGCAGACGCCCGTACCACCCCCACCACACCGCCCCGGCCAGCCGTTGGCGGCGCCGGCCGGACACAGGGAAGCGGGGTCCCGACCACGCCGCCCGGCGGCACGTGGATGAACGAACCCCCGGGCCACACGGCGGTGTTGAGGGCGGCGGACTTGTCGTCCCCGGGCGGGATCACCGTGGCGAAGTGCTCCCGGAAGAGGTCCGGGTACTCACGCAGTGCGGTGTCGGTGTCCAGGAACAGGACCCCGTTCGAGCCGCCGCCTCGACCCACCCCACGGCTGGGCAAGCGACGGGAAGGCCCGGGCGAGCATGGACCAACCCGCGCCCCCACCGGATGGGCAGGGTACGGCCCAAGGCACGCCGTCCGGGCGGGCGGACGCCGGTGGGGAGGGGCTCGGGGAGGCGACGTGCCCTCATGGACGGGTGGGGCGGGCCCCGTCATCTTGTCGCTGTAGTCTGCTGGCCGTCCGCGATCGCCGGGGTTCCCAGGCGGTCGGGGACGTGTCTGGGGTGTCCGGGACCTCTCCCACCCACCACGTCTGACGGCCCGGCCGTCAGCATGATCGTCGACAGGACGGATTGACCCTTCATGTCTTGGTTCGAGTCCTTCATCCTCGGCCTGGTGCAGGGGCTGACGGAGTTTCTGCCGATCTCCTCCAGCGCCCACCTGCGGCTGACGGCGGCGTTCGCCGGCTGGAAGGACCCGGGGGCCGCGTTCACCGCTGTCACCCAGATCGGTACCGAGGCGGCGGTGTTGATCTACTTCCGCAAGGACATCGCGCGGATCATCACCGCCTGGTCCCGTTCCCTGGTCGACTCCTCCCGGCGGGGGGACCACGACGCCAAGATGGGGTGGCTGGTGATCGTGGGATCGATCCCGATCGGGGTGCTGGGGCTGGCGTTCAAGGACCAGATCGAGGGCCCGTTCCGCAACCTCCAACTGATCGCGGCCACCCTGATCGTGCTGGGCGTGATCCTGGGGATCGCGGACCGGCTCGCCGCCCGGGACACCCAGGGGGGACGGCACCGCGCGGCCCGGCCGCGCAAGTCGCTGGAGGAACTGAACGTACGGGACGGGCTGTTGTTCGGGCTGGCGCAGGCGATGGCCCTGGTGCCGGGGGTCTCCCGTTCCGGGGCCACCATCAGCGGCGGCCTGTTCATGGGGTACTCCCGGGAGGCGGCGGCCCGTTACTCGTTCCTGCTGGCCATCCCGGCCGTACTGGCCTCCGGGCTGTTCGAGTTGAAGGACATCGGCGAGGGGCACGTCTCCTGGGGGCCGACGATCTTCGCCACCGTGCTGGCGTTCGTGGTGGCCTACGCGGTCATCGCCTGGTTCATGCGCTTCATCACCACCCGCAGCTTCATGCCCTTCGTGATCTACCGCGTGGTGCTGGGCGTGGTGATCCTGGTGCTGGTGTACGCCGGGGTGCTGGACCCGCACGCCGGTGAGTCCGTGGGGTGAGCCGGCCCGGACGGCTGAGGGACCGCCCGCGACCGGTCAGCGTGCCTCCCGCAACCCCTGCTGGCCGGCGCCCCGGCTGAGCACCGCCTCCCGGACCCGGGAGTGCACCTGGGGGAAGCGGTCCTTGGTGGCCCGTACGACCCGGAAGGGTGGGCCGGTGTCGGAGTGGCTGACCAGGTACTCCGCCCGGCGCACGGTCCAGCGCCCGCCCCGCTCCCCGGGTGGGGCGAAGGTGAAGCGGGCCATGGAGCCCTCGTTGCCCCGGTACATCTCGGGGACGAAGCTGGCGACCTGGTCCCCGAGCCCGTAGACCACCCAGGTGCCGTTGACCTTCTCGTACGGCTGGGGCACGTGGTTGTGGGTGCCGACCACCAGGTCCACGTCCGGGCGGCCGTCGGTGCGGGAGGCGGTCAACCGCCGCGCCAGCTCGCGCTGTTGGGCGTCCGGGCGCTGCTGCCACTCGGTGCCCCAGTGCGGGCTGACCACCACCACGTCAGCGCCGGCACGGCGGGCGGCCCGGGCGTCGGCGATCACCCGGTCCGCCTTCAGCTTCCGCACCATCCAGGGCTTGCCCTCGGGGGTGGGAACGCCGTTGGTGCCGTAGGTGTAGGACAGGTGGGCCACCCGGGGCCCGTCCTTGCCGACCTTCACCACCGCGGGGCGGGTGGCCTCCCGCCGGTTCCGTGCGGTCCCGGTGTGGGCCACCCCGGCCCGGTCCAGGGCGTCCAGGGTGCGGCCCACCCCCTTGGGGCCGGCGTCCAGGGAGTGGTTGGAGGCGGTGGAGCAGCTGTCGTAGCCGGTGTCGGCCAGCGCCCCGGCCAGCTGGGGCGGCGACTTGAACATCGGGTAGCCGGTGAAGTGGTCCCCCGGGGCTCCGTAGGGGGTCTCCATGTGGCACAGCGCCACGTCCGCCCGGGAGATCACCGGCTTGACGCCCGAGAACATCGGCCGGAAGTCGTGGCCCCCGTCCCCGCCGTCCCGCCGCGCCTGCTCCATGATCGAGGGGTACGGGATGATGTCGCCGGTGGCCACCAGGGTGAACGGCCGTTGGCTCGTCGCCCGCCCCTGGGTGCGTCCGCCCTCACCCGTACCCTCCCGCCCGGAGTCCGAGGAGTCCTGGGAGCACCCTCCGAGTGCCCCCAGCAGCAGTACGCCCACCACCGTCGTGGTGGTCCACCGTGTGCCGGCCATGCCCTGCCTCCCGTCCACACCGCCCTGGCGTGCCGTTGGTCGCGCCGATCCGTCGGAGGCGTTCCCGGTGGGCGCCGCCCTCGGTCGGGGGCCGGGGCGGACGTGCCCCGCCAGGCCCAGCGGGTCAGCCGGCAGGAGTGGAGGTGACCCACCAGCCGGACGTGAGCGCGGGCGGGACCGGCGGGGCCGTCGTAGGGCGGGTGAACCGCCGCCGCTCTCGGGTGGCCGGTGCGGGGGCGCCGTGGTAGCGGGCGGTGCCCGCGCGTGGGGAGGATGCTGGAGGGGTGACCCCGGTGAACGCCCGACGATGAGCCAGCAGCTGGCGGCGGTGCTCCTCGCGGTGGGCTCCGCGTACCTGTACGCGGTGGGCGCCATCCTCCAAGAACAGGTGGCGGCCACCACGCCCGCCGTGCGCTGGGCGGTGGCCAGGCGCCCCCGCTGGTGGGTGGCCGTCGGGCTCAACGGTTCGGGTGCCGGCCTCCACGTACTCGCCCTGGCGCTGGGTTCCCTCACCGTGGTGCAGCCCCTGGGGGCGCTGACCCTGGTGTTCGTCCTGCCGATGGCCGCGCTGCTGGTGCGCCGACCGGTCAGCCCGGCCGGCTGGCGGGGTTCGCTGCTGGTGTCGGTGGGGCTGGCCGGTCTGCTCGCCCTGACCGACGCCGGTGTCGGGCGGGCTCCCCGGCCGGGCGAGCAACTGCTGGTGGGGGCACTGATGTTGGCCACGGTCGGCCCGCTGCTCCTGCTGGCCCTGTGGGGCCGGGCCCGGGTGTGGCTGCGCAGCGTGTGTCTGGCCGCCACGGCGGGGGTGGCGTACGGGGCGGCCTCGGTGTGGGTGAAGGTGGTGGTCGAGGGTGACCCACTGCCCCTGGCCTGGACGGTACTGGTTCCGGCGGCCCTGGTGGGGCTGCTGGCCGTGCTGGGGCTGGCCGCCTCCCAGACCGCCTACCGTGGCGCGGGGCTGGCCGCGCCCCTGGCCACCGCCACCGTGGTCAACCCGCTGTTCGCCGCCACCGTGGGGGCCTGGCTGCTGGGCGAGGGCTTCCGGTTGGGGCGCTGGGGCGTGCTGCTGGCGCTGCTGTGTGGTGCGGTCACCTCCTGGGGGCTGGTGTACCTGACCCGGGACGTCAGCCGTCGGCGACCGGTCGTCCGGCCGTCCGCCTCGCGGCGCACCCCTCGTCGCACCGCCCAACTGTGAGCCTCCGCCACCCCGCGAGGGCCGGCCGGCCCCTGGGTATCCTGCGGAACTGTCCCGACCGGGGCGGACCGCCGTGGAACCGCGTCGGAGCCCGGCCGGGCCGCACGACGGACCGAACGGCGGGCGCGGGCGATCCTCGCGCCGGACCAGGACCGCCACACCGACCACCACGCTCTGTAAGGGACGGCCCGGATGACTCAGCGCGAGACCCGCAACGCGACCGGCACCAACGGCACCGTGAGCGAGGTGTACGTGGTGGACGCCGTACGCACCCCGGTGGGCCGCTACGGGGGCGCCCTCGCCACCGTGCGCCCGGACGACCTGGCCGCCCACGTGGTGCGGGCCCTGGTGGACCGGGCCGGAGGCCTGGACCCGGAGCGGGTGGACGACGTGCTGATCGGCAACACCAACGGCGCCGGCGAGGAGAACCGCAACGTGGGGCGGATGGCGGTGCTGCTGTCCGGGCTGCCGACCTCGGTACCGGGGGCGACCGTCAACCGGCTGTGCGCCTCCGGGATGGAGGCGGTGGTGCAGGCCAGCCGGGCCCTGGCGCTGGGGGACGCCTCGGTGGTGATCGCCGGCGGCGTGGAGTCGATGAGCCGCGCCCCGTGGGTGACGCCCAAGCCGGAGCGGGCCTACCCGGCGCAGGCGCCGAGCATGTACTCGACCACCCTGGGCTGGCGGATGGTCAACCCGTCGATGCCCCCGGAGTGGACGGTGTCGCTGGGTGAGGGGGCCGAACTGATCGCCGACCGGCACGGCATCGGCCGGGAGGCACAGGACGCCTTCGCCGCCGACAGCCACCGCAAGGCCGCCCGGGCCTGGGCCGAGGGCGCCTACGAGGCCGAGGTGGTGCCCTACCCGGAGGTGGAGCTGCCCCGGGACGAGTCGATCCGGGACGGGTCCACGCCCGAGGCGCTGGCCCGGCTCAAGCCGGCGTTCCGCGAGGAGGGCGGTACGGTCACCGCCGGGAACTCCTCGCCCCTCAACGACGGGGCCGCCGCGCTGCTGCTGATGAACGAGGAGGGGCTGCGCGCCTCGGGCGCCGAGCCCCTGGCCCGTATCCGGGCGAACGCGGTGACCGCGCTGGAACCCCCCATGTACGGGCTGGGGCCGGTGGACGCCGTGGAACGGGTGATGAAGCGGGCCGGCCGTTCCCTGTCCGAGGTCGACGTGGTGGAGCTGAACGAGGCCTTCGCGGCGCAGTCCCTGGGCTGTCTGGCCCACTGGCCGGACCTGGACCCCGCCCGGGTCAACCCCCGGGGCGGTGCCCTGGCCATCGGTCACCCCCTGGGCGCCTCGGGGGCCCGCCTCGTCGGCGCGGTGGCCCACCAACTGGCCGCCCGTGGCGGGGGGTTGGGCCTGGCCACGCTGTGCATCGGGGTGGGCCAGGGCCAGGCGCTGGTGCTGGAACGCTGACCGGCCGTCCGGGCGGCGGCAGGCGCGCCGCCCGGACACCGGAGGGGTGGGCCGGGCTCAGTGGCCCCGGTCGATCCACTCCTGGAGGTGCGGTGCCTCGGCCCCGATGCTGGTGGAGTCCCCGTGGCCGGTCCGTACCTCGGTCTCGGGGGGCAGGGTCAGCAGCCGGGTGCGGATGGACTCCACGATGGTGCCGAAGTCCGAGAAGGAGCGGCCGGTGGCGCCCGGCCCACCCTGGAAGAGGGTGTCGCCGGAGAACAGCACCCCCAACTCCGGGGCGTACAGGCAGACCGCGCCCGGGGCGTGCCCGGGGGTGTGCAGCACGGTCAGCTCGATCCCGGCGACCGGGATCGACTGGCCGTCGCCCAGTTCACCGTCCGGCTCGCGGTCCGGGTGGGTGAGCCGCCAGAGCGGCAGGTCCTCGGGGTGCAGCAGGATCGGAGCACCGTACCGCCGGGCCAGCTCGGGTGCGGCGTCCACGTGGTCGTCGTGGGCGTGGGTGCACACGATGGCCAGCAGCCGGCGGTCGCCGAGCACCCGGGCGATGGCGTCGGCGTCGTGGGCGGCGTCGACCACCACGGCCTCACTGTCGTCGCCGACGATCCAGACGTTGTTGTCCACCTCCCAGGTCCCGCCGTCCAGGCTGAAGGTGCCGGAGGTGACCAGGTGCTCGATACGGGCCGCCCCGGAGTCGCGGTCCGGCGTCGCCGAGTTCGCCGCCATCACAGCATCACCACCGAGCGCAGTACCTCGCCACGGCCCATCCGCGCGAAGGCCTCCTCGACGTCGTCCAGGGTGATCGTCTCGCTGACGAAGGCCCCCAGGTCGATACGGCCCTGCTGGTGCAGGTCGACCAGCATCGGGAAGTCACGGGAGGGCAGGCAGTCGCCGTACCAGGAGGACTTCAGCGAACCGCCCCGGCCGAAGACGTCCAGCAGCGGCAGTTCCAGCCGCATCTCGGGGGTGGGTACCCCGACCAGCACCACGGTGCCGGCCAGGTCCCGGGCGTAGAAGGCCTGTTGGTAGGTCTCGGGCCGGCCCACCGCCTCGATCACCACGTCGGCGCCGAAGCCGTCGGTCAGCTCCCGGATCGCCTCCACCGGGTCGCGGTCGGAGGAGTTGACGGTGTGGGTGGCCCCCAGTCCCCGGGCCCACTCCAGCTTGCGGTCGTCGATGTCCACCGCGATCACCCGGGCCGCTCCGGCGAGGGCGGCGCCCATCACCGAGGCGCAGCCGACACCGCCGCAGCCGATCACGGCGACGCTGTCGCCCCGGCCGACCTGCCCGGTGTTGATCGCGGCGCCCACGCCGGCCATCACCCCGCAGCCCAGCAGCCCGGCGGCGGCCGGGGACACCTCGGGGTCGACCTTGGTGCACTGACCGGCCGCGACCAGCGTCTTCTCGGCGAAGGCGCCGATGCCCAGGGCGGGCGACAGCGGGGTGCCGTCCTCCAGGGTCATGGGCTGCCGCGCGTTGTGGGTGTCGAAGCAGTACCAGGGCCGGCCACGGGAACAGGCACGGCACTGGCCGCACACCGCACGCCAGTTGAGGATCACGGTGTCGCCGGGGGCGACCTCGGTGACCCCCTCCCCCACGGACTCGACCACCCCGGCCGCCTCGTGGCCCAGCAGGAACGGGAACTCGTCGTTGATGCCGCCCTGCTTGTAGTGCAGGTCGGTGTGGCAGACCCCGCAGGCCCGTACCTGGACGACGGCCTCGCCGGGGCCCGGGTCGGGGATCGTGATGGTCTCCACTCGTACCGGCTCGTCCCGCCCGGGCGAGATCACCCCGCGTACCCGCTGTGCCATGTTGCGTCCTCTCCACTGTGCCTCTCGGCTCCCGTGACCGGGTGCCTCACAGTGGAGCTTGCCAAACACGGCGCTCCGGGTCATCCCAGCGCGCCGGCTGGGGAGTTGGGCCGGCTCAGGCCGACTTGCGGGGGCGCTTGGCGGTCTTCTTCGCCGTGGTCTTCGCAGCCGTCTTCGCAGCCGTCTTCGCTGCGGTCTTCCTGGTGCCCGAGCGCGAGGTGGTGGTCTTCTTCCCCGCATCCGACCCGTTGGCCTTGGCGGCGGTCTTCTTGCTGGCCGTCCGCTTGCCGGTGGTCGTCTTCGCGGTCTTCCGCCCGTCGGCCTTCTTCCGGGTCGTACCGGTGCGCTTCTCGGTCTCCTTGGTGGGCAGCTGGTGCACCTCGGCCTCGCCGGTCTCCTCGGCCTCCTCCCCCTCGGAGCGGGAGCGCCGGGCGGCCTGTACGGAGTTCTCCAGCACCGCCATCAGGTCCACCACCTGGCCCGAGGGCGCCTCTCCCCCACCCGCCATCTCGGGGGTGCGGCCCTCCAGCTTGGCGGTCACCAGCTGCTCCACGGCCTCGCGGTACTCGTCCTTCAGCTCGCTGATGTCCATGTCCCCCAGGGTGTCCATCAGGGTGTCGGCCAGGTCGAGTTCGGCCTTCCGTGGGGCCGCGCTCTCCTGCGGGGCCAGCCCCTGCGCGGAGCGGATCTCGTCCGGCCACAGCATGGTGTGCAGGGCGAGCACGTCCTCGTACACACGCAGCATCGCCAGGGTCTCCCGGCCTCGCATGGCGAGTTTGGCGATGGCGACCTTGTCCGAGCGCTGAAGCGCCTCGCGCAGCAGTACGTACGGCTTGGCGGCACCCTGGCCGTCGGCGGCGAGGTAGTAGGAGCGGTCGAGCTGGATGGGGTCGACCCGCTCGGAGGGGACGAAGGCCAGCAGCTCGACCGTCTTGGTGGTGGGCAGCGGCAGGGAGGCCAGGTCGTCCTCGTCGATCTGCACGGCGGTGCCGTCGCCGAGCCGGTACGCCTTGGCGATCTCCGAGCTGGAAACCTCCCGCTCCTCCAGTTCGCAGAACTTCCGGTAGCGGATGCGTCCGCCGTCCTCGGCGTGCACCTGCGAGAAGGAGACGCTGTGGCTCTCGGTGGCCCCCATGACCTTGATGGGGATGGTGACCAGCCCGAAGGAAATAGACCCTTTCCAGATAGATCGCATCGTTCATCCCTTCTGTGGGACTCTCAGGGTATGCCGCTCACCGTCGTCGAGGGTCGGCGTCTCACGCTCAGCAACCTGGAGAAGGTGCTGTATCCCCGGGCCGGCTTCACCAAGGGCGAGGCCCTGCACTACTACGCCCGGGTGGCCGGCGCCCTGCTCCCCCACCTGCAGGGCAGGCCGCTGTCCTTCGTGCGGTACCCGGACGGGGTCGAGGGCCAGCGCTTCTTCGCCAAGCAGATCCCGCCCGGAACCCCCGAGTGGGTGAGGACCTGCGAGGTCCGGCACAGCGACGGCAGCACCAGCCAGCGGGTGATGATCCAGGACCTGGCCAGCCTGATTTGGGCCGCCAACCTCGCCGCCCTGGAACTCCACACCCCACAGTGGCTGGCCGGCGCCCAGGCGCAGGCGGACCGCCTGGTACTGGACCTGGACCCCGGAGCACCGGCCACCCTGGTGGACTGCTGCGCGGTCGCGGTGTGGCTGCGCGAGAGGCTGGCCGAGGACGGGCTGCGCTGCCACGCCAAGACCTCCGGGGCCAAGGGGCTCCACCTGCTGGTACCCCTGCGCCCCACCCCCTCCCGTACCGTCTCCGACTACGCCCGGTCACTCGCCCGGCGAGCCGAGCGGGCCCTGCCCGACCTCGCCCTCCACCAGATGGCCCGACGACTGCGCGCGGGCCGGGTGTTCATCGACCACAGCCAGAACTCGCAGGCCAAGACCACGGCCGCCCCCTACACCCTGCGCGCCCAGCCCACCCCGACCGTCTCCACCCCGGTGACCTGGGAGGAGGTGGAGAGCTGCCAGGACCCCGAGGAGCTGACGTTCACCGCCGGGGATCTGCCCGGACGGCTGGAGCGGTACGGCGACCTGCTGGGCCCCCTGCTCAACGCGTCCCGGGCCAGCTCGCTGCCCTGACCCGGGACGCCGCCCACGCGCCGACCTCCGCCCTGCGACGACGGGACACCCGACCTAGCCTGGGCCCGAAACACGCGGATCGTCCCCAATCCGAGGAGGGGCCCGATGGCCTCGGTCACCGTCGCCGACCAGCTGGTCAGGGTGCTGGAGCAGTCCGGCGTCCGGCACGTCTACGGGGTGGTGGGCGACAGCCTCAACCCCCTGGTGGACGCCATCAGACGCTCCGACGGAGCACTGCGCTGGGTCCACGTGCACAACGAGGAGGCCGCCGCCTTCGCCGCCGCGGCCGAGGCCCAGCTCACCGACCGGCTGGCGGTCTGCGCCGGTTCCTGCGGCCCGGGCAACACCCACCTGGTGCAGGGGCTGTACGACGCCCACCGCAGTGGGGCGCCGGTGCTGGCCATCGCCTCCCACATCCCCTCCGCCCAGATCGGTACCGGCTTCTTCCAGGAGACCCACCCCGAGCGGCTGCTCCAGGAGGCGTCCGGTTACTGCGAGTTGGTCTCCCAGCCGGAGCAGATGCCCCGGCTGGCGAGGATCGCGGTGCAGCACGCGGTGGCCGAACCCGGGGTGGCGGTGCTGGTGCTCCCCGGCGACGTGGCCGCTCGTACCGCGCCCCACCCCACCGGGGAGGGCCGGCTCTCACCCGCCGACGGCGTCCTCACCCCCACCCCCGAGGCGGTGGAGGAGCTGGCCCGGCGCCTCAACGAGGCCTCCCGGGTGACGCTGTTCTGCGGGGCCGGGGTACGCGGCGCGCACGCCGAGGTGATGGAACTCGCCGACACCCTGTGCGCCCCGGTCGGGCACACCCTGCGCGGCAAGGAGTGGATCCAGTTCGACAACCCCTACGACGTCGGCATGGTGGGCCTGTTGGGATACGGCGCCTGCTACGAGGCGCTGCACGAGGCGGACCTGGTGCTGATGCTGGGCACCGACTTCCCCTACGACTCGTTCCTCCCCCAGGCCCGTACCGTCCAGGTGGACCGTGACGCGCGGCGACTGGGCAAGCGCACCCCGCTGGAACAGGCGGTGCACGGGGACGTGAAGGCCACCCTGGAGGCGGTACGGGGACTGCTGCGCCCCAGGTCGGACCGTAAGTTCCTGGACTCCATGCTGCGGAAGCACGAACGCGCCCTGACCACGGCCGTGGACGCCTACACCCGTGACGTGGAGCGCCATGTGCCGCTCCACCCCGAGTACGTGGCAAGCCAGTTGGACGAGATCGCCCCCGGGAACGCGGTGTTCACCGTGGACACCGGGATGAACAACGTCTGGGCCGCCCGCTACCTCACCCCCGGCGGGGGCCGCCGGGTCATCGGCTCCTTCACCCACGGCACCATGGCCAACGCCCTGCCCCACGCCATCGGCGCCCAGTTCGCCGACCCCGACCGGCCGGTGATCGCCCTGTCCGGGGACGGCGGTCTGGCCATGCTGCTCGGCGAACTGGTCACCGTGCGGCAGCACCAACTGCCGGTGAAGATCGTGCTGTTCAACAACGCCTCACTGGGCATGGTCAAGCTGGAGATGATGGTGGACGGCCTCCCCTCGTACCAGACCGACCACCCCCCGGTGGACTTCCACGCCCTCGCCCGCGCCCTGGACATCCCCAGTTGGCGGGTGGAGCGGCCCCAGGACGTGGCCAAGACCCTGCGGGAGGGGCTGGCCTCCCCCGGACCCGCGCTGCTGGAGTTCCGCACCGACTCCGACGCCCTGTCCATCCCCTCGCACTTCACCTTCGACCAGGTCAAGGGCTTCGCCCTGGCCGCCGGACGCACGGTGGTGGCCGGCGGGGTGGGCAGTATGCTCAAGCTCGCCCGCGCCAACCTGCGGAACATCCCCCGCCCCTGACCACCCGTCAGCAGCAGGTCCCCCGGTCGACGGACGGACCGGGACAGCGGGCCGGCCGCACCCGCTGACCCCGACTGCCGCCGTCGGCCGTGCCGTTGACCCGGGGCTGCGTGCGGCGCCTCAGCTCGCCGCGTACTCGTGGGGAGGCGGAGCGTCCTCGGGCGAAGGGGGCGGACTCCAGTCCGCGATGCCGTCCAGCCCCCGCAGCCCCACCTCCGGGGAGAGCCGACTGATCAGGGCCACCCCTCCGTCCCGCAGCGCGCACAGGGCGGGCGAGGAGCAGACGGCCCACCGTCCCGCACGTACCGCCCTGCGCACCACGGCGGTGGTGCGGGGCAGCCGGTCCCGGGAGTACGCCGCCAGGTCGCGGTCGGGGTCGAAGTGGGCGGGTCGGGCGTGGTGGGCGAGCACCACCCCGTCCTCGATGGCCTGGGCCCCGCCCTGGCTCAGGTGCGGGGGCATGGGGTGGACGCTGTCGCCGAGCAGGGCGACCCGTCCCCGGTGGTAGGCGGGCAGCGGACGGTCGGCCTCGTGGATGTCGGTGCGCAGGATGTCCCGGGGCCGGACCGTGGATATCAGCTCCGGTATGGGGGCGTGCCAACTTCCGAAGTGCCGCAGCAGTTCGGCCCGTTCGCCGTACCGCGCCCGCCGTCCGGCGCGGGCGTGGGCCGCCCCGTAGGCGTACAGGCGGCCGTCCCGCAGGGGCACCGTCCCCCAGAGCGCTCCCCGGCCCCAGGTCTCCTGGGCCGCCACGCAGCCGGCGGGGGCGTCCACCAGCATCCGCCAGGAGGTGAGCCCCACGTAGCGGGGTGGGGGATGGTCGGGGAACAGCGTCCGCCGGGTGGCCGAGTGCACCCCGTCCGCCGCGACCACCAGGTCGGCGGTCCACTCGCGGGTGGGCACCTGACGGTGACGGTGCCCCCGCCCCTCGCAGGGGATGCTGCGCAGCCGGGCGGGCCGGTCGGCGTCCCCGGGGTCCAGTACGCGGACCGAGGTGCCCAGGCGCAACGCGGTGGGCGGCAGCAGCGAGGCGAGCAGCTTCAGCAGTTCGTAGCTGGGGGTGAGCACCAGGGGGCCACCGAAGCGTTCCTCGCTGCCGTCGGTGAGGGTGTGGTAGAGCCAGCGGCCGGAGGGGGTGCGGACACCGCCCTCGGCCAGCCAGGAGGACAGGGTACGGACCGCCTCGCCGAGGCCCAGCACGCCCAGCGCGCGCTGGGCGTTGGGGGCTAGCGCGTGGGCCGTTCCCACGGGCTCCAATTGGTCCGATCGTTCGAACACCGTTACCGACCAACCGCGCTGTGCCAGGGCCGCGGCGGCGGTCAGTCCACCCATTCCGGCGCCGATGACCAGGGCTGTTGCCTGTCTCATGGGCTCTCCCACCACTCGCCTTTGGTTTTCCTACGGTCGTAGTAGACCGTACTACGCCCGTAGTACCGGCGGTACAGTTCTGGTATGGCTTCCTCAGGTACGCCGTGGGGCGGCGACGAGCGCGCCGCGCTGATCGCGGACACCGCGATCATGCTGCTGGCCAACCACGGACTGGACGCGGTGACCCCTCAGACGGTGGACAAGGAGGCCGGACTTCCCCAGGGCACCACCGCCGGGTACGCCCCCGGCAGGTACGACCTGCTGAAGTCGACGGTGAGCAGACTGGCCACCCGGGAGGCCATGGCGCTGACCCCACCCGGGGGCACCGGCCCCCCGGAGACCCTGGACGGGCTGGTGGAGGCCACCGCCCAGGCACTGCGGCACCTGCTGACCAAGGAACGCGAACTGGCCCTCGCGCGGTACGAGTTGGCCCTGGAGGCCACCCGCGAACCCGAGCTGAGGGCCAGCTACGACCAGGCCGGAGCCTTCTCCTTCCGCGAACCGCTGATCGCCCAGCTGAGCCAGGCCGGGTCCCCCGACCCCGAGCGGCACGCCCAGTCCACGCTGGCCTGGATCGAGGGTGTGCTGTTCACCTGCATCGCCGGCACCCACCACGCGGTGCCGCCCTCGCTGGACGAGCTGCGCTCCAGTTGCCACGAGCTGCTGGCCGGAATGCTCTACGTGGCCCACTGACCCCTCCCGCACGGGTGGTTCAGGAGGCGGGGTCGAGTCTCCTCGCCAGCTGTTCGATGGCGGCGCGGACGTTCTCCCCGTGGGCGTCCGCCGGAAGGTGGGCGCAGCGCCCGCGTGCGCGACCCAACTGCCGCCGGGCCTCGAAGGGGACGTCCAGTGCCAGGTAGATCGAGGCCAGGCTCAGGTGGAGCGAGGGGTAGAGCGAACGGATCGCCAACAGCCGCGCCTCGTCCTCGGCGGTCCGCACCTCCTGGTCCAGCGACAGGTCGGCGGCCTCCAACGCCCTGAGGGCCCAGTGGAGTTGGTCGGCCGGCTCGTCCTGGGTGCCGACCAGGTAGTGGGCGATGGTGCAGCGGTGCAGCAGGTCTCCCCGGGGTTCCTCGGTCTCCTTCCAGAGGGAGGCCAGCCGGCTTCTGGCCTCCTCCCGGTCACCGCCCCGGTGGAGGATCACCGCCTGGGCGATACGGGTGGTGAGGTCGTGCGGCGTGGGGGGCTGCTGGCTCATCTGCTCCTCTTCGGTGGTGACCCGGTCCACGCCGTGAGCCGGCGCCCCGGCGGCCGAGGGGCCGTCGGGGCTCACGTACCCGCTGGCGGGCGTGGACGCGGGGACCCTCGTGGGGTGAGCGAGCCGACGACCACCGCGTTCTTCGGGGTCGGGCCCGCTCACTGATCCACCTGATCCAAGCGACGCACCCTAGCCCCGGAGACCGCGCCCAGGGGGGAGCGCCCCGGGTCGCGGTCCCACCGTCACCGACTCGGGTCAGGCGGAAGCGCCCAGGTCGGGCAACCGCCAGTCGACCGGCTCATGGCCCTGGTTGGCGAGCGCCTTGTCGATCTGCCCGAACGGACGGGAGCCGAGGAACTTCTTGGCGGACAGCGGTGAGGGGTGGGCGCCCTGCACCACGGTGTGCCGTTCGGTGTCGATCAGGGGGAGCTTCTTCTTGGCGTAGTTGCCCCACAGCACGAACACGGCGGGCTGCTCGCGGTCGCTGACGGCCCTGATCACCGCGTCGGTGAACTGCTCCCAGCCCTGTCCCTTGTGGGAGTTGGCCTCCTTGGCCCGGACCGTGAGCACCGCGTTGAGCAGCAGCACGCCCTGTCGGGCCCAGGGCATCAGGTAGCCGTTGTCCGGGACCGGGTGGCCGAGTTCGGCGTGCATCTCCTTGAAGATGTTGCGCAGCGACGGAGGGGTGCGTACCCCGGGGCGCACCGAGAAGCACAGCCCGTGTCCCTGCCCCTCCCCGTGGTACGGGTCCTGGCCGAGGACCAGCACCTTGACGTCCTCGAACGCGGTGGCCTCGAAGGCGGCGAAGGCCTCTTCCCGGGGCGGGTAGACCGGCCCCCGCTCGCGCTCCTGCTCGACGAAGCGCAGGAGGTCGGAGAAGTAGGGCTTCCGACACTCCTCACCGAGAACCTCGCGCCAGGACGCGGGCAGCATGTCCGTCACGTGGACAACCTCCAACTGGTGGATGAGAGTACGCGCCGAACGTACCGGTCAGCACTGACAGTCGGGGTCGCCGAACCGTACCGTCACCAGCTGGACTTGGTGTACAGCTCCCACATACGCATGATCGTGGCGCTGTCCACGCTGAAGTCCATGCCCGCCACCTCGGGGTGCGAGGCGGTGTAGATCTTGCCCTGCCACAGCGGCAGCACCCGGGCGTCCTGGGCCAGGAGCTTCTGGGCCTCGCCGAAGGAGTCGGCGGCGCTGGCGCGGTTGGTCTCGCGACGCGACCGGGGCAGCAGGTCGTCCAGGATCTTGGTCTGCTGGTTCGGGATGCTCAGGACGTTGCCGGTGCCCACGAACGGGGTGATGTAGTTGTCGGCGTCCGGGAAGTCCGGCTGCCAACCACGCCCGAACACCGCGTACTTGCCGTTGCTGTAGCCGGCCTGGAACTCGTCCCAGGGCTTGCCCTTGACGGTGACGTCGAACAGGCCCGAGCCGTTCAGCTGGCGCTTGATCTCCTGGAACTCCTCGGCGGTGGTGGCGCCGTACCGGTCCGTGGTGTACCAGAGGGTCAGCTTGACCTTCTGGTCGATGCCGGCGGACCGCAGGATGCTCTTGGCCTTGGCGGTGTCGGGGTCCTTGTACAGGTCGAAGAAGGGGCTGGTGTGCCCCGGGATGCCGCTGGGGACCATCGAGTACAGCGGCTCGGCGGTGTGCTGGTAGACGTTCCGCACCAGGGCCTTGCGGTCGATCATCTGGGCGATGGCCTTGCGGACCGCCGGGTTGGAGACGGACGAGGACTTGGTGTTGAAGGCCAGGTAGCGGATCTCCGAACCGTCGTTCTCGGTCAGGTCCACGCTGTCGCCCCGGGTGCTCTCCTTCTGGAGGGTCTGGATCTGGTGCGGGGTGAGCCCCCGGTAGATCACGTCGAGCTGCTTGTCACGGAAGGCCTTCATCAGCGCGCCGGACTTCTGGAAGTACCGGATGGTCACGCCCTCGTTGCGGACCTTGGCGGCGCCCTTGTAGTCCTCGTTCTTCTCCAGCTCGGCTTCCTTGCCCTTGCGGTACGCCTTGAGCTTGTACGGCCCCGAGCCGACGATCTCGTAGCCGGGCCGCAGCTGCTTCTTCGGGTACGCCTTCGGGGAGACCAGCGAGGCGGCCGGGGTGGACAGCAGGAAGGGGAAGGTCGCGTCGGCCTTCTTGAGGCGGAACACGACCGTGTTGTCGCCCTTGGTCTCCACCTTCCGTATCACCGCGAGCAGGGGGGCCGGCCCCAGCTTCTCGTGGACCGAGCGCAGCCGGTCGAAGGAGTGCTTCACCGCGCGGGCGTCCATCCGCTCACCGTCGGAGAAGGTGATGTCGGTGCGGAGGTCGCACTGGTACACCTTGTAGTCGGCGTCCTTGAAGACGCAGCGCTTGGCGGCGTCCGGCTCCGGGGTGCTCTTGGAGATCGGGATCTGCATCAGGGTCTGGAAGATGTTCCGGTACAGCGCCCACGACCCGTCCCAGGCGCCCGCGGGGTCCAGCACGCTCGGCGCCTCCGTGGTGCCCACCACGAGGGTCTCCTTCTTGTCGTCGCTCCCACCCGTGAGCAGGCCACAGCCCGCGAGCAGGGTCGACGCCAGCACGGCTGCCGTGATCTTCAAAGACCCGTACCGGTTGAACACGAACGCGCTCCTCAGTCGGCGAGCCACCACCGCTCGGCGTGGTGGGAAAGGGAAGAGTCCCTTTCGGCCAGTTCACTTGAGCTCTCCGCACCCGCACGACTACCTGTCGCCCTGGGGAACCGCAGGCTGGAGGCGGGGTAACACTACCTCAGGGGTTCCTCAAAGAGGATGGCCCACCCAACGGCTTTGTCTCACTCTTACGGGCCAGTTCGGACGGTCGGAGAACAGCCCGGCAACGCTGCGGTACGCCTCCGCCACGAAAGCCCCAACTCCCCTGGTACGCCCGCCCGTTGGGCCCCCGCCCGGGAGGCGGGGGCCGGACGGTCAGACTCCGGCGTTGAGGAAGAGACCACCGTCGACCACCAGGGTCTGCCCGGTGATCCAGGCCGCCTCCTCGGACACCAGGAAGGCGGCGGCTCCCCCGATGTCGGCCGGCTCCCCGAGCCGGCCGAGAGGGTAGGAGGCGGCGGCCTCCTCCTCCCGCCCCTCGTACAGGGGCCGGGCGAACTTGGTCCGCACCACCGCCGGCGCCAGGGCGTTCACCCGCACCCCGGGGGCGAACTCGTGGGCCAGCTGCTGGGTGAGGTTGATCATCGCGGCCTTGCTCACCCCGTAGGCGCCCACCATCGGGGAGGCGGAGACCCCGGCGACCGAGGCGACGTTCACGATGGCGCCGCCGTGCTCGCGCTGCCAGGCCCCCCAGGTGCGCTGGGCGAAGCCCAGGGCGGACAGGACGTTGGTCTCGAAGACCTTGCGGGCCACGTCGAGGTCCAGCTCGGCGAGCGAACCGAACACCGGGTTGGTACCGGCGTTGTTCACCAGGTAGTCGACCCGGCCGAACTCCTCGACGGTACGGCGTACCGCCTCGGCCTGGTGCGCCTCGTCATGCGCCTTGCCGGCCACACCGATGGCCCGGCCCCTGCCCCCGAGGTGTTCGACGGCCTCGCTGAGCGCCTCCTCGTTGCGCGCGGTCACACACAAGCGGTGCCCCTTCGCGGCGAGGGTCTCGGCGATCCCGAGTCCGATGCCCCGGCTCGCCCCGGTGACCAGGGCCACCCGTCCGCTGTCGGCGGGGGGCTGGTCCGCTCGTGCCGTGTCGCTGGTCATCCGTGACTCCCTGTCGTCAGTTGAGCGGGCCACCGGCCACGTACAGCACCTGGCCGGAGACGAAGCCGGCGTCCGGGGAGGCGAAGAAGGCCACGGCGTTGGCGATGTCCTCGGGGCGGCCCACCCGCTGTACGGGGATCTGGCTGGCCGCGGCGGCCTGGAACTCCTCGAAGCCCATGCCGACCCGCTCGGCGGTCTGCGCGGTCATGTCGGTGACGACGAAGCCGGGCGCCACCGAGTTGGCGGTGATCCCGAACTTGCCCAGTTCCTTGGCCAGGGTCTTGGTGAAGCCCTGGAGACCGGCCTTGGCGGCGGCGTAGTTGGCCTGGCCGCGGTTGCCCAGGGCCGAGGAGGAGGAGAGGTTGACCACCCGCCCGTAGCCGGCGTCCACCATGTGCTTCTGGCAGGCCCGGGTCATCAGGAAGCTGCCCCGGAGGTGGACGTTCAGCACGGTGTCCCAGTCGCCCTCGCTCATCTTGAACAGCAGGTTGTCGCGGAGCACACCGGCGTTGTTCACCAGCACGGTGGGAGCGCCCAGTTCGGCGACCACCCGCTCCACGGCGGCCTCCACCTGGGCGCTGTCGGAGACGTCGGCGCCCACGGCGAGGGCGGTGCCGCCGGCGTCCTTGACCGCCTGGACGGTGGACTGACAGGCGGCCTCGTCCAGGTCGATCACGGCGACCTTGTTGCCGTCGGCGGCGAGCCGGAGGGCGGTGGCGGCGCCGATTCCCCGAGCGCCCCCGGTGACGACTGCTACGCGCTGTTCGGTGGTGGACATGCTGGCCTTCTCCTCGCCCTAGATGAGCAACCGCTTAGTTCCTGGAACAGGGGTGACGCTAGAAGCCAGGGCACCGGGTGTCAACGCCGACCAGCCCGGTACGAGCCGGGCGAACGCCCGGGTCGCACCGGCCGCCGGGGGCCCGGCCACGACGTGACGCCGGCGGGGCCCCGCACCCTCGGGCCACCTCAGCCGTAGCGCCCCACCCGCTCCGGGCGCAGGGCCTCGGCCACGGCGTCGGCCAACTCCCCCACCTCCGACAACGCGAGATCGGAGACGGTGATCCGCACCCCGGGCGGGCTGTCGGACCGGAAGCGGGCCCCGGGGGCCACCCCCCAGCCGGCCGTCATCAACCGGGTCACCACCGCGGTCTCGTCCGGCACCCGCACCCACACGTTCATCCCGCCGCGCCCCCACGCCCGCACGTCCCGCTCCCCCAGGGCCCGCAGCAGAGCCTCGCGCCGCGCACCGTAGGAGCGGGCCACCGCCTCCTGGTCCACCGCGCCGGTACGCCACAGGTGCAGCACGGCCCACTGGAGCAGGTGGCTCACCCAGCCCGGCCCCAGGCACTGCCGTCCGCGCACCCGGTCCAGGGTGACCTGGTCGCCGGCCAGCACCGCCACCCTCAGGTCCGGCCCCAGCACCTTGGCCGTGGACCGCAGCAGCGCCCAGTGCCGGGTGACCCCGACCAGGGGGTGGTACGGCTCGTCCACGATGCCGTGACCGTGGTCGTCCTCGATCAGCAGGGTGTCGGGGTGCTCGCCCAGCAGTCGGCGCAGTCGTTCGGCCCGCGTCGCGGACAGGCCGGCCCCGGTGGGGTTCTGCGCCCGGGCGGTGACCACCCAGGCCCGTACCCCTTCGGCGAGGGCACGCTCCGCCTCCTCGGGGAGCGGCCCCTCGTCGTCCACCGCCACCGGTACGGCCCGCAGCCCCAGCGCGGGCACCAGGTCCAGCAGGCTCCCCCAGCCGGGGTCCTCCACGGCCACCGCGTCCCCGGGACGCAGGTGGGCGGCGCACACCCGCTCGACGCCGTCCAGCGAACCGGAGGTGACGGCCAGGGAGTCCGCGCGTACCCCGTCGGCGGTCAGGGCCCGCCGGACATGGTCGGCGAACTCGGGCTCGACCGGGTCGTCCCCGTACCGCACGGGGCGGCGGGCGTGGGCGCGGCCGGCCTCGGCCAGCGCCTCGGCGAGCGGGGGCAGCAGCGCCGGGTCGGGGTTGCCGCTGGACAGGTCGCGGACGCCCTCGGGCAGCTTGGCCCACATCGCCTCGCGGGCGACGCTGGCCGGCCGTTCCCGTACCCGGGTGCCGCGACGGCCGGCGGTGTGCACCACGCCCCGTTCCCTCAGGGTGCGGTAGGCGGCGGCCACCGTGTTGGGGTTGACGTCCAGGGCGGTCGCCAACTCCCTCAGCGGGGGCAGGAGTTGGCCGGGGCGGAGGCTCCCCTCGGCGAGGGCGGTCTCCACGCTGGCCGCGATCTCCGTGGCACGGCGACCCGTGATGGGATATTCTTCTAGCACAAACAACACTATGCACTAGTGCAATACGAGGAGCAAGAGACGAGGTAGCCGATGACCGCTCCGCCCGCCTCCGCCAACCCCCCGGCCGACGGCCGCTATCCGGCCACCGAGCGCACCACCCCCACCCGCGCCCCGCAGCGCGCCCACTACGACCGCGACCTGATCCACGCGATCCTCGACCAGGGCTACCTGTGCCACCTCGGCTTCGTCCGGGACGGCGCCCCGGTGGTGCTCCCCACCCTCTACACCCGCGTGGAGGAGCGGCTGTACGTCCACGGATCCAGCGGCTCGCGCCCGCTGAGGGCCGCCGACCAGGCCCCGGAGGGGATGCCGGTCTGCCTCACCGTCACCCACGTCGACGGCCTGGTGCTGGCCAAGTCCGCCTTCCACCACTCGTTGAACTACCGCTCGGTGGTGGCGCACGGAAGGGCACGGGTGGTCACCGACCCCGAGGAGGCACGCCACGCCCTGGACGCACTGGTCGACCAGGTGGTGGCCGGCCGTTCCTCGGACAGCCGGCCCGCCAACCGCAAGGAGCTGGCCGCCACCACGGTGCTGCGGCTCGACCTGGACGAGGTCTCGGCGAAGGTACGCGAGGGCGGCCCCAGCGACGACCCGGAGGACGAGGAGCTGCCCCACTGGAGCGGAGTGGTGCCGACCACCAGCGGCTACGGCGCCCCGGTGCCGGCCGACCCGGAGGGAGCGGGGGCCGAACCCCCGTCGTACCTCAGGGCGTTGACCGGTCGTTGAGGTCCGCCAGGTTCCCCGACGTCGGGAGGTCGCCGTCCGACCGGGGCTCGTCGGGGGTCCGGCCTCCCTGCGCCACGGGCTGGGCCGGCGCCTCCCTGGGGGTGGCCCGCTGGGCGATCAGCGCGCCCAGCAACACCACGGCCCCGCCCAGCAGTTGGACCGCCGACAGGTGTTCGTCCAGCAGCACCCACGCCAGTACGGTCGCCAGCACCGCCTCCAGGCAGGCCACCACCCCGGCCACGGCGGGGCTCAGTCGGCGTACCGCCACCACCCCGGTCAGGTAGGCGACCACCGTGGCCACCAGCACCATCCAGCCGGCCGGCACGACCAGCGGCACCCGCGCGCCAGCCAGTTGACCGTCCCCGGCGAGCAGGGCCCAGTCCATCTCCCAGGGGCGGGCCACCACGGTCAGCAAGAGCGCGCCGACAGCCAGGCCGTAGGCGACCACTCCCAGCGGGTCGGGGGCCGACTCGCCGTCCGCGCCGTGGTCGGACAGCACGAAGTAGCCGACCTGGCAGCAGGCCGCCCCCAGGGCGAGCAGCAACCCCAGGGGGTCCACGCTCAGGCCCGCCCACACCTCGACCACACAGCTCAGACCGCCCACCGCCAGCACCACGCCCACGGCGGCGGACCGGCTGACCGGTCGGCGTTGCACATAGCGCACCCAGCCCAGCACCAGGGCCGGTGCCAGGTACTCGATCAGCAGGGCGACGCCCACCGGGATACGGGAGATGGCCCCGAAGTAGCAGGCCTGCACACCGGCCACGGCCAGCAGACCGAAGCCGGCGACCAGCGCCGGGCGCCGTCGCAGCAGTACACGGTGACGCCACAGCAGGGGGGAGAGCACCGCGGCGGCGCCGGCCACCCGCAGCCAGGTCACCTGGAGCGGTTCCAGGCCGGCGATGATCAGGGGCTTCGCGGCCGGGCCGGCCCCTCCGAAGGCGAACGCGGAGAGCAGGGCCAGTTGGAGCGCGGAGGTCCGGCCCCGGGCGGAGCGGGTGACGCTGGGCATCGCTTCATGATGCCAACGCCGTACAGGCGTGTCATCCCAGAACACCCCTGTCACCGCCCGGGGAGAGGCAACTCACCCCCCAAGAGGGGCGTCGGCCTCAGCAGGCGCGCTCGCCCATCCGCCCGGTCTCCCCCATCGGATCCAGACCGGCCGACCGCAGCACCTCCACCGCCCGGCACTCGGGGTCGGCGAGCAGCGCGGCCATCAGGTCCCGCCCCGTGGCGTACTCCGCCCGACGTAGACGGGCCCGCACCAGCGCCCCGTTCAGGGCGGCAGCCGCCTTGGGCGACCAGCCGCTCACCCCGCCCCACCAGGTCTCGGCCTGCGCCTCCGGGCCCTCGGCCCGGGTCTGCCAGACCAGCCCGTAGCCGATGCTGCGCTGCACCAGGTAGCCCAACAGCCGCCCCAGCCGCGCCGGTTCGTCGCCGCTGAGCGACTCACGGGTGCCCTGGTCGCTCTCCAGCAGGCTGTGCAGCAGGTGCGCGGTGTCGATCTGCGGGTCCGCTCCCCGCGCCGCACGGCGCCGGGCACCGAGTACGGCGGCGGCCAGCTCGGGACTGAGGGAGGGCAGCGCGGGCGACGGGCGGCCCTCCGCTTCCTGGACAAGGCTTCGCACGTCCACCACCTCACCATTTCCCCGCACTACCGGGCATCCCCGGCATGGCGGATCAGTGGTCCCACTCTGGTCGTTCACGCCCACCCTGTCCTCCTCCCAGAGGACGACACCCACCCGGGATCTCCCCCGAGCCCGACCCCACCCTCCACAGCCGCCGCCGGCCCCGCACGGCCCGCCCTACGATGCGCCCATGAGAGCCCGCATCGTCGACGCGTTCACCGACCGCCCCTTCACCGGCAACCCCGCCGCCGTACTGCTGTGGGAGGCCGGCCCCTTCCCCGGGGACGACCAACTGCGGCTGCTGGCACAGGAGTTCAACCTCTCCGAGACCGCGTTCGCCCACCCGCTGCCCGAGGACGACGAGGCCGACTGGGCGCTGCGCTGGTTCACCCCGGTCACCGAGGTCCGGCTGTGCGGGCACGCGACCCTGGCCACCGCCCACGTGCTGGCCAGCGAGTCCCGGGCACGGGGCACCGTACGGTTCCGCACCCTCAGTGGGGTGCTGTCGGCCCGGATCGCCGAGGACGGGGCGCTGACCCTGGACTTCCCCACCGCTCCGCTCACCGAGGTGGCCGCCCCCGCCCAGGTCGCCGAGGCGCTGGGGGCCGAGGTCACCGCTGCCTGGGACACCGGCCCCCAGGTGGGCGACCTGCTGGTGGAGTTGGCCGACGAGGCCACGGTCCGGGGGCTCACCCCCGACCTGGGCGCGCTGGCACGGCTCGACCACCGAGGGGTGATCGTCACCGCGCGGGCCGGCGAGACGGAGGACTGCGACTACGTGTCCCGCTTCTTCGGGCCGGCCGTCGGGGTGCCCGAGGACCCGGTGACCGGCAGCGCCCACACCGCGCTGGCCCCCCTGTGGTCCGGGCGGCTGGAACGGCCCCGACTGGTCGGACGGCAACTGTCGGCCCGGGGCGGCACGGTGGTCACCACCCTGGACGGCGACCGCACCCTGCTCACCGGCCGGGCGGTCACGGTGCTGGACGGGCGGCTGCTGGCCCTGCCGTAGGTCCGTCCACGGCGGGCCGCGCCGCCGGCACGAGCGGGCGGGCGGCAATTCGGTGGCGCGGGGCGCGGAGATCGGTGAGGCTCGTACGCATGGTCTCAGTACTGCAGAACGTGGCGATCGACTGTACGGACGCCTACCGGCTGGCCCGCTTCTGGAGCGAGGTGACCGGACGCCCGACGCACCCCGATGACGAACCGGGTGTGACGGAGGCCCTGGTGCTGTTGGCGGAGGGGCCGGTGTTGCACTTCAACCAGGTCCCCGAGGCCAAGACGACCAAGAACCGCCTCCACCTGTGTCTACGCCCGGAGACCTCACGTGACCAGGAGGTGGAACGGCTGCTGGGGCTCGGCGCCACCTTCGTCGCCGACCACCGCAACCCCGACGGGTCGGGCTGGGCCATCCTGGCCGACCCCGAGGGAAACGAGTTCTGCGTACTGCGCAGCGAGTCCGACCGGGCCGCCACGGGTTCCTGACGCCGCGTGCCGGGCCCCCGGGTCCGGCACGGGCTCAGGCGGTGGGGAGCCAGTCGACCCGACCGGCCAGCAGGGCGTAGCCGACGAAGGCCACGATGTCGATCAGCGCGTGGGCGACGACCAGCGGGCCGATCCTGCCCCAACGCCGGTACAGCCAGACGAAGATCACGCCCATCGCCATGTTCCCCAGCATCCCCCCGATGCCCTGGTACAGGTGGTACGAGCCGCGCAGCACGGCGCTGGCCGCCAGCGCGGCCCAGGGCGCCCAGCCGAGCTGGTCCAGTCTCCGCAGCAGGTAGCCGACCACGATCACCTCCTCCACCAGGGAGTTCTGCACGGCGGAGGCGATCAGTACCGGGATCTTCCACCACACCTCGGGCAGCGACTCCGGTACGACGGTGAGGTTGGCGCCGGCCGCCCGGGCGCCCAGGTACAACAGCAGCCCGCTGCCCCCGATGCCGGCGGCCACCGCCACGCCCCGCCCCAGGTCGAAACGGGGGCGGGTGCGGTCCAGGCCCAGGCACCGCAGTCCCGGCGCGCCCTCGCGCACCAGCAGGTAGGCCACCAGCACCACCGGCACCAGGGCGGTGCCCACCCCGAACAGTTGCCAGGCCAGGTCCAACCAGGGCCGGTCCGGCGCCCGGGAGGTGTTCAACCGGGCCGCCTGGTCCGACAGCCCACCGGGAGCGGTGACCGCGCCCAGGAAGCTGATCAGCGAGGAGACCGCGCTGGCCCCGAGCGACAGGCCCAGCACCACCCAGGTCTCCACACCCAACAACCGCGGTGACAGGGCGAGTTGGGGCTCCACGGTGCCCTTGTCCCGTTCAGGTGGCCGCACTTGTCCTCCAGCTCCTCCGGTCACGACGGCCGCCCACCGGTCGGGGCGGCCCTCGTGCCCGGGGCGCCGATACCATCACGTCCGCCCCGACCGGGTCCGCCCGCCCCGCCGGGCACGGGACGGGCCGCGTCCCCCGCACCACCGGGGTCCGGTCCACGATCACCGTCCCGGGTGGACGCCGTCCTGGTGCCCCAGCTTGCCGGACGCCGGGGCACACCCCTCAGCCCGGGGTCCCGCCCGGGCGGTCACCGGAGTTCGGCTCAGGACGGGCGGTCACCGGAGCACGGCCGAGGACGGCCCGGGGCTCAGAGGCCGACCGGCCAGGTGTGCACCGGCTCGCCGGTACGCAGCAACTCGCAGTACCTGCGGGTCATCGCCGACAGCGCCTTCTCCCGGTCCAGGCCGCCCGCCCGGGCCTCGTGGAAGGCCGCCGCCTGCCAGGAGGCCCCGTTCACCCGGCGCCGGCACCGCTCCTCGATCACCGACAGGTACCGGTCCCGGTCGGCCGGCTCCACCCCCCACGAGTCCAGCCCCGAGGCGGCGAGCGGCAACAGCTCGTCCCGCACCAGTTCGGCCGCCGGCTGGGCGACCAGACCGCCGCCCCGCCCCGAACGCGGCCACCACAGCTGGGCCTCGATGCCGTGCCGGCAGGCACTGTCGAAGTTCTCCTGGGCGGCGGAGAAGGGCATCCTGGTCCACACCGGTCGGGACTCCTCGGCCAGGGCGCGGACCAGTCCGTAGTACAGGGCGGTGTTCGCCAGGACGTCGGTGACCGTCGGCCCGGCCGGCAACACCCGGTTCTCCACCCGCAGGTGGGGGATCCCGCCGGCGACCTCGTACACCGGGCGGTTCCAGCGGTAGACGGTGCCGTTGTGGAGGGTCAGCTCGGACAGCTCCGGGACGCGTCCCTCCTCCAGCTCCCGTATCGGGTCCTCCTCACCGATCAGGGGGATCAGCGCGGGGAAGTAACGCACGTTCTCCTCGAACAGGTCGGTGACCGAGCTGATCCAGCGCTCCCCGAACCAGGTACGCGGTCGTACGCCCTGGGCGACCAGCTCCGGCGGCCGGGGGTCGGTGGACTGGAGGAACAGCGGCACCCGCGACTCCCGCCACAGTTCCCGGCCGAAGGCGAAGGGGGCGTTGGCGCCCATGGCGATCTGCACCCCGGCGATGGCCTCCGCCGCGTTCCACACGTCGGGGAAACGCTGCGGGGTGACCTGCAGGTGCAACTGCACCGAGGTGCAGGCGGCCTCGGGGGCGATAGAGGCGGAGGTGCACCGCAAATGCTCCACGCCCTCGATGTCGAGGCTCATGTTCTCGCCCCGGGCCGCCATGATCTGTTCGTTGAGAAGGGTGTAGCGGTCGGCCTCGGAGAGGTTGGAGGAGACCATGTCCTCTTCGGTGAGCGTGGGAAGAATTCCGATCATGACGATACGGGAGTCGAGTTGCCGCGCCTGCCGGTCGGCGTACCCGAGCGCCGCGTCGAGTTCTTCCGCGAGTTGGTCGAATACCCGGCCGGTCAACGCGTGGGGCACCACGTTGACTTCCAGGTTGAACTGGGCCAGCTCTGTTTGGAAATCGTCACTCGCGATACGTTCCAGGACCTCCGCGTTGAGCATCCTCGGCATACCGTCCGCCCCGGCCAGGTTCAGCTCGATCTCCAGGCCCATGAGGTTACGCGGTCGCTCGAACCTGTCCTCCTCCAGCAGCAGCTCCAGCGCCAGAAGCGACCGCTCCAGCTTGCGCCGGTACCGCTGCCGGTCGGACAGGTCGAACCTGTCCGCCGCGACCTTCTCACCCATCAGGGCACCCTCCCTGCCTCGGAACGTGTTTCCGATGATGCCCAGCCCGTGCGATCCATAACGCGTCCCCAAGGGTCGGCCACACCACGTCCGGTCACCACCCCGCAGCACGTTCCCCCGGCATAACCGGATCCGGCACGGGTGCCGGACATCAGCCGGGCCGATTCCTCACCTCGTCGGAACCGGCAGACAACGTCACGGAGAAAGCCCTTTCGCGCCCGGGTTGCGGAAGTGGCGAGAGAGCGGATAATGCCCCGAGGAAGGCCGGAAGTCATCTTGCCGCCATTATCGCGCGGGGATATTCGAATCCGCACCTCAGCGTCTTTCGTATAGGATTTGGCGGGCACCCCGACCCGAGAAGTGGCGCGGGAATTCTCCGCCGTCACCGGGCCGATGTCGACCTGTCGCGCCAACACCGGAGTTCGCGCCCGCAGATCCCTCAGTCTCCGAGCGAGAGGCGTCCCGTCCATGCCCCTGCATCTGTCGCCACCGCCAGCACCCGCGCTGCGTTGTGTGCTCGCCGCCCTCCAGGACGTCCACGGCCCCACGGCCACCTCGGGCCCCGGTTCCCCGCACCCCGAACTCTCCCTGCCGGTGCACACCTGGAAGCGGCTGCGCGACCCCCGGGGCGAGATCCGCACCGAACTCACCGGTTGGCGGTTCCCCCTGGGGCCGGCCGAGGGCACCAGCGCCGACCCCCCGCAGGCGGCGGAGGCGCTGCTCACCCCGGAGGGCTGGACCTTCGGCTACCTCAGCCAGGGCCCGTACGTGACCTCCACCGAGCGCGCCCTACGACAGTGCTCCGCCCAGGCCGGCTCGTACCAGCCCCGGTTGCTGTCGCTGCCGGAGCTGTACATGCTCACCCTCTGGCTGCACGGTGACGTCGACGCGGCTCCCGACCGCAACGGCCCCGCGCCCAACGACCTGCTGGTCCCCCTGGCGCCGGCGCCTCCGGGTATCCCCTCCCACCGGCCGCACCGCGTCGAGGCCCTGCTGCCCCTGCTGACCGTACGTCTGCTGGCCGGCCCCCTGATGAGCGCGCCTGCCTGAGCCCCGCTGTACGAGCAGTGGCCCCGCTGTCTCCAGCGGGGCCACTGCTGTCACCGGACCGTGTGGGTCAGTCGCCCGTTCAGTCGTCGTACTCCTCCATCGGGGGGCAGGAGCAGACGAGGTTGCGGTCACCGAAGGCGCCGTCGATCCGGCGCACCGGCGGCCAGTACTTGCTCGCCGGGTCGACACCGGGCGGGAACAGCGCCTCGGCGCGGTCGTAGGCGTGCGGCCACTCGCCGGCCAGCTGCGCCCCGGTGTGCGGAGCGTTGCGCAGGGGGTTGTCCTCCGCGCTCCACTCGCCGTTGCCGACCCGCTCGATCTCCGCCCGGATGGCGATCATGGCGTCGCAGAAGCGGTCCAGTTCCGCCAGGTCCTCACTCTCGGTGGGCTCGACCATCAGGGTGCCGGCCACCGGGAAGGACATGGTCGGGGCGTGGAAGCCGTAGTCGATCAGCCGCTTGGCCACGTCGTCGATGCTCACCCCGGTCTCCTTGGTGAGCGGGCGGACGTCGATGATGCACTCGTGGGCGACCAGCCCGCCGGGACCGGTGTAGAGCACGGGGTAGTGCGGCTCCAGGCGCCGGGCGATGTAGTTGGCGCTGAGCACCGCGACCTGGGTCGCCCGCAGCAGTGCCTCCCCACCCATCAGCCGTACGTAGGCCCAGGAGATCGGCAGGATTCCGGCCGAGCCCCAGGGGGCGGCGGAGATCGGGCCGATACCGGTCTCCGGTCCGGCCTCCGGCTGCAGGGGGTGGTTGGGCAGGTACGGCGCCAGGTGCTCGCGCACCCCCACCGGGCCCACCCCGGGGCCACCGCCGCCGTGCGGGATGCAGAAGGTCTTGTGCAGGTTCAGGTGGGACACGTCCGAACCGAACTTGCCCGGACGGGCCAGCCCGACCAGGGCGTTGAGGTTGGCGCCGTCGACGTACACCTGGCCGCCGGCGTCGTGCACCGCCCCGCAGATGTCGGTGATGTGCTCCTCGAACACCCCGTGGGTGGAGGGGTAGGTGACCATCAGCACGGCCAGCTGCTCACCGTACTGCTCGATCTTGGCGCGCAGGTCGGCCACGTCCACGTCGCCGTCCTCGCCGGTCCTGACCACGACCACCTTCATCCCGGCCATCACCGCGCTCGCCGCGTTGGTGCCGTGCGCGGACGAGGGGATCAGGCAGACGGTGCGCTGGTCGTCACCGTTGGCCCGGTGGTAGGCGCGGACCGCCAGCAGTCCGGCCAGCTCCCCCTGGGAGCCGGCGTTGGGCTGGAGCGAGACGCGGTCGTAGCCGGTCAGTTCCTCCAACTGCCGCTCCAGCCCCCGGATCAGGGTGAGGTAGCCCTGGGCCTGCTCGACGGGGGCGAAGGGGTGGAGGGCACCGAACTCCGGCCAGGTCACCGGCTCCATCTCGGTGGTCGCGTTGAGCTTCATGGTGCACGAGCCCAGCGGGATCATGCCCCGGTCCAGGGCGTAGTCCCGGTCGGCCAGTCGCCGCAGGTAGCGCAGCATCCCGGTCTCGGAACGGTGCTGGTGGAAGACCGGGTGGGTGAGGTACTCGTCGGTCCGCAGCAGCTCACCGGGGAGGGCGTCGGGGGTGGCGGCGTCCAGCGCGTCCACCCCGGCGGGGTCCACCTCGACCCCGAACGCCTGCCACACCGTGGCGAGTTGGGCCCGGGTGGTGGTCTCGTCACAGGCCACGCCCACCTGGTCGGCGTCCACCAGCCGCAGGTTGACGCCCTGTTCGCGGGCCCGCCGTACGACCTCCTCGGCGCCCTGGGGCACCCGCGCGGTCAGGGTGTCGAAGAACCGCTCGTGGGTGACCTCGACCCCGCCCCGGCGCAGCCCCTCGGCCAGCACGGCGGCGAACCGGTGGGTACGGCGAGCGATGGCGGCCAGCCCCTCCGGGCCGTGGTACACCGCGTACATCCCGGCCATGACGGCCAGCAGCACCTGGGCGGTGCAGATGTTGCTGGTGGCCTTCTCCCGACGGATGTGCTGTTCCCGGGTCTGGAGCGCCAGCCGGTAGCCCTTGGCGCCGGCCACGTCCTTGGAGACGCCGACCAACCGGCCCGGCAGGCTCCGCGCGTGCTTCTCCCGTACGGCCATGAAGCCCGCGTGCGGGCCACCGAACCCCATCGGCACCCCGAAGCGCTGGCTGGAGCCGACCGCGATGTCGGCGCCCAGGGAACCCGGGGAGGCCAACAGGGTCAGCGACAGCAGGTCGGCGCTGACGGTGACCACCGCGCCCAGCTCGTGGGCCCGCTCGATCACCGCGCGGTGGTCCCGGACCGCCCCGGAGGCCCCGGGGTACTGCAACAGGACGCCGAAGACGCCCTGTTCGGCCACCTCCTCGGGGATGCCCTCGCCCAGGTCGGCGACGACCACCTCCACCCCGGCGGGTTCGGCGCGGGTGCGCAGCACGGCCAGGGTCTGCGGCAGGCAGTCGGCGTCCACCAGGTAGACGCCGCCCTTGACCTTGCCGACCCGGCGGGAGAGGGCCATCGCCTCAGCGGCGGCGGTTCCCTCGTCCAGCAGCGAGGAGTTGGAGGTGGGCAGCCCGGTCAGGTCGGCCACCATCGTCTGGAAGTTCAGCAGCGCCTCCAGGCGCCCCTGGGAGATCTCCGGCTGGTACGGGGTGTAGGCGGTGTACCACGCGGGGTTCTCCATCACGTTCCGCAGGATCACCGAGGGCGTGAAGGTGCCGTAGTAGCCCAGTCCGATCATGGAGTGCAGGACCTGGTTGCTCCCGGCCAGCTCCCTCAGCTCGGCCAGGACCTCGGCCTCGCTGCGGCCCTCGGGCAGCCGCAGGGACCCGGCGCTCTTGATGACGTCCGGCACCGCGGCCTCGGTCAGCTCCTCCAGCGAGCCGTAGCCCACCTGGGCCAGCATCTTGGCCTGGTCCTCGGCGTCGGGGCCGATGTGCCGCCGCTCGAAGGCGTCGGCGCGCTCCAGATCGGCGAGGGAAGTGTGTGTGGCGTTCATCGCGGGGGCCTCCTGGTCGCTGCGACCTTCGAGGGGCACCGCGGCACGGTGCCCGAACGGCCTCCCCCTCTGTCATCTCAACCTGAGAGTTTCACCGGGCCGTCGTCCCGGCTTTCACCGTCGGTGAGGAGGGGCTGCGGTACGTGTCCGTGGCCCGCCCTGCTTTCCAGAGAGACCTCGTCCGCGCGGTACGTGAGCCTGAGAGATTCCGGGGAGGATTTGCTCCTTCGGCGCCTCCGCCCGGTGGACGGAGAACTCTCCCGCACAGGGTCAACAGCCTTCTACGAGCGTACCAGCGCCCTTACCCCCTGGTCTCGGGGCGGCGTTCGACTGGCCAAGTTCCCGGAAGTGGCTTTTCGTTGTATCTGGAATCCTCGGCAGGACTGGAGACCCCGTGGGAGGGCCCGTGCAGACCGACATCGATCCGCGCAGCTTGATCGGCCGCAAGGCCTTCGACCTCAACGGAGCCAAACTCGGCACGATCGACGAGGTCTACCTCGACGACGCCACCGGTGACCCGGAGTGGGCGGCGGTACGCACCGGACTCTTCCGCCGGGACGCCTTCGTCCCCCTGGAACCCAGCGAAGTGGTGGAGGCCGGGCTGCGCGTGCCCTTCGAACGGCACCTGGTCAAGCAGGCCCCCGACCTCGGGGTGGGGCGCCACCTCTCCCCCGAACAGGAACTGCGGCTGTACCGGCACTACGGCCTCCACGTACCGCTCGACAACGAGCTGCCCTACCCCCCGGTGCCCGAACGGCGCTTCGGCCGCATAGCCGGGGCCGACGGCTGAACCTCCCCCTCGTGCCACACCGGCTCGGCCGGCTCCAGGTCGGGATCGTCCACCCCGAAGGTACGCACCCTCCCGGGCCCGGTCCCCGGCCCCTCGAACCGTACGGTGACCCGCCCCACCCCACTGCCCTGCACCCAGCCCGCCCCGTGCTCCCGGTGCCACACGTCCCGCCCCGGCATCCACCGCCGCGCCGAGGGCGCCTCGGCCACCGGTGCGACCACCGCCGGCTCCACCGGGTCCGCCGCGGCCGACTCCAGGGGTGAGGGCGCCTCGACCACCGCCGTGGTGTGCGTCTGGGCGAACAGGTCCTCCTGGGTGAAGGAGGCCAGCCCGCTCACCCCCACCCCCAGCAGCCGGACACCGGCCGTGGTGTCCACCCCCGCCAACAGCCGGGCCGCCGCCTCACGGATGACGCTGGGGTCGTCGGTCGGACCACGGAGGGTCTCGGAACGGGTGAGGGTGGAGAAGTCGTAGCTGCGCACCTTGATCACCACCGTACGGCCGGACTTGCCGCTGGTGCGCAGCCGCCCGGCACAGCGCTCGGCGAGCCGGTCCAGTTCCAGGGACACCCTGGTGCGGTCGGTGAGGTCCTCGTCGAAGGTGTCCTCCACGGAGATCGACTTGGTGTCCCGCTCAGCCACCACCGGCCGGTCGTCCAACCCCAGCGACATCCGGTGCAGGGCCGTGCCGTGGGCCTTGCCCAGCAGGCGCAGCAACTCCGCCTCTCCCGCCTCGGCCGTCTCCCCCACGGTGTGGATGCCGGCCCTCCGCAGGGCCTCGGCGGTGGCCGGGCCCACGCCGGGCAGGGTGCGCACCGGCAGCGGGGCCAGCAACTCCCGTTCGCTGCCCGGCTCGATCACCACCAGTCCGTCCGGCTTGGCCTGCTCCGAGGCGATCTTGGCGAGCATCTTGCTGGAGGCGAGCCCCACCGAGGCGCTGAGCCCGGTGGCGTCCCGCAGGTCCCGTCGGACCCGCCGACCCCACGCGGTGGCCAGCTCGGCCGTTTGGCCCTGGTGCCGGGCCCGGTCGCGTTCCGGCCAGTCGTCACCGGCCTCCAGGTCGACGAACGCCTCGTCCAGGCTGAGGGGTTCGACCAGAGGCGACAGGGCGGTGAGCAGACCCATCACCGTCTCGCTGACACGTCGGTAGAGGTCGAAGCGGGGCACCAGGTACGCCGCGTGGGGGCAGAGCCTGCGGGCCTGTGCCATCGGCATCGCCGAGTGGACCCCGAACCTGCGGGCCTCGTAGGAGGCGGTGGCCACCACTCCCCGGGGCCCCAACCCGCCCACCACCACCGGACGTCCGCCGAGGCTGGGCTTGGCGAGCTGCTCCACGGACGCGTAGAAGGCGTCCATGTCCAGGTGCAGGATGGTGGGCACGTCTCTCACGGTGCCGATCCTGCCGTACGGCACCGACAGTCGCCGGTCGGCGCGGGGCGCCGACGGGCCGGGGGCTCAGCCCACGCGGTTGCGGCGACGGGCCAGCTCGTCGTCCGGGTGCTCGCCCGGGACGGTCTCACCGCTGTCCACCCGCTCGGCGTGCAGTTCCTCCAGGGCTTCCTCCACGTCGCGCCAGACCACTCCGACGGCGATGCCGAACACGCCCTGGCCGCCCTGGAGCAGGGCCACCACGTCGTCCGGGGAGGAGCACTCGTAGACGGTGGCGCCGTCGCTCATCAGGGTCATCTGGGTCAGGTCGGCCAGGCCCCGGGCGCTCAGGTGGCTGACGGCGGCGCGGATGTTCTGCAGGGAGACACCCGCGTCCAGCAGACGCTTGACGATCTTGAGGACGACCACGTCCCGGAAGCTGTACAGCCGGTGGCTGCCGGAGCCGTACGCGGGGCGGATGCTGGGCTCCACCAGGCCGGTACGGGCCCAGTAGTCCAGCTGGCGGTAGGTGATGCCGGCGGCCGAGCAGGCGGCCGGACCTCGGTACCCCACCTCGGGTGCGGGGTCGGCGGGCCCCACGGGTGAGGGAGAGGGGAGGGGTGTGGGCCGTGGCTCGTGAAGCGGAACGGGACCGCTCGCCCCCGTCTCCTTGTCGGTGCTTCCCACTCCGACCTCCGTCCTTCACGTCCAGTTGGACGTTCCCCAAGACTTGCCCCACGAAGGTAGGCAGTCACCCGGAGTGCGTCAATCAACGCCACACTGGGCACGGCGAGTGATTTTCCCCCGTAGAGGGGTTTCACCTTGCGAGGTCTCGGGAAACCCTGGCCTCTTGGCCGGACGGACCCGTCCCCACGCGGTCGGCTACTGGCTGCTTCCGAAGTCCTCGGGAGAGATCTGGTCGAGGAACTCGCGGAACTTCTCGACCTCGTCCTCCTGCTCGTCGGGAATGGCGATCCCGGCGTCGTCCAGCACACCGTCGCTTCCGTAGATGGGTGTCCCGGTGCGGAGGGCCAGGGCTATCGCGTCCGAGGGGCGGGCACTGACCTCGACCCCGCTGGCGAAGACCAGCTCCGCGTAGAACACGCCCTCTCTGAGGTCGGTGATGCGGACAGCCGTCAACTCCTGCCCCACCGCGTCCAGCACGTCCTTGAACAGGTCATGCGTCAGCGGCCGAGCAGGGGTCATACCCTGCTGGGCGAAGGCGATTGCGGTGGCCTCACCCGGGCCGATCCAGATCGGCAAATACCGCTCGCCCCCCACCTCGCGCAGGAGAACGATCGGCTGGCTGTGGGGCATTTCGACCCGGACACCCACGACGTCGAGCTCGTTCACACAGCAACCCTAGGCCCAGGCCGCCCGGTTTGGATAGTCGGGCCGTGCGTTGGAGGAAGTCTTTGCCCGGTTCACGTCGCCTTTCGGCTTGTGCCCGACGCCGATCACCCGGCGAACCCGGGCGGGAGGCGGGTGGACGGAACGCGACGTGGGGCTGTTCCCGAAAGTGGTTTCGGGAACAGCCCCACAGGATGTCGACAGGCCGAGAACGGCCGGCCGGATCAGACCGTACGCGGACTGGCGAAGAAGCTCAGCCGGTACTTGCCGATCTGCACCTCGTCGCCGCTGGCCAGTGCCACGCCGGACTCGATGCGCTCACGGTTGACGTAGGTGCCGTTGAGGCTGCCTACGTCGGAGACGGTGAAGACCCCGTCCCCGCCCCGACGGAACTCCACGTGGCGTCGGGAGACGGTGACGTCGTCCAGGAAGATGTCGCTCTGCGGGTGCCGTCCGGCGGTCGTCAGCTCGCCGTCCAGCAGGAAGCGGCTGCCAGAGTTGGGCCCCCGCCTGACCACCAGCAACGCCGAACCCAGGGGCAGGGCCTCCACGGCCGCCTGGACCTCCGGCGGCAGGGAGGGTGGTGCCTGCCCGGTGGCCTCCGCCTCGTAGGCCTCCAGGCCGGAGATGGAGATGGTGGAGGTGGTCTCCGAGGAACGCTCCCCCAGGGGCACTCCGCCCCGGAGCGGCGTACCGCACTGGGAACAGAAGCGGCTGGACTCCGGGTTTCGATTCCCGCACCTGTTGCAGACCGGCAAGTCAGCTCCTCCTGCCGTACCCGTGGCGGCCGATTGCCCGAAACCTATGGTTCCCTCACCTTCAGGGTCAACAGAAACCGCTCCGTGCCCACCGGATGGGGCAGTGCCCGGTTCGCCCACCTCGTCGCGGAACAGCGGACGCCCCGCGTCCTGCGCCTCTCCCGCGTCTTGCCGCTCGCCGGCCCGGTGCCGCGCCGACCCGCTGGCTCCGCCGTCCTGGCGGTTCCTGCCGAACAACTTCGAAAAAAAACTCACGGGCGATTCCCCTCGCACGACACAGACCCGCCCGTGGGGCAGGACAGACCCTCGTTACACGTCATGACACCAACGGACGCTGTAGTGACAACGTCCCCGATCGTCTGACAGTTTCCCCTACTCGGCGCCTTGACTCCTCCTCGGCCCCCAGAATGATCACCCCGTCCCCGCTCGGGTCTCACTGCGAGGACGACCGAGCGTGGTCGGGGCGCTTCGCGGACCGCAGAGCGTCCACGGTGATGTCCTGGGAGCGCTCGATCTTCACCGTCGCCCGCTCCTTCTCCATGCTCTGCACGACACCACCGGGGATGTTCAGCGCGGGTTCGAGGTCCTGGGGCTTGCCGATGACCTCGAACCGGTAGGGCGCGGAGATCTTACGGCCGTCCACCGCCACCCCGGTCCCGCTGTCCGAGAAGTAACTCCCGGCCACCACGCGGACGTTGTTGACCTGGATGGCCTCGGCTCCCGCCGCCCTCAGTTCCTGGATCGTGTCCAGCAGCATGTCCGCCTCCACCCCCTTGTCCGGGTCCTCGATGGTGAGGTGGATACCCGGCCCCTGCGCGGCCACCGTACCCGCCAGCACCCCCAACTGGCGCTCCTTCTGCCGAGTCTGCTTGCGCGCCTCCTCGGCCTGGTCCGAGCTGTTCTCCAACTCCGTACGCTGGTTCTGGAGTTGCTGCTTCTCCTCCTCCAGCCGCTTGGTGCGGCCGTCCAGCTCGTCCAGGATGCGCACCAGGTCCTCCTGGCGGGCACCCCGCAGGGCGCTGTTCTCACTGGTCGACCGGACCTGGATGGCCAACCCCAGCCCCAGTACGAACAGCAGCAGGGCCACGATCAGTTGGGCCCGGGTGAGGCGCGGCGGCCACAGCGCGGCGACGAGCCGCTGCCGGCCGGAGCGCGCCGGGGTCTCGTCCTTCCCCTCCGACCGCTGCTCCTCGTGGTCCTCGGCGTCTCCCGCGCCCTCCTCGGGCTCGTCGGGGGCGCCGGCCTGTGGTGCCTCGACCTCCGGCTCGTCCTCCGGCCGCCTCTCGGCCGGCAACGCGGCGGACCGAGGCCGGTCGCCGGCACCCGGGGCGTCCGTCCTCCCGCCCCGGTCCGGCCGGGGTCGGGGCTCGGAAGGTGGCCGGCCGTCGTCCTCCGGCCTCTCACGCTCGTCGCTCATCGACCCTCACGCCCGGAACACGTGCCGACGGATGGCCGCCGCGTTGGAGAAGATGCGGATACCCAGCACCACGACCACCCCGGTGGACAGCTGCGCGCCCACGCCGAGCTTGTCCCCGAGGAAGACGATCAGCGCCGCCACCACCACGTTGGACAGGAACGAGACCACGAAGACCTTGTCGTCGAAGATGCCGTCCAGCATCGCGCGCAGGCCACCGAAGACCGCGTCCAGTGCCGCCACCACGGCAATCGGCAGGTAGGGCTCCACCACCGTAGGTACGACGGGCCGGACGACCAGTCCCGCCAGCACTCCCACGACCAGGCCCAAAACGGCGATCACGATGAACTGCCTTTCCCTTTCCTCGCGGGTTGCGCGGTACGAACACTGAGCGACGGCGCGGCCGGCAACCGTACCGTCTCCTGCGCGGCGATGCTGGTGCGAACCCCGTAGTTCTCGTGCAGCACCTGGAGGTACTGCCCGTCGGCACTGGACTGGAACTCCGAGCGCAGCCGGGGCCCGTCCCCGACGGCCAGCAGCGTATACGGCGGAACCAGTGGCCGGTTGTCGACGAGTATGGCCGAGCCGGCCGCCCTGATCGCCGAAAGCGCCGTCAGCCGCTGGCCGTTGACCGAGACCGCCTCCGCCCCGGACTCCCACAGGCCGTTCACCACCCGCTGGAGGTCACGGTCCCGCACCCGTCCGGTGTCGGAGAAACCGTCACTGTCCCGGGGCCCGTCGCCCCCCGAGCCTCCGGCGTTCTTGGCGTCGTCCACCACCAGCTTCACCCCGGGCCCCCGCACCGGGGTGGCCCCGGCGAGCAGCCCGGCCAGCTGGCCCTGCTTCCCCTGCTTCCGCAGGGCCTCCTGCTGCTTGCGGCTCACCGTCGAACGCAGCCGGTCGATGTCCTTCTCCAGGTCGTCGGCGTCCGTGGAGCCGTTGTCGATCCGGTCGATCAGCTTCTGCCGCTCCTTGGCGTCGCTGGGTCCCGCTATTCGAGCCTGCGCCGCGCCCACGGTCACCACCAGGGCGGCCAACACCAGGCCGACAGCCAGCCCGATCCGGGAGCGAAGGGTGGTGGGCAGGTGCGACCTGCCGGTGACCCCACGTCGCGCGGCGGCCTCCGCGTAGCCGTCGTCCAGGCTGTGGTCCATGACGTTGTTGAGCAGCGACATGGAGGCGTCGGGGCGCGGGGGACGCGAGTCCGTGCTCCGGGCGGGGGGCTGCTGCGGCATGACCCACATCGTCGCATGAGCCACTGGCCACCGCCGAACGGCCCCTGCCCGTACGAGGCGGGGGCCGTCACGGCGTACCGCCTCAGCGCCCGGCGCTGTCCACCACGCCCGCCCACTCGTCGAGCAGGGCCTCGGCCGAGGCGTCGTCCGGGCCCTCCGCCCACAGGTGGGTGACCGCCTCGGCCGGGTCGGGGAGCACCATCACCCAGCGGCCGTCGGGCTCCACCACCCGTACCCCGTCGGTGGTGTCCACGTACCGGTCACCGGCCGCCTCCACCACGCGCCGCATCACCAGCCCCTTGACCGCCCACGGGGTCGCCAGGTCCCTCCGGGTCACGTGAGCGCTGGGAATGCGGGCGTCGATCTGGCTGAGGGTCAGCTGGGTACGGGCCACCAGGCCGATGAGCCGTACGAAGGCGGCGGCACCGTCGAACACCGAGCTGAACTCCGGGACGATGAACCCACCCCGACCGTCACCGCCGAAGACCGTACCGTCCTCCTGGGCGACCCGGGCGAGGTCCTCCGGGGAGGTGGTCGTCCACTCCACCTGGGTGCCGTGGTAGGCGGCGACCTGCTCCGCGATGCGGGTGGTGGTCACCGGCAGGGCGACACGGCCGCTGCGGCGCTCGGCGGCGATCAGGTCGAGGAACACCAGCAGGGCGCGCTGGTCCTCGATGATGCGCCCCCGCTCGTCCACCAGGGACAGCCGCTCACCGACGGGCCCGAACCGCACTCCGAAGGCGGCCCGCGCCGAGGCCACGATCTCGCCGAGCCTCACCAGACCGTCGTGGCGGGCCTCGGCGGACTCGGTCGGCCGGGTCTCGTCCAGGCCCGCGTTGATGGTCAGGAAGTCGACGCCCAGTCGTCCCAACAGGCTGGGCAGCACCAGTCCGGCGCTGCCGTGTGAGGCGTCCACGACCACCCTCAGGCCCGAGTCCGTGACACCGGTGGTGTCCACCGCCCGCAACAGCGACCCGGTGTAAGAGTCGAAGACGCTCGCGGGGAAACTCAGGTCACCGATCTCACCGGGGAAGGCACGACGGTACTCCTGGCGGGCGTAGACGCGGTCCAGCTTGCGCTGTCGCGCCTGGGAGAGGTCGGCTCCCCGTTCGTCGAAGAACAGGATGTCCACCGAGTCCGGCACCCCGGGGGTGGTACGGATCATGATGCCGCCCGCGCTCCCCCGCGCCGTCTGCTGCCGGGCCACCGGCATCGGTACGTTCTCCAGGTCCCGTACGTCGATGGCGCTCGCCTGGAGGGCAGAGATCATCGCGCGCTTCAACGCCCGGGCGCCACGCGAGTGGTCACGCGCGGTGGTGACCGTGGCCCCCTTCTTCAGCGTCGTGGCGTAGGCGCCGGCCAGCCGTACCGCCAGCTCCGGGGTGATCTCCACGTTGAGGATCCCGGACACTCCCCTGGCCCCGAACAACCGCGCCTGACCACGGGACTCCCAGATCACCGAGGTGTTGACGAAAGCGCCCGCCTCGATGGTCTTGAAGGGGTAGACGCGCACGCTGCCCTGGACGATGGACTCCTCGCCGATGAAGCACTCGTCCCCCACCACGGCGCCGTCCTCGATCCGCACCGCGCGCATCAGGTCCGTGTTCTTCCCGATCACACAGCCACGGAGGTTGGACTGCTGCCCCACGTAGACGTTGTCGTGGATGACGGCGCGGTGGAGGAACGCCCCACTCTTCACCACGACGTTCGAGCCGATCACCGAGTGCTCGCGGATCTCGGAGTCGGCCTCCACCTTGGCGTAGTCACCGATGTACGCGGGGCCGAGCACCGTGGCCTCGGGGTGCACCTCCGCCCCCTCGGCCACCCACACGCCGGGGGAGATCTCGAAGCCGTCGATGTCGACGTCGACCTTCCCTTCCAGCACGTCGGCCTGGGCCTTCACATAGCTCTCGTGGGTGCCGACGTCCTCCCAGTAGCCCTCGGCCACGTACCCGTAGATGGGCTTCCCGTCCTTCATCAGACGGGGGAAGACATCTCCCGACCAGTCCACCGAGACGTCCGGTTCCACGTAGTCGAAGACCTCGGGTTCCATGACGTAGATGCCGGTGTTCACCGTGTCCGAGAAGACCTGTCCCCAGGTCGGCTTCTCCAGAAAGCGCTCGACCTTCCCCTCCTCGTCGACGATGGTGATGCCGAACTCCAGCGGGTTGGGTACGCGGGTCAGGCAGACCGTGACCATCGCGCCGCGTTCACGGTGGAAGGCGATGAGTTCCGAGAGGTCGAAGTCGGTGAGGGCGTCACCCGAGATCACCAGAAAGGAGTCGTCCCTGAGCGCCTCCTCGGCGTTCTTGACGCTCCCCGCCGTGCCCAGGGGCTTCTCCTCGTTGGCGTAGGTGAGCTCCATGCCCAACTCGTCGCCGTCACCGAAGTAGTTCCGCACCAACGAGGCCAGGAACTGGACGGTCACCACCGTCTCGGTGAGTCCGTGCCTCTTCAGCAGACGCAGCACGTGCTCCATGATCGGGCGGTTCACGACCGGGAGCAGGGGCTTCGGCATACTCGACGTCATGGGTCGAAGTCGAGTGCCTTCGCCGCCCGCCATCACGACAGCCTTCATAACGGAACGCCCTCCTAGGGATGAAACGACGATCTCGCCAACTTCACCACCAGGATGACCCACGCGACGAAACGGGGACATCCGGCCTCCGCCACGCCGCGAAGAGAGTTCAGCCAGCCCTGGCGTCCGCCGACACCAGACGGCGGACCTGAACGATGTAGAGAATCCCCGCCCACCAGTACAGGGCCGTTCCCCAACCGGCGAACGCCCACCCCAGGATCCCGGCGACCGTCGCGACAGCTCCGTTGCCGTCGCTGAGAAGCAGCAGTGGGAAGGCGTACATCAGATTGAAGGTGGCCGCCTTCCCCAGGAAGTTCACCTGGGGCGGGCCATACCCATGTCGGTCCAGGATCCACACCATGACCAACAACACCAACTCGCGGGACAGCAGCAGCGCGGTGATCCACCAGGGCAGGATCTCCCGCCAGGTCAGCCCGACCAACGTGGAGACGATGTAGAGCCGGTCAGCCGCGGGGTCCAGCACCCGTCCCAGACTGCTCACCTGGTTCCACCGGCGAGCCAGCTTGCCGTCCAGGTAGTCGCTCACACCACTCAGGGCCAGCACCAACAGTGCCCAACCGTCGACCTTGGGCCCACCGAACTCGGGCCACAGGATCAGCCACAGAAACAGCGGTACGCCCGCCAGTCGGGCCATGCTGAGGATGTTGGGGATCGTGAAGGTCCGCGCCGTCTGGACCTGCGTCGCCTGATCCCCCACCGAAACCTCCTAGGTCACCCTCGGCACCGTGATGCTGGATTGACCCTACCTGTCTCCGGTACCAGGGATGCCGGCACCCGGGCTGTCCGGGCCGGGGACAAAGGTCTCGGCACAAAAAAGGGGGGCCTAGGCCCCCTCTCCCAGAAATGGCCCACCCCCCACACACAAAAGAAAGAGGGCCCCGATTCTCCTGGACCAAATCGTCCAGAGAACCAAGACCCTCTCCCCTAAAAGGAGTTCGGCGGTGTCCTACTCTCCCACACACTCCCGTATGCAGTACCATCGGCGCTGTAAGGCTTAGCTTCCGGGTTCGGAAAGTAACCGGGCGT